>JAZQQH010000022.1:0-66554 GCA_045628985.1 Bacteroidales bacterium | reverse complement strand
GGGTTTGAAGGGTTTGAAGGGTTTGAGGGGTTTGAAGGGGTTTGAGGAGGTCGAGGGTAATGACAATGCGGAACTCATTGCTGGCGACCTCCTGCTGCCAGGTATATCGGCCGGGATAGAGCAGGTCGAGGCGACGTCGGGTGTTTTCGAGGCCTACGCCCGAACCGCTGCGGTCGGTGTCGGATTTGGGGAAGTTGGTGTTCATACAACTGAAGGTTATGCGGCTGTCCGTAGCCTGCAGGTGTATGGCAATGTGCGAAGGATGCGTGTTGGATGAGCCATGCTTGAAGGCATTCTCGATGAACGAGATGAAGAGCAGCGGCGCCACCTGAATGTTGGCGGGCACGAGATCCTCTTCGACCGTAGTCAGTTCCGAACAACGCAGACGCATCATGCTTATGTAGTTGTGCATGAACTCCACTTCGGCTGTGAGCGGCACCTGTGGCTTGTTGCTTTCGTAGAGTGCATAGCGCAGCAGGTCGCTGAGCTGGGCGATGGCCTCCTGGGCCTGGTCGGGGTCGATCTGGGTGAGCGAGGAGATGTTGTTGAGCGAGTTGAAGAGGAAATGCGGATTGAGCTGGTTCTTGAGCCAGGTGAGCTCGGCCTCGGTGCTCTTGCGTCGCTCCTCCTGGAGTTCGAGCTGGAGGCGATGCGAATGCACATAGTTGCGCACACCAAAGGCAGCAAAGACCACGACGGTGTGGATCACCAGGACGCTCGCCAACATCGAATAGAAGCCCGTGACGGCCATCTCGCCGTACTGCGAGACATCGGTCGTCATGAAGCGGATATTGACCAAGGCGATGAACGCGATGGATGCCAGAATGTACCAGAGCTTGTGGCCGCGGAAGTAGAGATAAGGCACCAGCACGTAGAAGCTGACCATGTAGATCAGTAACATGGGCGCTACGAGCGGGATGGATTGCCAGAGGAACATCCAGTGGGTGTCGCCCGAGGGATTGAGCAGATACACGATGCAGGCTGGCGCCAGCATCATGACAAGCCACACGGCCAACTGGAGGCCGAAGAGGGCGAGGTTCTGTTTGGTTATCGGTTTCATCGGTGCAAAAATAATTATCTTTGTGCTAATTTCCAAATTATCAGGGAAAGATTTGCCATTCGAAGGGCGAATTAGGGGCAAATGTCATCGACCAAAGGGAAAAAAGCCTCGATGCTCACGCACAGAGGCAATCTTTTTTTATAAGGTAATGTGAGTTCTCGGATTACTGCATGAACACATTGTTCATCTCGGTGTTGCTGTCGGTGGCCTCGATCAGGTCGCTCTCCATCTGGGTGCGGCGGATCTGCTGCTGCTTCATCTTGAGGTCGCCAAAGCGATAGGTGGCCGAGGCGATGATGGAGCTCATCGAGACCTTGCTGGTCATGGTGCTGGTGTAGCCGTCGCCCTCGGTGGTGGTCTTCATCGTCATGGTGCTGTGGAATGGGTTGACGGTGTTGAGGCTCAGGGAGAGGCGGTCGTTGAGCAAGGTCTTCGAGAGGCCGAGCATGTGCATGTTCATGCTGGCCGAAGTGCCCTGCAGGCTGATGCTTGGGCTATTGAACATATACATGGCCGAGAGCTTGATGTCCCAAGGCAGGGTCTGCTGCAGGTTGGCCATAAGCATCTGCTGCCAGCCGCTGTTGCTGTAGCCCATCTGCGAGGCACGGAGATCGACGTACGAGGTGTTGCTGTTGAGCGTGAGGCGGGTCGATGGCGTGAGGCTCAGCGTGCTGAAGAGGCTGAGGGTGGTGTTCTGACGCTGGCCGATGTTGGCGTAGGTGCTGTAGAGCACGTCGTCCTGCAGGAAGCTGTACTGCTCGATGCCATTGTCCTGGTAGGCGTAACGCAGCGAGGCATTGACCATGACCTTAGGGGTGAAGTAGCTGTAGGTGAGCTGGGTGTTGTGCGAAGTCTCGACGTCGAGGTTCGGGTTGCCATACGACACGAAGTAGAGGTTCTGGGTGTTCTTGTAAGGATTGAGCACCGAGATGCCCGGACGGCTGATGCGCATGTTGTAGCTCAGGCTGAGGTTCTGCGTCATGGATGGAGCCAGCGAGAGGGTGAGATTAGGCACCAGGTTGTTGTAGGTGAGGCTGAAGTCGTCGCCATTGCCCTTGTTGTACTTTACATCCTGCGAGGTGAACTCGTAGCGCAGGCCGCCCTTGACGGTGAGCTGGCCGAAGCTGTGTGAATAGGTGCCGTAGAGGGCGCCGATGGCGTTGCGGTTCTCGTAGTCGAGCAGGTCAGAGAGGCTGGTGCTCTCGCGCCAGACGTACTTGCCGCCGGCCTCGAAGGTGCTCTTCATGCCCAGGGGCTGGGTGTAGTCGAGCTGCAGGGTGTGCTCCATCAGGTTGTTCTTATCCAGGTGGGCATAGTCGGGCATGTCGGCCAGCGAATAGGTGGTGTTGGCATCGGTCTCACGAGGCTGGGTGCTGAAGCGGTAGGCAGCGATGAGCGAGTGACGGGGATTGTCGCTGTAGGTGTGCTGATAGTCGAGGCTGGCATTGACCGAGGTGCTCTTCATCTTGTTGTCATTGACCTGCGTGTATTCGCTGCCAGGGGCTTTGGTGAGCGACTCTACGTCGTTGTCAGAGTTCATGCTCATCACGCTGACCGAAGCCGAGAGGGTGTTGTGCTGGTCGATGGCGTAAGAGGCATCGACGGTGCCGAAGATCATGTTCGAGCCGCCATCAGTGGTCGAGGTGGTCAGCATCGAGGAGCCGTCCTGCAGGTTGTCGCGCGACTGGGACATCTCCATCGTAGGGGTGTTCATGTGCATGGCGCTGGCATTGACCGAGAGGGTGAGCTTGTCCTTCTGCATCATGACATAGGCACTACCGCCATTCATGCGGTCGCCGGTACGAAGGCCCACGGTGCCGGTGTAGCCCTCCATGCCCTGCTGCACGTCGGTGATGAAGTTGAGGATGCCGCCTACGCCCTCGGCATCGTACTTGGCACCCGGATTGGCCAGCACCTCGATGCGCTTGATCATCTGGGCAGGGATCACCTTGAGCACCTCCTTGGGATTGCCGCTGAGCATAGGGCTGGGGCTGCCATTCATGTAGATCTGGAAGTTGGAGCTGCCGTTGACCTGGATGTTGTCCTCGCCATCCACGGTGACCATAGGCACCTTGCGGAGCATCTCGATGAGGGTGTTGGTCTTGGCATCAGGATCGTCGGATACGCTGTAGGCAATGGTTTCGCCGTCCATCTTGATCAATGGCTTCTGAATGGCTACCACCACGTCGTCGAGGCTCTGGGCCGATTCGGCGATGAAGAGGGTGCCGAGGTCGATGCGCTTGTCAGCACCGACGGTGAAAGGCTTCACGATGGGGGTACGGCCGATGCTGGTGATCATGAGCAGGTAGTCGCCCTTGCGCTTGATCTGGAGATTGAAGCGGCCATCGGTGTCGGTGGTGCCCATGGCTACGGCCTTGCTATTGTCCATGATGTCGCCCTGCTTCCAGACGCGGAGGGTGGCCATGGGCTCGCCTTCGTGGGTGAGGGAGTCGAGGACGCAACCGGTGACGTCGATGGCGGGAGCGGCGGCAGAGGCTGGGCCTTCGGGAGAAACCGAAGGAACGGTGGTGGACGAAGGGACGGTGGTAGTATTGTTAGCACGGACTGGGGTGACCAGGGTGGTGCTGAGGGTGCAGGCGGTCAGCGCGAGGCTGAAGAAGAGGGTCTTTTTCATATCAATCGTTATTTTTAGGTTTGTTATTACCAGTTTTGTTGTTTTGACGGTGCAAAGTAACGAAGAATATGGGAAATGGGGAAATCACTTTCGACGAAACCGTGGCAATTCTTCGACGAAATTGCTCAGGGTTCGACGAAATTGGCGTTTTTCATGACAAATCTGGCAAAAAATGGGCTTATTTTGGAACGATTTTTGGGGACATCGGGCAAAAAAAGCACAGAAAATGCGCAATTTTTCGTTGCGCAACCGATTTCTGTGTTTTTAAACATATAAAAAAATTTGGTAAAGCCGAAAAAAGGCGCTACCTTTGCAGCACCTTAAAAGAACATAACCATAACACAATACCTTAAATAACACAACCTGAAAAGAACCGAAAAAACTAATACTGCTTAATGCAAGTGAGAAACACTACAAGATTGTTAAGTAGTTTACAAAGCTCTCCCTGGGCTGGTAAACATAAAGAAAGGGCGAATCGCGAGATTCCCCCTTTTTTTTGTTTCTATACTTTTGTTTCGCACAGCGATGATCACTTGATCTTCTCGTACCGTGTCATCCACGAGTTACCGAACAGTCGCCACAGGAAGATGGCACCACGGAAGCAGAGCTCGATGGCCATGGCAATCCAGACACCCTTCAAGCCCATCGTACCAGCCATCCATGCGGCCAGCGTGATGCGCACAGCCCAGATGGAGGCGAGGTTCATGGTGCAAGGGATCTTGGTGTCGCCCGCACCGACAAAGACACCGTAGCAGACGATGGCGGCAGCGAAGCCTGGTTCGGCCCATGCCTCGATGCGGAGCACCTGCGCGGTGAGTTCCTGCACCATGAGGTCGGGGGTCATGAACTGCATCACCCACGAGGCACCCATGTACATCACCACAGCCATGAGCGACATCACCAGCATACCCGTGCCCACGGTGATGAAGGCAAACTGACGTGCCAACGGCTTGCGTTGCGCACCGAGGCTCTGACCGACGAGCGTGGTGGCGGCATCGGCAATGCCATAGCCCGGCATATAGCAGAGGCCCTCGATGATGATGCCGAAGGAATTGGCCGCAATGGCGATGGTGCCGAGTGGTGCCACGATGATGGTGCTCATGATCTGCGCACCGCACATGATGGCGTGCTCGATGCCCATCGGGCCTGCGATATTGAGCGACTTGAGCAACGTGATGCGTGTGGGGCGGAAGCTGGGATAGCCCTTCGAGAAGATCGATCCGCCCTCAGGAGCATCCTGCAACAGATTCATGGCCGGACACTTGACGCATGCATACCACATCATGGCGGCAGCGGTGATCAGTTCGGCCATGCAGGTGGCAATGGCGGCACCGAGCACGCCCAGCCCAGCGTGGAAGATCATCAGGTAGTTGAACCCCACATTGAGCACACAGCACATCACCTGCAGCAAGGCCGGCGTCTTGACATCGCCCGAACAACGCAGCACGCCACCCGCCAGCGAACAGATCTGATGCAGCGGCATCGACAGGCAGAACACAGCGAAATAGAGCGTGGCATTGTGCTGAATGGCCTCCTCGCCACCGAGCCAGCCGGGCAGCCAGGGCGAGATGCCCACGCCGATGGCGACCAAAGCCAGACAGAAGAGCATGCACGAGACGATGCCTTGACGGAACACGTCGCGTGCACCGCGCAGATCGTTGGCACCCATGCGATGCGCCACCTGCACATAGAAGCCCGTGGAGGCCGAATGCGACACGCCGCCCAACAGCCAGATGCTGGTGCTTACCAAGCCGATGGCGGCCGAAGCCTCAGCACCGAGCGAACCGACCATGGAGGCATCGACATACTCCTCGACGATGGTGGAGAGCTGCGACAGCATGGCAGGCAATGAGAGACTCATCACCAGCGCGAAGCGTTGACGCGACGTCAGGTCCTGACCATTGCGTATGAGGGCTAAGAGTTCGTCCTTACCCATGTCAGCAGTTGACTTTTACCCATTGTACGAAACGAGAGAGAGCCTCAGCCAATGTAGCTCGCGAGGTGGCCAAGTTAATGCGAAGCCACCCACGGCCCTCCTCGCCATAGACGTGACCGGCGGTGAACCAGACTTTGGCTTCGTCCTGCAGGCGCTGTGAGAGGTCTGAGCTTTTGGCCAAAGCCGCCTCGATGCTGCGGCAATCCACCCACATCAGATAGGTGGCCTGGAGGTCGGCAATGGGGAGTTGTGGTAATTCCTTATTTATATACGTGCGTGCGTAATCGTAGTTCGCCCAGATGTATTCACGCAGGGCATCGAGCCAGGCTCCGCCCTCGTTGTAGGCAGCGATGACGGCCTCTACGCCGAAGGGGTTGACGTCGCACGTCTCGTTGATGTTGATGGCACGGTCGATGCGGCGACGCAACTCGGCATCGCGCACAATGATGTTGGCATTCTGCAAGCCGGCGATATTGAATGACTTGCTGGGCGAGGTGCAGATGGCTGCCATCGATTGGTACTCCTCGCCTATCGTGCCCCAAGGGGTGTAGAGGGTGCCAGGGGCGGTGAGTTCGTTGTGGATCTCGTCGCTGATCACCGTGACATGATGCTGCTGGCAGAGCTGGGCGATGCGCTGCAACTCCTCCTTCGTCCAGATGCGGCCCACGGGGTTGTGAGGGTTGCAGAGGAGGAGGACGGTGGTCTTCTCGTGAGCGAGGGCGGTCTCAAGGGCTTGCCAGTCGATAGAGAAGGAAACCTCGGTTTCGTGGTGACACAACAGCGGCACGCTGACGCACTGGCATCCTGCATTGCGCACATTGCTGTAGAAGCAATTGTAGATCGGCGTGAGCATTGCCACATTGTCGCCCACCTGGCACACAGCCTTGAGGATGGCAGCAATGGCGGGCACTACGCCGATGGTGTAGAGGATCTCCTCGCGACCGATCTGCCAGTCATGACGTGTGGCGAACCAATGCTGGATGGCCTCATAATAGGCATCAGGCACGATGGTGTAGCCATAGCAAGGGTGCATGGCACGACGCATCACCGCCTGCTGCACGCAGGGAGCAGTGGCAAAGTCCATATCGGCCACCCAGAGGGGCAGCACACCTTCGGCTGCCTCATCCCACTTCACGCAGTTGGTACCGCGGCGGTCGGGGGTATTGTCGAAATCAAACATATTCTTTCACTCTTTAACTTCAATGACAGCATCCCCCGGTTTCTTCTGGTTCTCGTCGATGATGATCTCGCCCACCTTGCCCTCGACCACGATGCGGCCAGAGGTTGGGTTCTTGATGCTGGTGACGTTGCCCTTGATGGTGGCGTTGACGTTGCTGTATTCGAAGAGCAGGTTGGCATCTTCGCCGAAGGTGCAGTCTTCGAGCACCAGGCCATCCACATAGCAGAGCAGCTGTTCGCCGGTGAGGTGACAGCGCACCAGACGGATGTTCTTGCCATACCAGGCCAGGTACTCGCCATTCACTTCCGAGTCGTAGATGGTGACATCCTCAGCCTCCCAGAAGGCATCCTTCGAGTTCAGCACCGAATTGTGAATCTCCACGTTCTTGGCGTACTGGAACGAATAGTTGCCATCGAGCTTCATATTGTCGATGCGGATGTTGTGGCAATGCATGAACAGATAGTCAGCTTTCTGGAACGAGACCGACTGCAGACGGATATCGTCGCAATCCCAAAGGGTCTGCTCGGCGTTGGGGAACTGGCAGTTCTCCACCTCGATGCCACGCATGCGGCGGAACATCTTGGGCGCATCCACCAGGCAGTTGGTCATCTTCAGATCGTAGCTGTACCAGAGGCTCGAACGGGCACTCTCGGCAAAGTAACAGTTGTTGACGCGGAAGCCGCGTGTCTCCCAGAATACATATTTACCCTCGAAGCGACAGTCCTCTGCCTCGATGTTCGATGTCTCCTTGATCGATGATTCACCCACGTGGATGGTGACCTGCTCCAGTCGGAGGTCATGCTGAGCATAGAGCGGACGCTCTCCACCAAACTCCTGATTCTTTATAATTTGCTTTTCCATTATATGAAATATTTTTTACCTTAAAACCTCAAGACCTTAAAACCTTAAGACCTTAAAACCTTAAGACCTCAAGACCTCAAGACCTCAAAACCTTAAGACCTTAAAACCTCAAGACCTCATTTTCGGGCTGCAAAGATACGCATTTTTCCCCTATTTCACAAATACATTTTACCGTTTTTTAGTTTTTTAAGAATTAGCAGCCTTTCGGTCAGAGCAAAGCAAATAGAGCCAGAGGCCAATGGGCAGTCGCCCTTTGTCTCTGACTCTACTTACATATTCTTTCACGCGAAAAGCCGTTCTTACAGCGTAGCCAGGTAGTCGCTCACATTCTTCTCGATGCGTGCAGCGATGTCGGCATTGTCAGCAGCAGGCACAAACTTCTCGCCTACGATGTGCTCGTAAAGCTCGATGTAGCGGTCGCTGACGCTCTGTGCGTACTCGTCGGTGATCTCTGGCATCACCTGACCCGGCTGGTTCATGAAGTTGTGCTCGATGAGCCACTGGCGAACGAACTCCTTCGAGAGCTGCTTCTGAGCCTCGCCCTTCTCGAACTTCTCCTGATAGCCCTCGGCGTAGAAGTAACGTGATGAGTCTGGGGTGTGGATCTCGTCGATGAGGATCACCTTGCCGTCGCGCTTGCCGAACTCGTACTTGGTATCAACCAGGATCAAGCCCTTCTGGGCAGCAATCTCGGTGCCACGCTGGAAGAGGGCGCGGGTGTAGCCGACCATGGTCTCCCAGTCCTCCTTCGATACGAGGCCCTGGGCGATGATCTCCTCAGCCGAGATGTTCTCGTCGTGACCCTCGTCAGCCTTGGTGGTTGGGGTGATGATTGGCTCTGGGAACTTCTCGTTCTCGCGCATGCCCTCAGGCAGCTTCACACCGCAGAGCTCGCGGCAGCCGTTCTTGTACTCGCGCCAAGCCGAACCGGTGAGGTAGCCGCGGATGATCATCTCCACGCGGAAGCCCTCAGCCTTGAGGCCTACGGTCACCATTGGATCAGGAGTAGCGAGCTTCCAGTTAGGCACGATGTCGCTGGTGGCATCGAGGAAGCTGGCAGCAATCTGGTTAAGGCACTGGCCCTTGAATGGGATGCCCTTAGGCAGGATCACGTCGAACGCAGAGATGCGGTCGGTGGCAACCATGACCATCAGATCGTCGTTGATGTTATACACGTCACGGACCTTGCCGTGGTAAACAGACTTCTGACCCTTGAAGTTGAAGTCGGTGCGAGTAAGAGCTGACATATTTCTAAATATTAAATGCAAAATATTAAATATTATGCCCCAAAGGTACGAAAAAAAACGATAGGCCGTATTTTTCCATCCGAAAATACCGCCTATCGCATTTATCTTTGCTCAAAATGCCGTGCTTTTGGCATCTATGCGTGTGCTTTTTAAGGCACAAATCTTCACTATTCATTCCACCACATACTCCAGCAGCGGTGCGGAATGCGGCGCGGTGAAGAAGTCGGTCTGCCTGCGTGTGCCGATGCGCAACGCCCCCTTCTGCCGCGGTGTCACGGTGATCGTGTAGGTGCCATTCTCCTCCTTGATCACGGCCTCGATGTCCTTGTCCGAAGCATCGGTTACGCAGAGCACATGTCCCTGCTCAATGCCCGTGAGGCGGAAGGCATAACCCTTCCCCACGATGAGCCGACGCCGACGTGGCACATCAAGGAAACGCAACTTGTTGTGTCGTCCCACATGGAGCACGGGGAACAGCATATCCTCAGCCATCGCCGCACTCAATGCCTCGGCTGCCGTCCACCCAATCTGCTCCTGAACGACAGAGGCGTATGGCAATCGTTCGAACACACTCTGTTCAATGGCCTTGTCCAAAAACTGGAATTTCTTTTTTTCGGGAAAATGCGTGAAGATGAACCATTTCGGATCAGTATCGAACCAATCCAACGGTGCACGATTTCTGACGAAGCGACCGTTGACGATGCGTCCCGCGCCCCAGGTAGGATCCATCAGCACCGTGCCCCGTTCGGTCTTCACCGCCAGCCACACGTGCAGATCCGAAGCCATGCCGCCCTCACGCTGCTTCACATGGCCATAGACCAGATCCACGTCGAGCTTCAGCGGCTCTGCCAGGCGATAGAACAACTCGCAATACCCCTGGCAAGCCGCCTTGCGCTGCGTCCAGCACGCATCAGCCGTACGTATCTGCTGACTGGCATCGTACACCACATTCCTGCACAGCCACTCGTAGATGCGCTGCGCCTGTTCATATTGCGTCCGTGCTCCCCGCGCAATCGTGTCCGTAGCCACGCTATAGTCGAAGTCCGATGCCGAAACCATAAACCCAATCTTCTGCACCTTCTTCTTATGCATAGACGGCAACTGCTGCGCCATCAGCCCGATGGGCAGCACCAGAAGAAGAAGTAAGAGTAGAATACGATGTTTCATAGGGTAAGTTGAGGGAGTTGAGGGGGAGTTGAGGGAGTTGAGTATTCATGGAAAAATTCGTGATAATTCATGATAATTCGTGACTTCAAAAAGACCAATTTATTTTTTATCATTACTAACTATTAACTGAACCAGCCTCTCTTTCTTTTTCATCAGATCTGCCAGGAACGCCTTATATTGCTCCGAATCCGGATCCGTAGGGCGATGCTGCAAGCCCCTGACGATGGGCGCGGCCTCCTTCATGTATTGGCGCAAGGCAGGCGTCATGGCGCACTCCGTGAAGAGTTCCTTGACCGCCTCAACGGCCATCGACGAAAGATGCACCAGGTCGTCGGCATAGAAGCGATAGTCGCGCAGATCGTCCATCAGGAGCTCATAGACAGGCAGATACTGCACCCGGTCAGGATAACGCCTCTGCAATTCATCAATGGCCAGCAGCAGCGTAGCCTTCGAGAGCTGATTGCCATGCAACGTGTCCTTGACGTGACGGATAGGGCTCACGGTGAAAGTGAAATGGCATTGCACCCCCTCTATCACCTCGCTCCACATTGAGACGATCTCCTCCACCGAAAGTTTACGTCGCACAAACTCGCTCGCCGGGAACTTGTGGCAGTTGGCTACGATGCGATCCTCGCGCTCGTACACCCAACTGGTACCAAACGTAACCACGACATGCTTGGCCGAAGCCAGGAATCCGGCCGCCTCCTGCTCCAGCTCAACGAGCTGCTGCCTCAGCGCCACCGGGTCTGCCCCACTCCACTTGCCATGATGATCAAAGCTATAATACCGCCCGTTGAGCTCATGCAGCTCCGGCCATTCCGAGTCTGCTCCTTGGGCATTTCCGAACTCCTCACTCCTAACAGAGCCACACTCCTCATTCCTCACTCTCCAAAGTGAGCCCGCGATGCTCGCCGGATTGAACAGCACCCCCCAAGGATTGCACATCACCGGCAGCCACGCCTCCTGCAGCCACTGCCCGATATGCTCGGTAAAGCAGGAACCGACAAGCATAATCCCCTCGCCCCGATCAATCTGTCGGGACAAGGGGATTCGTTCTATTTCGGTACGGAGTTTCATTTGATGCATCAGGTTTGAATGTGCGTTCTAAAGCACCTTATCCTCAACAACATCTCCGCGTTCGTCGATGCAGCGCCATTGGGAGATGTTGCGCTTGTCGCTGGTGATGTTGATGCCGCACTTGGTAACGCGACGGCCATCGGCTGACCATTGCACGGCATAGTCCTGGGCATCGATCTGTGCTAAGGCCTCCTCCACGCTGCCATCCACCTTCAGTTCGAGCACGAAGACATCTGCCTCGGTCTGGATGACCACATCTGCACGTCCCAGGATGCTCTTTACTTCGGTATCGACCTTAGCATTGAGAAGCGAGAATACGAGATAGAACAGAAGCTTGTAGAATGCCTCACGCTTGGCCTTGTCATCCCACTCTTCTCGGGTAATGATGTCGTATGGAATGCCTGCAATATAGGCACGGAGGAGCGAAAGAGCCTGTGAGAGGTTGCCATCGTAGAGGGCTTCGGTCATGCCTATCATCAAACTGTCATTGTCCAAAGATGTTCGCTTCAAGAGAATAGGCATAATACATTCCACCATACCGCTACGAACCTCCTTGTTGGGGAACCTTAATGTGTAGGCTCCTGTATGCCTGTTATAACTTTCTATGCTCAGATAGCCGCTCTGATAAAGAAGAGGTATAGGCGTAGCAGCATCCTCGCATGGAATGTTGAACTGATTCAAAGTTAGTTTTATGCCATCATATCCGGCAACATCCCTGATCGGGAACCCTTCCAGATACTTCAGCAATGACGAAGATGTTCCTGCCTCGAACCAATATTCATTCCATTCCTGCTTATCCAGACACTTGAGCAAGCTGAACGGAGCATAGACATCCTGACTATTCTTGCTGAAATGGTAACCATCATAATATTTCTTCAGCATACGGTAGGCCTCGTCGGTGGACACCTCTATCTGCTCGGCAAAGTCCTCCACGCATGGACGAAGTACAGTATCGAGTTCCTCCTGTGTGATGCCACAAAGTCCCGAAAACTCATCATCCATCGAGATATTGTTCAGGTTGTTCAGTTCGGAGAAGATACTGAGCTGCGAAAACTTGGTAATGCCGGTGATAAAGACAAAACGGATATAGGAACCTTCATCTTTCAGCACCTGATAGAAGTTACGCAGCAGACTGCGCATCTCATCGAGTTTCTTGTGCTCCTGCAGCAGTCGGGTGATGGGCGAATCGTATTCGTCGAGGATAATGACCACAGGCTTGCCTGTCTGCTCGTAGGCACGATGAATCAGGCCCCGGAAACGGGCACCTGGTGTTTGCTCTGCCTCATCTCGGCCATATTTCCGCTCGTAGGTGTGGATAAAGCTCTCAAGCGTGCTCTTGGCTTCGGGTATTGTGCAGTTCTTTAATCCGCTCATGATAAAGTGCAGTACAGGATAGGCATCCCACTGCTTTTCAAGCTCGGCAATCTTCAAGCCTTCGAACAATTCTTTCTTGCCCTCGAAATAAGCATGGAGTGTATTACACAGCAACGACTTGCCAAACCTGCGAGGACGGGCAAGGAAAACATAATTGTATCGGTTGACAAGATCGAAGATCAATCCGGTCTTGTCAACATATACCTTACCCTGCTTTCTGATCGTCTCAAAATGATCAATATCTACGGGATATAAGAATTTTTTCTGCATACTCGAATAGGAAGAAAACACACAACGTTGCGCTGCAAATATACATTATAAATAATAACCGACAAAACATTTATCCTAAAAAAGAATCTATTGCCTCATTTTTTTCTGCTTTTGTTCTTTTTTGGGCGATTTGTCGGTCAAAATTGCAGCATTATGCAGGTTTTATCTCCACCCTCGTCTTCTCCGCCTCGAACCTATCGTACGCATCCACGATGCGCTGCACCAGTCGGTGGCGCACGATGTCGCGCTTGTCGAATTCGATGGTGGCGATGCCCGGGATGCCTTTGAGGATGCGCTGGGCCTGCACGAGGCCGGAGGTGACGTTGTGGGGCAGATCCACCTGGCTCATGTCGCCCGTCACGATCATGCGGGCACCGATGCCCAGTCGGGTCAGGAACATCTTGATCTGGGGCGCGGTGGTGTTCTGCGCCTCGTCGAGGATGATGATGGCGTCGCTCAGGGTGCGGCCACGCATGTAAGCAAGAGGGGCGATCTGGATGACGTTGGTTTCGAGCAGCTCCTTGAGCTTGACGGCAGGGATCATGTCCTCGAGCGCGTCATAGAGTGGCTGCAAATACGGATCGAGCTTGTCTTTCATCTCGCCAGGCAGGAAGCCGAGTTTCTCGCCGGCCTCGACGGCAGGACGGGAGAGGATAATCTTGCGGATCTCCTTGTTTTTCAGGGCGCGGACAGCGAGGGCGATGGCCACGTAGGTCTTACCTGAACCGGCAGGGCCGAGGGCAAAGACCAAGTCGTTGCGGTTGAAAGCATCGACCAGCGCCTTCTGATTCTCGGTGCGAGCGGTGATAGGCTTGCCGTTGACACCATATATAATTAAGGAGTCATGCTTCTTCTCCACAGGCCCGTCGCCATTGTAGTAGCCGAGGATGATGTCCTCGTTGAGCTTGTTATACTCGTTGCAATAACGGATGAGCTTGGAGATGAAGGCTTCGAACATCTCAATGTCCTCCTCATCGCCATACACCTTGATGGCTCTGCCCCTGGCTGCGAAGCGCAACTTAGGGTAGAGAGTCTTGAGCAACAGGATGTTACTGTTGTTCGTGCCGTAGAAAATAACAGGATCGGCCTGTTCGAGAATGATTACTTTTTCGATCATATTTTGTATTAACGTATCCAGAGCAACTCGCGATACTTTGGCATTGGCCAGAGGTTATCGTCGACGATCTCTTCGAGCATATCGATAGGCTTGCGGATCTGGGTGAGACACTCAGCAATCTCGTAGTAAGCCATGGCCTTCTCATAGCCATCGGCCATGCGGTTAGCGATGCGGCGCTTCTCGACCATGGCGTCGACCTTGCTCTTGATTTCGGAATTGTATGCAGCGATCTTCTTGACGATGGCGATCTCAGGAGCAGAAAGGGTCTCCCAGGCGCCAGGGAAGAGATTCTTCATCATCGAGACATTCTTAAGCAGCTGACTCTGGTAAGACATGGCGGCAGGGATGATGTGGTTGACGGCCAGGTCACCGAGGACGCGGCCCTCGATCTGGATGAGCTTGACGTAGGTCTCAAACTTCACCTCGTTACGAGCTCGGAGCTCGGCGGCAGTGAAGATGCCGAGCTTCTCGAACATCTCGACGTTGTAGGCCTTGACATTCTCGAGGAACATCTTTGGTACGCAACGCTCCACGTCCAAACCACGCTTAGCAGCCTCCTTTGGCCACTCGTCAGAATAACCGTTACCATCGAAGCAGACGGTGTCGATGATGTCTGCGATGATAGGCTTCAAGCAGCGCATGACTGCTACCTTGACGCTGGCACCTGCGGCCATCTCTTTGTCGACAGCCGCCTTGAAATCAATGAGTTGCTCTGCGACCATCGCGTTGAGGGTGGTCATCGCAGCCGAGCAGTTGGCCTTTGAACCGACAGCGCGGAACTCGAAGCGATTGCCGGTGAAGGCGAATGGCGAGGTGCGGTTACGATCGGTATTGTCGACGAAAATCTCAGGGATCTCGACGAGGCCGAGGTCATAGGCCTGCTTGCCTGCGAGGACGATATCAGTGTCGTCAGGAACGGCCTGCAGCTTGCGGAGTGCATCGGTCATGGTCTTGCCGAGGAAGGCTGAGACGATGGCTGGAGGAGCCTCGTTAGCACCGAGACGATGAGCGTTGGTGGCCGAGGCGATGGTAGCCTTGAGCAGAGCGCCGTGACGCTTGACGGCCATCAGGACGTTGACAAAGAAGGTCATGAACTGGAGGTTCGACATCGGATCCTTGCCAGGAGCAAGGAGGATGACGCCAGTGTTGGTAGAGAGGCTCCAGTTGTTATGCTTGCCCGAGCCGTTGATGCCCTCGAAAGGCTTCTCGTGCAGGAGAACGCGGAAGCCATGCTTGCGAGCAATCTTCTTCATCACACCCATGATGAGCATGTTCTGATCGACCGCCAGGTTGCACTCGCCGAAGATTGGAGCGAACTCAAACTGGTTAGGAGCCACCTCATTATGACGGGTCTTCATTGGGATGCCGAGGCGATGGCCCTGGATCTCGAGGTCCTTCATGAAGGCCTGCACACGGGTAGGGATCTGGCCAAAATAGTGATCGTCCATCTGTTGGTTCTTGCTCGAACCGTGGCCCATGAGGGTGCGGCCGGTAGCAATCAGGTCAGGACGAGCGGCGTAGAGAGCGTCATCGACCAAGAAATATTCCTGCTCCCAACCGAGGTTGGCGCGGACGCTGGTTACCTCAGGATCGAAGAGCTGGCAGACAGGGACAGCTGCGTCATTGACCGCCTTGAGCGCCTTCTTGAGAGGAGCCTTATAGTCGAGCGACTCGCCTGTATATGAGATGAATACGGTAGGGATAAACAAGCAGTCGTCCATAATGAAGACTGGCGAGGTAGGATCCCATGCCGTGTAGCCACGCGCCTCGAAAGTAGCGCGGATACCTCCTGAAGGGAAGCTGGAAGCGTCTGGCTCCTGCTGCACGAGGTTCGAACCTGCGAACTCCTCGATCATACCACCCTTCCAGTCATACTCCATGAAGGAGTCATGCTTCTCGGCCGTGGTGTCGGTCAAAGGCTGGAACCAGTGACAGCAGTGTGTCACACCATGCTCCATGGCCCATTGTTTCATACCGGCAGCCACACCGTCGGCTACCTTACGATCCAGATGATGACCATTGTCAATACAGTCAAGGAGAGCGTGGAGAGTCTTAGCGTCAAGATACTTCTGCATCTTCTCGCGGTTGAATACCAACTCGCCGAAATATTCTGAAGGTCGGCCTTTCGGCACCTCCACTTCCACTGCACGCTTCTTGAAAGCCTGCTCAATGGCATCAAATCTCTGTTTACTCATTGCGTCTATTGTTTATTGATTCATTTTCAAGGCGCAAAGATACAATGTTTATTGATTATCACCAAATTTTGGGCAAACAATTTGCCAAAAAAGCTGTTATAAGGGACTTGTCGGGCGACACTTTGCTCGAAAAACGGGGTCAAATACGCTATATATGCTTAGCCTTTTTTGAAAAAAAACATTAAAATGTACGCGTATACGATAAAATCGTGTCTTTTTTGCTCGTATTTCGGAAAAAATGAGTACCTTTGCGCCAATTCTCCATCCAAAACGTAACTAAAGGAGATTATTTTAGACGTATGAGCAAAACCAAGATTCTCTTCATCAACACAGAAGTCATGCCCTACATGTCGGAAGACCGCACGTCGGCTATCGGCAGACAGTTGGCCCAAGGCATCCAGGATGCAGGACATGAAATCCGCACATTCATGCCACGTTTCGGCACCATCAACGAGCGCCGCAACCAGCTGCATGAGGTGATCAGACTCTCGGGCATGAACCTCATCATCAACGAGACCGACCATCCGCTGATCATCAAGGTAGCCAGCATCCAGGCGGCTCGTATGCAGGTCTACTTCATCGACAATGACGACTTCTTCACCCGTCGCAAGATGTATGGCGACGAAAAGGGATACTATCAGGACAACATCGAGCGTTGTGTTTTCTTTGCTCGAGGTGTGATTGAAACCATCCGCAAGCTCCGCTGGAAGCCAGATATCGTGTATTGCCAGGGTTGGTTCAGCGCCATCGCTCCTGTCTACATCAAGAAGGCCTTTGCCGAAGATCCTTGTTTCCGTGGCGTCAAGGTAGTCTTCAGCATGTTCAACAATGGTTTCACCGGTCCTCTGCACGGCAATATCTACTCTACTGTCAAGCGAGAGGGCGTGCTCAAAGCCGACATCGTGGAGCTGAAAGACAAAATGATTGACTGTGCAGCACTCTGTCGCATCGCAACCAAGTTCAGCGACGGACTCATCATCACCGACGAGACTCCGGATGCAGACAATGTCCGCGAGTATGCCAAGGGTCTTGGGATCCCGGTACTTGATGCCACCGACGAAGAGCTCGACATCGACAAGTATGAGGCGTTCTTTGAGCAATTCAATCCGAATAAAGACGACAACGAAGATTAATATCTAAATCACGTGAATATATTTTTTTCTGTCACCAAGCGAATCATGATGTTCGCATTGGCAATAGGCATGCTGATCACGATTTCGTCCTGCAAAGACGACATTTCTGAGATCGGTTATTCCACCCGACCACTCAACGACCAGATACATATCGTGACCGATACGCTGCAGTGTGGCGTAGCTACGGCTTATCGCGACTCTATCTATGTCAAGACGGGTTATCCGCTGCTTGGCAACATCACTGACCCTGAGTATGGTAGCATCAAGGCCGGCTATCTGGCACAGTTCTATGCTAGCACCAAGTTGGGTCTGAACGATATGGATGGCGACTCGATCATCTTCAATATCCTCCGCACCTCCGTCCCTCAGACATTGGGTCTGGACACCAAGGATATCTACAAGTCTCGCTTCGACTCGTTGATGAACAATGACATCGACTCATTGACCATGCGAATCTACTACACTACTTATTATGGTGATTCGCTCACCCCAATGCAGCTCAGTGTCTATGCACTCAACAAGGACGCCAAGCTGGAGACCGAGCCAGAGAAGGCTTTCTATAGCAACTACGACTTCACCAAGTACTATAGTACCGACAACCTGCTCGGCAAGAAGGCTTACACCGCTGCCAACCGCGCGATTTCTGAGGCAGACCGTAACAGTGCAGGTTCGTCATATATCGAGATCCGTCTGGACGATGAGTTCAAGAACCGCTTCTTCCGCAGCGCCGTCGAAGCAGCCATCGCACGAGACAAAGACGGAAAGACCAACTACCCTGGCTACAAGGACATCTTCTCAAGCATTGCCACAATGCGAGAGAACTTCCTGTCGGGTGTATCTATCCAGCCAACGTTCGGTGATGGTTCGATCATCAAGGTATACAACACCGCCATCTGGTTCTACTATCGTTCGTTCCATCGATATAAGAAGGACGGAACCATCTTGCGTAACTCTACCGATACGGCCGACTCTACCTACGTGACCTCACACCAGCAGATCATGGCCGTCACACCTGATGTTGTACAGATGACCAGCCTCAGCCTGAAGGACATCAAGAAGGAAGACCGACTGAAGGATCCTGAGTCGGCATATATTACCTCTCCTCAGGGATACTACGCCACCCTCGACCTGCCTATCGGTCATGCCATCCGTCACATGATGGATCATGAGGGCCGACAGGACTCAGCTTACTTCCTGGGTGGTGCTAACTTCAGCCTGATGTGTCAGAAACCACAGGGCGCGCTGCTCTCAAGTACTCCTGTGAGCCATGTTATGATGGTAGAGGAGCATAAGATGAACCAGTTCTTCGAGGACAGCAAGACCCCAGAGGCTAAGTCTTCGGCCGTAGGTACCTATGTGGCAGATTCTATCACCAACCAGATCTACTACTACAACTTCGGCAACCTGAGTACCCTCGTACTGGGTCTGGCTGGAGCTAAGGAGCATGGTGGCTGGAACAAGTCGATGGACACTCCTATCGAGTGGGCCAAGAATATCCAGCAGAAGAATCCATTCACCTTCTTGCCTTGGATCAACCTCAGCAGCAAGACTAACGAGGATTATCGCAACGATGCAGCTCTCCGCGCCGAGGTGCAGAAGGCCCTTGACAACTATACCGTCCGCATGGCTGTGATTCCGGTGGATGTCACTTCCAATGCACAGACAGGTGCTGTACTCTCTGTCAGCAACTATATCCTGCCAACGGCTATCAAGGTGAAGCGAGAAGCCAAGAAACAGTTCCTGCAGTATATCTACACACTGGGTGGAGCGCTCTAAACAGCATTGCCGACAGGAACGATTCCAAGAAACATTCTATATATTTAAAAGGAGTAAACTATTTTTCAAATTAATATTGCGTTATGACCGACCGTCTTTACATCTTCGACACCACATTGCGTGACGGAGAACAGGTCCCTGGATGCCAGTTGAACACTGTGGAGAAGATCCAGGTGGCCAAGGCTCTTGAGACTCTGGGTGTAGACATCATCGAGGCAGGTTTCCCTATCTCGAGCCCGGGAGACTTCAATTCAGTTGTTGAAATTTCTAAGGCCGTTACCTGGCCTACTATCTGTGCGCTTACACGTGCCGTACAGAAGGACATCGACTGCGCAGCCGAGGCCCTAAAGTTCGCAAAGCATAAGCGCATCCATACCGGTATCGGAACCAGCGACAGCCACATCAAGTATAAGTTCAATTCTACACGAGAGGAGATCATCGAGCGTGCCGTAGCTGCTGTCAAGTATGCTCGTAACCTCGTCGATGAGGTCGAGTTCTACGCAGAGGACGCTGGCCGTACCGACAACGAGTATCTTGCCAAGGTAGTTGACGCCGTGGTTCGTGCAGGAGCTAAGGTCATCAACATCCCAGACACCACTGGTTACTGCATGCCATGGGAGTTCGGAGAGAAGATCAAGTATCTCTGCGAGCATGTTGAGGGTATTGCCAATGGCGATGCTATCCTCTCGACCCACTGCCACAATGACCTCGGTATGGCGACGGCTAACACCATCTCAGGTGTAGTCAACGGTGCACGTCAGGTAGAGGTAACCATCAATGGTATCGGCGAGCGTGCTGGTAATACTTCGCTCGAAGAAATTGCCATGATCATCAAGTGCCACCAGGCAACCATGCCAGTGCAGACTAACATCAACACCACCAAGATCTGGCCAACCAGCCGTCTGGTAAGCTCGTTGATGAACATGCCTGTGCAGCCTAACAAGGCCATCGTCGGCAAGAACGCCTTCGCTCACTCTTCAGGTATCCACCAGGATGGTGTCCTCAAGAATGTACAGACCTACGAGATCATGGATCCAAAGGACGTAGGTATCGACGAGAACTCAATCGTACTCACCGCACGCTCAGGTCGTGCAGCGCTCCGTCACCGTCTCTCTGTTCTCGGCATCGAGCTCGAAGGCGACAAGCTTGACAAGACTTACGAGGCCTTCCTCCGTCTGGCAGATAAAAAGAAGGAGCTCAACGACGACGACCTCCTCATGCTCGTCGGCGCAGAGAAGGCTGAGGGCAACCACATCCAGCTCGAGTCTCTCCAGGTTACTACTGGTAAGGGTGTCACTCCTATCGCTGCTATCCGCTTGAAGGTGGCTAACGAGATGTTCGAGGCAGCAGGTATCGGTAATGGTCCTGTCGACGCCTCTATCCAGGCTCTCAAGCAGATTATCAAGCGCGAGATGACCCTCAAGGAAATGACCATCCAGGCCATCTCTAAGGGTTCTGACGATAGCTGTAAGGTACACATGCAGGTGGAGCACAACGGCCACCTCTACTACGGCTTCGGCACCGACACCGATATCGTCACCGCTTCAATCGAGGCATATATTGATTGTATCAACAAGTTTAAGTAATCCCTCCTTTCCCAATGAATACTCTTTTCGACAAAATCTGGGACGCTCACGTTGTCGAAGTTGTCAACGACGGTCCTACACAGCTCTATATTGATCGCCTCTTTGCTCACGAGGTAACTTCTCCACAGGCTTTCGACACCTTGCGTGACAAGGGTATCGGTGCTTTCCGCGCTGATCATGTCGTAGCTATGCCAGATCACAATACTCCATCTGACCAGCAGCTCAAGATCGATGATCCTATCGGCTGCAAGCAGGTCGAGACTCTTTCGAAGAACTGCGCTGAGTTCGGCATCAAGCACTTTGCTATGGGTACTAAGGACAATGGTATCATCCACGTCGTTGGTCCTGAGAAGGCGCTGTCGCTCCCTGGCATGACCATCGTCTGCGGTGACTCACACACCTCTACTCACGGTGCTGTAGGCGCTATTGCTATGGGTATCGGTACTTCTGAGGTTGCTCAGGTACTTGCTTCACAGTGTATCCTCCAGAGCAAGCCAAAGACCATGCGTATCAATGTAGAAGGCGAGCTTCAGCCAGGCGTTACTGCTAAGGACGTGGCGCTCTACATCATGGCACAGATGACTACCTCTGGTGCTACTGGCTATGCTGTGGAGTATGCTGGTTCAGTGGTTCGCAACATGACTATGGAAGGCCGTCTCACATTGAGTAACCTTTCTATCGAGATGGGTTCACGCGCTGGCCTCATCGCTCCAGACGAGACTACCTTTGCTTACCTCAAGGATCGCGAGTATGCTCCTAAGGGCGAGGCTTGGGACAAGGCTGTCGAGGAATGGAAGAAGCTTAAGAGCGACGATGACGCTGTCTTCGACAAGGAGGTTACCTATCGTGCAGAGGACATCGCTCCACGCCTCACCTATGGCACCAACCCAGGTGCAGGTATCGCTGTAGACGCTTGCATCCCTACCACCGACGGCATGAGCGAGGCTGAGAAGTCTCAGTTCATGGCTCAGCTTGAGTACATGCAGTTCCAGCCAGGTCAGAAGCTCGAGGGAACTCCAGTAGATTACTGCTTCCTTGGTGCTTGTACCAATGGCCGCATTGAGGACTTCCGCGCATTTGCTTCTGTTGTTAAGGGCAAGAAGAAGGCTGCTAATGTTACTGCTTGGCTCGTTCCTGGCTCTTGGCTCGTTCGTCAGCAGATCATCGACGAGGGTATTGACAAAATCCTTGAGGAGGCTGGTTTCGAGCTTCGTCTGCCATCTTGCTCAGCATGTTTGGCAATGAATCCAGATAAGGTTCCTGCTGGCAAGCTCGCCATCTCGACCTCTAACCGCAACTTTGTAGGCCGTCAGGGTCCTGGTGCTCGTACCATCCTTGCTTCACCTCTCACCGTAGCAGCTTCTGCTATCACTGGTGTAGTTACCGATCCTCGCACCATGTTGGCCCCAGCTCTCGCTCCTGCTGCGAATCTCCGCAAGGTCACTGCGGCTCAGCCAGATGCTTGTCCTGCTATTGCTTTCGGTGCAGCACAGACCGCAGCTGCCGCTCAGGCCGATGGTGCAAAGAGCGTTCACAAGGCTTTCAATGTAGTGAAGTCTACCTGTCTGCCAATCAACATTGACAACAATAATACAGATAACATCATCCCTGCTCGCTACTTGGCTTTCACCACTCGTGATCCTAAGTTCTATGGCGACGCCTTTATGCACGACATCCGCTACAACGCTAACAATGAGCCAGTAGCTGACTTCGTGATGAACCAAGCACCTTTCAACGAGGTTCCTTCAGAGGGCAAGCGTGAGATTATCATCGGTGGCAAGAACTGGGGTTCTGGTTCAAGCCGTGAGCATGCTGCATGGGCTATCGCTGGTTATGGCACCCGCGTAGTTATCTCTTCTTCTTTCGCTGATATCCATCGCAACAACCTCCTCAACTGCTTCGTCCTCCCTGTTATCGTGAGCGAGGAGTTCCGTCAGGAGTTGCTTGCTACCGTAGCTGCAGATGCTAACGCCATCGTTACCGTCGACGTTCCTAACCAGACCGTTACCAACGAGGCTACCGGTCACGTTGAGAAGTTCGAGATCAACGGTTATAAGAAGTATTGCCTCCTCAATGGCTACGACGACATTGACTACTTGTTGTCAAAGACCGCAAACATTGAGGCTTACGAGGCTGCGAAGTAATTCGTAATTTGTAATTCGTAATTAGATTTAGAATTTTGAAATTCGAAATCCTAGATACAACCCTCAGAGATGGAGAGCAGACCTCAGGCGTAGCGTTCAGCGCGTCTGAGAAGCTCTCCATTGCTCGTCGTTTGCTGGAAGAAGTCGGAGTTAATCGCATTGAGATTGCTTCGGCACGCGTTTCAGAAGGCGAATTCAAGTGTGTGCAGAAGGTCTGCGAGTGGGCGACTTCTGCCGGACATCTTGACCAAATCGAGATCCTCGGCTTCTGCGACAACGGAGCCTCAATCGATTGGATCAGCAAGGCGGGTGGCAAGGTCATCAACCTCCTGACCAAAGGTTCGGAGAAGCATTGCCGTGGCCAGCTCAAGAAGGAGCCTGCCGATCATTGGCAGGACGTACGCCGCAATATTGACCTGGCCGTACAGGCCGGCCTCAGCGTCAACATCTATCTTGAGGACTGGAGCAACGGCATGAAAGATACGCCAGAGTATGTCTTTGGCATGGTCGACGCTCTGCGTGACGCTCCTATCTGTCGCTTTATGCTGCCAGATACTCTCGGCATCCTGGCTCCTGGTCAGACACGCGCGTACTTTTTAAAAATGGTAGAGCGCTACCCTGAGCTCCACTTCGACTTCCACGCTCACAACGACTATGACTTGGCTGTAGCCAACGTCCTCGCTGCCGCTTCTGCCGGTTGCCGTGGCATTCACACCACCGTCAATGGCCTTGGCGAGCGTGCCGGCAACGCGTCTCTCTCATCTGTCATCGCCGTCCTTCACGACATGCTGAAGGATGCTGAAACGACCATCAATGAGAAGTCTATCAACACCATCAGCCGCATGGTAGAGAGCTACTCAGGTATCGGAACCGCAGCCAACACGCCTATCGTCGGTGAGAATGTCTTCACCCAGACCGCCGGCGTGCATGCCGATGGCGATAAGAAAGGTAAGCTCTACGTCAACGCTCTCCTCCCAGAGCGCTTCGGTCGTAGCCGCGAGTACGCGCTCGGCAAGATGAGTGGCAAGGCAAACATCGAGCAGAACCTCAAGCTCTTAGGTATTCACCTCAGCGACGAGGATATGCGTCGCGTCACCAAGCGAATCAACGAACTCGGTGACAAGAAGGAGCTCGTCACCATCGACGATCTTCCATACATCATCTCCGACGTCCTGCACCACGACGCTCCAAGCGACAGCATCAAGCTCGTCTCATACATGGTCTCTACCGCTTACGGCCTCCATCCGCAGGCTTGCGTAAAGCTAGAGGTCAATGGCGAGGAATATGAGGAAAGCGCCACCGGTGATGGTATGTACGACGCCTTTGTCCGCGCCGTCCGCCATATCTATCGCCTGCGCCTCAACCGCACCTTCCCTTGGCTCACCAACTACGTCGTCACCATCCCACCAGGTGGTCGCACCGACGCGTTGGTACAGACAGCCATCTCATGGGAGTTCAATGGCAAGGTCTACCGCACCCGTGGCCTTGACGCTGATCAGACGGAGGCGGCTATCAAGGCGACGATCAAGATGCTCAACCTGATTGAAGAAACTTTTTAAAATATCCCAATATGAAACTCAAAATCGCAGTTCTGGCCGGTGATGGCATCGGACCAGAGATCATGGAGCAGGGTGTAGCCGTTGTTGCTGCCGTTGCTAAGAAGTTCGGTCACGAGGTCAGCTTCAAGGAAGCTCTCTGTGGCGCTCACGCTATCGACGAGGTCGGAGATCCATTCCCAGAGGAGACTTTCCAGACCTGTATGGACGCTGATGCAGTTCTCTTCGCATCGGTAGGTGATCCTAAGTTCGACAACAATCCTAACGCTAAGGTTCGTCCTGAGCAGGGTCTTCTCGCTATGCGTAAGAAGCTCGGTCTCTTCGCAAATATCCGTCCTGTTACCACCTTCGATTGCCTCATCCACAAGTCACCACTCAAGGACGCTATCGTCAAGGGCGCAGACTTCATCTGCATCCGCGAGCTCACCGGTGGTATGTACTTCGGAAGGAAAGAGGAGCCAACCATCAACGAGAATGGCGTTGAGGAGGCTCTCGATACCAACTACTACACCCGTCCTGAGGTAGAGCGTATCCTCAAGGTTGCTTACCAGTACGCTCGTCAGCGTCGCAACCACCTCACCGTGGTTGACAAGGCTAACGTCCTCGCTTCTTCACGTCTGTGGCGCAAGGTGGCTCAGGAGATGGCTCCACAGTATCCTGATGTTACCACCGACTTTATGTATGTCGACAACGCTGCTATGCGCATGATCCAGGATCCATGCTTCTTCGACGTCATGGTTACTGAGAATACCTTCGGCGATATCCTCACCGATGAGGGTTCTGTCATCACCGGTTCAATGGGTCTTCTCCCATCAGCATCTACCGGCGAGCATACTCCAGTCTTTGAGCCAATCCACGGTTCATGGCCACAGGGTAAGGGTCTCAACATCGCTAACCCACTCGCACAGATCCTCTCTGCTGCTATGCTCTTCGAGTACTTCGATCTCAAGGAGGAAGGCGCGCTCATCCGCGAGGCTGTCGACGCTTCACTCGACCAGAACGTCCGCACTCCTGAGATTCAGGTTGAAGGCGGTGCTAAGTATGGCACTAAGGAGGTCGGCGCTTGGATCGTTGACTACATCAACAAGAAGTAAGTTTCCTATTTTTTCACGTCATAATCATACGTTATGACCGAAGAGATTGCACTACATTTAGATAATCACGGTGTGAGGGCAACAGCCGTCCGCATTCTCGTTTGGCGCACTTTGGCGAAGCTTGACTTCGCCTTTGCGCTGAGCGACCTTGAGGCGCTGTTGCCCTCCGTCGATCGTAGTACAATCTTCCGCGCCTTGACACTTTTTGCCGACAAAGAGATGCTCCACGTCATTGACGATGGTAGCGGTCAAAAGAAATATTGCGTATGTCAGGAACATGGAACATGCGCCGAAGAAGATTGCTGCAACCACGATGGTCACGAATCACATCATCACCACAATGATTGCCAGCATGTGCACCTGACTTGTCTGAAATGTGGCAAGACCTTCTGCTTAAAACAGCAACACATCCCGCTGGTAGAAGTACCAGAAGGATTCATGGTAAAACACATATCTTATATTATACAGGGCATCTGTCCTCACTGTGCACACAAGACTGTCAATGGCAAGCAACCGGATTGCTGCTGCCATAATAGCTAACTAAGACACAAACGTCTGCGTTTGTGTCTTGTCATTCTGAGCAAAGCGAAGAATCTCACATCATTTTGCAACCTAATTGCATTCCGAACGTCCTACCTTTGCACCATGAAAACAAAATAAAAGCAAAGCTATGGACGAAATTCTTCATTTGATTAACGAGATGTCACCTTACCTGCTACTGGGATTCCTACTGGCGGGATTGATGCATGCGTTCATTCCAGGACAATACTATAGCAAGTACCTGTCAAAGCCTTCATTCAAGTCGGTGATCAATGCAGCGCTGTTCGGCATTCCGCTCCCACTCTGCTCTTGTGGTGTGATTCCTACAGCGATGTCGCTGCGCAAGGAAGGAGCGTCGAAAGGAGCAGTAGCCTCCTTCCTGATTGCTACTCCACAGACGGGAGTTGACTCAATCTTGGCGACATATAGCTTGATGGGATGGCCATTTGCGATCATTCGTCCGATTGCTGCGCTGGCCACGGCATTATTAGGAGGTGCTATGGTCAATTTCGGAGAACCTGCAGAGGCTTTGCAGACAAAAGAAGAAGATCATTGCAGCTGCCACGAAGACGAGGAGCATAACCACCACTGTAGTTGCTGTGAAGAAACTCCTACACACGCTACCTTCATGCAGAAAATCGTTATGGCTCTGAAATATGCTTTCGTCGAAATGATGCAGGATATCGGCAAGTGGCTGGTCATTGGCTTGGTCATTGCAGGCCTGATTACAGTGCTGGTCCCCGATAGCGTATTCACTTATTTTGAGGGAAATACGTTGGCTTCGATGGTGCTGGTATTGCTTATCGCCATTCCTATGTATCTCTGTGCCACGGGATCTATCCCTATCGCCGTAGCACTGATGCTTAAAGGGCTCACTCCAGGTGCAGGATTGGTCTTGCTGATGGCAGGACCTGCCTGTAATATGGCCAGCATCCTGGTGATCCGCAAGGTGCTGGGAGCTAAGACTCAGATGCTTTACTTAGCAGCGATCATCCTCGGAGCTATTGGTTTTGGCTGCCTCATCGACTATTTGCAGTTCAGTGGCAGCGTCAACTTCCTCGGTGCTTTGGTCATGAAAGACGCCTGTTGCATGGAAGAAGGTGCGTCATGGTTCAGCTGGCTCTGCACCGCCGTGCTATTCCTCCTCTTGGTCCATGCATTCTATCGCGCCAAATTCTGCCACGAACATTGCCACTGTCAAGAACATGAACAATCTAACAATAACACAACTATGAACGTAAATATCTATCACGTAGAAGGCATGAACTGCAATCACTGCCGTGCAGCCGCAGAGAAGGCGCTTCTCAACACTCCTGGTGTCACTTCCGCCTCTGTCGATCTGGTTTCAAAGGAAGCGAGAGTAGAAGGAACAGCAACCTTCGACCAACTCAAAGAGTCAATCGAAGGTGTAGGATTCAATCTGGTCGACTGAAACGACCAGAGAAATATCAAATAACAAGTATTACCATTCGAACGCCTGACCAGTCTTCTTGGCGCGTTCTGTCTGGATATCCAACTTCTGCTGAGTTGTAGGCTGGCTGGCAATATCGATATCTGACCACTTGAGTTTGGCAGGATCGATGCCGGCCAGCTTATCTTTTACCTGCTTCATGGTCACAGAGGTGCCTGCGGTCCATGGCGAGTAAGTCACCTTGCCGTCGTTCACGATACCAACGCGGAGGTACTTGACAGCGCTCTGACGCTTGCCCTCGACCTGCGAGATGCTGACTGTGATGGTCTTTGCATCAGAAGTAGCCGAGATCGTTGAGATAGCATAATCACCAGTGCGATATGCGAAGCCCTCGCCTGCATCCTCATAGAGCTTGCCGGTGGCGGTACCGTCTGCTGCAGGATTAACCAAAACGGTGAGGCTGTCTACGCTATAGAAATCGGTGCTCTGCACGAGGTTAGCCATTGGCACGATCGAGCCAGGACGCTGAGCGACGAAAGCCTGATAGTTATCTTCTGTCTCCTCGAACTTGATAATGTCCCAATCGCCCTTTGGTAAGTGAGGAGTGAGGAGTGAGGAGTTAGGAGTATTCGCCGACGCCATTCCATTCAAAGTCTGGTTAGCCCATCGTGGGATGATCATCAGGTCATTGCCGAGCATATAGACACGCTGCTCCTCACGCAATGCAGGATCCTTTTCGTCGGCCATGAAGAGTGGTCGCATCACTGGCGTACCCACAGTAGCAGCCTCATGGAAGAGCGTATAGAAATATGGCATGAGGTAGTAGCGACGATTGACAGCGGTGCGATAGACATCCTCGACCTT
The DNA here is from genome assembly GCA_045628985.1 of Bacteroidales bacterium. Lineage (GTDB taxonomy): Bacteria > Bacteroidota > Bacteroidia > Bacteroidales > UBA3663 > Liminaster. The sequence goes on along the minus strand of JAZQQH010000022.1, from coordinate 38,331 downwards.
CTGACCGAAGACCCAAGGCTCCTGATCGATGCAACCCTTGGCGTTATGATTACGAGCAAATGGGAAGTAGATACCCGTAGCCACCCAGTGAGCAAGGAGTTCTGCATCGCAATCCGCACCGAAGCCACCCATGTCCGGACCATTGAATGGTTGGCCAGAAAGACCCAGGTTGATGGTCATAGGAATACTCTGGATGAGGTGCTCCCATGAAGACATGTTATCGCCATTCCAGGTAGCGCCATAACGCTGGCCACCCAAGAAGTTATCGCGGCTCAGGACGAACGGACGCTTGTCAGGATGAGCCAGGAGACTGCCGTCGCGTGACGCACGTACCATATTCATACCATATACATTATGATAGCGGAGGTGAGGACCGAACTCATAGTGACCCTCGCCAGGCATGTGCACAGCGCTCGGATCCATCGAAGCGTCGACACCCTCGAAGATAGCAGGCTCGTTCATATCGTTCCAGAGACCATCTACGCCACGGCGCATGAAGTCGCGAGTCAGACCACTCCACCACGAGCGTACCTCGTTGCGAGTATAATCCGGGAACACACACTGACCTGGCCATACGCGACCTTGATAGTCCTTACCCTCAGCATCTTTGACGAAGAAGTCATACTCCTTGCCCTGATCATAAAGGAAGTAACCAGGCTCAAGCTTCACGCCTGGATCGATCATATACACGGCCTTCATATTACGCTGATGCAGATAGTCAGCCAAGCCTTCTGGATTCGGGAAATACTCTGGCGAGAAGGTAAAGACGCGGAAGCCATCCATATAGTCAATGTCCATCCAAACTACGTCACAAGGAATCTGCTTCTGGCGATAAGTGTCGGCAATTTCCTTGACGCGTGTATCTGGGAAGTAGCTGTAGCGGCACTGCTGATAGCCGATGGCCCAAAGTGGTGGCAGCTCCATCGGACCTGAGAGCTTGGCCAACTCAGCCAGCACCTCACTGGTGCTATTACACTCAATGATGATGACACGGAAAGCAGGTCCCTCACTCTCGAAGCGGATCTCACCATCGAGCGTGACGCGCGACTTCCAGGTATTGTCGGCAATCACACCGTAAGCCGTACCATCCTTGCGTAGGCCAAGCACCCATGGATGACTCTGATAGAGATTCTTACCCTCATTGGCAAAATAACCATAGTTGTCACGGTTCCAGAAGACCGTCTCGCGGCCATTGCGACGAAGTGGACCTGCCACCTCGCCAGTGCCATAGAGGTCATCATCAGCGGCAATCTTGATCGTAGCCACGCTCTTGCCGTCCACCTCAGTATAGACAGGACGCAGACGCCAGTCTGCAGGAACAGTACCTACCGGAGCCAGATCGTGCAAGAAAATTGGAGAAGGAGAATGAGCCTCCGACTGATAGTTAGCAGGATAGAAAACCGCCACATTCTGGTCGGTCATAAAGGACGTCTGTGCCATGGCTCCCCAGCAGAGAGAGGCAAGACCTAAGGTAAGATAAGTCTTTCGCATACGATTAGTGTTAGATTATTATGGTGCAAAGATACTGTTTTTTCAGTTACCTTGCAACGTCATTTTTCAAAATATAAACGACGGGGATCCAAAATACTCCTTATTATATATAAAATCAGCGACTTATAATCATCGAGAAACTCTATGATATATAAATTGGAGAAGTTATAAAGAAGTAATAAGGAAGTTAAAAAAGGAGTTATAAGGACGATTGTTTGGGTTTCGAAAAACCTTGGACAAAGAAAAGTATTGTCCTTATAACTTCCTTATAACTCCTTTTTAACTTCCCTATTACTTCCTTATAGAAAAATTATTTCTCCACAAATCCCGTCACCTGATCGAGCGTGATCTTCTCCCCCTTCGTGTGCTGGATCTTCACATTCTCAAAGGTAATATCCTTAGCGTAGTGCAACTCGCAACCCTTCTCAGAGACAAAGAGCGAGTTGCTCATCTTCAGATCCGAGAGAGGCATCTCTGGCAGTCCATTGAAGAAGACGGCCTGCTTGGCTCCCTGGCAGTTGATGTTGCTGATAAACAGGTTGCGGAAGCATGGTGTCTCCTCGGTCACTGGTGGCACAGGATCGCTGGCCGAAGCCTCAGCTTCACCGGCAACGCCTAATGGCTTGTTCGAATAATAGAGGTCGAAGGTAAACGCATGCTCAGCAATGTTATACATGTTGATCTGGTCGATGTAGATGTTCTCGATTACACCGCCACGACCACGAGTCGACTTCATACGCAGACCTGTATCGGTGCCGTTGAAGAGACAGTTATGCACATAGATATTATTGGCTCCCGATGACATCTCCGAACCGATGACAAAGCCGCCATGGCCATGCAGCACGGTGCAACCTTCGATGACCACGTTCTGGCAAGGCATCTTCCAGTCACGGCCTTCCTTGCCCTTACCGCTCTTGATACAGATGGCGTCGTCGCCAACATCGAACGTAGAATTGAGAATCAGCGCGCGGTTGCACGATTCCAGGTCGAGGCCGTCGCCATTCTGTGCATACCAAGGGTTGCGGATGATGACACGGTCGAGTACTACGTCGTTGCACATCAGCGGATGGATGTTCCAAGCAGGTGAGTTTGAGAAGGTAGCCTCCTGCAACAGCACGCGGTTGCAACGGGTGAACTCCAGCAAGACAGGACGCTCCAAGATACGGCGCTTGTCAGGATTCTCTACGGTTCCCTTCTTGTCATCGTCCAATGCATCCGGATACCACACATCTTTTACTACCACACCCGAAGCGCTGGTCAGCTTCTCCCACTGTGGTTTGGTGAACTTACCTTTCTTTGACGGACGCCAGGCCTCACCCTGAGCATCGAACGAGCCAGGACCGGTGATCGAGACATCGTCCTTCTCATAGGCCCAGAGTGGCGCCATCTTGCGTACCGAGGTGTTGCCTTCATAAATCGTCGTCACCTCCGGATACTCATTATAATCGGTCGTGAAGAGCACCAGCGCACCACGCTCGACGTGCAGATCCACGTGGCTGGCAAACTGGATTGGACCCGTCAGCCAGATGCCAGCAGGTACGTTGAGATGACCGCCACCCATCTTGTCGAGCGCGGCCATCGCCTTAGCAAAGGCTTCGGTACAGAGCGAACCACCATCGCCGATGGCACCAAACTGGGTGACGTCGACGTGGTTATCTGGAATGGATGGCAAGGTCACTTCTGGCATGGCAAAAGGCGCGTCGGCCTTCATTGTCTTCTGAGCAGACACGGTGTTCATACAGGCGAGCGAGGCCATGACCAGCAATAATACTAAAGTTTTTTTCATGTGCATAAGTGTGTTACTAATAGCGGCATTGTTCATCTTAATTCTCGGCAAAGATAAGCAAAAAATCTGGAATAAACCACAGAATAACTCCTAAAAATGCTAAAAACATGTCGTATAACATAAAAATAGAGGGTTCAATGGGTCAATAGATTTGCCAAAAGCTCTAAATAAAGCATAAAAAGGTAAGGTTTTTGAAAATAATCATGAAATAATTTCACCCTTTCGCACATTTTAATTATATTTGCACCCACTTATGACATTTTTCATGCACATTCTTAAGGAATTATAGGTCGTGCATAAAAGTCATTAAACACGAATTATAGTAATTTATTCAAAATAATATGGCAAGTCAGGAAGAAGTATTCAAGAAGCTCGTCTCACACTGCAAGGAGTACGGCTTTGTTTTCCCTTCAAGTGAAATCTATGATGGTCTCGGCGCTGTCTATGACTACGGTCAGAACGGCGTAGAGCTCAAGAACAATATCAAGCGTTACTGGTGGGAGGCTATGACCAAGCTCCATGAGAACATCGTCGGTATCGACGCTGCTATCTTCATGCACCCAACCACCTGGAAGGCATCTGGTCACGTTGATGCATTCAACGATCCATTGATCGACAACCGCGATTCAAAGAAGCGCTACCGTGCTGACGTCCTCATCGAGGAGGCTTTGGCTAAGATCGAGGATAAGATGAACAAGGAGGTCGAGAAGGCTCGCAAGAAGTTCGGCGAGGCTTTCGACGAGGCTCAGTTCCGTGCTACCAACGCTCGTGTCCTTGAGAACCAGGCTAAGTGGGACGCTCTCCACCAGCGTTATTCTGACGCTATGAACGCCATGAACCTTGAGGAGCTCAAGCAGATCATCCTCGACGAGGAGATCGTCTGCCCTATCTCAGGTACCCGCAACTGGACCGACGTCCGTCAGTTCAACCTCATGTTCTCTACCGAAATGGGTTCTACTGCCGATGGCGCACTCAAGATCTACCTCCGTCCTGAGACCGCTCAGGGTATCTTCGTCAACTACCTCAACGTTCAGAAGACTGGCCGTATGAAGCTCCCATTCGGTATCGCTCAGATCGGTAAGGCTTTCCGTAACGAGATCGTTGCACGTCAGTTTATCTTCCGTATGCGTGAGTTCGAGCAGATGGAGATGCAGTTCTTCATCAAGCCAGGTACCGAGCTCGACTGGTTCGCAAAGTGGAAGAAGACCCGTCTCAACTGGCACAAGGCTCTCGGCTTCGGCGACCAGATGTATCGCTACCACGATCATGAGAAGCTCGCTCACTACGCTAACGCAGCTACCGACATCGAGTTCAACATGCCATTCGGTTTCAAGGAGGTAGAGGGTATCCACTCTCGTACCAACTTCGACCTCTCGCAGCACGCTAAGTACAGCGGCAAGAAGATCGAGTACTTCGATCCTGAGACCAACAGCAGCTACATCCCATACGTTATCGAGACCTCTATCGGTGTTGACCGTATGTTCCTCTCAGTCATGGCCGCTTCTTATAAGGAGGAGGTTGTCGGCGAGAAGGGTGAGACCCGCGTAGTCCTCTCATTGCCACCAGCATTGGCTCCAGTGAAGGTAGCTATCCTCCCACTCGTCAACAAGGATGGTCTGCCAGAGAAGGCTGAGGAGATCATGAAGGACCTCCGTTACGACTACACCTGCCAGATTGAGGTTAAGGACTCTATCGGCAAGCGCTATCGTCGTCAGGATGCCATCGGTACTCCATACTGTATCACCGTCGATGGTCAGACCCTCGAGGACAACACCGTAACCCTCCGTTACCGCGACACCATGCAGCAGGAGCGCGTTGCTATCGCTGACCTCCACAAGATCATCGGTGACTCAGTAAACATCTCTTCACTTCTCCGTAAGATCGAGAACGACTGAGAGTTAACAGTTAACAGATAACAGTTAATGAATTTATTCCACAATCATAAAACCAACCTCAGATACCAGATGGTCAGCGCCATTTGGTATCTGGTGTTTGGTGTCTCTCTGTTCTGCCTGTCTGCTTGTAACGAGGACGATAACAAGATCGACTACACCGAGTACTATGAGTGGCGCGACGCGAACCAGGACATCCTGGTTTTTGCCACAGATCTGCAACAGAAAGACTCAGCTTTGACCTACTTCTCGCACGCTGTCCGATCGCTCAAGGAACCTTACTGGAGCTCGCTCTATCACATCGTGCATAAGGCCAACCTCGACAGCCTCGCAGCGCTGAAGCCTCGCAAGGACTATCGCCCCTTCTCTACCAGCACCCTCTCTGTGCACTATACGCTCTACAAGACTACATCGGTCTATGATAAGATATATGAGCTTACGAAGTCTTCGAACAAGACCCCCAACGAGTCTTGGAAGGATCTGCTGCGTAACCCTGGTGGAGCCATGGATAGCATTTTCTTTGCCAATGCAGAGGGCAACACGCTCAAGGCCGACACCATCGAGTCGAGCCAGGTAGCCTTCTTCAAGGACTTTACCCCTAACGGCGTCATCACCGGCTGGGGCGACATCCTACAGCAGATGTACATCGGCGACCATGTCGTGGCCTTCATCCCATGGTTCCTGGCCTACGGACAGGCTGGCAGCCTGCCAAACATCGATCCTTATAGCAACCTATTCTTCCGCATAGAATTGTGCGATATCACCAACTGGGGAGGAACAGAAGCAAATAAATAAAGGAGCTGTGTAGCTCCTTTTTTTATAATATCAAATCACAAATATCAAGTATCATGGCAGCATCTGAGCGCATCAGTGTAGTAGACAGCCTGCGTGGCTTTGCCGTCATCGGCATCATCCTCATCCACTTCCTCGAGCATCTCAATTTCTACGCTTTCCCTGATCCTACACCTTTCGAACAAGGCTTGTGGGACACCGTCTTCTACCTCGGATCGAACAAGATGTACGCCATCTTCTCGATCCTCTTCGGCCTCAGCTGCTACATCATGCACCACAATCAGGAGAAGCGCGGCTACGACTTCCGTCCACGCTTTGCCTGGCGTATGCTGCTGCTCTTCATGTGGGGATTGCTCGACCTGATGTTCTATAACGGCGACATCCTCGTCTCCTACTCCGTCATCGGCCTCCTGCTCATCCCCTTTGTCAAGGCTTCAGACAAGGTGCTATGGATTGCCGTCGTCATCCTGCTCTTACAGCCTATCGAGCTCGTGTATATCATCCTCGGACTCATCGATCCTGCCACAAAGCCTATGGATCTCGGCCTCGGCCACTTCTGGGGAGAGCTCTACAAGCCTTGTGCCAGTGGCAGCTTCCTCGACGTCGCTCAGGCCAATCTGATGTATGGTCTTCAGGCCAATTACGGCTGGGCACTTGAGCATGGCCGCCTCTCGCAGACGCTCTTTGCCTTCCTTATCGGTATGCTCCTGGGCCGCAAGCGCCTTTTCATTGACGAAGGTGACCACCTGCAAGTCTGGAAGAAGATCTGCCTGATGTCCGTCTTTGCCTTTGCCTGCACCCAGCTGTTGCTCAACCTGACCTCATTCGACGAGATGCCACCAGCCATCGGCAAGAGCCTCGAAATTCTGCTCACCATGTGGCGCAACTTCGCCATGACCGCCTTCTATGTCGCTGGCCTCACCTTATTATATTATAAAACGCGTCTGCACGGAGCCATCGACCAGCTCAAGTACATCGGCAAGATGAGTCTCACCGACTATCTCCTCCAGTCAGCCGTCGGCGCCTTCCTCTTCTACAACTGGGGCCTGGCACTCTATCACACCTGCAGCCATGGCTACAGCATCCTCCTCGCCATCGCCTTCCTCATCGTCCTCCACTTTTTCTGTCGCTACTGGACCTCCCACCATCGTCGTGGTCCGCTCGAAGAGATCTGGCATAGGCTGACGTGGATCGGAGGAAAGAAATAGAATTATGGAGAAATTATGGCCTACACTTTTTCGAACAACTTTGCGTGCAAAGATAAGAAAGAATCTCATTACTCCTACATTTTTGTCCCGAAAATACCTTATTTTACCCTAATTTTGATCAAAACATTCCCCATTTTACATTTTTTCAAAGGACTTTTTCTCTTTTTGCGACATTTTTTCAAGGGACTTTTCTTCGTTTTGACTCACTTTTTCAAGGGACTTTAAATTGACAGAAGTATTTTATGCCTAATTCAAAAGCCATAGGCTCACTTGTGATCAAGGATTGGACGCGATGCATGCACGGCGTCCATTCTTGCACCACGGAAGGGACCGCAGGAATCCCTGGGATCCCTTCCTGCATGAACGAAACCATAGACGGGTACCAGGTTATGGTTTCGTGCATCACGGCATCCTCCAACGGGTACGCTGTGGAGGATGCCGTGATCGCGGAAATCAACACTTTAAAACAAGTGTTGATTTCTTACATCAAAAAAGTCAACACTTGTTTCCAAGTGTTGACTCCCTGTGGAAATTATAAGTGTTACATCTTGACCATCTTCATGTAGCTACCCTTGGCAGGACCAGAAGTATATGTGATTGTCAAGACGGTTCCATCGAAAGAATATTTTGCCTCAATTGATTGGCTGTTGCCACCTTGAACGACGGTGATACGCAATTTTCCTCCGCCAAGATCGACCCACTTCCAGGTCATATATTCGGTTGAGTCATCTTCTGTCCAATAGTCTGTAATCTTGATGGTTCCATTTTCATTGAACTTAAAGTATACAATCTCAGTACCATCATCAAGGACTTCTTCTCCATCTTCGTAAATAGAATAGACATGCCATTCTCCACCACAGGCAATCTTGGCAAAACCATCGTCAGAGTCAGATTCCTCTTCCTTAGGAGTCAGGAGCTCGTCAAGTGAGGTGTCTTTATCGACAGTAGTCGTGATGACATCCATCGAGCCATCTTCATTGGCACGAGTAATCTTGACGGTCTCGCCAGCAGGAATCTGGATCTTACCGTTGTTCGATACGTAATAAGCATCATCGGTTTCGGCGATTATTAAAGAACCAGTGTAAGGCTTGGCCGACTCTTGGGCTGCTGCCATCTTGTCCTTGTAGTAGTCAACCATGTTTTCCACTTCCTTGTTTGCGACCCAGTCGAGTAAGTTGTTGTACTCTCCTGCGTCAGGGAAGTCGAATCCTACTTCCTTGCCAAGGTGGAGGAAGTCGAGTGCATTCTGAGCGAGGGCTTTGATGAGCTGGCCTTTGTTGTCGGACGATGGATCATTCTTCACATCGCCGATGGCATTGATTGTGTTTGCCACGTTCATACCTGCACCGACAGCACCCATAGGGATGGTGACCGGAGCCATGATGACGTCCTTACCGGTCTCGGCCATATCGTGGGTCACCTTAGCCATATTAGTGTAGGTGATGACGTTGGATTCCTGATAGCTGTCTGCCCAGATAAGTGACTGGTTGCCGAGGCGATCATCAAATAAGATATCTACAATGCGGTTAGTGGCATTGTCGGCGCGACGCTCTACGACAGCAGACCAGAATGCATTCGAAGGATTCACTTCGTTCTCGAAAGGACGTACCACATCAGGTGCATGTTCTTTGAGGATATCATAGTACTTCCTACGTTCTGCATTTGCACTCATGTTAAATGCATCCAGGCCACAACCTCTCTGCTTGAGCGCCCTGTCGAGCTTGGTGATATTATTCTCGGCAATCTTGCTCGAATTATCCTTAAAACTTGAGAAGATTCCGACGCCAAGCAATGTGATAGCCGTAGCTGTTCCGAAACCAATAAATCGGGTCTGAACTTTCATGTCGGCCACTTGCGAGTGCTCCTGCATGTAGTCGAGCATACAAGCCATGGCATACGACTCGTCACGCGAGATCTTTCCGTCGAGCTGCGCATTGTAGAACACATTGCGCATTTTCTCGGAGATGACCAGACATCCGTATGCATCGTCCATATTGCTGAAGAATTCAACAGACGGGGTTTCATACGTCTTGTAAGTAGGCGCAGTAAATGACACCTCCAGATGTTTGACTTCGGAGTTGTCGTCATCTTCCTTCGAACAAGAGACAAATGCCAAGGAGCAGAATAAGAATGCAAGAATAAGATGGATTCTTCCGTTCATGACATCACTTATAATATTGAGTAAGCCTTAGAAGTTAAAGCCAATAGTAGCTACAATTCCGTGGAACATCAGCTTCTCGTGATCATACTCCATATAGCTGGTCAGATCGCGCTGATAGCCGATGCCGAGGTTCAATTTTTCGCCAAAAGTGATGTTTGCACCGAGCTGCATGCCCACCTGGAAGCGCTTGGCAGTATGGTCGCCCAGGTCATCCTTTGAGAAGAAGTCCACCTCGTGGCTATTGCCATTGTCAGGATTCTCAAGTTTCTGCTTGCCAAGGATGTTGAACTTAGCCGAAAGACCAGCGTATGGAGCCAGGGTGATGCCGCTGTTGCCGAGAGGGAAGAGATAAGTGACGTTGACTGGAATCTGAGCCTGAAGGAAGGTCATAGTCAGGTCGTGTGCGTAGTCATATTCCTTCTCAGAATACAGATTGAACTGTACGTTGGCACCTACCTCCAGATAAAGAGGTACATTGCCGTTGAGCGAGAGGCCCTTGGTATAGCCGACGTTCAGGCCGTGGAATGTATCGTCCCACATGTCATCGTCGGTAGCCATGATTGGTGTGTAACCGATGTAAATACGATTGTAGTTCTCATTCTGTGCTTTTGCCACCAGCGCCATCAATCCTAAAATGGCGATCAATAAAGTCTTTTTCATAATAATTTGTTTTATTGGATAATGTTAATAATTCAGCAGCAAAGATAAGGGGAAAAGCACAATAAAAACTTTCAAAACTGCAAAACAAACTAACAAAACTGCAAAAACTACTCCATAACGGGGGTTTTTGCAGTTCTTTTATTGATTATCTTGCTAATAATCTATACTTTTGCAACATGTTACAACAGCTATTCTCCTACTTGCCCACCTTCGTGTGTGCTTTCTGGGCGCTCAATCTGATGCTTCTTTACCATGAGAAGAAGAGTGAGGCCACGGCTATCTTGTCCGGATTTATGTATGTCGCAATGATACTGTATTTCGGCCACGCGGTCTTTTTCCACAAAAATCTGGCAGCTCTACCCGTGACCGACACGCTGTATAACATGGCACAGTTATCGGTTTATCCTCTATATTATATTTATTTGTCAAGGTTGACATCCATCTCTTTAAGTCCAAAGTTCTGGAGATTGGGATGGATATTGGTTCCTGCGATCCTGATGGGAATCAGCATCGGGTGCATCTACTGGCTGATGAGCGAAGATGAAAGATTACGGTTCTGCAATGAAGTTCTTTATCATAATCACTTGGTTTACGACACTCCAGTCATTGCCTGGCAGACAACTTTGCACCTGACAAACCGCATCTTGTTTGCCCTGCAGGTCGTGCTTTTCATCACGCAGGGACTCCGGAAACTTCGCAAATATAATGAAACGATACCTAACGTCTATGTCGATGCTGACGAACGAAAGCTGACGGCACTCTCACATCTGCTGATTTTCTTCTGTGCCACTTCAATCGGTTCATTCCTCTTCAACATCATTGGCCGTCACCACTTCAACAGCGGTTCTTTAATCGCCATTCCTTCCTTGATCTTTTCTTTACTGCTGTTTTTACTCGGCTACGTCGGTGCGCGACTGCACCACCTCCTGCCTACCGAAGATAGTGCGAAGGTGACTGACGAGGTGGATCAGACCTTGATAGAAGAGAAGAGTTTTGAACAGCAGCCTGTACAGGATGCCCAGATTGAGGAACTGGCAAACAGAATTCGGACCCTGATGGAAGAAAAGAAGCTCTACCTGCGTCACGACCTGAAATCGAAAGACATAATCAAAGACCTCGGGACAAACCATTATTATTTCTCTTTAGCGTTCAGCAGCATGAACAGCACATTTGCCGACTATGTCAATGAAATGCGAATCAAATATGCCGTCATGCTGATGAATCAGAATAAAGAGATGAAACTGTCTGGAATTATGATCGAAAGCGGATATACCTCAGAAGCTTCTTTCTTCCGCAATTTCAAACGTTTCATGGGATGTACCCCAAGGCAATACTCAACAAATCTCGATACAACTGCGATTACCAAACCTTGATGCGGTTAAGACCTGCCTTGAGTCCCTCGAAAGGACCGGCTACAGGAGTGGCACCACGTGGCTGACCCAGGAAATCGTAGTCAATGACGTATGGATTGCCGTTCTTGTCTTCGTAGAGACCTTCGGTGAGACGGGTAGAACCTAAGGTGTCGGTAGAGACGATGGAAGTCTTCAGGTCGAGGAGCGATGCTGGGATCTGAATCTCGTGATCATTTATGATAATTTGTGTGAAGGTAATTATTTTATAGGGATGATTGTTTCATCTTTATCTGAAAGGCTTTTAATTCCTTTTCCAGCTCTTTCTCTTTGCCATCGAGCAGAGCGTTGAGCTCGGCGTGGAAGGCCGGGCTATGATCCATGTGATGGGTATGGGTCAGTTCGTGGAGCATAATCAGACGCTGGAGGGGCTCGGGCAGGAGGACGCAGTAGAGGGAGAGGTTGATGGTGTATTCCTTGCGACTGAAGAGGCCTTTCTTGCGAGCTACACAGCTACCCCAGCGGGTGCGGGCGCTGTTGATCTTGACTTCCTTGACGGTGAAGCCATGCTGCTTGGCGAGGGTCAGGAGCTTGGGAGGGAGGTCGCGCTTGGCCTGGGCTCGCAGTTGCTCGATCTTTAGCTTTTGCTCAGCGATCTGCTCTGGAGTGGGCTGCGGACGCTGACGTTTCTGCTCCTGAAGCGCTGCATCTTTCTCGATCATGGCGAGCAGACGGGGACGCATCTCCTCGACGGCGCGCTGGAGGTCGGGCAGGGAGAAGAAGCGAGGTGCGGTGACGAGGACACCCTTGCCACCATCATGCGCAGGACGGAAGGTGTAGCGTACCGCCCTGGCATTCCTTTTTATATATAGGTGGCCGAAGTCCTTGTCGGCAATGATGTAATCTACTACCATTATTGATTTTTCCCTTCTCCTTTTTCCCTCTTTAGTGCGCTGCCAGCCAGTTTTCTCCCTTGCCGCAGTCGGCGATCAATGGGACGGAGAGCGCAACGACGCCAGCCATCTCTTCGAGGACGAGCTTCTGGAGCTGCTCCAGTTCCTGTGGAGGGATGGAGAAGTTCAATTCGTCGTGCACCTGGATGAGCAGCTTGGCATGCAGCTTCTCCTTGCGGATACGCTGGGTGATGCGAACCATGGCAATCTTGATGATATCGGCTGCCGTACCCTGGATCGGCGCGTTGATAGCGTTGCGCTCAGCGTAACCGCGGACGGTGGAGTTAGCGCTGTGTATGTCTTTGAGCATGCGCTTGCGGCCGAAAAGAGTCTCGACGTAGCCTTTGTCACGGGCGATGGCGATGCACTCATCCATGTACTCTTTGATGCGCGGATAGGTGGCGAAATAGCCGTCGATCAGCTCTTTAGCCTCAGCACGTGGGATGTTGAGACGCGAAGCCAGGCCGAAGGTCGAGATGCCGTAGATGATGCCGAAGTTGGCGGTCTTGGCCTTGGTGCGCTGCAGCTTGCTGACCTCATCGAGTGGCAGGTGATAGATCTTGGCAGCGGTGGCGCGATGGATGTCGTCACCCTCCTGGAAGGCGGCGATCATGGCTGGATCCTGCGAGAGGTGCGCCATGAGACGGAGCTCGATCTGGCTGTAGTCGGCCGAGAAGAAGACCTCGCCAGGATCCGGAACGAAGGCCTTGCGGAGCTCGCGGCCTAAGGCGTCGCGGATCGGGATGTTCTGGAGGTTCGGATTGCTCGAAGAGAGGCGGCCTGTGGCGGTAACTGTCTGATTGAACTGGCAGTGGATGCGACCGGTCTCAGGATTGATCTCCTCTGGCAGGGCCTCGATATAGGTACCAAGGAGCTTGCGAATGCCGCGGTAGGAAAGGATGTCTTCGAGGATCTCGGCCTTATCGACCTCTTCCTCTACTTCCTTCTCTGCAGCAGAACCTTTAACCTTTACCTTTTCACCTTTAACTTTCACGATGAGCTGCTGCAGGATCTCCTCGGCGGTAGAGCGCGCCTTGGACTTTGGATCGAGCTTCATCTCGTCGAAGATAACCTGAGCTACGACCTTAGGCGACAGCGGATTGAATGGGTGGCCAGCGATGAGGGTCATGCGGTCTTCGAGGCGCTTCAGTTCGGCCTCCAGCACGGTCTTGGATTCGGTCAGAGCTGAAACATCGACACGAACGCCGGTGAGTTCCATGTCGGCCAGGACCTTGACGAGAGGCATCTCGATGTCGAAGAAGAGCTTGGTGAGTTTCTGCTCTTGCAGCTGTCCTCTCAAAACTTGAGCCAGCTGATAGGTGACATCGGAGTCCTCACAGCAGTATTCTGCCACCTTCTCGACGGCACAATCGCGCATGGTTGCAGGCTTCTCCTCTTCCTCAGCCGCATCCATCATTGCGAAGAGATCGAGAGACTCTTCTGCTGCTTTCTTCTTTTTTCCTGTCTCGATCAGCGCGCTGGTTGGGATCGGCTTATAGCCGAGGAGTGACTCGGAGAGATAATCCATATTGTGAGGCAGCTCTGGTTCGAGGAGGTAGTGAGCCACCATGGTGTCGAAGAGCGGATAAGAGACCTCCATGCCATAGCGACAGAGGACAGAATAGTCATACTTGGCATTCTGTGCAATCTTGAGCGTCGCATCGTTCTCGAACAGAGGTCGCAGCTCCTCGACGACGGCTAAGGCCTCTGTGCGATCTGCAGGGACAGGGATGTACCAAGCCTTGTGATTAGCCACGGCAAACGAGATGCCGACGAGCTCGGCTTCCATGACGTTGAGCGAGGTGGTCTCGGTGTCGAAAGCCCACTCGGCCGTCCAGAAAAGCTCGGCAATCATCTCCTGACGCTTCTCTGGAGTATCACATATTATATAATGTGTATCAATGTCAGCGATGGTCTGCAGGGTTGGAGCGGCGACAGGTGCCTCCTCCACAACTTCGGTCTTGCGCTCATCCTTGCCAACGACGAGGGTGGTGACACCGGCCTTGACTTGCTGCAGCGCCTCATCGCGCATCTTGCGCATCTCCAAAGTGTCGAAGATTTCTGCTAACTTGGCATAGTCAGGCTCGACGACTTTGAGCGCCTCAGCGTCGAGGACGACGCCTGGGACTTCGCGGCAGATGGTAGCGAGGTACTTGGAGTCACGGATCTGCTGCACGTTCTCCAGCACCTTGGCGAACATGCCTTTCTTGAGGTTTGGCAATTCCTTCTTGCCTTCAGCAGCTGCGGTTTCGACGGCTGAGAGGAGGCCTTCGACGGAGTCAAAGTCCTCAATGAGTTTCTGTGCGGTCTTAGGTCCGACGCCTGGGCAACCTGGGATGTTATCAGCGGTATCTCCCTGAAGGCCGAGCATATCGATGACCTGATCGGTGCGCTTCAAGCCGTACTTGGTCAGGACAGCCTCCACATCGAGCGTCTCATAGCCAGGACCGAAGGACTTAGGTTTGAAGATGCGTGACTGTGGGGTGACCAGCTGCGCGTAGTCCTTGTCCGGGCTCATCAAGAAGGTATCGAAGCCTCCCTGCTCGTCGGCAAGACGAGACAACGTACCTACCACATCGTCGGCCTCATAGTTCGCAACCTCAAAGATCGGGATGCGATAGGCCTCGATGATCTGCTGGATGTATGGGACGGCAAAGGTGATGTCCTCTGGCTGCGCCTCACGCTGCGCCTTGTATGAAGGGAACTCCTTATGGCGGAAGGTGCCTCCCTTCGGATCGAAACACACGGCCATGCAATCTGGCTGCTGGTCGCGGAGAACGTCCTGTAGTGTCTTGGTGAAACCATAGATAGCCGAGATGACCTGGCCCTTGCTATTGGTCAAAGGCTTGTTGATGAAACCGTAGTAAGCGCGGTAGATGAGCGCGTAGGCGTCAAGAAGGAAAAGGCGTTTCATAATTTAAAAGCCTGCATTATAGTTGTTGGATGACCGTCTTCGGTGAAGGCTCCAAGACGGTACTGAGAAGGACGGCAGAGAGGTTCCCAATAGAAAACACCCTTGCAGCGGCCATTTGTCTCATTCTTGCAGCGACGGATGATCTGCGAGAGTTGGTCGCGACCTTCGTCCATCAGCTCAGGATATTGCTCATCGACCTCAAAACCGGTCTCAACGATCATGACATCACAGTTGTATTTCTGGCTGACGAGGTTAATATTCTCCATGCAACGGTCAATGACGATCTGCGCGGTGAGGGTGGTATCTGTGCTATGCGCCCAATAAGGATAGAGCGACATGCCGACGATATCCCACTCGCAACCGCCGGCCTTGAGGACGTCGAGATTGCGATTGTAGAGGTCCTTGTCATAACCATTGTCAAGATGTACGATGACTTTGGCATCAGGAAATACTTCCTTCACCGCCTCAGCGCCAGCTTTGAAGAAGCCTGCATACTGCTCAGGATTACGCTCCAGATGGCCCATGCTGTGGGTGATGGTGGTGCGGCCTTGCTCGTCCTTAATCTCCCAACCCGTCTCAGGATCGGTGGCTACGCTCCAGAGCATGCCATTGGACGTCTCATTGCCTACTTGTACCCAGCGTGGCTCCAGACCTTCGTCCTTGAAGCGACGGAGGACGGTGAGGGTATGTTCACGCAAGTCCTGCTTCATGGTCTCATAGTCATGATCGAACCAAGCGGCAGGGATGTTCTGCTTGGCAGGATCGGCCCACCAGTCGCTGTAGTGGAAATTGACCATGATGTCGAGACCCTCCTCCTTGGCGCGCTGCGCCTTCTGGATATTGTCCTCAAGGTCGCACCAGTTGTCGTGCATCGAAGGATCGACCCATACTCTCAGACGGACGGCATTGAGGCCAAGCTCAGAGAGCAAGGCGAAAGGATCGCGCTGTTCGCCGTCGAAGTTAAAGTACTCCTGACCCTGTGCTTCGAGCATGGTGATCCAACCCATATCTGCTCCGAGATAGAAGGTCTGTCCGTCAGAAGCCTTATCGGACGAACCAGTGCACGAAGACCATAAAAGCGTAGCCAGAAGGGATAGTGCGGTAAAGGTATGTTTCATCTTTATCATGATAAATCAGATTTGTATGGGGCAAAGATAATAAAAAAAAGATAAATAGCAAATATCTGAATCAAATAACAAATAGCAAATAGCAAATATCACCACCCTTGCTGCTAATTTGCAACTTGGATGGTGATATTTGCTATTTGTTATTTGCTATTTATCTGCAACTACAGATTAAGCCTGAGCCTTCTTAGCTTCCTTCTTGCCCATCATGTAGTATGCACATGGAACAGCGAGGAAGATAGTGGTCAATGGGTCGACAACGATACCGAGCAACATTGCGAAGATGAAGCTCTGGATAGATGCACCACCGAAGAAGAAGATTACGATCAATACCAAGAGGGTAGAGATTGAAGTATTCAAGGTACGTGGCATGGTAGCGTTGAGAGCCTCGTTGATGACGTTGTAGCGATCCTTGTTAGGATAGAGGGTGCTTACCTCACGGATACGGTCGAATACAACCACGATATCGTTGATTGAGTAACCGATGACGGTAAGGATAGCTGCGATGAACGCCTGGTCGATCTCCATTGAGAATGGCATGATGCCTGGGAGCAAGCAGTAGAGACCAAGGATAACCAAGGTATTAGCTGCAAGACCTGCGATTGCACCGAGTGAGAATGCTACGTTGCGGAAACGAACGAGGATGTAGAGTGCGATAGCAATGAGTGACAGAAGCACTGCGATGATAGCGCCATAGGTGATATCCTCAGCAATTGAAGGACCTACCTTCTGGGTTGATGGGATATAATCCTCATTGTTGAATGAATCGAAGTCACCGTTTACATAACCGAGCTCCTTACCTGCGTCGTAGATAGCCTTCTTCATGGTGAGGTTAGCCTCTGCGTCGTCAGTTGCATTAAGAGCGAAGTTGGTGGTGATACGAACCTGATTGTCGCGGCTGATGGTGATAACCTTGATAGATGCGCCCTCAAGTGAAGCGTTCTGCTCGAGCTTCTGAGCGATAGCCTGGTTGTCAACAGCAGCAACGTCGTTGTAAGCTACTACGTAGTTACGACCACCGGTGAAGTCGATACCCTTGTCAAGACCAGGAACGAACATCAATACGATAGCGAGAATTGCGATAACAGCATATACCTTTGAAGTGGTGTGACCCTTCTTCACGAAGTCGATGCTGGTTGGCTTGAGCAAGCCAGAGAGAGCACCAGTGAAGTTGAGACCCTTGAACCAACCCTTAGCGAGAGCACCCTCGAGGAAGATACGGCTCAGGAAGACAGCACTTACGAATGAGGTGATGATACCTACGATGAAGGTAACGGCGAAACCACGGATAGGACCTGTACCGAAGTAGTAGAGGATGATACCGGTGAGGAGTGAGGTTACGTTAGCATCGAAGATAGCGCTGAATGCATTGCTGTAAGCTGCGCTGACTGCGGTGCGGAGTGGCTTACCAGAAGCAAGCTCCTCCTTGGCACGCTCGTAGATAAGTACGTTAGCATCCACTGCAATACCCATTGAGAGTACGATACCTGCGATACCAGAGAGAGTAAGGACAGCGTGGAAGCTTGAGAGGATACCGATGGTGAAGAATGCGTTGACCAAGAGGCAAACGTCGGCGATAGAACCTGCTACTGTGCCATAGAAGAGAATCATATAGATGAACAGGAGCACGAGCGCGATAAAGAATGAGACAACGCTCTGACGGATTGACTCAGCACCGAGGGTAGGACCAACAACGTCCTCAGATACGATGTTAACCTTAGCGGCCATCTTACCTGACTTAAGTACGTTAGCGAGGTCATTTGCATCCTCAGTATCGAAGTCACCGGTAATCTCTGAACGGCCACCATCAATCTGAGTATTGATACGTGGAGCAGAGTAAACAACGTCGTCAAGTACGATAGCTACGCAACGACCGATGTTCTCCTTGGTGATCTTTGACCAAGACTTACCAGCCTCTGGGGTCATGGTCATGTTAACTGCGTATGAATTGTTGATCTGCTTGAACTCAGCGCTTGCATCAGTTACGATGTCGCCACCCTTAGCTGCATCTGGAAGAGATGGGTGACCGAGGTTGTCATGAGCCTTCAAAGCGTAGAGCTGATAATAGAGACCCTTCTCGTCAACAGCCTTAACGCTCCATGCGAGCTTAAGCTTGCGTGGGAACATATCCTTATTAGCCTTGACTGCGAGAAGAGAGTTGATTGCAGCAGTATCGCTTGAGAGAGCAATAGCAACGATAGGACCCTGACCGCCCATAACCTGAACACGAGCAGCAAGGCTGTTCTGCATTGCCTCAGCCATAGCAAGTGAGTCGGTGTTGGCAGCAGCAACCTCTGCGAGGAGTGAGTCACCCTCAGCAACTGGAGCAGCAGCGGTAGTGTCAGCTGGAGCAGCTGCAGCTACGTTCTTCTGAGCGTCTGCGATGAGGATCTGCTGGAGACCACCTGCGATCTCCTCAGCCTGGTAGGTCTCCCAGAACTCGAGGTTTGCAGAACCCTGGAGGAGCTTCTTTACACGCTCTGGCTCCTTAACGCCAGGAAGCTCGACCAAGATACGGCCAGCCTGCTGGAGGCGCTGGATGTTTGGAGCAACGACACCGAAACGGTCGATACGGTTACGGAGTACGTTGAAAGAGTTTGCGAGAGCGTCGTCCATCTCCTTCTTGATGATAGAGATAACCTCTGAATCGCTGGTGTTCTTAGTGATCTTCTCCTTAAGCTGGTATGTGCTGAATACGTCAGCGAGCTTAGCAGAAGCATCAACCTTCTTGAAGTTTGCTGCGAAAGCGTCAACGAAAGCGTCACCGCTCTCTACCTCGCCAGAGTTTGAAGTCATGTTCAGAGCCTCAACGAAAGTGGCATTCTGAGCATTCTCTGCAGCGAGAGACTTGAGTACGTCAGCAACTGAAATCTCGAGAATAACATTCATACCGCCCTTCAGGTCAAGACCGAGGCCGATCTGCATCTCCTGAGCCTGCTTGAATGTATAGCCGAACCATACATTCTCAGTCGAGATGGAATCCAAGTAGAACTTGGCTGGAGTGCCAGTTGCCTCCTCGTAAGCTGCAGCCTTATTCTCCTGGTGACGAACCACGAAAGAGAAAGAGATGTAGAAGGCGCAGACAATAGCGAGAAGCCATGCAAGCACTGTTACGAATCCTTTGTTTTGCATTGTTGTTATTTATTGATTTTGTTTAATTTTTCGCGTATTTCGGGCGCAAAGATAGTGAAAATTCTTCAAATACAGCAAAAAAAAGTTGAAAAATAAACTTTTCAGAGCGTTTTTTGCATGATAATGATGTTTTTTGTGTATCTTCGCAGCATGTTTCGACACTTTTTTCGACATAACAAAGGTCTTTTAGCTCCTCTTTCAATCCTATCGATGGTAGGAATGATGGGCTGTGCCAGCGTCGGTTCGCCTGGCGGTGGATGGTACGACGAAACCCCTCCTGTATTGGTCAAAAGTGATCCGGGAGAGGCTTCGACAGGCGTCAACAAGAAGAAGATTACTTTGCGTTTTAACGAGAATATCAAGCTCGATAACGCCAATGACAAGCTTACTATTTCGCCTCCGCAGGTCAAGAGTCCGACCATCATGAGCAACGCGAAGACTGTCACTATCGAACTGCAGGATACGCTTGTTCCGAACACGACTTATACGATTGATCTGGGAGATGCTGTGCAGGACAACAACGAGGGAAACCCACTCGAAGGACTTACGCTGACCTTCTCTACAGGCGACCATATCGACACAATGAAAGTGAGCGGTGTGGTGCTGAATGCAGCGGATCTGGAACCTATCACCGGTGCCTATGTCGGTATTTATAAAGTATATGACAACGGCTCATTTGTCGACGGTGAACCAAAGACCTGGCAGGACTCTGTCATAGTTCAGCATCCGGATTCTATCTTCATGCTCCGACCATTTGAGCGAGCAGGTAAGACTGACTCGTATGGTAAGTTCACCATCAGTGGTGTTGCTCCTGGCCGTTACAAAATGTATGGTCTTCTGGATGGCAACACTAATTATATGTATGATGTCACGACTGAGGATGTGGCATTTCTGGATAGCCTCATCGTTCCAGCCATGGAGCCTTGTAAGATCCATGATACAATCTGGAGCAAACTGAACCTGCACACCGTTGAGAAGGCTGCCAACACCGATAAGCGAGGCAAGGAGCTACTGGATACTCTCGCATACGACTCAATCGTAATCCGTGACGGTTGGCGCTATCTTCCAGACGATTTACAACTTCGTATGTTCAACGAAGGACGTAATACACTCTACCTGGACGAGATTACCTGGAAAGATTCTATCCGACTGAATGTACGCTTTGCTTCAAAGATGCCTTCGTTGCCTTTCATCACCCTTCTTGACGATGATCAGGAGCGAGGAGAAGCTGCCATAGACAAAGATCGTTGGCTCATCTGTGAGCCGAACCTCACCAAAGACACTTTGACCTACTGGATCCGTGATTCATTGGTCTATCAGCGTGATACTTTGGCTCTTGAGATGTCCTATCTGTTCACTCAAGATGGTTTGGATATTATGAGAACCGATACTATCCGCCTGGAGAATCCAAGACCTAAGGTCGATGAAAAAGCGGACAAGAAGAAGGACAAAGACGACTCTAAGGCAAAAAAGAAGGATAAAAAACGCAAAAAAGATAAGGACTCGGAGCAAGAAACTCCTAAAGACACTCTACCAAAGATTACATTCATGATGGTTGAGCTGTCGATGAAAGGCGATCTTGATATCGGAGCAAAGCCTAAAATTGAAACATCTGCACCTCTCAATTCGCTGAATCTTGATGGCTTGCATCTCATGCAGCAAAAGGATTCCGTATGGCAAGCTATGGATTTCCAGTTAGTACAGGACAGTTTGAACCTTCGAAAGTATACAGTTCTTGCCAAACCGCATTTCTCCCCTGGTGTAAACTATAGGATTATTGCGGATTCTGCCTCTATGCATGATATCTATGGCAATCCTGTTGATTCAACTTGTTTATCTTTCAAGGAGAAGAAACCAGATGAGTATGCACATCTGTTGATTCATGTCACCAACGTGAATGAACCTGCCTTCGTGCAGTTGCTTTCAGAGAAAGACGATCCAGTGCAGCAAGTTGTTGTCAAGGATGGCCAGGCCAAGTTCGTCAACGTACCAGAAGGCAAGTACTATGCCCGTTTGATTGAGGATCGTAATGCGAATAATAAGTTCGACGTCGGTTCTGTGGCCGATAGAATCCAGCCAGAAGAAGTATTCTACCTCAGCGAGTTACTACAACTCCGACAGAACTGGAGCCACGAACAGCATTGGGACGTTCGCGCTCGCTCTCTGGATGTGCAGAAGCCAAAGGTGTTGATCAAGAACAAACCGAAGGAGAAGCAAGCAAAGAAGAGCAAGAACGAAGAGTATAGAAAAAAGATGATGAAACAATGATGAAAAGAATATTCTTATTTTTTTTGATTGTCGCAAGTATTCTTGCTCAATCTGAACCTCTTTTGGCCGTCACGAAACCTGCCAAGCAGGAAAAGACCGAAAATCTCTCCTATGACGTATATTTTCATTTAGGATTCATCTGGGCAAAAGCTGGTAGGGGCAACCTCACCTATTATAACGAAGTGCTTCAGGATGGCACACAATTGAAGCATGGACAGCTGGCGGCTCAGTCGCTCAATGTAGTGGAGCATATCATGAAAGTAAGAGATACGCTCGACACCTGGATGAACAATCAGATGGTTCCTTCAGAATTCATCAAAAAGACACATGAAGGCAAATACAATTGCATTGAGCATAACATCTTCACTCCCAAATGGAAGAACAGTGCAGCAACACTCGATCCAAAGAATGTAGCGTCATCAGAGGTTAAAGTTCATCGCTGGCTACAGAAAGGCAAAGAAAAGGCTTCGACCAAAGACACATTGCACGTCGTCAACGAGCCGGCATACGACATGCTTTCTCTCTTCTATGTAGTTCGAGGCATGGATTTTTCGAGCATGAAGAAAAATGCCAAGATGAAATACGCCTGCTTCAGTGGATTGAAGAAAGACTGGATCAACGTGGAGTACAAGGGAGTAGAGAATATTGAATTACGCAACGGGAAGCATTTTACTGCATACTTAGTCTATCTTACCTTTGCGACTAAGGGACAGGAGAGTACGCCTCTCAAAGTCTGGCTCGCACAAACTCCTGATCACCGTCCTTTGAAAGTGATTATTGGATTAAAGCGTATCGGAAGCGTCCAGTGCGAAATTGTGGAATAACGTTATTCGAAAAGCCCTTTGATGAGGTAAAACAGGACTGGTACTAGAAGGCTTGGCAAAAGATTGATGGTCTTACAATCCTTGATACCCAAGATGCTAAGACCTGAACTTAAGATCAAAACTCCACCTACGATGCTCAATTCCACGCGCATCGGTTCGGGCATGGCATTGCCAAAGAAATAAGCGATAGCATAGAACATACCTTGCCAGCAGAACAGAATAGGAGAAGCAAGCAGCATGCCCCAACCATAGACAGCAGAAAGGACTGCCGACGTCACAAGATCGAGGGTCGCATTGGTATATAGATAGGTATTAGCTGGCTCGCTGATGGACCATCCTTGCGATGGGGACAGACAACTCAGTACGGGGCCTACAATAGAAAAAGTGCCGATACAATAGAGAAGACAAGCAGTTGTCAAACCCTCAAGCAGTTCTGGCTCATTATAATCTGGTCGCTCTTTGCGACGCTGATAACGCTCCAATCGACCAGCAAAATCAAGACGGGAGCCAATGACCGCACCAATGGCAAGACTGACAATAAATAGCACGGGAACTTCGCTTTTGGACATATTGCTGACTGTAGCGTTGATTCCCAATGGGAGACAGGCAAGACCCAATGCATCGAACAATGTCTTGCGATACTTCTCCTTGACATTCTGACGCACCAAAGCGCCAAATGCGCCACCAATGATGATGGTTGTTGCATTAACTATCGATCCTAACATATCGTATCTGACTTTCTTTCCTTGTGTGGCTATTCTTCTTTCAGAATTGTTGCTCCATAGAGGTTTTCAAAGCGCTCTCTCATGTGTGGCATCTGCCCTCTACGAAGGCTGAGATGCAGGCGGCAACTGAGTTGGAAGTCCTGCTCAAGGACCGTGGCTCCTTCTTCTTTGACGATTCGCATGATTTCTCCCATCAAGGGGTACTCAAAGGTCACTTGCAACTCGTCTTCAATCAGTTTCTCTTCCGTCTGAGCGACATTCAGGGCCTCTTGTGCCGCTATGCGATAGGCCTCGATAAGGCCACTAGTCCCCAACTTTATTCCTCCAAAATAACGGATGACGATCACCACAAGATTGGTCAAGCCAAAGCTATTGATCTGACCGAGAATAGGCTTTCCTGCCGTTCCAGAAGGTTCACCATCATCATTGCTTCGATATTCCATTCGTTCTGGACCTAACATATAGGCCCAGCAGCAATGACGAGCATCGCAATACTCATTGCGGTAAAGCTTGACAATATCGAGCGCCTCCTGTGCAGTGCGACAAGGGACAGCAAAGCTATAAAACTTGCTCATCTTCTCCTTATAAAGGCCCTCACTGGTAGCGGTGATTGTCTTATAAGTATCTTCCATCGCGGCCCCACATCAATTTGGTTCGTAATGTATCATAGAAGGTATGGTCAGGCCTACGGACGACTCCAATCTGGTAGTCAGCCTTGCTTAAGTGCAGTTTCGACTGTGTTGTCAGATGAATAGGTTTTCCATCCGTTGCCACGAGGTAGATATTATTTCGTGACTCGACCTCAATATCGAGTTCACTGCTATCGCGAATCACCAAAGGTCTGGTTGTCAAAGTATGTGGTGCAATAGGAACAATAACCCAACAATTTGACTGAGGCTCCAGAATCGGTCCACCAGCACTCATCGCATAAGCTGTCGAACCTGTAGATGTAGCAATAACCAATCCGTCTGCATCATATTGATTAAGGAAACAGCCATCAACAAAAACAGACACGGAAACCATGCTCGACTGATCTCGCTTCAAGACGGCGACCTCATTCAGCGCATATTGCTGATAGGGCTGCTGGCAGTTAGGAATATCAAGACGGAGTAAAGACCTACTCTCAACAGCATACTCTTTCTTTATAAGAATAGAAGTAAGAGCATCGTCGATTTCTTCTAGTGGCACATCGGCCAGGAATCCAAGGTGACCAGCATTGATACCCAAAATTGGGACACCGCTCTTGCCGACAGATGCGGCTGTGCGCAGGAACGTACCATCGCCACCTATGCTCAAAGCCATATCGACATCAGCGCCACCTTCCACGAGGGTGACGCCAGACATCGAAGTTATCTTTTGTTTGATCTGCTCGGTAACTTCTGGCTTTGAGTTTCCATAAATAGCAACGTTCATGCGCAGTTGTTTTGTCTATAAATGTTCTTATTAGAAAATTCTTCGTGAAATACGAAGTTCAAGCATAGGAAAAACTGTAAAGAACTTCGCAGCGTCAACATATCGACCTAACTTACCCTTGACATTCTCAACATCTTTGGTCAGATTAGTTCCATCATGAGTAATCATAGATGGCGTACCACCCCAGAACATTACACCTGCATCAAAAGAAAGCTGAGTCAATCCATCTTTTGAGATAGCACCACCATAACCAAAGCCTACGTACGGTTTGAAGCGATTTACTTTGATGTAAGCTTTGACCATACCAGAAGCTTCATCAGGTACCATCATATAAGGATCACCCTTTGAATATGCATTACCTTTCGAATCGACGCCATCATGTGTATAGTCTCCAGCATGGAATCCCATACGTCCATATTGCAGGAGCTTATTCTCCAACATTTCTGGCATAAAGTAGTCATCATAGATAGGTTCCCAGTTTTTGGCTTTGTCATAAAGCATATTCCACATGCTTACAGACAGCAAGGATGGCATTTCCTCAGTTCTATTATAAGCCCGTGCAATCTCAGACGGACCAACAAAGAAACCTGCGGTAAGATGCCAACGCTTATCACGAAATGGGAATGCGTCTACTAATAACTTGAAATTATAGTAAGTAGGTTTACACGTCATTGTAACCTCATCGTCGACATCGTATCCAACTATACTTTTCAAGTAACCAGACAAACGGTCAAACTTTGTCTCAAGTCGATTACCATTCTGATCCCACTTCTTATCAAGAGAATCACCAACTTGCACACGAAATCCGCTGTTCATCTCAAATCGTGGCATATAAGAAAAACCTGTTCGTAACTGCAGATAATCTCCTAATGGTGTGGAGAGATCAATACCAATTCCAGTGGTTCCTACTGTGGCAGCAATGTCAAGATGTGAAAAAACATTATTGTCCTTCATCGAAGTCCATAAACCGACATTCGTGTCACGTGAAAACTCTTTTGTACTATTACGAGCTGATGTCTTAACCCTATGTGACTTATGAGCTGCACTAGGATCAGTATATGAAATAGCCTTCTGCGCCAAAACACATGAGGAAATAGCGCAGAAGGATATAATCAAAATTAGTTTACGCTTAATCATCTTTGTAAATTAACGGATAATCATCTTCTTTCCGCCTATAATATAGATACCAGCAGGCAACTTACCATTGTTAACTACACTTTTACCCAAAAGATTGTACACTTCAGTATTATCGGAGTCACTTTCTATTGAGCTTAAAGAACTAGGATCATATGCCACAAATTCTTCTTTTGTAAAACATACAGCAAGTTCTGATTTAGCTGTTTCAGACACAAGATAAGCGCAATTAGAAGGAAGATTAGTTAATGTACATTTGGCAAAAACCAATTTTCCAGACGCATTTACAGAAAGGACACGCATATTTGGCTGAACCTTAGTCTGATTCTGATGACGATAATCATAATGACCAAAAGTAGCTAAAGATTTAGAATCTGTGTCAAAATAATTACCTTTCAAAAGATTGCCAGAAACTGCTGTTCCTTTCTTATAAAGATCAAGTCTATTATCTGATGGATTATCCGAAGTACAAGAAATAATAACAGGAGTACTTGCATCAACCTTATCTGAAATCTCAGAAAGTAGAACAGCTTCGTCTGTCATTTTACTGACATAATAAACCTTCGTGTTTTCAGATACAGGACTAAAACCAAACGAAGCAAAGAATGACTTATAATACTTTCCATCGCTATTAATATCAGGCTTTACTCCAAAATAATTCTCAGAATCAGAATTTACTTCAATTGGATCCCAAAGACGATAACCTTTAGAATCTGTTGAAATATGACCATATTTATCGCTAGAATCCTTATTTGTATCAGATAAATAAGCAGAGACACCACTAATAGATGCACCTACACTATAGTGACCACTTCTTGCAGTTATCTGCAAATAATGATTGATGATAGCATGAACACCCGTACCCTGACTAAGGAAATCATAGCTCGACCCATGTTTCTCTACATAGATAATAGAAGCAGGATCGCAAATAGCTGCATCTAACCCTTTTTTTAGGTAAGTTGCATCTACATCAATTTTATTTTGATTTGCTTCACCTTTATTATCTACGACATAGATATAACGTTGAGTATCTGCATTTTTTACTCGATAAAATCCATCAGCTACTTGAGCAAAAGCAAAAGACGAAGAAAGAACAAAAGATAAAAGGGTAAAGTACTTCTTCATAGAACAAATAAAAAAGGTCATTCCTATCCTTATTCAGGACAGGAAAGACCAATATATAAAAAGAATTCAATTACTCAGCAATACAGATTGCAACGCGGTTGAGTTCATTCTTCTCATATGGCTGAACAGTGTCACCCTTAGAATCAGAAATGATACGATCACGTGAAATACCGTAAGTATTTACGAGAGTCTCAACAACCTTATCAGCACGCTTCTGAGCGTAACCTACGTTGATCTTAGGATTACCAGTATTCTTATCAGCATAACCAGTTACCTGAACCTTTGCCTCTGGATACTTGTTAAGGTAAGCAACAACATCCTCAACCTTTGGCATCTCTGCCTTAGAGATCTTAGAACCACGGATTACGAAGAAGATATCGCGACGAAGTGGCTCACGAGTTACAACAGGAACCTCAACATTTACATAAGTAGTATCGTGTACATACTGTACTTCTGCTGGAGGACATGGAGACTCAAGGATAGTAGTACGAACCTCATAAGTCTTACCGAAGTTATACTTGATACCAGCGAGAGTATTGAAATACCAGTCGTTGTTGTTAGTCAACTTGCTGTTGTACTTATCAGCAGTAGTATTCCAGCTAGCCTCAAGACCAAGGCTTACATTGTCAGTAAGGCGGAAATCAACATTTGCACCCCAACGAAGCACGAATGAAGAAGTATTGCCATCCCAAGCATCCCAAGTGAAAGTACGACCATTCTTGTAATCAGCAGCAGCAGCTACAGCATCGTCATTACCCCATGCGAAGTTAGCACCAATACCACCATAGATATTGAAATCAACTACACGAGTTGGATTATAGCCAAGAAGTGCATGAGTCAAATTGAATGTCAAATCCAAAGATGGAGCAAGATAGTTCCAACTCCACTTGTAATCCTTACCCTTCTGATAATTAGGAACAACTACATCGAGCTCAGACATGTTAGCACCAGCCTTGCTCTGGAAACCGTTGACTGAAAGGCGAGCACCCCAAAGCTTAGAGAACTGGTAGCCAAGGCCAACCTGAGCATTGAATGAATTCAAATCACTCCAATCGATCTCACCCAAGGTGTGCTGGAAGCCTACCTGGCCCTGAAGATACCAGTGAGGCTTGAAGACATTTTCTGTCTTCACTTCCTGCTGCGCAGTTGCAACGAAGCAACCAGCAGCAAGAAGGGTTGAGAATAAAACTTTCTTAATATTCATTTTTGTACGAATTTAAGCTATTCTAAAATTACTTAACAGTGAAGTAGAAACGCTGAGCCTTTACATTACCGTCAAAGTCCATTGCTGAATAAACGATAGTATAAGTAGCGCCCTTCTTAAGACCAGCGAGATCAATAACGAAATCCTTGTAATCGTTGTGATTAACGGTACAATTCATGTGGATTGTATTGTTAGCATCAGTCATTGCCTTAGCATTCTCAGCAACGCTCAAACCCTCTACCTTAACTACAGCAACATGCTTGTAAACATAAGGAACAAGAGTCTCTGCGCAGTAAGAAACTGCATGAAGCTTCAACTCGTTAGCAACAGCGCTTGGAGAAGAAGAGCTAACACTCATAAGAGAAGCACCCTCAGCATCCTCAACAACGATTGCAGGGAGAGATGCAGCATAAAGGTTATCGAGAGCCTTCTGAGCCTCTGAAAGGACAGCATCAACAGGCTTCTTACCAGTAGTAGGAGCAGTAATGTCCTTCAACTTGGTCATATAGTCTGAATCACAAACCTTCTGAAGAATCTCAAAGTTCAATGGCTTAACAAGAGCAGCAGCAAGAGCAGCCTCAGAGGTTACAGTCTTACCATCATAGGTAACCTGAATAGCCTTACGCTTGCAGATCTTATTCAAGAGCTCATAGGTAACCTGGATAATCTTACCAGCATTGGTAGTAGAACCCTGAAGAGCCTCCTTGATTTCCTTTGCACGCTCCTCGAGATTAAGATGAATCTCCTCAACAGCGCCACGATCGCTAACCTTAGCATCAGCTACATAGAAACCATTAGCTGCACGAGTATAAGCGAAGTAGAGATCCTCATCACAAGCCTCAAGAGCAGAGAATGAAATACCAGTCTCCTTACCAGAAGTAGTAACAAGAGTTGGAGTAACCTTACCAGCGAGATTAAGTGATGTTGGGTTAACAGTCATATAAACCTTACCAAGCTTGATCTCACGCTCAGTCAAATCATAGGTCATAGCCTTCAACTCAGCATCAGTTACATCTGAAGCATCCTTAATATAGCCAAGAGCCTGCAATTCTGCAAGAGTCAAACCATTCTCAACTGCTGGAGCAACGCCAGGGAAATACTTAGACTCCTCTACATCGCTATAATATGCAGTAAGGATGTTAGACTGAATACCAAATGGAAGAGCAACATAACCAAATGCAGGGTTGTAAACATTCTGAATAACAACACCGCTTACAGAGTTAAGCTTCTTCAAATCCTCCTGAAGCTTCTTAATTGCTTCCCAGATCTTATTGCTATCAGCAGCATGCTCATCCTTGGTCTCATAGATCTTCATTGCCTCCAAGAGATCATCGATGGTAGCACCGTCCTTGCCGTCCTTACCCTTCAAAGACTCCCAGAAATCAGCCTCGGTCTTGCCAGGATTTTCATCCAACCATACCTCAACTGCGTTCTTGCCATCCTTGCCGTTTACGCCGTCCTTGCCGTCTACGCCATCCTTGCCATTGAGGATACCAGACTTGAGCTTCTGAATCTCATCATAAAGCTTCTGATAGTCCTGACTTGTTGTAGCAAGCTGATTCTTGAGATCATTGTAGAGATCCTCATCGGTATCCTTACAAGACGAAATCACACTCGTGCCTGCGACTGCGCAGACGAGAGCGAGTAAATAAAACTTTCTTTTCATAATGAATTAATAATATTGTTTAGAATTTTTGTTACTATTTAATAATGTATACGCTATTACGAACAGTTAACCCATGCGCATAGGTACACAATTCCACCTATTTTGGGTGCAAATATACGGTCTTTTTTTTTATTATGAGCAAAGTTTAATTCCCATTTAATAATTTTTAACAAATAATGCCAAAAATTCTCAAAATATGGCACACAAATCTACCATCTCAGCCAAAACGAGCGCTCTTAATCGCATTTTTTCGACCATAAAAGATTGTTGATAACTCAACTTTTCAACACTTTATTCAGCCTCCAGACTACGATACTTCTTTTCGACCAACCGAATCTGTCGGTAGAACGAATATAACTCAGCTTCTTTTTGATGAATCTGCGAAGCAAGCTGAGCCTTCATAGATTTCGATGATGCTGCATATTCCTTTCGTAGATTTCGCAATGTCTCTTCGTTCTCCGAAATCAATTTTAGTGTCTGCAGATTCTGCTCATACCATTTCTTGGCCTCTGGATTCTTAAACTGATCTGGAGATGTATAAACCTTCTGATCTGAAATCACAATTCTAACACCATCATCCTCTTTCTTTCGTTTGTCAGAAGACATAATCGAAGACATCAGATCTTCATATCCTTCATCCTGCTTCCAGGAATCAGCAATTCTATCTATGCGAGCTCGGGACACATCAGCGTCATCGAGATAATCCGGATTGTCATTCATCATAAATATATAAATCAAGACATGTTCCGGATCATCTCCTCTATCTGTGGCCCACCAGCCTACCTGATGTGTCTCATCGATAGCCATCAAATAATCATCAAACGGAGAATTGAATGGCATTCCGAGTCGCTCTGCCTGATAGAATTCTCCCTCTTCTGAATTAAAGCGCGTCTTATAAATATCAAGTCCACCGATGCCAGGAGTACTATCACAAGCAAAATAGAGTGTCTCTCCGTCTGTCCGCATGAATGGAGTAATCATCCTGAATTCATCCGACCCTACACCTTTTAAAGTATGTGGCTCCTCCCACACGTCCTGTATCTTATAACTCTCAAGAAAAGATCCATCAGAAGCATAGATTCGATAATCTGCAGCCTGATTCTCAAAGAAGAGATCATTCTGCTCATCATTCATAATTCGACCAGATTCCGGACCTAACTTATAATAGCTGAAGAAAGAGGGTTTATAGACGAAAAGACTATCAATAATCTCGACATCCTCAATATGATTCATAGCGCGCAAACCCTGCTGGCATTCAGCCTCAAGGCTATCTGCTTTTTCCAGCCACATATCCGACTTCAATACCGGACGATAATTCTCGATAGCCTCCAGTGCGCCCTCGAAATCATACAGATGCTGAAGAGTAATCGCCAGATACCATTGAGCCCCAGAGCGACGGTTCAGACGAATAGCCGATTGTAAGTGAGGCAAAGCCTCTTTATACCGACCTGTAAGACACAACGACTGACCAAGCAGCTTATTGCAATCTCCATCCTTTGCATAAGCTGATTGCTTCATCAATGTTTTAAGTGCATCGATGGCCTCCTCATACTGATGGTTCTCGACCAAAGTCTGAGCATCCTTCTTAGTTATTGCCAATGCAACAGTCAATGATGATGCGATAAATATCTGAAGCAAAAATAGTAGAATCTTTTTCATCTCCGTTAAAAAACGACCTCAAATAATATATATAATGAGCACAAAAGTACACACTTTTTTTCGAAAAACCTTAGATTGTGCGAAGAAAATAGTGAAATCGTGAAAAATAATGCCATAAATGCACCTTTTTCCCTAAAAAATAACTATCTTTGCGCAAAATTTAGACAATATGAATATCGAAAACTCTGATCGTTGTCTGGTTATTATCCCCACTTACAACGAGAAGGAAAACATAGAAAATATCATTCGCTACGTCTTCGGATTGAGCGAGCCTTTCCATATTCTGGTGATCGATGACGGATCGCCAGATGGAACCGCTCAGATTGTCAAGACCCTACAAAGCGAATACCCTGAAGAGCTGCATCTCTTAGAGCGTAAAGGCAAACTAGGATTAGGTACAGCTTATATTGCCGGATTCAAATGGAGCCTTGAGCATGAGTATGACTATACATTCGAGATGGATGCAGACTTCAGCCACAATCCTAACGACCTCCTAAGACTCCTTGCCGCCTGCCGTGAAGGTGCAGACCTGGCCATCGGTTCACGCTACGTATCTGGTGTCAACGTTGTCAACTGGCCTATCGGTCGTGTCCTGATGTCCTACTACGCTTCTGTCTATGTCCGATTAATTACGGGTATGCAAGTACATGACTCTACTGCAGGCTTTGTCTGCTACAAGCGACGCCTCCTCGAGAAGATGGAACTCGACAAGATTCGCTTCAAGGGCTATGCTTTCCAGATAGAGATGAAGTTCACAGCAATGATGATGGGTGCGAAGATTGCCGAAGTTCCTATTATCTTCACCAACCGCGTGCTTGGTACCAGCAAGATGAGTGGTGGCATTTTCAGCGAAGCCGTATTCGGTGTTATTAAACTCAAGACAAGTTCATGGACTCGCACGTATCCAAAACTTTGATCCACAACGTCCGCATCTGCCGACCGGATGCGGTCATCGAAGGCGCTGTCCTATTCGAGCAAGGTGGCAAGATTCTCCAGATCATCACCGACAAGAGCCAGCTGAACAGCATTCATGCAGACGAGGTTGTCGATGGCCAAGGAGCACTTTTACTCCCTGGCGCTATTGATGCGCATGTCCATTTCCGCGAGCCAGGCCTGACACAGAAAGCTGATATTGCCAGCGAGAGCCGTGCAGCAGCAGCAGGTGGCGTGACCTATGTCCTCGACATGCCTAATGTCAATCCTACCACCACCACTCCTGAGGCGTTGGCCGAGAAGCATCGCCTTTTCAAAGAGAAATGTATGGTGAACTATGGCATCTGGTACGGTATTACCTCCGACAATATCGAGCAAGCACTTCAGGACTACGGTCAGCCAGATTCTCCTCATTCTCAAGACATTTGTGGTTTCAAAGTTTTTCTTGGCAGTTCAACGGGCGGCATGCTCATGAACGATGCGACCAAGCTGCGTCAGCTTTTTGCCAACACACAGCGTGTCATTGGTATCCACAGCGAGAGCGAAGATATCATCCGTCGCAACCGTGAGAAGTATCTGCAAGTAGAGAAAGCCCTGACTGGCAATCCGGATCTGAATGACCTTCCAATCAGCTATCATCCTAAGATCCGCGATGTCGAAGCTTGCATGGAAACCACTCGCATGGCCGTGAATCTGGCCAAGGAAACTGGTGCACAGTTGCATGTCTGCCACCTCACTACCTCCGAAGAGCTTCAGTTTATCTCAACAACCAACAGCAAGAATATCTCTGCCGAAGTCTGTGTAGCACATCTCTGGTTCTCTCAAGAAGACTATAGTCGCTTAGGTACTCGCATCAAGTGCAATCCTGCCATCAAGCGTATTCAGGATCGTGACGCGCTCCGACATACCCTTAAGGATCAGATTGATACGATTGCCACCGACCATGCTCCACACCTTTTGAGCGACAAGCAAGGCGGCTCTCTCCGCGCTGCTAGCGGTATGCCAAGCATTCAGTACAGCCTCCTTGCCATGCTCGAATTGTCAAAGCAAGGCTACCTTCCTATCACTCGCGTCGCTCAACTCATGTCGACCAATCCTGCCAAGCGCTTCAACCTCCAGGGCTTTGGTGCAATTGCAGAAGGCAACTTTGCCGATCTTGTCCTTGTTTCAGATCAGCAGACGACCACCGTCAGCAAGGAGAATATTCTCTCCAAGTGCGGATGGAGTCCTTTCGAAGGCCAGACGTTCAGTCACCGCATCATGGGTACCTGGGTAAAAGGTAAGAAAGTATATTAATTAAAGGATCTCGCTTAGTATGTACGAAGCTAAGACACTGGATATAGAAGCGGTAGTAAAGGCAAAAGTCCCACAGTACTATCCCAAAGTCCCGAAGTGGGTCTTCAAGTTTGCCGCTTGGCTGATCTGCCAGAAGGAGATGAACGAGACAATCATCGCTTTGAAAGACAAGGAAGGCGTGGACTTTGCGCAAGGAATGTGCGAGCGTTTGAATGTCAAATACGAGCTCCGTGGCATGGAGAACCTGCCAGACTCAGGTCGCTACGTCTTTGTCAGCAACCATCCATTAGGAGCTTTCGATGGCATTTCATACATCAATGTGTTAGGTCGTCGCTACCCTAAGTTCAAGGTCATTGTCAACGACATGCTCATGTATATCGTCGGCCTCCAGCCTGTCTTCCTGCCAGTCAATACTTTAGGCCGACAAAAGCGTCAGGACATGGAAGCCATCGACCAGGCATACAATGACCCAGAGATGCAGCTGCTATCCTTCCCTGCCGGCTTCTGCAGCCGGTTCATCGACGGCAAGATCCAGGACGTAGAATGGAAGAAATCCGTTATCACTCAGGCCATTGAGAGCCAGCGTGATATCATTCCTATGCACTTCAAAGGTCGTAACTCCACCACTTTCTATGGCTTGGAGTGGCTCCGCAGAAAGCTTGGAATGAAATTCAACATAGGTCTGATCCTGCTCCCTTGGCAGATGATGAAGACCGCTAAGAACAAGACGTTTACCATCACTATCGGAACTCCGATCCCTTGGCAGACGTTTACCGACAAGAGCAAGACTCCTACCGAGTGGGCCCAGTGGCTCCGCGAACAGAGTTATGCGCTCAATCAATGAGAAGAAGATACATATACCAATGATACAGGAAATTATTTCCCCCATCAGTCGCGAGCTCCTGAAGCAGGAACTGGCCGAGAAGGCCACCCTCTTGCGTCATTCTCGCAAAGGCGGCACTGACCTTTATATTTTCAACGGCAATCAGTGTCCGAACCTCATGCGTGAGGTAGGTCGACTCCGCGAAATTGCTTTCCGCGAAGCTGGCGGTGGCACCGGTCTCGATTGCGATATCGATGCATTCGACGTCCTCGACAACCCTTACATACAGCTCATTGTCTGGGAGCCTCAATCAGAGGAGATCCTGGGAGGCTATCGATATATCTATGGTCCTGACATTGCGTTCGATGCTGAAGGTCAACCCAAGCTCGCCACCAGTCACATGTTCCATTACAGTGAGAAGTTCTGCAAGGAATATCTGCCAAACATGATCGAGCTGGGACGCTCTTTCGTTGTCGTCGACCGCCAGTCAAGCCGTGCAGGCGCTCGTAGTCTTTTCACGCTCGATAACCTCTGGGATGGCCTTGGCGCCTTGGCCGTCACACTCAAAGGTGCCAAGTACTACTATGGCAAGTTCACCATGTATCCGACTTACCCACAGCATGGTCGCAACATGATCCTCTATTTCCTGAAGAAATGGTTCCCTGATCCCGACCAGCTGATCACTCCATTCCAGCCCCTCGAGACGCATACCGATAATGTGGCCATGCAGGAACTCTTCTGCCACGAAACCTTCCAGGAGGACTATAAAGTGCTCAACGGACAGGTTCGTCAGCTCGGCTATAACATTCCACCTTTGGTCAATGCATATATGCTTTTGAGTCCGACCATGAAAATGTTCGGCACCGCTATCAACGACGAGTTCGGAGACGTCGAAGAGAGCGGCATCCTCATCACCATCGATGATATTTTCTCCGAGAAACACGAACGTTATATCGATTCATTCAAAGGATAACAAAAAGGGGCAGAAAACATCTTCTCCATGTCTTCTGCCCCCTAAATCTATTTCTTCACCCAGTCCCCGCTATACGAGTCCCTGCTCCACTTGGATACAGATATCTTCCAGTTCCTTGTCCTTGCCGTCAGGTTCCCATTTAGCCTTCAGACTGATGCCAAACATCTTTCCAAACATATTCCAGAAGAAAGCCCTTCTTTTGCCAAGAAAATCACGAATCAGCGTGTAAGACTGTTGTTCACACTCTCGGTCTATCAATCTAACGAGTAATTTTCCCTGTCGATAAGACAACTTCTTCAGACGAGGTTTGTACTGAGCCATCAGTTTCTTCTCGAGATTTTTATAATACTCTTTCTGTTCCTTTTCATTCAGATTCTCAGTTTCAGCAAGTGATTCTGCCAACAGCCTTCTTGCGTCCTTAGCGATGGGCAAGGTCTTCTTCACATCATTGACCATGCGCCAATAGCTCCTCTCATGACTGGCACTCGTGAATCGCTTTTTACTCAAGCAATAAATATTACGCAACTGTATCACGGCCATAGTGTCTCCCGACATCAGATGGATCTCTGCTGCATAAGTGTGCGGATCATAGGCCTTTCCTTCATGTTTAATAATCTGTGCGGTCGACTCAAATCCACACGCCATCAGTAGCACCACGATAAGCGCTACGCTAAGTCTACGGATATGTAAAAAGACCGACATCATATAAATTTGCATTGTTTCAAAGTGCAAAGATACTTCAAAAAAAGCAAATCATGCAAAAAATCACCACACTTTATATATTTTTATGTATTTCTCTGCTATTCACACCCCTTTTTGGACAGAAAAAAGCAGATAAACATGTCATAATTAGTCAAGAAACTCCCTGGCAGGAACAGCTTCTACAGGTTGTCGACGTTGAGGAAATTGGCGAAGAAGCCTATTACGAATTGTTGGAAGAACTTGCGGAACTCACTCTCTGGTCAGATACGCTACCCTCCCACAATCATCGTCTCAAGCAGCAACTATTCCTAAGCAGCTATCGTTGTCTCAACATCCGAGCAGGTTATCAGGAGCAGACGACAGAGAGGCAGGAAGCCAACAAGGCGTATCTCGGCGATCCGTGGCGACAAAGCGTCCGATATCGAGCTCAATACGACCAAAGATGGCAAGTAGGTTTCAACATGGAAAAAGATCCTGGCGAACCTTGGCGCAGTCAGTTTCCAGCCTTTGATTCCTGGCACGCTTTTATCCGATACCAACCTTCCACAAATCGCACAGATCTGCACAAACCCAACGTTTTCACCCTCGAAGACGCCGTCATAGGTCATTACCGACTTCGCATAGGTTATGGATTGACCATGAACCAGAGTTTCTCTTTAGGCAAGCAATATTTCTCGCAGCAGATGTCTCAGCGCACCAATCGCATCACACCCTTTGCGTCAAATGCCGAAGCTGACTACATGCAAGGAGCAGCCATGGACCTCCGCATAGGCCGCAGGTTCCATGTCCTCCCCTACTTTTCCATGCTGCAAATTGATGGCAATCTGAGCAAAGATCAGACGCTCACGACCCTCTATACCGATGGAATGCATCGCACAAAGACCGAGCAATCACATCGTCACGCTGCTTGGCAACTTGTGATGGGTACACGACTGGGATGGAGAGCATCCTGGTACGAAATCGGACTTCATGTCCTTAATACACAGTTCCAATATCCTTATCAAAGAAAGGAGATGTCGCACAACCACAACTATTTCCGAGGCAAGTCATTGACACAATTCTCTACCGACTATCAGTTCAGCGCGTTCAAGAACGTCCTGAAAGGAGAATTTGCCATAGACGACCAGTCAGGCCTTGCCTCACTCACGTCCTTGCAGACTTTATGGAGTGACAATTGGCAGACAAGTCTCCTATATCATTATTATAGCAACGATTATCGTCAGTTACATGGTTCGAGCATCGGAGAAAATAGCGAAATGCAAGGAGAACAAGGACTTACTCTCAACGTTACAGGTTCGCTATCCAAACATTGGCAATTACAGGCAATGGCCGACTGGTTCAGTTTCGGACAGCCTCAATACCAGACCACTGTCACACCAGAAGATGGCTACGAAGGCATATTACGTGCCATTTACAACCATTCTTGGCTGAATGCATCTTTAGGATACAAAATGAAATCGAAAAATGAGAACCTTCGCCATTCTATTGACGCAATCATAAACATCAATCCAAGTACTCATATAAGCGCAAAGACACAGCTGCGAAAAAGAATTAACGACAATAAATCTTTATCCCAAGGCTTCGCAATTGCACAATCCATAAACTATAAATCGAAGATCCGTAAGAAAGCAGGTATAAATATCGAAGCGCAAGCGTCTTATTTTGACACAGATGACTATGATAGCCGCATATATATTAATGAGAAAAACATCCTCTACGGATTCGGATTCCCTATGCTTTATGGTCAAGGTCTCAGATATAATCTCATCAGTCAACTGAAAATAGGCGCAAACTGGACAATAGAAGCAAAATATGCCCTAACAAATTATGCAAACAAGAAAACGATCAGCTCAGGCCTCCAAGAAATAAAAGGAAATGTGCAGAATGACCTGTGGCTGCAAGTACGATTATCCTATTAATTGCTGCAAAATTTCAACGTTGTGTACGTAACGTTGGGATTTTGCATCACGGCATCTCCTACAATGTACGGTGTAGGAGATGCCGTGACAAAAAAGTGTCCAAAGTTAAGTGACTTTGGAGATTTTTTCATCACGTGATCCTTCAACGGGTACCCGGTGGAGGATCCCGTGATCGTGGCATCCTTCAACGAGTACCCGGTGAAGG
>JAZQQH010000021.1:0-1769 GCA_045628985.1 Bacteroidales bacterium | reverse complement strand
TGATTCCATAGCTTCGGCTGCATGCTTATACCCGATTATTATCCACGCCGGATCTCTCGACTAGTGAGCTGTTACGCACTCTTTAAATGAATGGCTGCTTCCAAGCCAACATCCTAGCTGTCTCTGAAATCCAACTTCGTTATACTAACTCAGCATACAATTCGGGGCCTTAGCTGGTGGTCAGGATTCTTCTCCTCTCGGGCACGGACCTTAGCACCCGCGCCCTCACTCCATGGATCGACCTGACGTGCATTCGGAGTTTGACAAGACTTGATAGGCGGCGAAGCCCACGCATCTTATCAGTCGCTCTACCTCACGTCAGTAGTCCACAGGCTGCACCTAAATGCATTTCGGGGAGTACGAGCTATCTCCAAGTTTGATTAGCCTTTCACCCCTACCCTCAGCTCATCCAGAAGCTTTTCAACGCTTATTGGTGCGGGCCTCCAACCGGTGTTACCCGGCCTTCACCCTGGACAAGGGTAGATCACTTGGTTTCGCGTCTGGCACATCCGACTGAGCGCCCTGTTCAGACTCGCTCTCGCTTCGGTTGCGGGACTCATGACCCTTAACCTCGCCGGATACGCCAACTCGTAGGTTCATTATGCAAAAGGCACGCCGTCACCCCAAAAAGGGGGCTCCGACCGCTTGTAGGCACACGGTTTCAGGGACTATTTCACTCTCCTTCGCGGAGTGCTTTTCACCTTTCCCTCACGGTACTGGTTCACTATCGGTCTCTCGGGAGTATTTAGCCTTGCCGGATGGTCCCGGCGAATTCACGCAGGATTCCTCGTGCCCCGCGCTACTCAGGATACCGCTAACTATCATGCAACTTGCGTGTACGGGACTCTCACCCTCTACGGACTGACTTTCCAGACAGTTCCACTTCATTGCATGACCGTACGACGCGGTCCTATAACCCCGGCCCTGCCTTGACAGGGACGGTTTGGGCTCTTCCCCGTTCGCTCGCCACTACTAGGGGAATCACTGTTGTTTTCTCTTCCTGCGGGTACTAAGATGTTTCAGTTCCCCGCGTTGGCCTCACATTCGTGATGACGGTCATTCAGACCGCCGGGTTGTCCCATTCGGAAATCCACGGATCAATGGCCATTTGCGCCTACCCGCGGCTTATCGCAGCTTGTCACGTCCTTCTTCGCCTCCGAGAGCCTAGGCATCCACCATGTGCCCTTTCTTACTTCCTGTATGTGTCACCCCTACCATTACTGGAGGGGCAACGCGAATATACTTTCAGCATTTGCTCTACTCTTAACTCTTGATTGTACAATATGTCAATGATCGAACTTGTCGTGCGAGGCATAAGCCTCTCGTGGAGAATAACGGATTCGAACCGTTGACCCCCTGCTTGCAAAGCAGGTGCTCTAGCCAGCTGAGCTAATCCCCCGAATATCACCCTAGGCAAAACCCAAGGTACATTGGCCTTCCGGCCCATGTAGTCCCACGCAGAGTTGAACTGCGGACCTCTACATTATCAGTGTAGCGCTCTAACCAACTGAGCTATAGGACTGTCAATTCGGCGTGTCCGGATATCATGAACTTTCGCATACAGAACAGTAGACAGGAGCTGTGCTCCGAACCAGTCTCTCGCCGTAAGACTCGTTAAAACGGAACCTTTCCAGAAAGGAGGTGTTCCAGCTTGGAGCCCTTGACCTTCGCTCGCGCTCGGTCTAGCTCCGGCCGTAAACCTCTTTCCGTTTTTCCAGAAAGGAGGTGTTCCAGCCGCACCTTCCGGTACGGCTACCTTGTTACGACTT
>JAZQQH010000020.1:0-33572 GCA_045628985.1 Bacteroidales bacterium | reverse complement strand
GAGGCTATAAGCCGGTTTTAAGCCCAGATTTGACCAAAATCAAAGATTTCAGTCCTGAAGAATACTTCTCAATAAAGATAGTGGCTTGAAAATAAAAAGAGGACGTACAAAAGTCTAATCATGGACTTTTGACACGCCCTCAAATAATAAATATTAAATTATAAATATCACCATTCGGGTCGCAGGATACTGCAATACCTGAGTGGTGATATCTCATATTAAGTAGTCAGTCTGAATTTAGATATATTATTTTTTGCGCTGCGCGATGCTGAAAAACTATAAAAACGGATAAAAACACTAAAAACGTTTTTATAGTTTTTACTCGTTTTTATAGTTTTTCAGCACCACGCAGTGAAAATGAGACAATACGAGATTACCCACCAGCGGATTCTATATAATATAATAAGGTGTAAAAAAATTATTGGCTACCCCAACGGGCAGCCAATAATATTTATCATTTATTATTTAATATTTTCATTGCCTCGCAATGATCACTTCGTCTTAGCGTAGCGATCGTTGAGCATCTGAAGCACCTCGCCAGTGATATCATACTGTGGCTGAGCGATGAGGATGTTATCGTTGAGGGTGTTGCTGAAGATGAACTGATACTTCTTAATAGCATTGTACTCCTTGAGGAAGTTCTGAATAGTATCGTTGAGACGAGTATTCATATCGAGCTGCTCCTGAGCGAGCTCCTGCTGAAGCTTAGCATTGAGCTGATCGAGCTGATTCTTCTTGTTCTCAAGACGAGTAGCCTCGCTCTGAGCGCGCTGCTCGTTGAGGAATGCATTGGTCTGGAGTTTACGCTGGAACTCGTTGTAATCACGCTCGAAAGACTGAGCCTGAGAATTGAAGTTTGCGCGAGCGTCCTCGGTCTTCTTGATAAGAGCTTCATTAAGGTCTTTCGCAAAATCATAGTTGGTGAGAAGCGAGTCAACATTGACGTAAGCGATAGCCATGCCACATGAGTCGCCACCGACAGCAGGAGCTGCCTGACCATTCTGATTGTTTCCACAAGAGGTAAGACCTCCCATCAGAGCTCCTGACAAAAGAAGTGCAGAAGCCAAAGTAAAGATTTTCTTCATATTTAGATTTTAATATTTACATAATGTTGCGAGAGAAGAGTTCTCATTTCTGTTTTTGCACTCATAAAGAGCACGCTGCATCAGTCATAGAGGCCCTTACGGTGTCGCTCCTCAAAGTCCTGCGACTGAACACAATGGATTCCGCGGTCGCGCATAGCCTTGGATTGGCTGACATGCGTCTTCGGAAAGGAACCATTTTTCACAAATAATATCTTAATTGCTAAAAAAACAAAAGATATTACCAAAATTCCAACGGAAATTAGAATTGTTTGCCACATTTTTTGTATCTTTGCAGCGCAAAAGCGTTGTAAGCCAATGCAGCTTCTTCCCACGTCGCGCAAATTGCGGTGCAAAGATAATGATTTTCTCGTTCAATGCGCCTACGCGAAAAGGGTTTTTAAGAAATTAGCAGATAAGTTGAAAGAATTTAACAATTATTATTACTCAAATCAATAAAAAGAACTATGGAAATCAAGAATCTTGAACCAAAAATCGTATGGGAGATCTTTGATGCCATCACTAAAGTGCCTCGTCCAAGCAAGAAGGAAGAGCAGATCCGTGCATGGTTGGTAGATTTCGCCAAGAAAAACAACATCGAGTGTCACGTTGATGAGACTGGTAACCTCCTGCTCCGCAAGCCTGCAACCCCAGGCCGTGAGGACCGTGAGACCATCGTCATGCAGGGCCATATCG
This sequence comes from Bacteroidales bacterium, assembly GCA_045628985.1. Lineage (GTDB taxonomy): Bacteria > Bacteroidota > Bacteroidia > Bacteroidales > UBA3663 > Liminaster. Next base: position 31,794 of record JAZQQH010000020.1, on the reverse strand, counting down.
ATATGGTCTGCGAGAAGAACTCAAATATCACACATGACTTCGAGAAGGATCCTATCGAGACCATGATCGTTGACGGTTGGGTTACTGCCAATGGCACTACCCTCGGCGCAGACAACGGTATCGGCGTAGCCATGGGCCTCGCTGCATTGACCGACGACAGCTTCGAGCACGGACCTCTGGAGGTGCTCTGCACCTACGACGAGGAGACTGGCATGACCGGTGCTAATAATATAAAGGAGGGTTTCATGACTGGCAAGATCCTCATCAACCTCGACTCTGAGACTGAGAATCAGATCTTCATCGGTTGCGCAGGCGGTCTTGACACCCTTGCAACCTGGAAGTACAAGGCTGAAGAGGCTCCTAAGAATCTCTACTACTGCAAGGTCGGTGTGAGCGGTTTGCTCGGCGGTCACTCAGGTGGCGATATCCACCTCGGCCATGCCAACGCCAACAAGGTGCTCTGCCGCTTCCTGCTCAGCCAGCCAGAGATCGTCATTGCCAAGATCGACGGTGGCAACCTCCGCAACGCCATTGCCCGTGAGGCTTACGCTGTGATCGGTCTTCCAATGAGTGCTAAGGATCAGCTCGTAGCCGACCTCAACAAGTATGTTGCTGTGATTGAGGGCGAAGTAGGCGACATCGAGAAGGGATTCAAGATGAATATCGAGACCGTCGACACCCCAGCCACCATCATCGAGCCAGCTGTTGCTAAGCAGGTATTGATGGCTGTAGAGGGTACTCCTCACGGCGTACTCGGCATGAGCCGCTCAATGCCAGGCCTCGTTGAGACTTCGACCAACCTTGCCAGCGTTAAGATGGTAGGCGACGATACAATCCAGATTGCTACCAGCCAGCGTTCAAGCGTTGAGAGCGCTAAGCTCGATGCTGGCCTTCAGGTCGAGACTTGCTTCAAGATGGCTGGTGCTGAGGTAGTTCATCGCAGCAGCTACCCAGGTTGGAAGCCAAATATCGAGTCTCCAATCATGAAGGTCTGCCAGCAGGCTTATCGCGACGTCTTCAAGAGCGAACCAGAGATCACCGCTATCCACGCAGGTCTTGAGACCGGTCTCTTCCTCACCAAGTATCCTTATATGGACATGGTCAGCATCGGCCCTACCATGGAGGGCGTACACTCTCCAGACGAGCGTCTCAACATCGAGTCAGTAGGTCGTTTCTATCCTTACCTCAAGGAGATTTTGAGCCGCATCTGAGCTGAGAATCGCTAAGTTATCAACTTACGGCTCAGTTATCAACAAAAATAGAATATTTTCGGGCAAATATTTTGGAAATTTCGCAAGAAGTTCCTATATTTGCCCGTAATTATTTTGATTCTATTTCTTTAAAATGTCCTTATAAAGTATGAAATTCGAAGTACTCAGCTCAGATCTCATGAGCCGCCTCAACGCCATTAGCCGCGTACTTTCAAGCAAAAACACCTTGCCTATCCTCGAGAACTTCCTCTTTGAGGTTGGTGAGAATGTGCTGACCGTAACCGCCAGTGACGGTGACTCTACCCTCATCACCACCATCGACATCCAGAATGGCGAGGGTCAGGGCAAGTTCGTCGTTCCTGCCAAGACCATCATCGACCCTCTCAAGGAGATGCCACAGCAGCAGCTCCGCATCGAGGTTGACAATGGCAACTACGAGGTCGTTGTCAGCTACTCTAATGGCAAGTACAACTTCATCGGAGGCGACGCTGCAGCCTATCCTGTACTCAAGGAGCTGGAGGCCGACGCCAAGCGCTTCGAGATGAATCCTCAGGGTCTACTCAATGGCGTGACCTGCACGCTCTTCGCTACCGCCGAGGACGATCTCCGTCCTGTAATGAACGGTATCTACTTCGATATCAAGACCGACCGCGTCGTATTCGTTGCCAGCGATTCTAAGAAGCTCGTCCGCCTCATCAACACCTCTGTCACTACCGATTTCGAGGGCGCTTTCATCCTTCCTAAGAAGCCTGCTACCCTCCTCAAGGGTATCATCAGCAAGGATACTGAGAAGTGCGACATCAGCTTCGACAGCAAGAGCGTACGCTTCGACCTTGGCAACTTCCAGCTCAGCTGCCGTCAGATCGAGGGCCGCTATCCACGCTACGAGGCTGTCATCCCTAAGAACAACACCAACCGCCTGACCATCGACCGTCAGTCGTTCCTCAGCGTGCTCCGTCGTATCGCAGTCTTCTCTAACTCTGCTACCAACCAGGTTAAGTTCGTCATCAACCCAGAGAGCATGACCATCTCTGCACAGGACGTCGACTTCTCAACCTCTGGTACCGAGACCGTTCCATGCTCATACACAGGTCCAAACCTCAGCATCGGCTTCCGCGCTAACTTCCTCATCGAGATTCTCAACGTCATGAGTTCTCAGGAGATCGACATGCTCCTCAGCGATGCAGCTCGCGCAGGTCTCGTGACCCCAGTACAGAACAATGAGAATGAGGATCTGCTGATGCTCATCATGCCAATGATGCTGACTGATTTCTAAACAATATGAAACTGAATCTCAGAAAGCCCCTGATCTTCTTCGATCTGGAGACCACCGGCACGAGCGTGATGAACGATCGCATCGTGCAGCTCGCCTACATCAAGGTAATGCCAAATGGCGAGGAGATCACCGGCAACTACCTCATCAACCCGGAGATGCACATCCCTGAGGAGTCATCTGCCATCCACCACATCACCGACGAGATGGTGGCCGACAAGCCAACCTTCAAGCAGATGTCAAGCAAGCTCGTGCAGGAGTTCGGTGGTTGCGACATTGCCGGCTATAACTCTAATCGCTTCGACGTGCCATTGCTCATCGAGGAGTTCCTCCGTGCAGGTGCCAACTTCGATATCTCGAACTGCAAGTTTGTCGACGTGCAGAACATCTTTTATAAGAAGGAGCCTCGCACGCTCATCGCAGCTTATAAGTTCTATTGCGGTAAGAATCTGGAGGATGCACACTCAGCCGACGCAGATATCCGTGCCACCTATGAGGTGCTCCAGGCACAGCTCGACAAGTATCAGGCCGACGAGAAGGATCCTCTCCAGAACGATGTGGCCTGGCTACAGGAGTACACTCGCATGAATCGCAACGTCGATCCGATGGGAACCTTCGTCTACGATGACAAGAACCGTCCTTGCTTCAACTTCGGCAAGCACAAGGGTCGTCCGGTGACCGAGGTCCTCACCACCGAACCGACCTATTACACCTGGATGATGAACGGAGAGTTCGCACGCTCTACCAAGGCGGTGCTGACCAATATCCGCTTCTCCATGCTGACTTCGAAATAAACGCAGATGACAGGCATTCAAAGACATAGGATAATTGTAGGGGCATGGCTTTGGCTGATGCCCCTATTCTCATTTCTCTTCGGTAGCATAGGCCAGCAGAAGGTCTGTGCACAGGAGTTGTCTGCCACCGTCACCATCAATACACAGCAGATCGAAGCTTCGTTCCGCAATCGTTTCGAGACGCTTCGCACCGAACTGGAGGAGTTTATCAACGGTCAGCAATGGACCGGCACACAGTTCGCTCGCAACGAGCGTATCCAGTGCACTTTTGCCTTGACAATCAATGAGATTGCATCGACCGACATCTATAAAGCCTCGATCACCGTCCAGGCGCGACGACCTGTCTATAACTCTTCCTACCAGACCATCCTCATCAACTGGCGCGACGACGAGGTGACCCTCCCTTATCAGGAAGGACAGAACCTCACCTACAATGAGTTCGCGCTTGACAATGAGATGATTGCCCTCGTGGCGTACTATAGTTATCTCATCCTCGGCCTCGACTTCGACTCCTTCGCTCCCAACGGAGGAGAGTCTTATCTGCGCAAGTGCGAGAACATCGTGAGCCAGATGCAGAATGCCGATGGCCGCGGCTGGAAGGCGTTCGACTCGAAGACCAATCGTCACGCCTTGATCAGCGCGCTCCTCGAACAAGGCCAGCAGGACTACCGCTCCCTCTGGTACATCTACCATCGTCAGGGCCTCGACGCCATGGCGCAAGCCGTAGACAAAGGCCGCAAGCAGATCACCGACGCCTTGCCATCACTCAAGACCGTCCGCAGTTCCGACCCGATGACTCCTCTCCTCTCGCTCTTCGTCAACGCCAAGCAGGACGAGCTGAAAAATATCTATAGCAAGACTTCCCGCCAGGAGCAGAAGAGCATCGCCGACCTGCTGTCCGACCTCTTCCCGACCTATCGCTGGGAGTTTGAACAAATGAGGAATTAGGAATGAGGAGTGAGGAATTGATACCCTGCTCCTAAAAATATTTCGAATAGCAGCACTAACAATTCCTCACTCCTCACTCCTAACTCCTAATTCCTAATTATAAAATTATGCTTCTCACCCTCACAATAGAAAACTACGCACTTATCGAGCACCTGGAGTTCAATCCAGGCAATGGTCTCACGGTTATCACTGGCGAAACCGGTGCAGGTAAGTCCATCATTATGGGAGCCTTAGGACTGATTTTAGGTCAGCGTGCCGATGCCAAGTCGGTGAGAATCGGTGCCACGAAGTGTGTCATCGAGGCCAGTTTCGACATCAGTCAGTACGGCTTGGAAGCCTATTTCAAGGAGAATGACTTGGAGTACGATGCAGAGAGTACCATCATCCGCCGTGAGATCTATGCCACCGGCAAGAGCCGCGCTTTCGTCAACGACATTCCCGTGCAGTTGCAGATGCTCAAGGAGCTCGGTCAGTCCTTGATCGACATCCACTCACAGCATCAGAATCTGTTGTTAGGTCAGGACACATTCCAGCTCGGAGTCATTGACGCGCTGGCACATAACCAGTACGAGCTCGGTCAGTATCGCACCGTCTATAACGAACTCATGACCCTGCGCCGCCGCATCAAACAGCTCCGCGAAGAGGCTGCCAAGAATGCGCAGGAGGCTGACTACATTCGCTATCAGTTCTCGCAGCTCGATGACGCCAACCTGCAGGAAGACGAGCAGGAAGAGCTTGAAGCCGAACAGGAACGCCTCAGCCATGCCGAGGATATCAAGAGCGGACTCTATGAGATCTTCAATGGGCTGGATGGCGAGGAAAGCCTTGTGCAGACCCTCAAGAGTCTGAGTCACAAGGCGCATGACCTGACACGTGTCTATCCGGAGATTGCCGAAATCGCCGAGCGTCTGGAGTCAGACTTCATCGATCTCAAGGATATTGCCGACGACGTGGAAGGCAAAGCCGAGGACGTCAACTTCGATCCTCAGCGATTCGAGCAGGTCGAAGAGCGACTCTCGCAGCTCTACTCCTTATTTAAAAAGCATGGCGTTGACAGCGTACCAGAACTGATCCGACTTCGTGACGAGTACTTCGATCGTATGCAGCACATCGATGGCAGCGACGAGGAGATTGCCGAACTCGAAACGCAGAACAAGCAGCTTACCGCGCAGACCAACAAGTGCGCAGCCGCCCTCACCGCCACCCGTCAGAAAGCCGCAGCGTCACTCCAGCAGACGCTTGTTGAGAAGGTCAGCTACCTCGGTATGCCGAATGTCCGCTTTGCAGCAGAACTCTCCAGTGTCAAAGGAGAGTTCTCCCCTTCTGGCGTCGATCAGATCGCCTTCATGTTCAGCGCCAACAAGAACCAGCCACTCAAACCCGCTGGCGAAGTGGCCTCTGGCGGTGAGATCTCACGCCTCATGCTCAGCATCAAGTCTTTAGTGGCCTCGGCCCGCACGCTCCCGACCATCATCTTCGACGAGATCGACACTGGTGTCAGCGGTGACATCGCCGACCGTATGGGTCAGGTCATGAAGGAGCTCTCCTCTCACCTCCAGGTCATCACCATCACTCACCTCCCTCAGGTGGCAGGCAAAGGCGATCAGCACTTCAAGGTCTACAAAGCCGATGACGACGATACTACCACCACACACATCACTCCCCTCTCAGCCGACGAGCGTCTGCAGGAGGTGGCTCGCATGCTGAGTGGTAGTAATATCACCAAAGAAGCGCTAGCTAATGCCAAGACCCTGATGCAATAACTATATGGGAAAGAGACTTTTGCTGATATTTCTCCTGATAGCAGCTCTCGCCTCTCAGTCGCAAGCTGAAAGGCGAGAAACAGCCTCGTGGAACTATATTTCCGTCTCCAAACCCATCAACGAGCGATGGACAGCATCAGCACAGACAGAACTTCGCACAGGCGATGATAACACGCGCCTCTATCTGTGGTATGTAGATGCAAATGCACGCTATAAATTCAGCACATGGCTCTCTGGCACCATCGGCTTCGACTATATCAAAGTGCATGCACGAGCCACTGCAGAGCGCGGTTCTGTATGGCGCACCGACTGGCGCCCCTACATCTCATTGATCCCATCTTGGAAAATGGGCAACGTACGTGCATCGCTCAATGAGTCGCTGACATACAACTGGTTCCCAGAAACCGAAAAAGATGGAGTAACAATCAATGGCAGAAGCTATTACCTGGTACGCCACAGACTCACCTTAGAGTACCCGATCAATAACTCCCGCTTCACCCCCTATACCAAATTCGAAGTCAGACAGACCCGCAAACTGGAGCGCATCCGCTTCACCCTTGGCACCACCATCAAGCTCAACACTCACCAATCTCTTGATCTCGGCTACATCTATCAAGACATGCACAACAGCACGAAGACCCATGCCTTGAGTATCGGTTACCGCATCAAATTATAGCAGTATTTATAAATAGAATGTGGAGGATGGAAATGTCGGTAGAAATCAGGGAAATGTCGGCAGAAAATGCTGAAATAACACATACTCTTGCCGTGTGTATTGCAAACTGCTTTTTTCATAGTATTTTTTGTTTTTATCTCCGAATTGTCATTGCACCCGAAAAGTACAGATATAAATAAAGATGACTTTAGAACATATATTTATATCCCATCATGATTCCTAAAGGATTAAGATCGTAGGTATAGATATACTGGTCAATGTCAAGCACTTCTTCTGATCTCCATTTCTTCTGATTAAGAAGATTAGAAAGAACGAGAGATACTTCATGATTCTTGTTTTTCCAGCTAATGCCACCATCTAAATACTTGTCGAAAAGCCATTGATGTGTATGAGACCATTGGGCATCAAAGTTAGAATAAACTGACCAACCTTTGAATGGAGAGGCGGTTATCCTCAGTCTTGATGACCATCGTTCTGTGCGGTTGGCAATCGTTGTTCCTTTGTTGTCAGTTCTTTTGAATGATGCATTAGATACAGCATACTGGGCAGAGGCCTGAACTGACAATTTATCGCTAAACAACGCTTTGCTGATACTAGTCATATAGTGTTGCATTATTGTTGAGACATCGTATTGTATTCCCGAACGCAGATAGGAGCTTTGCATCATTCCAAATGAAGCATTGGTCGAAAGAACCATTTTCCTATCATAATAGTTTTTTGATGCCGATAGATTTGCATCGTAAAAGTGCTGAGTATTATTGTGGTTAATCATGTTGCTCTTATCTTCGGTATTACCAATAGAGACATCTCTCATTACCGTGTTTCTTGTCTGTCTGTAAGTAGTTGAAAGAATAGCATTTTTACCCTCCATAGCATTTCTATAGACAAAAGAAAGAATCGTCTGCAAATTTTTCTTGATGTTCCATTTGTCTGAACCAAAACATGTAGAACGAATATAGGATGTCTGAATAGGAGAACTTACAAAGTCGAAAGAAGATCCAAACGTGCGGTTTTTCTTGACCGACAGATTGATGCTGAAGGTACGCGAGAAGCGTTCCGTCAAATTTATATTTCCATAGATGTTGGGCAGATTGTATCTATACTTTTCTCCAGACATTTTGGAAAACTCTGCTAGTTTCCATTCAAAAGGAATATCGACTTTCAATAGGGTCATACCCCATTCACCCTTAAAATAAGGTTTGGCCGTGACGGTTCCGATGTTAGCATTCAAATGATTAGCGTACAATGGTAACTGATTGGCAAGATAATCACTTTTGATTGACTCGTGCAGATAGTCTGCCTGTAGCTCAATACCGATGTGACGATACGCGTCGAACGCAAACTGGTAGGCGGTATTTGCTTGAATTGCAAGTGAATTTCCGCAGAACTCCTGATATCCGACCATAGAAGCCATGGTATCATTCATCGTAGTAAAGTTCATCCAATCATTCGGACGGTTAGTATATGTCATTGACAGATGTGCCATCATTCGGTTCTCTCCAAATGGGAAGATCATCTCCGTAGCATTCTGGTAATCGAAACGAGGCATGGCAATCTGCTCGCTGACCGAAGAGGTCTGCTGCTGACGACTGAGCGAATAGTCGTTGTCAGAACGATCAAAATGAAACAAGCTGATATGCTTCATATAGAAGTCAGTAGAATTCTTCTCTGCCTCAAGGTTCAATCGCGCATGCTGACGGTGGTAGACAGAAGTATTATACTCATCGCGCTGCAACAATCCATTATTGACCGACAGATTACTTATAGCTTCCTGGCTATATGCGTTGCGAGAAGCCTGATAGGAAGCATTGACCTTATAGATAAGATCATCAGAATGCTTGACTATTATGTTATACCCTGCATTAGCATTTTTGTCAGCGATGTATCGTTTATCTTCAATCTCTGGCTGGCGGAAAAGTGAAGTTGTGAAAATATCATCGTTGAGACTATTCTTCAGATCATTAGCATTTCCTGTATCCATATTTGTCTCCTGCTTATTCATAGGGCTTTGGTAAGCACTTGACACATGCAACAGCTGTTGCCTCTTCTTTTCTATATCCATCAGATGCGCACCGATATTCCCTGCAAATGCGGACTCTTCACCGACAGCAGCTTGTGTATAACCGATAGGCTTTGATAGGCGGGATTTCTTCAAACGCACGTTGATAGCGGCTCGATCAGACGAAGCATATCCCTTCATAATACGAATCGGCTGATGATGTTCAAGGACTTGAATGACTTGAAGATCTTCTGGTCTGATGTTCTGTGTCGCAAGAGAATAGCCTTGCCCCAGCAGATCCATTCCTTCGATATAGAAATGACTGATCGGTTTCCCTTCGTAGGTAATCCTACCCGAACCTGTAATCTCAATACCAGGTAGTTTACGCAGAAGATCTTCAAGCGATTTATCTGTTGATGACGAGATTACAGAGACGTTATAAGTCAGCGTATCATTGTTTGCAATGACAGCAGGCGCGACATGTTCGACCTCTGGCAACAAGATAATTCTTTGAGCCTTTATTACCTGACACAGAATGGATGATAGACCCAAGTATAATATGATCAGTTTTTTCATTTCTTTTCTATAGGATTATAAGGTAGTGAATGAGTGTTCTGCAATCCACCTTGCACTTCTACTACACCTGCCATGACATTAGCCGGATTTTTTCTGTATTGATTCTGAAATTTCAGGTATTTCTGACGTGTTGTCTTGAAATCTGACTTATCTGTAATGTTGTGCAATATATCTATCTTGCGATTGGCGACCCATTGACCGATAAATCGGATTTCGCCATCATCACTATCAGCCTTAAGTATCAAGCCGGGAAGGCCCTCGAATTTCCATGGTCCGTCAGACAAAGGAATGTCTTGAGCATACCAGACCGTCCATTCACGACCTCGGAAGCTTGTTTGTGCTTTATGACAAAGGTGTCCTAGAATGGTCACTGTATCTTGACTCATTTCCCAATGAAACGATTCGATAGGCTCGGAATAGATATAGTTGTCGGTAAATACACGACCTCGTTCATATCGGACTTTCTTATCATGGTATTTATAAATGTTACAGCTCTGGCTATAGCCTCCACGATATTTGGCATACACACTATCAAAACATTGATGAGTAATCTTGTCTCTGTCCATAAGGTTAAAGACAGAATCACGTCGATAAGAAAAATAATCTATAAATAGTGAAACCTCTTCATTTGCGACAAGAATCATTTGATTATTCGTTGTTCTGTCCGCTTCAGGGTCATATACGTCAAACCTATACACACAAGTATAGTCAGATTTGCCGAGATTCTCCTGTTTATACATTTTCGCATAACCTTTCATGCCAGAAGTATTACCTTGTAAGACTTGTGATATGCTAATCTGCGCAGACGCGTTAGATACGAAGACAAATAAAAATAGGAGTGTAAAAAAAGAAGGATTAGTTTTCATAATTGAATGTTGTTAGTATTATAAAAAAATGTCTCAATAAAGCATCAATGAATGCTCTACTGAGACAACAACAGAATAGATTGCATCCATCAAATTGACGATGCAAAGGTATAAAACATCTTTTTCCCTTCCAAATCGGGAAATCTTAGACGGTATGCATAATGATACTTAGTTCACTAATATATAGTCATTTATAAATATTACACTAAAAATACACTTTGAGCCAAGATGTCAAATTCTTGTAATTATCATAAATTTTCAATGTTATTATCAAGCGTCCTTGCACTTGCTTCATTGAATAGTTTTTCGTTGATAGATCGCTTCATATTGGTGATACGCTGAGGGCTCAGGTTCATTAAGGAAGAATCCTCGGAAGGGGTAAACTTCAATGCAATAAGATAGCATAACTGAATCTCTGGAATTGAAAGACAACCCATTTCTGCGAGCTTCCTGAATAGGGTCGGCCTTGACTCTTTGATGTATTCTGAAACATCATTCATATCGCTTTCAGAAGCAGATTCTCCTCTTGCTGCACGATGATGCAGCTGATCGAGCAGAACCAGATAATAATCTTTCTGCAATTCTACAGCCTCTGCCTCTTTGATTTTTTTGAATTCCTCAAGACTTGCCTCAGAGACCTTCAGATCATCAAGTGCACTATTAAGTCTTATCTTGAGCTCTTCATAGCGCAATGTTCGTTGCTTTAGCTCTTCTGCGGCTCTTCTTTTATTTGATCTGTACTTGTTAATTATAATATAAGTAATAAGAAGAATTACGATAATTGCTATGATTGTCAATGATAACCAGTATCTGTATTTCTGAGCTTCCTTTTCAATCTTTTCTTTCTGTGACTTTTGTACAGTGTAGTTATAAAGAGCATTATACTTTATAATTTCATTTTTTGAAGCTCTTGTCTCTGCTGATCTTGTCTGATAATTCATTGCAGAGATAATGTCCAAAGCACTCTTACTATCACCTCTGTTAGTATATAATCTGATAAGATAAATGCTTGCGCTCAAAGTCTCTTCTGTTGGTTCAAAATCATGATGTACCCTTCTTAGATACTTCTCGGCATTCTGATAGTCGTTAACATCAAAATAATATCGTCCTTTTGTCCACAAATATTCCAGTTGGTTAGCAATCGGCTCACCCTCACTATCGATCAGTCCAGAATATTTCTCATATTCCTCCAAATATGCTGCTATCTTTTCATGGTCTTTAGTGAAAAAAGGAAAAGAATAACTTGCACACCACAAAGCCAGCCTATAAGCCTGATCAGGTTTGCCATAGCTGCGGTAAAGAGCTCTGGCAACTTCCAATTCTTTTACAGCATAGTCGCTTAGTACCTGCTTGTGAAAAATCAACGCTTTCCTCCTCAAACCAGCAATAATGGTTAGTGTATCTTTGTTCAGATAGGCCTCATCTATCCCTTTCTGAGACCAATCCAATGCATAATCATATAACTGGTTCTGGGTCGCGATATCAGACATCTTCTCGTACACTTTACTCAATAACCAATGATCTCCGTTTGATCGGGTTGTATCTGCCTCAGAAATTGCATCATTCAAATATTGCAAAGCAAGGGGTGCATCTTCTTGTGCTTTTATTAGACTTCCCATCACAAAATTCGCACGACTACGGTCTTTGCCTAAACCATGAGTATTGTAGTATTGCAGAACTTCATTGAAATCAATATCATTTGATATAGGTTTCTTACCAATTATGCTGGCTAATGCATGAAGCAACCTATATTGCATCAGCTCCTTTTGCCCCCACTCATTTCTATTTGAGAGATTATCGAGTATATAAAGAGCCGAATCCGCATTTACCTCAATAAATGTTTCAACATTATTGAGGTCTCTGTTGACTGTCTGATTATTAGAACAGGATAATACAACAAATCCTAAAACGATTAGAAAAAAGTAAAATAATTTCATTCTGTTGTCAATTTCTAAATGTAGAATCCTGCAGTTTTTTCTTAGCACCATGTAGTAGTATCGCCATCAATTCTTTCTTTGCATCATGCTTCGCAGAATTCATTGTTTGCGTACGGCCGTCATCTCTTTCGATGATGCAAAGATAAGTAATTTATTCCTTTCTACCAACTTTTTCTTCTCAAATTAGAAGCTAAATGCATAAATCGACTCAATTATATAGGTATTTCAGACATTAACATTATCAAAAAGTAGTTTAATAATGAATCTCGATTTATCTGCCACTCTGCCACAAACGCTGTAACTTATTGATATTCATATAACATTTCGCGTGGCAGATGTGTGGCAGATAGTGGCAGATAAATGTTCCTGTATCAAAGACAGTCCGATCTGGTACTCAGTCGGACAATCTTGGCTTCAGGATAGTCCGACTGAGTACCAGGTCGGACTATCCTGCATCATGGCATCTCCTACACCGTACACTGGGGAGGATGCCGAGAAAAAGGCATCTCCTACACGGTACGGTGTAGGAGATGCCATGATGCAGGATTTGTTATTTGAATTTTACTTCGTCGGATTTACACCTCGATCTTCTTATACTTAGGAACGAGAGTCTTCATAATTGACCATGCGATGAGGTATGCGACTGCACAGATGCAGAAGACGATCATGAAACCTGCAGGCTTGCCCTCGAAGCCCATGAAGCTGAATGCAGAACCCTGCTCAGCAGCGTAGGTGAAGAGCTTGCCAGAACCAGAGTTGATGATAGCTGAACCAATACCACCTGCGAGGGTACCGATACCGGTGATGGTAGCTACGGTGCTCTTAGGGAACATATCGCCAATGGTTGAGTAGAGGTTAGCCGACCAAGCCTGATGACCTGCACCTGCCAAACCGATGATGATAGCTGGCCACCATGCAGAGAATGCGCCGAGTGGCTGTGCGAACAATGCAAAGATTGGGAAGAATGCGAAGATCAGCATCGAGAGCATACGACCTGCGTATGGCTCCATACCCTTCTTCTCAACGAAGTACTTTGGCAGATAGCCGCCACCGATAGAGAGGACGGTAACGATGAGGTAGAGGGTGAAGATAAGTGCCTGGCCCATAGGAGAAGAAGCCTTGTAGCCGAACTGATCCTGGAAGTATGAAGGAGCCCAGAAAAGGAAGAACCACCATACGCCATCGGTAAAGAACTTACCAGCAAGGAATGCCCAAGTCTGCTTGAAGGTGAAGCACTGGAGCATTGGGATGGTCTTCTCCTCAGCTGGAGCAGCTTCAACAGGCTTAGCAGCAGCCTCAGCAGCCTCATCCTGATTGATATAAGCGAGCTCAGCCTCGTTGACATACTTGCACTTACCAGGAACCTCGTACATGAATGCCCAGAAGAACATCCAGATGAAGCCAAGACCACCGATGATGATGAACGCCATCTCCCAACCGTAAGCTGCAGCGAGTGCAGGGATGGTAAGAGGAGCAGCAAGAGCACCTACAGATGCACCAGCGTTGAAGATAGAGGTAGCGAAAGCACGGTCCTTCTTAGGGAAGTACTCAGCAGTAACCTTGATAGCTGCAGGGAAGTTACCAGCCTCACCAAGTGCCAGAACGGTACGGCAGACGATGAAGAGATAAACCGAAAGGGTAGCAATCAGGACAGCAGCGTCGCCAGTAGCCTGAATCAGGTCAGCAGAGCTCTGTACGCCTGGGATATTGCCGAACTGTACAGTGGCCCAACCACAACCAGCATGGAGACATGCACCGAGTGACCAGATACCGATGGCCCAGAGGTAACCCTTCTTGGTGCCCATCCAGTCGATGAACTTACCAGCAAAGATTGAAATACATGCATAGACAACAGAGAAGAATGCGGTGATGTCACCGTAGTTCTCGTCGGTCCAGTGGAACTCAGGAGCGATGAACTCCTTCCAGGTCATAGAGAGAACCTGGCGGTCCATATAGTTGACGGTGGTAGCGACGAAAAGAAGTGCGCAAAGGTACCAACGCCAGTTACTCATTTTTTTCATAGATGTGTTCTTTTGGTTGTTTTGTTCTTTTGTTCTTTTGTTATTTAGGAGATAGGGGCTTGGGGTTATTTTTCAGCGTTTGAATAAAAGCATATAACTTACTAGACAGACTATAACAAGCTTTCCGTAAATCTAAAGCCTCGTCAGATGTCAAGTAAAGCAAATCCTCTGCCAAATATGTCATGCTATTCACTTCACCACAAGAACCATACGCTATATCCAGAAAATAGATAAACGATTTATTAGTTTCATCTATCTTGTTCCTATCAAATCCTTCTGCTATATTGTTCATTATTGAAACGGCGGCTCGCTGAATCTGGCTCTTGAAATCATAATCACGATTATTTAAGAACTTCTTATAAACAGTCGTGGACAAACTTCTTGACTCTTGCCAAACCAGCAGGTCTTCATATCTATAGACAGTAGCCATCTACCTCCCCCAACAAAAGAACAAAACAACAAAAGAACAAAAGAACATTTAATTTACTTCTTGAAAGTAGCAATAGCGTCGAAGCACTCCTTGCACTTGTTGGTAACGTAAGCCCAGTCACCCTCAGCAACCTTATCCTTAGGGAAGAGCTTAGAACCCATACCTACGCAGAAGACGCCAGCGTCGAACCACTTCTTCAAGTTGTCAGCCTCAGGAGCAACGCCACCAGTAACCATGATCTTTGACCATGGCATTGGAGCCATCAGACCCTTTACGAGGTTTGCGCCAACTACGTCGCCAGGGAATACCTTGGTGAAGTCGCAGCCAACCTCCTGAGCCTTACCAATCTCTGATGGGGTAAGACAACCTGGGCAGTAGGTTACGCAACGACGGTTGCAGACAACTGCGACATCTGGGTTGAAGAGAGGACCAACAACGAAGTTAGCACCGAGCTGCATGTAGAGAGCTGCGGTAGGAGCATCGACTACAGAACCGATACCGAGAGCCAACTCTGGACACTCCTTAGCAGCCCACTTAGAGAGCTCGCCGAATACCTCATGAGCGAAGTCGCCACGGTTGGTGAACTCGAATGCGCGAACGCCACCATCGTAGCAAGCCTTGATGACATTCTTACATACCTCAGCGTCCTTGTGATAGAAAACTGGAACCATAGGTGCGGCAGCGATCTTGGCCATCACCTGAAATTTATCGAACTTTGCCATTTTTTCTTAAGAAAAGTTATTTTGTTGTTTTGTTCTTTTGTTCTTTTGTTTTTTCTTTTGTCAAAACCAAATCAACAATGGTAACAAAAGAACAAAATAACAAAAGAACAAAACAACTATTTTAGATTATCGCTGTACGCGACCATTAGCCGAACCACCAGCAAGTGCTTCTACTTCTGCTACAGAAACCAAGTTGTAGTCACCATTGATGGTGTGCTTGAGAGCAGAAGCAGCAACAGCGAACTCGAGAGCCTCGCCCTGGGTTGGCTTGGTGAGGAGACCGTGGATCAAGCCACCTGAGAATGAGTCACCACCACCTACGCGGTCGATGATTGGGTTAACGTCGTAACGCTTTGACTGATAGAACTCCTCGCCATTGTAGATGAGAGCCTTCCAGCCATTGTGAGTAGCAGAGAATGACTCACGGAGAGTAGAAACGACATACTTGAAGCCGAACTGCTCCTTCATCTGCTTGAAGATACCCTCATAGCCAGCAGCATTGGTCTCGCCGCCCTCTACGTCAGCATCTGGCTTGAAGCCGAGACAGAGCTCAGCATCCTCCTCATTGCCGATACATACGTCAACGTACTGCATCAAAGGACGCATGATAGAGATAGCCTTCTCTGAGGTCCAGAGCTTCTTGCGGAAGTTGAGGACGACAGAAACGGTAACACCGTGGCGCTTAGCAGCCTCACAAGCAAGCTTGGTGAGCTCAGCAGCCTTATCAGAGATAGCTGGGGTGATACCAGACCAGTGGAACCAGTCAGCACCTTCCATGATTGCATCGAAGTCGAAATCCTCAGGATTAGCCTCAGCGATAGCAGAGTTTGCACGGTCGTAGATAACCTTTGAAGGACGCATAGAAGCACCAGTCTCACAGTAGTAGAGACCTACGCGCTCACCACCACGAGCGATGTACTCGGTGTTGACGCCATAGCGACGGAGTGAGTTGACTGCGATCTGACCGATCTCATGCTTTGGGAGCTTGGTTACCAAGTAAGCATCGTGGCCATAGTTAGCACAAGAAACTGCAACGTTAGCCTCACCACCGCCAGGGATGATGCGGAAAACGTCGGTCTGGATGAAACGATCCTGTCCATTAGGGCTCAAACGAAGCATGATTTCGCCCAAAGTAATAATCTTTGCCATGTGGAAATATAAGAATTAATAGTTAGTGTAAATACTTATTTAAATAGGTGTATCCGAAGTGCATCCTCTGACACACTTCGGAATATAAGTCTTAGAACTTGAAGAAGCTGTTAGCGTTGTTGTAGCAGATATCCTCAATCATCTGGTTGACGCGCTCCTCCTCATAGCCGACATATGGGATGAGGCCAGCCTCGATGTCGTTGCCGACGAGGTTACAGAGGGTGCGACGGAAATACTCGTGACGTGGATAAGAGAGGAATGAGCGTGAGTCGGTGAGCATACCGACGAAACGAGAGAGGAGACCGAGAACAGAGAGAGCGTTCATCTGCTTCTCCATACCGTCCTTCTGATCGAGGAACCACCAACCAGAACCGAACTGGATCTTGCCAGCTACCGAACCGTCCTGGAAGTTACCAAGCATGGTAGCAATCACCTCATTAGCACAT
Source organism: Bacteroidales bacterium (assembly GCA_045628985.1). Taxonomy (GTDB): domain Bacteria; phylum Bacteroidota; class Bacteroidia; order Bacteroidales; family UBA3663; genus Liminaster. The sequence goes on along the minus strand of JAZQQH010000020.1, from coordinate 14,983 downwards.
GGGTTGAGGTTATAGAGGATGGTCTTAGCGAGGGTACCCTGAGCGTTGAGCTCATCGAGGAAGTGGCTCATAGCCTTAGCGGTGGTGAACTCACCGATTGAGTCAAAACCGGTATCAGCACCGAGCTGAGCGAACATCTTAGAGTTGTTGTTGCGGATAGCACCATAGTGGTACTGCTGGGTCCAGCCTGCTGCATAATCCATCTCACCCTGAGCCTTCATATAAGCATGCTTGTACTTGCGCTGCTCCTCGACGGTAGGCATCTGGCCACAGAGAGCCTTGTCCATGATAGCGTCGATCTCAGCGGTGGTGTATGGCTCGTCGTAGAACTCCTCGATACCGTGGTCAGAAAGGCGGCAGCCCATCTCGTTGAAGAAGTCGTGACGCTTCTGGAGAGCCTCGTTGAGAGTAGCGAAGTTATTGATCTCTACGCCAGCTACAGCAGAGAGCTTCTCGATGTAAGCCTTCCAGGTAGCAGCCTCGATGTTCATACCAGCGTCAGGACGCCAGGTTGGAAGCATCTTGGTCTTAGCAGTTGGATCGTCCTTCACGATCTTGTGCCACTCGAGAGTGTCAGCAGGATCGTCGGTGGTGCAGACAACCTTGACGTTGTAGTGCTCCATCATGCCACGTGGACAGAACTTAGGATCATTGGCAATCATCTCATTACACTTGTCGTAGATGGCACGTGCATTGGTAGGATTGAGGGTCTCGGTGATACCGAAAGCGGTCTTGAGCTCGAGGTGAGTCCAGTGATAGAGAGGGTTACGGAAGGTATAAGGAACGGTCTCTGCCCACTTCTCGAACTTCTCCCAGTCGGTAGTATCCTTACCTGTGCAGAAGCGCTCGTTGACACCGTTGCTGCGCATAGCACGCCACTTGTAGTGGTCGCCCATGAGCCAGATCTGTGCGATAGACTCAAAGCGCTTGTTGTCAGCAACCATCTGAGGAATAAGGTGACAGTGATAGTCGATGATCGGCATCTTAGCCGCATGCTCATGATACAACTTCTGTGCAGTTTCGGTCTGCAACAGGAAGTTCTCGTCCATAAAAGGTTTCATTGTGGAAAAAATTATGTGTTTGTATAATATAAGATAATCGATGTGGTTTCTTTGCGGAATTTGACAAAATATTTGCACATTTTGTTCCATTCACGGGGCGAAGATACGATTTTTTTTGAAACAAAGCAAAAAAATATCGAAAATTTTGCACATTGTAAATAAATTTCTTATATTTGCCCTCGAAAAACAACAAAAGCTTATACTATTTACTAACTTTAATCATATATTATTATTCCACATGAAAGCATTAAACAAGCTTACTGCGCCTAAAAGCGTAGCTCCTGAGAAGATCATCCAGTTCGGTGAGGGTAACTTCCTTCGTGCATTTGTTGACTGGATCATCTGGAACATGAACAAGAAGACCAACTTCAACGCTTCAGTTGTAGTCGTTCAGCCTATTGACCGCGGTATGGTACAGTGGCTCAATGGTCAGGACAATCTCTATCACGTAAACCTCCAGGGTCGTCAGAACGGCCAGCCTGTTGACACCCTCGATCGTATCGATGTCATCAGCCGTGGCATTGATCCATACGCTCAGAACTGGGCTTATATGGCTCTCGCTGAGCAGCCAGAGATCCGTTTCGTCATCTCTAACACCACTGAGGCTGGTATCACCTTCGATCCGAACTGTAAGTTCACTGATGCTCCTGCTTCTTCTTACCCAGGCAAGCTTACTCAGTTGCTCTATCGTCGTTTCCAGGTATTCAAGGGCGATCCTAAGAAGGGTCTCATCATCATGCCATGTGAGTTGATCTTCCTCAACGGTCACCACCTCAAGGAGTGCATCTACCAGTACATCGAGCTCTGGAAGGATGACTTCGGCAAGGATTATGAGAAGTTCAAGAACTGGTTCACCAAGTACTGCTACGTCTGCGCAACCCTCGTTGACCGCATCGTTCCAGGCTTCCCACGCAAGGACATCGCTAAGCTCCAGAAGCGTGCAGGTTATGCTGACAACCTCATGGTTCAGGCTGAGATCTTCCACCTCTGGGTGATCGAGAAGCCAAGCAATATGTCTATCGCTCAGCTCCGCAAGGAGTTCCCAGCAGATCAGGCTGGTCTCCACGTACTTATCGCAGAATCTGAGGCTCCTTACCACGAGCGTAAGGTTACCTTGCTCAACGGCCCTCACACCGTACTTTCTCCAGTAGCATATCTCTCTGGCATCAACATCGTACGCGATGCACTCCATGACAAGGTAGTCGGCCAGTATATCAAGAAGGTACAGTTCGATGAGCTCATGCAGACCCTCAACCTCCCAATGGACGAGCTCAAGCAGTTCGGTGCAGACGTTCTCGAGCGCTTCGACAACCCATACGTTGACCACGCTGTTACCAGCATCATGCTCAACTCATTCCCTAAGTTTGAGACTCGTGACCTCCCAGGTTTGAAGGTTTACCTCGAGCGCAAGGGCGAGCTTCCTAAGGGCCTCGTTCTCGGCCTCGCTGCTATCATCACCTATTATAAGGGTGGCACACGTGCCGATGGTGCTCCTATCCAGCCTAATGACGCTCAGGAGATCATGGATCGCCTCACCCAGCTCTGGGCAACTGGCGATACCCGCAAGGTTGCTGAGGGTGTCCTCGCTGCTACCGACGTCATCTGGAAGGAGAGCAAGCAGAACCTCAACGAGATTCCTGGCCTTACCGATATGGTTACTGAATTCCTCAACAGCATTCAGGAGAAGGGCATGAAGGAGACAGTCAAGTCGATTTTGTAATTTACTATTGGACGATTTACGATTTACAATTGGAGTTACTACCCCTATATCGCAAATCGTCCATTGTTTTCATGCTATGACCCAAGAAGAACTAAAATATAGGTTCAAGGGACAGCAATCTTTTGCCAGCAACCACTATCAATCCTCTCATTAACGAGGGATCCCAACTTTTCAGCATCATCGTAGCGTCAATAAAAACTACAAAAGCCAAGCTGGACAAAGTGGTCGATTAACTTTGCATCCTCCAATCGTAAATTGTAAATCGTTAAATCGTAAATTAATTAATGAAAGAATTTTTAAAGATCAATCCTGCAGACAACGTGATCGTAGCTATCCAGCCACTGGCTAAAGGTACTACGCTCGATGTTGAAGGACAAACAATAACACTTGTGACCGACGTTCCAGCCGGCCACAAGTGCGCTTTGAAGGACTTTGCCGAAGGCGAGAACATCATCAAGTATGGCTTTCCTATCGGTCATGCTCGTCATGCCGTGAAGAAGGGTAGCTACATGGATCATGAGGATATCAAGACCAACCTGGCTGGCACACTCGACTACTCTGACATCAAGCTCAAGGGCCTTACCCAGCAGCAGCCAAGTGGCGAGCAGTTGACATTCGAGGGTTACCAGCGTGCTGATGGTCAGGTAGGTATCCGCAACGAGGTATGGGTCATCCCTACCGTAGGGTGCGTCAATGGTATCATCAAGCAGATTGTCGAGCAGACCAAGAAGGAGCTCGGAGACGAGATCCCTGGCATTGACGGCATCTTCCACTTCCCACACAACTTCGGTTGCTCACAGTTGAGCGAAGACCATGAGAATACCAAGAAGATCCTCCGCGACATGGTGCACCATCCTAATGCTGGTGCCATCCTCGTCGTTGGCCTCGGCTGCGAGAACAACCAGCCACGTATCTTCGAGGAGTTCTGCGGTGATTATAATAAGGATCGCGTGAAGTTCATGATCTGTCAGGAGGTTCAGGGCGATGAGGTACCTTACGGTGTTTCTGTCCTCAAGGAACTCGTCAAGAAGGCTCAGCAGGACAAGCGTGAGACCGTACCTGCTTCTAAGCTCCGCATCGGCCTCAAGTGCGGTGGCTCGGATGGTTTCTCTGGCATCACTGCCAACCCATTGCTCGGCGCATTCTCTGACTTCCTCTGCGAGACCCAGGGTGGTACCACCATCCTCACCGAGGTGCCTGAGATGTTCGGTGCTGAGACCATCCTCATGGAGCGTTGCGGCAACCAGCAGTTGCTCGACGAGACCATCTCGCTCATTAACAACTTCAAGAACTACTTCCTCAGCCACGGCGAGCCATGTGGTGAGAACCCATCTCCAGGCAATAAGGCAGGTGGTATCTCTACCCTCGAGGAGAAGGCTCTCGGCTGTACTCAGAAGTCAGGCAAGAGCGTTGTCTGCGGTGTCATGGAGTATGGTGAGCGCCTTAAGAACAATGGTCTCAACCTCCTCTCCGCTCCTGGCAATGACCTCGTAGCAGCTACCGCTCTCGCAGCAGCCGGTTGTCAGCTCGTCCTCTTCACCACCGGTCGTGGTACGCCATTCGGCACCTTCGTACCTACCATGAAAGTCTCTACCAATTCTGGCCTCGCTCAGCGTAAGCCCACCTGGATTGACTTCAACGCAGGTGTACTTGCCGAAGACAAGACCATGGACGAGACCGTGAAGGAATTCACAGCCAAGATCCTCTCTGTTGCCAGTGGCGAACTCACTAACAATGAGAAGGCTGGCATCCACGAGATTTCTATCTTCAAGAATGGTGTCACCTTGTAAAGCGCTGCTTTACAAGGTAAAACAACAAATATCAAGTAACAAATATCCCCAGCTGCTGAAAAGATTTAGCAGCTGGGGATATTATTATATATAAGGAGTGGAATCAGTGATTAGCACGGAACGCTGCAATGCGATCGGCAAAGAGCGATTCCTGCTCTGGCTTGAAGAAAGAGGTGCAGATGCGGACGCCCTGTTCGTGGCTACCCATGGTGTCAAGAGGATAAACCGAGATTCCGTAATACATCAACTCACGGGTGAGCTGCAAATCGGTCATACCCGGATATTGCACGGTGAAGTAGAAGCCATCGGCCAGAGGCTCGCCCATATCATTGTCATAGACAAGATAGAAATTGTTTTCGAGCAGGACCTTCTTCATGTAAGCGGCACGACGGCCATACTCGCGAACCTCAGTAACGAAGTCGAAGCGACCCTCGCAAGCAGCCTCCATCATGGCAGCCATGGCGTGCTGTACGCTGTGGCAGCAACCACTAGAAAGTGTATAGATGATACGTGCATCGATGAAACGACCGAACTCTCCTACCCCGAACTTCTCCTGCAACGCTGGATAGACGCGGCCATAGAGACCATCGCTGACGCAGCAGACACCGATACGCTGACCAGCATAAGAGAAGGCCTTCGAACCGGAAATGGTCATGACATAATTCTGCGTATAATGAGCTACCGAAGCCTGATAAGGTGCCTGGAATGGGTGCGACAGATCCTTACGGAAGTCCATAGCAAAGTAAGCCAGGTCCTCAAGGATGATGGTGTCGTACTTCGTAGCCAGTTCTCCAATGCCCTTGAGCTCATGATCGTTGAAGCATACCCATGAAGGATTGTTAGGATTGCTATAGACAATACCGGCAATATTGCCTGCCTGCAGAATCTCTTCGAGCTTGGCAATCAGCTTGTCACCACGATAGTCATGGATGTCAAGACCAATGTGCTTGAGACCGATGACATCGCACTGAGTGGTCTGCACAGGGAAACCAGGATGGATGAAAAGGATCGTATCCTTATCAGGACATGCGAGATGCAAGGTGGTAAATACCGCGAAAGTGCCCTGCATAGAACCTACGGTAGCGATGCAGCCCTGTGGCTTAAGATCGACACCGATATAAGCTTTGATGAACTGAGATGCAGCCTGCTTAAGACGATCGATACCTGCGTTAGGAGGATAGACAGCAGCACAACCTTCATCGAGCGCTTTTTTCTCAGCCTCAATGCCAATCTGTGAAGGCTTAAGACCTGGCACGCCCATCTCAAGATGGATGAATGGCTGACCCGTCTTCTTCTCGAGAATACCCGCCAGCATGGCGATATCGCGGATCGTAGCTCCGCTAAAATCACCAAGGCGCATCGAATCGATGGCCTCAGTGACAATGTTGTAATCTAAAGGTGTATTCATTTTAGTTTTCCCCTGATATTGTGGGGGTTCCTTAATTCTTGAAACTACGCAAGTCCTTAACATGCTTAGCCTTGCCAGTAGAGCGCTCGATGCCGAATGGAGGACGGATGTGGATGTTTGGCTTGATGCCCATGACACTGACCATACGCTCGAAGAGAGGTTTTATGTACTTCATCTGATCGGCAGGATCGGTACAGAAGAACTCTGGCTTGAGCTCGACGTCGATATCGAAGGTATCCTCGTTCTTGACACGATCGACGGTGATGAAGTAGTATGGCTGGAAGGCAGGGAACTCGGTGAGGATAGCCTCGACGGTCGATGGGAAGACATTGACGCCACGGATGATGAGCATATCGTCTGAACGGCCCATGATCTTATCCATACGTACAGCGGTACGACCACACTCACATGGCTCATAGATGAGACGGGTAAGGTCGCGGGTACGATAACGGAGGATTGGCATAGCTTCCTTGCAGAGCGAAGTGAAGACAAGCTCTCCGAATTCACCTGGCTTACATGGCTCGAGGGTATCAGGATTGATGATCTCAGGGAAGAACATATCCTCCCAGAGGTGAGTACCGTTCTGGAACTGACACTCGCCACCGACACCAGGACCAGACATCTCGGTGAGACCATAGATATCGTAAGCCTTGATCTGGAGCTTCTGCTCAATCTCATGGCGCATACCTTCTGACCAAGGCTCAGCGCCGAAGAAACCTGCACGCAACTTCATGCGGCGAACAGAAACCTCCTTACTGTTCTGAACAGCCTCAGCAATATGCATAGCATAGCTTGGGGTACAGCAGAGCAATGTGGTCTGGAAGTCCTGCATCAGCATGATCTGCTTCTCAGTATTACCAGCAGAAGTAGGCAACTGGATAGCACCACGAACAGCAGCACCATCGTGAGCACCAAGACCACCGGTGAACAGACCATAACCATATGAGACCTGAACAGTATCGCCAGGACCACAGTCAGCAACAGCCAAGCAACGAGCCACGCCTTCGGCCCAGCACTTGAGGTCATTCTCGGTATAAGTACCTACGATAGGCTTACCAGTAGTACCTGAAGAAGCGTGAATACGGCGAACCTCGCTATGAGGAACAGCTTCGAGACCGAAAGGATACTCGTCACGAAGGTCAGTCTTCGTGGTGAATGGGAGCTTATGAATGTCGTCGATGCTCTTGATGTCCTCTGGTTTGAGGCCCATCTCATCAAACTTCTTACGATAGAATGGAACATTCTCATAACAGCGCTTGACTGTCTTGACAAGGCGCTCACTCTGCAAGGCGCGCATCTCTTCGCGACCCATGCATTCAATTTCAGGATTGTGAATCATTGGTTTATATTATTAAAGATTAATTATTGTCAAAAGAAATCAGTTGTAGCACTTGAAGATATTCGCTACATGGTCTTTGTTCATCTTTGGCGAAATAAAACTTACGACAGGAATAACGACGAAACCGCCAACCATGGCGATGGCGCCACAGTTGATTGGAGACATCGGATTACCCATCAGCATATTGATGACTGTGATACCTACACCCCAGATGAAACATGCCCATACGGAAGCGGCAGTGACACCCTTCCAATAGAGTCCCAGCACGAAAGGTGCAAGGAAAGCACCGGCCAGTGCACCCCAAGAAATACCCATCAGCTGTGCGATGAAAGTTGGAGGATTGAGCGCAATGATGAGCGAGAGAGCAATGAAGAAGACGATGAACGTACGAAGAGTGACGACCTTGGTCTTCTCTTTGACATTCTTCTGCTCACGGAAGATCAGATCGAGCGTAAGCGTAGAAGAAGAGGTAAGTACCAACGAAGCAAGCGTTGACATGGAAGCCGACAGTACGAGAAGCACCACAAGTCCGATGAGTGCATCTGGAAGACCTGAAAGCATACCCGGAACAACCGCATCGAAATCAAGGCGACCGTTAGGCAAGGTTGGAGGAGTATCGAACAAACGACCGAAACCACCGAGGAAGTAGCTGCCACCTGCCACAATCACAGCAAAGAGCGTTGAGATGATCGTGCCACGCTTAATCGCTTTCTCGTCGGTGATAGAATAGAATTTACCGACCATCTGAGGAAGCCCCCAAGTACCCAGAGAAGTAAGAATGACTACACCCAGCAAATTCCATGGATCAGGGCCGAGAAGATCGGCGAATCCACCATTTGCAGCAGGATTGCCATCGGCAGGCAGCTGGCCCAACTGGCTGATAGCTTCAGTGAGACCACCTCGGCTAGAAATAACCACGACGATGACAGTGATGATGCCGAACAGCATGATGATACCCTGAATAAAGTCATTGATGGCTGTGGCCTTATAGCCACCCAAGATCACATAACAAGCTGTGAGGATGGCCATGAGAATGACGCAATACTGATATGGGATGCCGAAGCCCATCTCAAACAAGGTACTGATACCTTTATATACACCTGCGGTATATGGAATCAAGAAGATGAAAACAATAATCGAAGCAATGACGCGGAGACCAGCACTATCGTAACGGATTCCGAAGAAATCTGGCATAGTGCGAGAGTTGATATGCTGAGTCATCAGCTTGGTGCGACGACCTAATATAATCCAGGCGAGCAACGAGCCGATGACAGCATTGCCAATACCAATCCAGGTACTCGACAAACCATATTTCCAACCGAACTGACCAGCATAACCGACGAAGACAACAGCTGAGAAATAGCTTGTGCCATAAGCGAAGGCGGTAAGCCAGCCACCCACGCTTCTTCCGCCAAGCACGAAACCATCGACCGACGAAGCCTGCTTGCGGGAGTAGATTCCGACTGCGATAGTAATGCAGAGGAAAATTATAGTGAGAATAATCTTGATAAGCATATTATTATATATAAGGTGTTAATGATTAGTTGAAGCGAACCTGCATCTGGCAGATGAACTGATGATTAGCACCATGTTCGAAGAAGCTTCGATAGTCGGTATTTGCGTTCTTATATACATATTGAGCCTGGAAGCGACATTTCTTGAAGAACCAGTACTGGAAACCTGCAACCACCTTGTGCATGTCTTTCTCAAGGTCCTTATTGAAATTGAAATAGTCGTAGCTCCAGACGAAATCTACAGCGCATCCGTTGGACAACGAAGCCAGGCGGTTGCTGCCTGTGAGATAGGCGCCGTTGCTAGTTACCTTACCGTCTTTGCCGGCAAGATATTCACCATGCATATTAAATAAAGGAGACTTATAATCGAAACCTACGGTCCAACGATCACGCTTATAATCTTCTCCTAATTTGAGTTCTGGATTGAAAACAGGGCTGTCAACGAGAGCATTGCCCTTGCCTAACTGACCCGTGACACAGAGGTTGAGACCTGCTGTTGGGCGTACTTCAAGACGAGCGATGACGTCTTTCTGATTATTCTTGTCTTTTACGTTGATTCCAGAGCCATTCATGACCTGGAGTTCATAGCGAAGTTTCTTATTGTCAGTCTCTCCGAAGAAAGAGATACCCTGATCACGGCCATATTGAACGCCATTGAGTGGATCCGAACCGCAACCAGTAAGGTAGGTTACACCTTCTGAATATACATCGATGGTCTCCATGGCAGTAGGAGACAATGGATTCTCGTACGAGAGAGCGTTCTTGAACTGACCAAAACGTACGGTCAGCAGATTATTTTTAGTGAGGCGCAGATCGGTATAGTATTCCTGAACGACACTATTGAAGTCGTGCATAAAAAGGAATGACCAACGATCTGTGATCTTGGCGTTTGCCCAAAAGAGGGTACGCTTGCATAGGAAAGTGTTGGTATTCTTTCCACCGGCATGCTGGGCATAATACCAACCCTGTGCATAACCGTGAAGCTGGATGCGAGAAGCGACATCGGCAAGCCAGTCTATCTCTGATCCTGTTTTTTCTACTTTTAGCTGTTCTGCTAAGCTCTGTCCTAACTCTCCGTCACGTGGAGTCTCCGTGTTCGACTGCTCTGCACGAGCATGAACGCTCAGTACGGAGAAACAAATCACCATACTGAGCACATACTTTGCGAATCCCAAGTTCTTCATAACTTAAATTTCGTCGGCTAATACTATATATATATCTTAATAGAGATTACTTGAAGTCTTCTTCCGTCAGGAATGAAAGCTTATTGATCATGATGAGTTCCTTGCACTTCTCTGTCTGATCAGCACGGAACAGGATGACACCCTTACCCTTCCAGAGGAAAGAATACAGATAAAGGATAGATACACCATTGTCAGACAATGTCTTGATGTGCTTGGCGGCACTTCCTGGTTCGTCTTCGATGCTTAATGCAAAGACATCAGACAACTGGACATTAAGACCTGCTTCCTTCAGAATCAGATAAGCCTGAGCCGGATTGTTGCACAAGACACGATAGATACCATAATCCTGAGTATCAGATACTGTAGATGCGATGATCTGAATACCTGCTTTGCTGAGGATATCAAGCACCTTGATGAGTGTACCACCCTTGTTCTCGATAAAGATTGATAATTGTTTCAGTGTCATAATATACAGTTTTTGCACCTTATTTATAAACGGTTCTCTTATCAACGACTCTGACAGCCTTTCCATCAGATACTGGCAATGTACCCTTAGGAACCAGCTTGACAATCGGAGTAAGAAGAATCTCATCCTTCAAAGCTCGAGTGACGCTCTTCTGCAATGCAAGCAAGCGCTGATAATCGTCAGTGAAGAGCTCTTCGAGTTCGACCTCAACGGTCATGTTGTCATTGTCTGCATCGGTGGTCAATGTAATCAGGTAGTTAGATGCCAACTCTGGGAACTGCATCAGGATCTTCTCAATCTGAATTGGGAAGATATTCACTCCTTTGAGTACCATCATATCGTCCGAACGACCCTTCATACGATCAATACGGACATGGTTACGACCACAAGGACAGGTACGACCCAAGACACGCGTAAGATCACGGGTACGGTATCTCAGCAATGGCATGGCCTCACGACGGATAGAAGTCAAGACAAGTTCACCGATCTCTCCATCAGGTACAGGCTCGAGCGTCTCTGGATCGACAATCTCTACGATGTAATAATCCTCCCAGAAGTGAAGTCCGTTCTGCTCCTTGCACTCGAAGCCGACACCTGGGCCACACATCTCAGACATACCGAATGAATTGTACGCCTTGACGCCAAACATTTCCTCAATGCGCTTACGCTGCTCCTCACTATGAGGTTCGGCACCAATGGCAAAGACTTTGAGCTTGGTATCTCTGCGAGGATCAACACCTTCCTGATCCATCACTTCCTTCAGTCGGGTAAGATAAGAAGGAACGGCATGAACGGCAGTCGTGCCAAAGTCCTTGATGAACTTGATCTGACGAAGTGAGTTGCCTGCAGCAGCAGGTACGGTAAGCATACCCAGTCGCTCTGCTCCATACTGGAAACCGAGACCACCGGTAAACATACCATAACCCGAAGAGTTCTGGAACACATCCGTTGGACGCAGGCCTACCATCCAGAGGTTACGAGCCACTTGGTTGGCCCATTCGTCAATATCCTGCTTGGTGTGCAGGATGACAGTAGGATTGCCCGTTGTACCTGAGCTTGAGTGCAGACGAGTACACTTCTCCAGAGGTACGCTGGCCATGCCAAATGGATAAGTATCACGCAGATCCTGCTTCGTAGTGAATGGGATCTTGCGAAGGTCAGCCAACGACTGGATATCATCAGGTGTGATCCCAGCTTCTTCAAAGCGCTTTTTATAGAATGGAGAATTCATGCAGTGAGACACCGTCTCCTTCAGTCTTTGGAGTTGAAGGGCTTCAATACCCTCACGGGACAATGTCTCGACTTCAGGATCAAAGTACTCACATGAATAATCCTTATTGATTCCAAGGTTTTCCATATTAATAAAATAGGTGTAGTGAAATATGATTACACTTTATTTGTTAGCAGCATCAAAAGCCTTCAAGTTACCCTGAACCACAGCCTCACCCTTGCGGGCAAAGATTGTTGCTACAGCCTCACGAAGCTGCTCCGGAGTGATAATCTCAAGATACTTGGCTGCCATACCAAGGAGTACGACATTGGCACCACGAGGGTTACCTGCATCCTTTGCCACCTGTTCAATATCGAGCTGCACGACATTTGGAAGTGCATTGAGCTCAGCAAACAAAGCTTCCTGGTCAGGATAGTTTGGGATATTGACGAAAGGCTTGTTGCTGGTCACGATCACACCATCCTTACTGAGATAAGGAAGGTAACGGAGCGCCTCCATAGGTTCCATCGAGATAACCAGATCACATCCACCAAGTGGGATAAGGTCACTATAGATATTCTCGGTAGAGAGACGGAGGTTCGACTGTACATCACCGCCACGCTGAGACATGCCGTGAACTTCAGCCTGCTTGAGGTTGATGCCGGCCTTGGTAGCTGCTTCACCTATGATAGTTGCGACTGAGAGGATACCTTGTCCTCCCACGCCACAGAGAATTATGTCTTTTTTCATTGCTGCTTTGCTTTTTGTGCCTCACGAGCATGACGTGCTGCTGTCTGAATACATTCTCTTCTTGGGATAATCACACTGACACCCTCGTATGCAATCTCATCGCGGATGATCTGAGCAATCTCAGGGATATTCTTTGGCAACGGAGTGACCACATGAAGGTGTGCAGGATCCATACCCAGGCCCAAGCAGATTGCTTCAAACTTATTAGTACCTGCGCTGTCCTGACCACCGGTCATACCTGTAGTGAGGTTATCGCTGATAATGACGGTGATCGCTGCATTCTCGTTGATAGCATCGAGCAGACCAGTCATACCACTGTGAGTAAAGGTAGAGTCGCCGATCACGGCAATGGCAGGACGGAGGCCTGCATCAGCAGCACCTTTGGCCATGGTTATTGAAGCACCCATATCTACACAAGAAGACAACGCCTTGAATGGAGGAAGCGCACCAAGTGTATAGCAACCGATATCTCCGAAGACTCGAGCGTCAGGGTATTCTTCGATAATCTTGACCAAAGCACCATAGACGTCACGGTGACCGCAACCCTGACAGAGCTGAGGAGGACGAGGTGCAAGATTCTTGGCCTGATCAAAAGCAGGGCCACAAGGTTTTCCGAGCGACTTGGCTACGTTATCTGGGGTCAATTCTCCCGTGCGAGGCAGATCTCCGGTCAGACGTCCCTTGACAGGATAGTCGGTGCCCAACAAACCCTTCACATCCAGCTCAACCACAGGCTGACCATCTTCTACGACGAGAATAGCATCGTTCTCTGCAGCGAGCTGCTTGATCTTATCTTCTGGCAGAGGATACTGGCTGATCTTGAGAATATTTCCTTCATTACCCAGAGCTTCTTTCACATAATTATAGCCGATGCCACAGGCAATGATACCGAGCTTACCGCCATTTTTCTCCTCCTTATTATATATAGAAGAGACAGAAGCCTCGAGCATCTGAGTCTGCTTAGCGATGAGTGCATCATACTTCTTGCGAGCAATGCCAGGAAGCAGCACCCACTGAGCGGTTGATGGGTTCATTAGATTCTCCTCACGAGGTTCGCAAGTCTCAACAGCAGCACGGCTGTGAGCCAGACGGGTCACCACGCGGAAGAGAACTGGCTCCTGGATAGTTTCACTCAATTCGAAGGCCTTCGCCATCATGTCGTAAGCTTCCTGCTGATTACTTGGTTCGAAAATTGGAATCATCGCGAACTTGCCATAGAAGCGAGAGTCCTGCTCGTTCTGTGACGAGTGCATCGATGGGTCGTCGGCAGCCAGAACCACCAAGCCGCCATGGCAACCTGTGATAGCACTGTTGACAAAAGCATCGGCACAAACATTCATACCTACATGCTTCATGCAGACAAGTGCACGCTTTCCTGCGTATGACATACCTAAAGCGGCTTCCATTGCTGTTTTTTCGTTGGTACACCAGCGAGAATGGACACCACGTTCACGAGCGAGTTTGTCGCTCTGAATAAACTCTGTGATTTCAGTAGATGGGGTGCCAGGATAAGCGTACACGCCCGACAAACCTGCATGCAGCGCACCTAAAGCGATGGCCTCATCACCCAAAAGAAGTCTTTTCATGAATTATTGTAATTAGAAAATAATTTAGTCTGTATAAATAAATAGATAAAATTACGCTTTTGCAAAATAAAAGCGCACAAATATAACAATAAATACTGAAATAAGAAAATATTAATCTCTTTATTTTCTATTTTTCAGTTTTTTTGTGTAATTTTGTCGCCGTATAGATAATATATTTAAAAACTTATTGACAATATTATGACGTTATTGGAGAGATTAAATCGGGATGACCGATACGCTCGGAACAACGGAATTCAGCTGACCGAGATACGTGAAGGATTTGCCCGCGCAGAGATGGTAGTAGAAGAACGTCACCTCAACGGAGGAAACGTCTGCCAGGGTGGCGCTATCTTCACATTGGCAGATCTGGCCATTGCCGCAGTGATGAATAGTCATGGGCTGCTTACGCTCGGCATAGAGAATCAGATTACATTCCACAACAGCGGCATTCTTGGCGACCGACTCATAGCTGAAGCCACTGAGACAAGTGATCATCGAAAGATTCCCTATGCCATAGTCACTGTAAAGAACGCAAAAGGTGAGCTTATCGCTTCGGCCACGGCCCTTGCTTATCGTAAGCAGGCTCCTATGGAATTTGATTCATTGATGTAAAGCATCTTTATCGCAATGATGCCAATACAAAACAAAGAGGCTGTGCCAAAAGTCACAGCCAAATAACAAATATTAAATAGCAAATATCATCACCTACGCTACAGACTATTGTAGAGAGGGTGATGATATTTGCTATTTGATATTTTGGAGCTGATGTCATCTTTTGATACAGCTCCTTAATTATTTCCTTATAAGATCAATCGTAAGCATTCGCTAAAGTACACATTGTAGTGTTAGTAAAAACGTAGTACCTTTGCACCGCGTAACAACTAACACTACAACTGTATTATGACGAAAGAAGAATTTAAGCAGCTGCAACTACAGCAGAAAGAGAGTGGACTCG
>JAZQQH010000019.1:0-71663 GCA_045628985.1 Bacteroidales bacterium | reverse complement strand
AGCCTGGAAGGCTGCACTATTAGTAACCGGTTGCACCGAAGGTGCTGCCGGATATGGACGTCTCTTCCAACCTAGCTGCCTGGAGGGCAGTACCCCCACCAACAAGGTATTGGCCTCCAGCCAAGTCTATGAGGTAGAGTTATCTTCATCCGAGGGCTTCGCCCCCGGTTACTCATGGTATCGGCTTCCAGCCGAATCTTCCAGGTTTTCAACTAAATTGAAGAAGAACCATAAAAATCAGTGTTAAGGCGCTGTCTGAGTCAACCAGAATCAGTGATTAGTTGGTAAAATGAAGAAATTAATTAAATGCGTAAATAGTTGATTAATAGAATGTAGTAGAATGAATTTTTTTTGTATTTTAGCTGATGCCCCGAATTATAGATTTGCTACAGTGCTACAGTGCTACAGTTGAAATTTTCCAAAAAAACTAGAGAATTTATTCTTTATATATATTTATATATATAAAAATTGGACTTTGAGTTTTTCGGCTAAAAACACAACTGTAGCACTGTAGCACTGTAGCGCTATTGGGTGTGATGGTGTACTTTGAAGGTATATCCTCAACTTTATTTCACATAGCTCCTCGTATTTCATCCTATCTCATCGTATCTCATTCTGGTGCGAAAATAAATTCGTATCTTTGCACCGCAAAACAAAAATAATTCGCCCTCGGGCTCACCATATATACGGTCTTTGACATCTTGTAGTAAAAATCGGTTCCCAGAAGTCCTGGCAAGCAATCCTGCATCAAGAATTGGTTGTCGGGAAAACCTGGCAAGCAATCCTGCATCAAAAAAAGCTTATTTGATATTCACCACCGCCGTCTGTCTGATATCCTCCGATGACGCACCGATGAGGAGCTTGACAGGCAGTGATTCGCACACGAAGGCGTGACGGGCCTCATCCCAGTAGGAGAGGTCCTCCTTGTTGATCGTGAGGGTGACGAGAGACGTCTCGCCAGCCTTGATGTTGACACGAGCGAAGGCGCAGAGCTGCTTGAGTGGGCGACTCACACGGCTCTCAGGATAGGTGGCGTAGACCTGGATGACCTCATCGCCATCGAGGCTGCCCGTGTTCTTGACAGGCACGGTGAGCGTGACGCTCTGCTTGTCCTGCTTGACGTCCTGCACGTCGCCGTACTGGAAGGTGGTGTAGCTCAATCCGTAGCCGAAAGGATAGAGGACGGGCTGCTTGAAGTACTGATAGGTGCGGCCATGACGGATGTCATAATCGAGCATATCGGGCAGGTCGGTAATGTCGCGTACCCAAGTCTGGGTGAGGCGTCCTGCTGGATTGACCTTGCCGAGCAATACCTCGGCCAGGCCCGAGCCCTGCTCCTGGCTGCAGTGAGTGAGGTGCACGATGGCTGGGAGGTGCTCCTGACTCCAGTTGATGGTGTATGGGAAGCTGCTGACCAGCACGAGCACGGTGTTCTTATTGGCCTTATACATGAGGCGTACGAGGTCTTCGTCGGGCAGCTGGAGAGATTTACGATCCACGGCTTCACGTCCGTCGCTGGGCACAGGAGAGACCTTCCAGTCGCGCGTCGTGCCATAAGGATGGTTGCCCACACACACGAGCACCACGTCAGCCTCCTTGGCGAGTCGCTCGGCCTGGCTCATGGCGTTGCTCGATGCGTAGAGGATTTCGATGTTATTACTCAGCAGAGTCCCATTTTGGGATTGTGCCCCGAGCAGATCCTTATTTTGAGTATCTGCACCGAGTGCCATCTCCAAACCCCGTCGTATGGTGATTCGATAAGAAGGCTCGCCACCGTACCAGTCGGTATCGATGCTGTCAGCCCACTGCCCGATGACGGCAATTTTCTTGATCTTGTCGGTCTTGAGCGGGAGGATACCATCGTTCTTGAGCAATACCACCGACTTGGCTGTGACCTCGCGGACATACTGACGGATGGCTGGGTCTTCCCAAGGCTTCGGAGCGTTGACGTCCTGTCCGATCTGCAGGTATGGGTTCTTGGTATCCGGGCCATCGAGCAAACCGAGCTTGAGGGCGGTGTAGAGGTTGCCACGGATGGCCTTGTCAATCTCCGCCTCGGTGACGAGACCGCGCTGGATGGCTTCGACAATCGACTCACGATATGGGCTCAGGAACTGACCCACCGTGACCTTGACAGCGGCAGCTGAGCCTTCGACCTGCGATGGATAAGCGTGGTGGGCATTGATGAGGAGGCGCAGTGCACTGCCATCGGTACAGATAATGCCCTTGACGCCCCACTGCTGGCGTGCGATGGTGTCGTTGGCCGGATGAACCATCATCACGGTGCCATTCCACTTGTTGTAAGCGTCCATGAAGCTCTGCGCGCCGCCACGGGTGATACCCATGTAGAACGGGCGGCTATAGTACTCGCGGAAGAGGCGCATATCGAAGTCCGATGAGGTGCTGTCGCGCCCGTCCTCGTTGCTGTTGGCGAGGAAGTGCTTCATGAGCGACGCGGTCTTCCAGTAGCGTGGATCATCGCCCTGAAGGCCCTTGATGATCGAGGTGGAGAGGGTGCCGGTGAGGAAGGCGTCTTCGCCAAAGCTCTCCTCGGTGCGTCCCCAGCGAGGGTCACGGGCGAGGTCAGCATTCGGAGCACGCATCACGAGCGAGCGCTGAGGGCTGAGGGGACTCTGGAAGTACCAGCGGGCCTCTTCGGCGGTGATTTCGCCCACGCGACGGAGGATATCTACGTCCCACGTCTCGCCCAGGCCGTATGCCTGTGGGAAGACGGTGGTTGGCTTGGGGTCGAGGATGGTGGAGCCATCTTCTTTGCGGATCTTGTTCCAACCGCCTGCGCCGCCGAGGGTCAGGCCATGGAGGCCTTCGAAATGGCTGCTGTTTGGAATGCCGAGACGGGGCACGCCGAGGTTGGTTGAGAGGAGGTCAATCTTCTCATCGAGAGTCAGCTGCTTGAGTAAGAGGTCAATACGCTGGTCATCGGTCTTCTTGAGATTGCGGAAGGCCAGGGAGTCGGCGGCTGGCTTGGCCTGGAGGGTGAGTCCCAGGGCAAGGGCCGCAAACAAGGTAAGGAGCTTTTTCATTATATGATGTTTTATTTGGTAGAATTGCGCTACGCGCTACAGTGCTACAGTCGAAATTTTAGTGGTTAAGCACCAGTTCCACCGGGCAATGATCGCTGCCAAAGACCTCATTATGGATCTCGGCGCTCACGAGTCGCTCGCGCAGACGGTCGGAGATGACGAAGTAGTCAATGCGCCAACCCGCGTTCTTCTGACGGGCCTGGAAGCGATAGGACCACCACGAGTACTTGACCTCGTCGGGGTGGAGGTAGCGCCACGAATCGGTGAAGCCATGGGAGAGGAGCTGCGAGAACTTATGGCGCTCTTCGGCGGTGAATCCGGCATTCATGGTATTGGATTTCGGGTTCTTGAGGTCAATCTCCTCGTGCGCCACGTTCATATCGCCACACATGATGACGGGCTTTTTCTCGTCGAGGCCACGGAGATAGAACTGGAAATCGACCTCCCACTGCATGCGGTAATCGAGGCGCTTGAGCCCGTCCTGCGAGTTGGGGGTATAGACGGTGACGAGGTAGAAGTCGGGCATTTCGAGCGTGATGACACGGCCCTCGTGGTCATGCTCCTCGATACCTATGCCATAGGTCACGCTGAGTGGTTGGTGCTTGGTATAGATGGCTGTGCCGGAATAGCCTTTCTTCTCGGCGTAGTTATAGTAGGCCTGATAGCCTTCGAAATTGAGGTCGAGCTGGCCCTCCTGCATCTTGGTTTCCTGCAGGCAGAAAAAGTCTGCGTCGAGCTTTCGGAAGTCTTCTTCGAAGTTTTTGCCCACACAGGCGCGGAGGCCATTTACGTTCCAGGAAATGAATTTCATCGGTGATAATTGTTAATTGATTTTTGCAAATATAAGGATTAATTTCAAATTATGGAGCTTTTTAGTGCAATTTTCTTTTATATTTCTCTTTTTTTTGTTCACCTTATTTATTTTATTAGTAAATTTGCACGGTTTTTTTACGCTGCGCGGTGCTGAAAAACTATAAAAACGAGTAAAAACTATAAAAACATTATTGGTTTTTCTTGCTAGCACGGTGCTGTAATACGATAAATACGTTTTTATAGTTTTTATCAGTTTTTATAGTTTTTCAGCACCACGCAGTGAAAACGATATTGACATTCTTTATTTACCACATTTATAAAATTCTACAATGAACTTGAAAGGTATTGCGTTTTGGGGTGGAGTTGCCGCAATGGCACTCTCTTCATGTGCCGGTAAGGTAGCGCAGCCAGAGGTTGATCCGCTGGTTTCGCACATCGACACTACCGTACGTCCACAGGACGATTTCTTTGACTATGCTACTGGCGCTTGGTTCGCTGAGCATGAGATTGAGGCTTCGGAGAACAGCATGGGTCTCTGGAAGCAGATCGGTGACACGATCAATGCACAGATCGCCGCTATCTGTCAGCAGGCCGCTGAGGGTCAGAACGAGGCTGGAAGCAACAAGCAGAAGATCGGTGACCTCTATTTCTCGGGCATGGACACCGCTGCCATCAACCAGAAGGGCCTGGCTGACATCAAGCCTTATCTCGACAAGATCGATGGCATGGAGAGCATCAAGGACCTGCCACAGGTGGCTGCTGAGATCGGTATGATTGGCCGTACGCCATTCTTCTCGGCTCGTCTCTCACAGGATGACAAGAACAGCAATGAGTACGTGATGGGTATGAATCAGGGTGGTCTGAGCCTCTCTGGTCGTCGCTTCTATGATGATATGGACGATCGTGCGCTCAACGTCCGCGCTAAGTTCATGACCTATATGACCGATATGTTTGCCAACCTCGGCTATGACGCTGACAAGGCTGCAGCTTCGGCTAAGAACGTGATGGAGCTTGAGAACTCATTGGCCAAGATCTCTCGCAAGGCCGAGGCGCTCCGTGACCCATTTGCTAACTATAACAAGATGACCCTGGCTCAGCTCCAGAAGTCTATGCCTGACTTCGAATGGACCGCTTACTTCACCGCACAGGGCTATCCTCAGCTCGACAGCGTAGTCGTTGGCCAGCCAGAGTACTTCGCTCAGCTCAATGGCATCATGAAGAAGGCTGACCTCAACACGGTGAAGGACTATATGAAGTTCCAGTTCGTCGACGCTCTCGCTGAGTATCTTGACGACAAGACCTATAGCATCAACTTCGACTTCCGTAGCAAGGTATTGACCGGCGCACAGGAGCAGCGTCCTCGCTGGAAGCGTTGCGTAGACGTAACCAACCGCGCACTGGGCGAGCTCATCGGCCAGGTCTATGTGGCTGAATATCTGCCAGCTGGCACCAAGGAGAAGTTCATCGAGATTGGTAACGCCATCAAGGCTGAGTTTGCTAACCACATCCAGAACCTCGACTGGATGAGCGACGTGACCAAGGAGAAGGCCCTCGCTAAGCTCGACGCCGTAAAGATGAAGCTGGCTTATCCTGACAAGTGGAAGGACATGAGCAGCCTCGAGATCAGCCGAGACTCTTACGTGCAGAACATGATCAACGTGCGTATCTGGAACCACCAGCAGACCGTGGCTAAGTACGGCAAGCCAGTGGATCGTGAGGAGTGGGGCATGAAGCCACAGACCTACAACGCATCATACAGCCCATCGAACAACGCTATCTGCATCCCTGGCTGTAACATCATCGTTCCTGGCTTCAAGGGTATGCCTGACGACGCTGTGCTCTATAGCATCATCGGTGGCTCGACCTTCGGCCATGAGATCACCCACGGCTTCGACGACGAGGGTTGCAACTATGACGCTGAGGGTAACCTCAAGTCTTGGTGGACCGAGGAGGATAAGGCTAAGTTCGACGAGAAGACCAAGTTGATTATTGCTCAGTTCGATGGCTATGAGCCACTCCCTGGCCTCCATATCAATGGCGCTAACACCGCTGGCGAGAATATCGCTGACCTCGGTGGTATCATCATGGGCTTCGAGGCATTCAAGAAGACCAAGCAGTATCAGGACAACGAGATGATCGGTGGCTTCACACCAGCTCAGCGTTACTTCCTGGCTTATGCTGAGGGTTGGCGCACCATCTACCGCGAAGAGGCTTTGGCTACTCGTGTGAAGAGTGACGTACACTCTCCAGCCAAGTGGCGTGTCATCGGTCCTCTGCAGGATCTCGTGGAGTTCTATGAGGCATTTGACGTGAAGGAGGGTGATGCTATGTGGCGCCCAGACAGCCTTCGCGTGAAGATCTGGTAAAATGAAAATAATCAGATATATAGTAATATCTCTTTGCCTTGTGTCCCTCGTGGGGTGCAAGGCAAAGATTGCGTCTACGGAGGAGGTTTCGGTATGGGCTGACTCGGCGATGTGGTTCCAGACGGGCGACACGGTCAGTGCGGACAAGATTGACCTGTTCTATCTGGTCTCGACGGACGTGATGACTTCGCACGACTCGTTGGGCAACGTGGTTTATCGCGCTGTATTGAACGATGAGGAGCGTGCCGCCATCGGGGGTGAGTTCGCCTATGTCGAGAAGCATTATAGCCACGGTGACTATAACTTCTTTGCGCCTTACTATCACCAGTTTAACTTTGAGGCTATCGTGCTTCCTAAGGACGAGTTTGCCCAGGTTTATACCGAGGTGGCTGCTGAGGTTTGCGAGGCGTTCGACTATTATATGAGCCACCTCAACCAAGGTCGCCCGTTCGCGTTGGTGGGTTTCAGCCAGGGCAGCATGCTGATCATCGACCTGTTGAAACACATGAGCGATGAGCAATATGGCCAGATGGTGGGCGCCTATATGATGGGTTACCGCCTGAGCGCTGAAGACCTGGAACATCCCCATATCATCGCCGCTCATGACGAAGGGACCCGTGGTGTGACGGTTTCGTATAACTCGGTGATGAGCCTCGACGCTGTCTGGCCTCTCGTCTCAGAGGGCGCCGCTGACGCTATCAACCCGGTGAACTGGAAGACGGACGGCACGCCTGCCCAGTTTGAGTTCCTGGGCGACACGCTCACCGTGGCGATGGACGAGGCTTCGCACCAGCTGCTGGTCAGCGTGCCTGATCCGACCTTCTATCGTGAGTGGAACAGCAATCCGGCGTTCAAGATGGCTCACGTCCATGAGGACTGTCTGCACCACTGGGATCTGTTGTATTATTCGGACAAGATTCGAGAGAATATAAAAATAAGAAACAAATGAAAAAAACTTTAATCGCATCTATGGCACTGATGAGCCTTCTCGCTGTGTCATGCAAGCAGGATGGTGCTACAACGACTGGCAATCCATTGCTTGACCCACCTACTGCTCCTTATGGCATTGAGGAGTATAGTAAGATTACTATCGACAACTTCCGTGAGGCTATCCAGCTCGGTATGAAGCAGCACAATGAGAACGTGCAGGCTATCATCGACAATCCTGAGGAGCCAACTTTTGCCAACACCATCGAGGCATTTGACAAGAGCTCTGAGCTGCTTAGCAAGGCAATGACCATCTTCGGTGACCTCTCGGGCAGTAACTCTACCGAGGAGATCCGTAACTTCGAGACTGAGATCTATCCACAGCTCTCGGCTCACTCGGACGACATCTCGCTCAACCCTGCGCTCTTCGCACGTATCAAGCAGGTATATGACAAGTATTATACCCTGGGTGGCGTGGAGATTGCTGAGGTAGATCAGAAGCTCACTCACGAGCAGATGAGCTGCTTGAAGCAGATTTATAAGAGCTTCGCACGCTCGGGTGCTGAGCTCGATGATGAGAAGAAGGCACAGCTCCGTGAGTTGAACCTCAAGCTCAGCGAACTCCAGTTGAAGTTCAGCCAGAACCTCCTTCACGAGACCAACAACACCTTCGTAACCGTTGACTCAAAAGACGAGCTCGCAGGCTTGCCAGAGGCTAACATCGAGGCTGCTGCTCAGATGGCTAAGGAGCAGGGTCAGGAGGGCAAGTATATGTTTAATATGCAGCGCCCATCGTGCAACCCTGTACTCCAGTTCTGCTCTAACCGCGAGCTCCGTAAGAAGATCTATGATGCTTACTACAACCGTGGTAATCAGGGCAATGAGTATGATAACAAGGACATTGCACGTCAGCTCGTACAGCTTCGCCTCGACCATGCTAAGCTCATGGGTTATAAGAACTGCGCTGAGGAGATCCTCGCTGACCGTATGGCTAAGACTCAGGAGAATGTCTATGACCTCCTGGACGCTGTATGGGGCCCTGCAGTGGCTAAGGCTAACGAGGAGATTGCTGACATCAAGGTTGAGATGAAGAAGGACGGCCTTGACTGCGAGCCAGAGGGCTGGGACTATATGTACTACAGCAGCAAGGCTAAGGCAGCTAAGTATGCTATTGATGATGAGAAGGTTGCAGAGTATTTTGAGATCAACAACGTCATCAACGGTATCTTCTATGTGGCTAACAAGCTCTATGGTTTGACCTTCACTGAGATTACTGACAAGGTTCCTACCTACGAGCCAACCACCAAGACCTGGGAGGTGAAGGATAAGGATGGCCAGTTGCTCGCTATCTTCTACGGTGACTACTATCCTCGTGATGGCAAGGGCGCTGGTGCGTGGATGTCAAACCTCCGTGCACAGGGCTATACTACTGATGAGAATGGTAAGGAGGTTCGCGTCATTCCTATCGTACAGAACGTCCTCAATATGACCAAGGCAAGCAGCTCTCGTCCTGCTCTCCAGAATATGGACAATGTTGAGACCATGTTCCATGAGTTTGGTCATGCTCTGCACTATATGTTGCATGACGTACACTATAATGCTACCTCTGAGGTTGAGACTGACTTTGTTGAGCTCCCTTCACAGATCAACGAGCATTGGGCAACTGAGCCTGAGGTACTTGCAGTTTATGCTAAGCACTATCAGACCGGTGAGATCATCCCACAGGAGCTCGTACAGAAGCTCGAGGAGAGTGGTAAGTATGGTCAGGGCTTCGCTACCGTTGAGTACCTGGCTGCTTCGCTCGTAGATATGGACCTTCACACCCTCACCGAGGTTCCAGCTGACCTCAACGTGATGGAGTTTGAGCAGGAGGCACTGAAGAAGCGTGGCATTCCACGTCAGATCTTCCCACGCTATCGTGTAACCAACTTCAGCCACTGTATGGGTGGTGGTTATACTGCTGGTTATTACTGCTATATGTGGTCAGAGGTTCTCGACTGCGACGCATTCGAGGCATTCAAGGAGGCTGGCAGCATCTACGATCAGGAGACTGCTGACAAGTTCCGTAAGTACTGTCTGGCTCCTGGCGGCATTGACGAGGGCCTCGTGATGTATAAGAACTTCCGTGGCCATGATCCAAAGATTGACGCGCTGCTACGTAAGCGTGGTTTGAGCACCTCGGCTTGCAGATAACCGGACCCACCCCATCCCTCCCTCATAGGGAGGGGGATTCCACCCTCACTAAAAAACGTCACCATCTCTTTACCGAGTATGATGACGTTTTTTTTTTCTCTGCCAAATTACTTTTGACTGATACTAACTCTTCTCTATGAGGGTGGGAATCTCCCTCCCTATGAGGGAGGGTTAGGGGAGGGTCCTCCAGTATTCTATTTCTCTCTTCACCTCACTTCCATCCGATCCTTTCTGCACCAGCCAATTGCCATATTGGTCTTTGCCAGTATAAGTATAGGTCACGGTTGTTGGTTCTCCGATTTTCTTCGTAACCTTCTGGTCTTCATCGACCTCTACTTCCTGCTCGGTGGTGCTCTGGAGGCGCTGCTGAGCATCGTAGTTGTAGGTGGTCAGGATGATGGTGCCTTCGCAGAAAGAGAGGCTGCTGAGCCTACGTCCATCGGTGGCTACCTGATATTCTGTGGCCATCTCGTAGAAGTATTCGGCACAGATCTGCCCCAAGTCATTGCGACGCAGCCAGCAGTGGTCTTCGAAGCTGCCATCCTCATCGTTCATGGTGCGCGTAGGGCCAGAGGCACGGAAAGGGTAGTGGCCATCGAAGTTGGTGAGTCGTCCACTCTGATCGAAGAACGCTTTGGAGCCAAAGTAATCGAGAGTCTTGACAGGGCCCTGCAAGTTGAAGAAGTTAAGATCTGGCGAACCGGTGGTTGACTCCTTGGCAGGAAGAACCAGCGTAGGATTCATCACCGAGTTGAAGAGCTCCATGTAACGTATGCCCTGCTTTCGAGCTGTCTCTTCATCGGCCATGTAGGTGGTTACCTGCTTGTTATCTGCTTTTTGCTTCACTACGCCATTGGCCTGGCAGAGCGTGCCATCCTGGTTGAAGTAGACACGGTCTTCGCAGTACATGTTGTCCGAATCCTCATAGCCGTTCGACTTGCTGAATGAGAAGATCAGATTGCCCGTGTTCGTGTCATAGAGATACTCGCTCGAGGTGGTTCCGATGATGGCTTCCTTATATTCGTGCTTGGTACGGACGAAGAAAGGTACGTAGGCGTCGCCTGCCTCGTTGAGGTACGTATTGCCCGCATAGTTGCTATAGAAGGTGACTGTCTCTTCGACAATGCCCACACCGCCCTCGTTGCGTCGGTATTTTACTTCGAGGGTCTGTACTTCATGTGGTTCCTCCTTGGCGTTCTTGATCTGCTGCTGGGCGTCAGCGTACATCTGGCGGATTTCCTTTACGCGATCCTGCGCAGTGGCTCCATGACTGATGGCACAGAGGGCAGTGATGAGGGTCAGGTAGCTTAATGTCTTCATTTTATACGCGTGTATTAATATTGGTATAGTTATATGATGGCGCAAAGATAAAGACTTTTCGACGAACTGCCAAATATTAATGCTGATTTTTAGTCATTCAAGCTGAATCTTTTCGCATTCTTCGCCTGAGCCTTAAGACAATCGTGGGTTGCCTTCTCGTTTCTCCAGTTCTGGAGCTCGATAGAGATGACTCCGATGATCAGGGCGAGGATGACGCCACCAAAGAAGATTACTGCCAACCAGTTATTGCAGAAACAGAGACCTAAAACCAAAATCCAAAGAATAGCACTTGTTGTCATAATTGTAAGTTTTTTTTTGGCACGAGGCCGTTGATTTTTATTATTTTCGCTGCAAAGATAGGAGGGATGTGTAGTCATATTGAACTACAAGCTCCGAGAAAATGACATTTTATTGTGATATTTTTAAGATTCAGGACAAATTTGGGGAATATTTACTTCCGATTTTCACTGCGTGGTGCTGAAAAACGATAAAAATACTAAATACGATAAATATTTTCTTTCGTATTTCAGCACCGCGCTAGCGAAAAGAATTGAATTTTAGTGATTCCTTATGAAATAATCGTTCCGGTCATGATAAGATTACAAAAATCTCCATCACTAAATAGCATATAAAGCTTTTGAATATACTTTTTATAGCTTTTTCGTAAAAAAATCGACCAAAATGTATGATAATTAAGAAAAAAGCACTATTTTTGTCGGGATTTTTTCAAGAAATAACCACTAAAGACTACAATTGTGACGCAGAAAATCAACGAAAAGTGGCCTCATGAATGCTCAAATATCGCAGATGTAAGGCATGAGATAGACAATATTGATCAGGAGATTATTCGCCTGCTCTCTACTCGCTTTAGCTATGTACGTGAAGTTGTGAAGTACAAGGACGGTACCGCTAAGGGTATTGAGGCTAAGGGTCGCTGGGAGGAAGTGATCAATACTCGTCGCCAGTGGGCACAGGAGGTTGGTTTAGATTCTGATGCTATTGGAGATATTTACAATCGTCTGGTGGAGTATTTCATTGAGGAGGAGAAGAAGTTGATAGTCGGGTAGAAAACCCACGAAAGACTGTCATCCTGAGCAAAGCGAAGGATCTCAGGATAACAATTCAGTAAATAGTAATTTGTAATTAAATAAAATGTTTAGAAAAGAAATTAAGGTGCTTGACTGCACCATCCGCGATGGCGGCCTGATGAACAAGTGGCAGTTCAGCAAGGAGTTCGTTAAGGCTGTCTATGATGCTAACGTAGCAGCTGGCGTAGATTTCATGGAGATTGGCTATATCAGTAGCGCTGATCAGTTCCCTCGCCCAGAGTTCGGTCCTTGGAAGTTCTGTGCAGAGGACGAGCTCCGTGAGATTGTGGGTGACAATAATACCGGCATGAAGCTTTCGGTAATGGCAGATATTGGCCGTATCAAGTTCGATGATATCCGTCCTAAGGATGAGAGCGTTGTGGATCTTTTCCGCGTGGCTTGCTATGACTATCAGATTGACAAGGCTATTGAGCTCGCTCACCACGTGATGGATAAGGGTTATGAGGCTACCATTAACCTCATGGCTGTTTCGAAGGTCAATGACCGGGCGCTGGATCAGGTGCTTGAGGACGTGGCTAATTCGCGTGTCGGCACTTTCTATCTCGTTGATAGCTTCGGTAGCCTTTATTCGGAGGACATTCATAGTTTGATGGATAAGTATATCACCGCTCTCCCTGGCAAGACCATCGGTTTCCATGGCCACAACAACACTCAGCTCGCTTTTGCTAACACCATCGAGTGTATCCGTAGTGGCGCTAACATGCTCGATGCTACCATGCTCGGCATTGGCCGTGGCGCAGGTAACTGCCCAATGGAGCTGCTCCTCTCTTTCCTCAAGAATCCTAAGTACAAGCTCGAGCCAGTCATCAAGTGCATCCAGGATTACATCCATCCATTGCAGAAGGAAATCTCTTGGGGTTACTTCATCCCTTACATGATCACCGGTTCGCAGAATGATCACCCACGTTCAGCCATGGCTTGGATGGCCAGTGACCAGCGTGATGACTATCTGGCTTATTATGAGTCGGTAGTGAAGAATAAGGAAGTTTGATTTCAAATAGCAAATAATAAATAGCACCACTCTTTACCGCAATATTATGCGATGAGGGTGGTGCTATTGTATTTTGCCATTTGATATTTTTATTGCCTTGGTTACCCAATCAAGGCAATAACCCCACTGATTGCCATATAGATATAAATGATCTTTCGCAACATAGCAATAGGGATGAGCCGGAAGACCTTGGCTCCAATCCACGTGCCGATGAGAACGGCTACAATGCCATAGAGCCAGCCTTCAGCCACCGCAGAGGTGAAGTGACCATTGCGTGCACGGAAGATGGTCATCATGGTGTTGCCAATCAGGAAGTAGCTCTGTGCCAGCGCCATATAGTTGTCTTTCTTCTCGGTGCATGCCAGGAAGTAAAGGACAGCTGGAGGACCCTGCATTCCGAAGAAACCTCCCATGACGCCACTGATCGTTCCCATGCTGATCTGCATTGGCAAGGTAGGTTGCACCTTCACATGCTTGCTGATAAACAGGAACCACAGAGATACTAAAATAAGCGCACCACCCAGGATGCGCTTCAGCAGGCCATCGCCCGCCAAAGACACAAACTGGATGGAGATATAGGATACTACTAAGAATGTCAGCAGGATGGGGAGGAGCTTCCTCCACTCGATGAACTTCCACATCCTTGATACAATGATGATAGAAGTGACGAGTGCCAACGAACCGGAGAGGGTCGTAGCTTCAGCATACGAGGGTAACAGGTAGGGCAGGACCGTCATGATGAAGATGCCGAACCCAAAGCCTGAGACTCGCTGCACGAAGGCGGCGCCAAGGCTGAACAAGAAGATTAGTAGGATGGTCAACGTATGTGGATTTATCTGGGTAGATAAAGGTTCTTAAAGGGAGTGATAGGGGAGTGAAAAGGACGTTTGTATCAATTGTGCGAATTAGTCTTATATGATATGTCACGAAGGAGAACTATTGTCCCTTTCACTCCTTTTTCACTCCCTTTATAAACCCTTAATAACTCTTAAGAATTATAATTCCATGTTAGGCTTGCAGACATCATGTCCAGCCACGCTCTGAGCCTTAGCCTGAGTATAGACACCCGTGCCACGGATATCCTCAACGCTTGCACCGAACTTGACAGTATACTTGCCAGCAGCGGTTTCCCAAGCCTGGGTAGCCTCGTTGTAAGAAGCAAGGTCGTATGCAGAGACAGTCATGGTCAATGTCTGGCTCTCACCTGGCTGGAGCTCACGGGTCTTAGCGAAAGCCTTAAGCTCGTTAGCTGGCTTCTCAAGGCCACCTGCAGGAGCAGATACATAGAGCTGAACAGCCTCCTTGCCAGCAACCTTACCAGTGTTGGTGACGGTAATCTGAGCGGTGAAACCATCCTTACCTGCCTTAACCACTGGCTTAGAGTAAGCGAAAGTGGTGTAGCTCAAGCCATAACCGAATGGGTAAGATACCTCTACGCCATTGGTGTTGAAGTAACGGTAACCAATGTTGATACCCTCCTGATGCAAGGTGTAGTCAGTGTTCTTGACCGGACCACGGCGCCACCAGTTATTGCCCTCAGAGATACCTACGTTAGGATAGTTCTGTGAAGAAGGAACGTCAGCACCAGCGATAGGGAAGGTCATGGTGAGCTTGCCCGAAGGATTTGCCTTGCCAGTAAGAACGTCAACGACTGAGTTGCCACCTTCCTGACCAGGCTGCCAAGCCATGAGGATAGCATCTGGAAGACCCTTCCAAGAAGCTGTCTCGATGACGTTGCCCATGTTGAGCACTACGACAACCTTCTTGCCAGCGTGGTGGAAGTACTGACATACATTATTAATAAGATCGCGCTCTACCTCAGTGAGATTGAAGTCATTCTCGATGTGACGGTCAGCACCTTCACCAGCCTGACGGCCAAGTGTGATGAGTGCAATGTCAGCCTTCTTTGCCTGGCTGGCAATAGCATTGGCAGAAACAGCGAGCTCAGGAAGAACTGGTTTGCCCCAGCCACGGCCAACACCATTAGCTGCCTGCTGGCTCTCCTGATACTTCTTATAATCGTAGTAGAGGTTCTTGAGATCCTCAGTTACGTTGAGACCTGCGTTGGTGATACCCTGCATGAGGTCAATGGTGTAAGCCTTGTTAACGTCACCCGAACCAGTACCGCCTGCGATGAAGTCATAAGAAGTAATACCGAATACAGCCACGTTCTTGACGCCTTCCATTGGCAGAGTGTTTGCGTTGTTCTTGAGCAATACCATACCCTCAGTAGCTGACTGACGGGTAACCTCAGCATGCTTCTTGAGTTCTGGCTTGTTGCTGAACTTATAGCCCTGGAAACGAGGAGTACGTACGATGTACTGCAGCATACGACGGGTATTACGGTCAAGGTCTGCCATTGGGATGGTACCCTCCTTCACGCCTTCGATGATGCGATTGATCTCGGTCTGGTTGCCTGGCTCCATGAGGTCGTTGCCAGCAACGACAGCCTTCTTGGTACCTTCCTTAGCACCCCAGTCGGTCATGACAATACCCTTATAACCCCACTCGTCGCGGAGAATAGTGGTGAGCAAACCGTGGCTCTGCTGAGCAAACTCACCGTTGACCTGGTTGTATGAAGACATAACTGTCCAAGGATCAGACTCCTTGACAGCAATCTCGAAGCCCTTGAGATAGATCTCGCGCAATGCACGCTGGCTGACTACCTCATTGACGAAGGTACGGTTGGTCTCCTGAGAGTTGACTGCAAAGTGCTTGATAGAAGTACCTACACCCTGGCTCTGAATACCGCGAACGTAAGCAGCTGCAATCTTTCCAGCCACGATAGGATCCTCCGAATAATACTCGAAGTTACGGCCACAGAGAGGCGAGCGGTGGATGTTCATACCTGGTGCGAGGAGTACGTCGCAGCCATATTCGAGCACCTCATTACCGATACTCTGGCCAACGCTCTCTACGAGTTCCTGGTTCCAGGTACAAGCCAGCGCGGTACCTACTGGGAAGCCGGTTGCATAATAAGTGTTAGGGTCATTTTTGCGGGTAGGAGAGATACGTACACCGGCAGGACCGTCAGACAATACGGTCGATGGAATACCCAGGCGTGGGATGGCACGAGTAGCACCAGCAGCACCAGGGACGAGGTCAGCATGCTGTCCGAGCATACCATTCATGTCTTCTGTTGCCTGTGCAATGCTGTAACCTACACAGAGGGTTGCTTTCTCCTCGAGGGTCATCGCCTTGAGGATTTCGTCGATGTTGTCGGCATTGAGCTTGAGCTGCTGAGCCATCATAGGCTGAGCGCCTAAGAGCAGCGCGAAGGCTGCAAGATTCTTCATCTTCATGGTTTTGTGAATTGTTTAATGATATAGATTATAATATTGTAAATCCGAAGTACGCGTGTGCAAATTTAATGTTTTTTGTTCGAAAGTCCAAATTTCTAAAATGAAATCGTCATGAACCTATTTAAAATAAATACTATGAGAAAACTTTTGGACAATCGAAAAACAAAAAAGAAGACCGATTTCCTAAGAAAACGGTCCTCCGTGACTTATTTTGAGTGTCTGATAGAGTCAGATTTCTGCTTGACGTCAATCAGTTTGTCCACGATTTTGTCTACCTCCTTGTTGATCTTTGCCTTGATCGTATCCGTAGGGATAAAGAGTGTATCCTTGATTGTTTCATCCCCTGATTCGATGGTGCGATGGATCTCTAACGTATCATTGAAGATATTGATGGCGTCATCATGATCATCGTCATCATTGTCAAACGAGTTGTCAGGATCATTCCAATCCGACCGGGTCGTATTAATATATATATGTGCGTCTTTTGCAAAGCGTCCAGCCGAAGAGAGAAGGCCGAAGAGGCCGCAACCAAGACCCAAAATGATGCCGAGGATACATAAAACAATCGATGTGGTCGACATTTTCTTGTCCGAACCTCTCAGCCAGCGGATGATGAGCCAGACAATGATGATCAGCACGAAGATAACAGATACGATACCGATCAGCATTGGCCATTTGGTCATGCCCAACAGCGTTGGCAGGCCTTCGAGTGGCGTTGCCTCAAAGAGATTGCCTAAGATGCCTCCACCGATGCCAACAACGGTTACCAGTGCAATGAAGAGCATGAACAGGACAAACAGAAAGGGCAGGAGCATGATGGTCAGACAGCCACCGAAGAGGATTTTCAGACATCCGCTGTTGTTATTCTGCTGCTGCTGATAAGCCGCGTGAGCCTGAGTGGTATTCTGCTCAGTATTAACCGATTCGCGGAGAATCTCCTCATTGATATTCTCAGGCGTAACGTTTTTTCCCTTCATGCGAAGCATATCTTCCGGGGTTTTAGCCTCAGGCATAATGATCCAGAGAATGATATAAATGATTGGTACGCAGCACTGCAAAATTTCAGGCATCCACCAAGGTACATAGAAAAATAATAGTGTAGCTATACCGAGGAAGCCCAGTCGCCAGAAGGTTGCATCGTTGATCCCCGTATCCTTACCTTCGTTGAAGAAGATAGCCAAGCCGGAGCAGACACCGCCGAGCTTTTTATCCTTAGGATTACGATAGAGGTGACGGTTATTCAGGTTCCACTTTTTGCAGTTGCTCTCCGAAGAACTCTCGGTTTTAGCATTCGAAGCATTGCCCGTCTTGCTCTCAGAATGAGTATAATTGCTGTTGCCCGAAACGCCAGAATAGTTAGTCTTCTCCTCCGTTTTGTCCTCCTTGCCATCAATCTCAGCTGGATTTCCGATCTTGGCAATAATCTCCTTGATCATGTCAATATCGATAGCCTCGTTGCCTTCCTCTTTTTTCTGCCACATGAGTTCAGCCACACGGTGCTCAATGTCGTCAGCTATCTCTTCGCCGCCTTCCTGACGGGCAAAGTAGCTCTTCATTGAGTCAGTGTATTTCTGCAGCAGAGCGTATGCATCTTCGTCAATGCAATATAATGAACCGAAAAGGTTGATCGTGATATTCTTTTTCATATAGTTAATAGGTTATTGTGTCATTGATAAAAGGTTCTGACGGTGTTATCACCTCAGCAGCCTCAGGCTTTGCCTCTATCAGCGTGTTCTTGAGCGCATTGACCGTGTAAGCCAGCTCATTCCAACTGTCGTCCAGCTGACGGAGCGCCTCTTCACCATCGAGTGTCAACGCATAATACTTGCGCGGAGGTCCCTGCACGCTTTCCTGCCACTCATACTTGAGGAGCTTGTCATTCTTCAGTCGTGTCAGGAGGGGGTAGAGGGTTCCTTCCACCACGAGCATCTTCGCATCTTTAAGTTGTGCGATGATGTCGTTGGCATAGGAAGGTGCACGGTGGAGGAGTAGCAGAATGCAATACTCCAGCATTCCCTTGCGCATCTGAGATTTGGTGTTGTCAACGTTCATAGTTGTTCGGTTGTTAGTTGGTTTAGGTCAATAATGCTTGTTTGCTTCGTTTTTTTCCTGTTTTATCAGGTTTGCGCTGCAAAGGTAGGTATTATTTAGATACTATGCAATACATAGTACTAAGAAAATGATTAAAATTAACTTTTCTTAAGCATTGAAGACTTGAGAGAAGTTCGAAAAAAGACTACACATATTATATAAATATAACAAGGATTTCTGTTGAAACTATAATAAATGCATAAAGCCATAACCTCGTCCCAGGCTATGGCTTTGTTTTTGCACGAAACCATAAACAAGTACCAGGTTATGGCTTTGTGTTTGCACGAAACCATAAACGCGTACCAGGTTATGGTTTTGCGCTTGAACGAAACCATAAACTTGTCCCAGGTTATGGTTTTGCGTTTGAACGAAACCATAACTGGGTACGTGTTTGTGGCTTAGTTAATCTTGCAAGTTTATTTGTAGAAAAGTCTCTTGAGGAGGATTCTTCCCCAGACAAGGAACATCGCGAAGAGTACGCGAGTAGAGATGATCCAGAGCGCTGAGATACCTGTGACGGCGAAGACGATGGTGTCTTCGAGCATGGAGTGGTTCATGATGAGGTGATAATTGACGTCATTAGCCTCTTCGCGCGAGATGACGCCTTTCTCTTCGAGTTCGAGCATAACGGCCGATCCATAGCTGAGTCCCAGGACGTTACCGACGAGCCACATGTAGGTGGATTGCTCTGGCAAACCGAAGACGCGCATCAGCGGAGCAAAGACCTTTGAGAGCTTCGGCAATAGATTATAAGCCTCGATTAGACGCTGGATGACCATCAGCGAATAGATGATTCCGAAGACCATGACCACCATCTTGAGCTGGGAGAGGAGCCAGGTGTACAGCACTTC
This sequence comes from Bacteroidales bacterium, assembly GCA_045628985.1. Classification (GTDB taxonomy): domain Bacteria; phylum Bacteroidota; class Bacteroidia; order Bacteroidales; family UBA3663; genus Liminaster. Next base: position 52,656 of record JAZQQH010000019.1, on the reverse strand, counting down.
CATGAGGCTACTGTCGGCTGCAGCGCCCATATAAGCGTAGGCCTCAGGCATGTCTGGCAATACTATATTTAAATAGTACGCGCAAAGGAAGGCCATGATGATTCGGATGATTCCCATCTTGAAGAACGAAGAACCCGTCTTCTTGCACACGGCACATTCCATCGGTAAAGCGTGGCAGAGTGCAATCATCAGACATAGGATCGTGGCCTGGCGCAACGTCAGCGGGATTGACATCATGGCTGCCACACCTGCGTAAGTACCAGCTGTGGCTCCTGTGATGAAGATGACGGCTGAGGAACCAGGCAATCCCATGTACTGGAAGACCGGATTGAGATACTGAGCAATCCACTCGATGACTCCGAAATGCTGCAAGAGCGCTACGGCCAACGAGATAGGAATCATGAGCTTGAGCAGCCACTTGGCACTCTTCAAGGTAGTTGGCCAAGCGGCTTTCAAGCTATATAGTAGTTTCTTTTGTAACAGAGACATAGGTTGTTACTCCAGTATATTTCCTTTGATGGAGAAATTATACATTCGCTTTAGCAGCTTCGAGCGCTGCAATGACACGGTCGCACCATGCATCGTAATCAGGATCTTCTACCTGACACTCAGGATGCTGGAGGATATATTCTACTGCCATGCGAGCACCCTGGTCGAAGCGGACGGTGGCACAGAAGCCAGGGACAGCACGCTTGAGCTTGGTATTGTCGAAGAGTACCGAGCAAGACTTGTCGCCGATGAGTCCACCTTCGAAGTCGTACTTAGGGCCGACAGCGTGCATAAAGTCTGCTGCTACGTGATAAGCCTTGAGCTCTACGCCAAGCGCCTGAGCCACGATCTCGTGAATCTGATTCCATGTAAGGTGCTCATCGCCAGTAATCTGGAATGCTTCTCCGATAGCATGCTTATTGCCCATGAGACCTACGAACGCCTTAGCGAAGTCGCTGTTGTGTGTCACTGTCCAGAGGCTGGTACCGTCGCCAGGTATGATAACAGGCTTGCCATCGAGCATACGCTTGAGCACCTGCCAACTACCCTTGGTGCCATGTGCAGCCACTGGGATGCTACGCTCGCAGTAAGTGTGGCTCGGACGAATGATGGTGATAGGGAAGCCTTCGGTGCGATACCACTTCATGAGGAGTTCCTCGCAGGCAATCTTGTTGCGCGAATACTCCCAGTAAGGATTGTAGAGAGGAGTTCCCTCGGTGATGTAAGGCGAGGAGAGAGGCTTCTGATAAGCTGAAGCTGAACTGATATACATGAACTGGAGTGTCTTGCCCTTGAAGAGACGATAGTCACGCTCAAGCTGAGTGGTTACGAAACCGATGAAGTCGCAGACAACGTCGAACTGCAGGTCCTTGATAGCCTCAGAGACCGTTTTCTCGTCGTCAATGTCTGCTACGATGGTCTTGACGTTGGCTGGAACCTCGCTGTTGCGATTGCCGCGATTGATGAGATAGAGTTCCCAACCTGGGGTCTGTGCTACGAGTGCTGTGATAGCCGAACTGATGGTGCCTGTGCCACCGATGAAGAGAGCTTTCATTCGAAAAAGGGGTGTTATTTTATTATAATATGGTATTGTTTTTGGGCAAAGATACCGTTTTTTGCAGAGATTTCCAATTCTCGCTTGCTAATGTGTGTCCAAGAATGGGAATTGTCGGAATGATTTGTTATCCGAAAGTAGCAAAAAGAGGAAATCTGAATCATTTATAACTTTTCTTTGTTCGTTTTTTTCTCTATTTCTTGGCAGTTTTGTGCAAATCCTTTTCCTTTGCACTATGATATTAAAATGATATCATTATTAACCCAACTATTATATAACCAAAAACCTCTAATTAAATTATGGAAAAGAGTAAAGAATTTGAGTTCAAGGGCGGTTCGATGAACGGTTTCTTGATGTTGTTTATCGTTGTAGCAATGATTGCTGCTATGGTATATTGTTTCACTCTTAGTTTCGGTCCTAATGATGAGTTTTATGCACTTCCTTTTATCGGAGCTATCGTGTTATTGATTGCATGGCTCATTGGTCTTTGTGGTTTTTCGATGCAGGAGCCTAATGAGGCAAAAGTACTGACCTTCTTCGGTAAGTATGTCGGTACTTTCCGTTCTACCGGTTTCTACTGGATCAATCCTTTTATGAGCGTCAAGAAGGTGAGCCTTCGTGCGCGTAACTTCAATGCAGAGCCTATCAAGGTCAATGATAAGGCTGGAAACCCGGTGATGATCGGCCTCGTAGTTGTTTGGCGCTTGAAGGATACCTATAAGGCTATCTTCGATATTGACACCGATGTAGCTAACTCAAATACCGTTGGCAACGCTTCTGGCTTGAGAATGAATAAGTTCGAGAAGTTTGTGGCAGTACAGAGCGACTCGGCTCTCCGTCAGGTGGCAGGTATGTATGCTTACGACAATGACGGCGATGATGAGAAGGAGGTGACCCTGCGTAGTGGCAGCGATGAAGTCAATGAAGTATTGCTCCGCAAGCTCAATGAGCGTCTGGAGCAGTCGGGCCTTGAGGTTACTGAGGCTCGTATCAACTACTTGGCATACGCCCCTGAGATTGCTGCTGTGATGCTCCGCCGTCAGCAGGCTGCTGCTATCATCACGGCTCGTGAGAAGATCGTTGAAGGTGCTGTTTCGATGGTTAAGATGGCGCTCGACAAGCTCTCTGCTGAGGAGATCGTCGATCTGGATGATGAGAAGAAGGCTGCGATGGTCAGCAATCTGCTCGTGGTACTCTGTGCCGATGAGCCTGCTCAGCCAGTGATCAATTCAGGTACGCTCAATCACTAATCATATAAAGCTATGAAAGTTTATCCTTCACGTGTCAGCATCAGTATAATAGCTTTCATTTTTCTGATGATGGGATTCTCTGGTTATCAGGTATATTTGTCGGGAGAAATTGTTCCGCTCATCGTTTTCGTCGTGATATTTCTGTTTGTTTTGGCGGTCTTTCTTACCATCAGGTATTATATTGATCCTGAGACAAAGACACTTAAGATTAAGGTATGTGGTTTGCCTTCAGGTACGTTTGATCTGACTCAGGTCAAAGAGATTCGTAAGTCGCATTGTGTTCTTAGTGCTCCAGCAGCGTCTCTCAGCCGTATCTGCCTGGATATTAAGAGTGGTCCTGATGTGCTGTTATCTCCTCGTTATCAGCAGGATTTCATCGAAGAAATCAGAAAGATCAATCCTGACGTGAAGATTGATGAGCGATTGCTGGCACAGTAGTCATTCTATAAATATAAAATGTAGAATGTAAATTGTAAAATTGATTGTATGCCAAAGAAAGAAGGAAACAACACAAAAAGCTTTGTGCTACGCGTTGATGGCGCCACAATGGATGCCATCGAGACGTGGGCTGCTGATGAGTTCCGTTCGGTCAATGGCCAGATACAGTGGATATTGGCCGAGGCGCTCAAAAAAAGCGGCAGGCTGAAGAAAGCGAAATCTTCGCAACAACAGCCTGCTGAGCAATAAAACAAGAGTGATTTTTACGGATTCACCATAACCGCTTCCAACTGATCTTCATTCGGCCAATGTGGCAAGAAGAACAGTGGAAGCGGTTTTCCGCCTACACCTGTCCAGTCAATCCTGCGAACATAGTTGAAGTCTGGTCCTCCGAAATCGAAAGATCGTCCAAAGAGTAGAATCGCGCAACGTGCATGGTCAATCTTCCAGAGACCGCCGCCGTAGCAAGTGTCTTCTCCTATATTTAATAAGTCACGATGGAGGTATACGTGGCCAAAGCGAAGCTCTCCGTCTTCGGAGATGATGAATTTCTGATACACCTTATTTATATATTATTGTCGGCAAAGACACTTACCATTTATTGTATGGCACTTTGCAGAGCTGAGAGTTATAGTAGCGATGGTCGCCTGTTACTTCTTGTCCGATCCAGGTAGGAAGGGTGAAGTGGACTTCTTCGCTGGGGACTTCGAGTTCGGCTACGATGAGGCCTTCGTTGTCGCCATGGAATTCATCGACCTCCCAGTGCAGGCCCTCTATAGTTGTGCCATCGGGTAGGGTGGCTGTACAAGGATGGCCAGTGGCATCAGTGCAATTCTCGATAGGGATAACGTAACGATGCTTCTCGATCTGTGGCTTCTCGCACATCAAGGAGAGCATCTGCTGAGCATCCGCAAAGGGGATCTCGTATTCAAACTCATGACGTGTGAGTCCTACAGCATGGTCTTTGAACGTGGTAAAAGCACGTTCTCCTGCTATGCGGATACGAACGGTCATGCCATTGACGGTAGGGATGTAACCCTGGCGATAGTAGGTGCCGGTGGACAACTGACGGTAAGCGTCAGATTTTACTAAGAATTTTCTTTCTATCTCTTTTCCCATGGATCGGATGATTTTTACAGTTTTTGTATGAGTTTTTTGAAATGTAAGATAAAAAATATGTTGTATAACATGTTTTGCCAGAAAATGTGACGCAAAAATATGTTCTACAACATGTTTGCGCTTTTTTCTTGAAAAAATGTTTGGAGGTTTATTGCAAATCGACTATCTTTGCATCAAGAAAAATATATAAATTGATGGCAATAAACATATAGTCTTAAGTCTTACATCGCTAAAAAACATACTTAGGAATCCTGCTCGAGAAGAGCGGGATTCTTTCTTTTATCCTACTATGGTTAGAATGTCGTTATGGATCTTGATGATCTCATCGTATTCGCCAAAGTAGAGTTGGCTGGTAATCTCCTTCTCAAAGTGCTTATTGAAGCGTGAGCCTTGTGCTACGATCAAGTCGTAGAGCTGGTGTCCGCGTACGAAAAGGTAACAGTTGTCACGATGCACACCTTGTGCATTGCAGCGAGCCTCATACCAGGTAGTATCGGCGTCAGGATAGGTCTGCTTGAGATGTTTGAGCAACTTAGAGCAACGTTCGCGCAGAAGTCGGAGCACAGAGTCTCCATTATTATAGATGGATCGATGGCCTAACGGAAGAGCCAAGAGACGATGGAAGACCTTCTGTGGGAAGGCGTCTTCGCCCACTTCCTGCAGGTAGAGCTGCCATACGAGCAATGGGTAGACGGAACGGGAATATTCTCTGAGGAACTTCTCGAATGAAAAGTCCGGGAGTGGGGTCTTTTCTGCAGCCTCTTTTGATTCTGCAACCTTTTCGATAGCCTCAGCAGCAGCCTCAGCAGCAGCCTCTTTCTTGGCTTCTACTTCCTCTTTGGCAACATCTATGGCATGCTGGCAATTTTTGTAGTAACAGAAGTGATTCTCAAAGCTATAAGTATAGGTCTGGAGGACGAAGTGATTAGCGTCAAAGCCACTCTCTTCGGTGAGATAGCGGTAGTCGGAGTCGATGGCGATCCAGAATCGTCGGTCAAGGAATTCTCGGTATTGGAGACACTGGGTACAGCCGGCAGTCATGTTGCCACTGAAGCTGCGACTGGCGGCAATGAAGCGGAATTTGCCCTGAGGATAAGCCTCATGAAGCACCTTACCCCAGAAGATCTCGTCATTCTTATTTTCGAGATGGATGGCAGCAGTAGCTCCCGTCAGACGACACTCAGCCTTAAAACGCTTAGCTGCACTCTCGTAGAAAGCGTGCTTCTCAGCGTTTGATGCGTGCGGACGGGATTGGAGATTCATGGTTAGGAAATTCTAAAGTCTGACAATATTTACACAGCAAGCGAGATGTTGTGTTCGGCTGCCATATTGCGCATGTTGATGATGGCATAGCGAACTCGACCCAGGGCTGTGTTGATGCTGATCTGAAGCTTGTCGGCAATGTCTTTGAACGACATGTTCTCGTAGAAGCGCATGCGGATGATCTCCTGCTGGTTCTCGGGAAGGAAGTTGATCAGTCGGCGAACATCGCGAAGCACCTGGTCGTATGAGACACGGTCTTCGAGCGACTGGTCGCAGAGATCCTTGTCGTTGAAAATGTCGTAACCCGCCTCGGTAGGGCTGATAAACTGTGCTGTCTGCTCCTGACGATAGATGTCGACGATGAGGTTATGAGCGCAACGGAAGAGGAAGCCCTGAAAGCGTCCCTTCTCAGTATAACCTTTGGTCTTGAGGGTGATAATGACGCGAGTGAAGGTGTCCTGGAAGACGTCTTCGGTAACCTCACGATTCTGTACAATCATATATATATAATTATACAGCTTGTCTTTGTAGCGGTTGAGCAACTCGTCAAATGCCTGATTGTTCCCTTGGGTAAAAAGAGAAATCAGCACGTCATCTGTAAGATTCTTCATCTTTTGATCTACTTTATTATTCTTATGGAGTAGATATGTTTCGATAGGCGGATAGTCGAAATTAATGGGTTTGTATTTAATTTTATGTCTGCAAATATGACGTTTTTTCTAATATGTCGGTCAATAAATGGGAGAAAAACGTCTATTTTAAGCACTTTTTGCAATTTTTGAATGATTTTTTTGCCAACTTACACAATAAATTCGTATTTTTGCAGTAGAAAATTTTGTTGAATATGGTCGTGTTATGACGATTTGTGATGCGACGAATATAAACTGACTTATTATTTTTATTAAATGAAACCAACACTCTTTGTACTTGCTGCCGGTATGGGCAGCCGCTATGGTGGACTCAAGCAGCTTGATGGCCTCGGACCTAACGGTGAGACCATCATGGATTATAGTATCTACGACGCTATCCAGGCCGGCTTTGGCAAGGTAGTCTTCGTCATCCGTCGTGTCTTCGAGCAGGACTTCCGCGAGAAGATTGTCTCTAAGTATGAGGGTCGCATCCCTGTAGAGCTCGTTTTCCAGGATCTCGACAACCTTCCTGCTGGCTTCAAGGTTCCAGAGGGACGTGAGAAGCCTTGGGGTACCAACCACGCTGTGCTTATGGGCAAGGATGCCATCAAGGAGCCATTCGCAGTAATCAACGCTGACGACTATTACGGAAGCGAGTCTTTCAAGGTCCTCGCTGACTACCTTACCAGCATCGAGGGTACCGAAGGCAAGTATGCTATGGTCGGCTATCGTGTCTGCAACACTCTTTCTGAGGGTGGTACCGTGGCTCGTGGCGTCTGTGAGACCAATTCAGAGGGTTACCTCACCAAGGTTACCGAGCGTACCAAGATCCTTCGCGAGGAGGACGGCGTGATCCGCTTCATCGAGGAAGACGGCAAGACTCCATTGGCGGAGAATACTCCTGTCTCTATGAATATGTGGGCTCTGACCCCTGACTACTTCAAGCACTCAGAGGAGTACTTCATCGAGTTCCTCAAGGAGCATGGTCAGGAACTCAAGTCAGAGTTCTTCATCCCACTCATGGTCGATATCCTCATCAACTCTGGCAAGGCTACCTGCAAGGTCCTCGACACCCCATCAAAGTGGTTCGGCGTAACCTATGCTACTGACCGTCCTGCTGTTGTTGCTAAGTTCAAGGAGCTCCACGAGCAGGGATTGTATCCTAACAAGTTGTTTTAAAAAATAAGGGATTCTAAAGGATTTTAAGGGATACTAAGGGATGTTAAGGGACGAATGTAACAGTCGTCCCGTTTGATTCTGGCGTATCTGATACTAACGTCCCTTAGAATCCCTTAATATCCCTTAGAATCCCTTATAATCCTTTTTCCAATGAACCTTCACATTACCGATATCGTTATTGAGAGCATGTGGGGCGATACCACCCTCGAGTGGCATGGCCTTGATCCTGGCGTCAACATTGTCGTCGGCCAGAACGGCTTTGGTAAATCGACGATGCTCAATCTCATCCGCGCCGTCCTGATGAAGGACGACAAGTTCGTCAAGCAGCTCAAAGCAAAGGTCTCCATCAAGACTACGGAAGGCGAGATGACGTTCGATGGTAAGCAGATGGTTCACAAACCTGCTTTCGGTGGATACGAAGGCCTTGCGTGCTTCTATTACGTCAATACGTTCGATGTTCCAGCCAGCAAGAAGTCTTCGCTTTCGCAGTTAGGCCTCACGCTCGATCAGGTTCTCTATCAGCGCAATCCAGATGTTTTCTCGTTCTCGGATTATCGTCTCGGCATGCTTAAGGACTTGCGTTCGGCATTGGCTAAGCAGGAGCGTATCGATAAGTTCTTCGAGCTCATTAACTCACTCTTTGTCAATACTGGCAAGACCATCGAGATTGACGATAAGAATCGCGTCATTTTCCGCAAGGGTGACCTTATCATCGAGATGGAGCGTCTCTCGGCAGGTGAGAAGCAGATTCTGTTGCTCCTCTTCACGCTCTTCCTGATGGAAGATAAACCTACGGTGCTTCTGCTCGATGAGCCAGAGATCTCGTTGCATATAGAGTGGCAGGATCGTCTCATCTCGCTGATGAGCGAACTGAATCCGAATTGTCAGATCATCATGACGACTCACTCACCAAACATCTTTGCTGATGGCTGGGAGGACAAGCTGACGTTTATCAGTGATCTGGTGGTTCCTAAAGCAGAATAATCTCCGATATTACACATTATTTATAATAAACGAGTCCGTGTCAAATTTTTGACACGGACTCGTTGTGTTTTGTTTTTGATTAGTGATTATTTCTTCAGCCACTTGGGTCGAGCTTCATCATTGGCAATGGCAATGCCAACGCTGAACATCATGCGGAGGTTGGCCATGGTGCCATCGAGATGCCAGTCATCACTCCATTCGTCACAAGGCTTGTGATACCAGTCGGCCCAAAGAGGAGTCTGCTTGGCTGCTTCAGGATCGGTGTAATCCTTACCGTTGCGGATGACGACTGCAGGAACGCCCTTGCGTATAAAGTTGTGATGATCAGAGCGGAAGAACCATCCGTCCTGATTGTTGGTGTCGACATAGACATAGCGTCCCTGAGCGGCAGCTGCAGCCATGACGCGCTGGTCAATGTCACATTCTCCACCTCCGAGGATAGGTACGTCATTGGTCAAGTCGAGTGGAGCTACACAGTCGAAATTGATGCAGGCAACTGTTTTCTCCATAGGGAACCCAGGTGCGGGATTATCGCAATAGACCTCTGAACCGAAGAGGCCACTCTCTTCGCTGGTGACGCTCATGAACATCAGGGAGCGACGTGGCTTGATTGGTAGGGTCTTGAACTTCTTGGCCAGTGTGAGAACGGTGGCAACACCAGAAGCATTGTCTGCTGCACCATTGTAGATGCTATCGCCACGCTCGTCAGGTTCGCCATAACCGAAGTGATCCCAGTGTGCATTGAAGACGAGCAACTCGTCTTTCTTGTCTGTTCCTGGCATGATGCCCGCTACGTTGTGAGTAAGGCCTACGGTGTAGGTTACGTCCATCTGAATGCGGCTCTTCGCTTTGAGGACGAAAGGTTTGAACCCAGGACGCTTGGCAGCAGCAAGCGCTTCGTCGAAGTCGACACCAGCCTTCTCGAAGATACGGCGAGTAGCCTCTTCTTGAATCCATCCTTTAATTGGCATGCTGCTCATATTCATGTCGTCATGGCAGACACCGAGGTTGGCAGAGGTATGACCCGCACAGACATTCCAGCCATAAGATGCAGCTGCTGTGTTATGAAGGATCAGACAGCCTTTAGCACCAAGTTTCTCGGCCTGTTCGAGCTTGTAGGTCCATCGGCCATAGTAGGTCATGTTGCTGCCACGGAAGAGATTTGCATCATAATAGCCAGGATCATTGACCATGGCAATGACGATCTTTCCCTTGACGTCAACTCCTTCGAAGTCATGCCAGTTATACTCTGGAGCCTCAATGCCAAAACCACAGAAGACGTATTCTACTTCTCCCGTGTCAATCTTATCTGTGCCACGATGTGTCCAGATGACCAGATCGTCAGGAAACTTCAGGTTGAGCGTACCCTTCGCTCCCTTAACGACTACACGATCTTTCTTCGGACGAGATACGGTGCTGATCTCCTTGACGTCCTGAAAATAGCTATCACCAAAGGCTGGCTGGAGTCCGAGTTTCTTCATTTCATCAGCCAGATAGTTGATCGTAATATCTTCGTATTGAGTCAATGGCATACGGCCACCGAAGGCGTCACTGCCAATGGTCTTACATTGTTCACTGAAGTAGGCCAGATCTTCCTGCTCGATGGGAGTGAGCTTCTGCGCAGAGAGCAGACAGGGCAGGAGAGTGGCACAAAGAAGGAAAGTTCTTTTCATCTTTTATACATATTATATATAGTTACTTTTACTCTTTGGGTGTATTATCGCTGCAAAGTTAAGAAAAAATAAGCAACAATTCTGTTTTTTTGCCTAAAATTTGGAAATATCATGCAAAAATAATATCTTTGCCACAGTTTTGAATCTTTTATTGTCTATGAGAAAACAATTTGTTGCATTCCTTGCATTTGTGTTCGCATTACTTGGTGCGTCTTCGTGTAATAGCCAACCTAAGCAAGATGTTCCTGTGGTTGAGGCAAAAGTCGTTGTCGACTCGTCTCTTGTTTATGTGACTCGCGATATCTCTCCTGAGTCTCTCATCAAAATCTATCAGGCTCTTGATCGTCCTGTGATGGGGCGTGTAGCTGTCAAAATCTCTACGGGTGAGGCTGGCAATCCTAATAGCCTCAAGCCAGAGCTGATTACTCCTTTTGTTCGTTCGGTAGGTGGTACGCTGGTAGAATGCTGCACAGCTTATGATGGCAAGCGTACTACGGTCAAGGAGCATCGTAAGGTAATTCATGACCATGGCTATGACAAGGTTGCTCATGTCGACCTGATGGATGAGGATGGCGAGTATCGCATTCCAGTGCGTGACACAACGTGGATCAAGTATGATATCGTAGGCGATCATCTGACACGCTATGACTTCATGATCAATCTGGCTCACTTCAAGGGTCATCCTATGGGAGGCCTGGGTGGCGTAATCAAGAATCAATCGATTGGTGTGGCCAGTGCTAATGGCAAGGCTTATATCCATACTGCCGGCTTGCAGAATTATGTAGAGGGCATGTGGGAACATGTCGACAATCAGGATGGTTTCCTTGAATCGATGGCTGCTGCTGCTCAGGCTGTTGCTGATGTGTTTGGCGATAATATCCTGTATATCTCCGTGATGAATAACATGTCTGTCGATTGCGATTGCGTGGCTCATCCTGAAAAGGTTCAGATTGCTGACTATGGTATTCTTGCTTCGCTCGATCCTGTAGCGCTTGATCAGGCTTGCGTTGACATTGTCTTCGGTATGGAAAAGACAGCTGATAGTGACAATGGTCCGCTGAAGGAGCGTATCTCAAGTCGTCATGGTACACATACCATCGAACATGCCGAGAAGATCGGATTGGGAACAAGAAACTATAAGCTGATCAGCATTGACGAAAAGTAATAACCTAATGACATGGAATATATTATAACTCATCCTCAGAGCGTTGAGGATGCAAAAAGCATAGCACAGTTTCAGGTATTGATGGCTCAGGAGACTGAGGGCGTCACGCTCGATCTTCCCGTTGTGGAGACAGGTGTAGAGATGGCTATGGCCGACCCTGACAACAAAGGTCGCTATTTCATAGCTAAGTCCACCGAAGAGAAAGTCGTTGAGAACACGACGATTCCTGCTGGAAGCGTGGTAGGAAGCCTTTTTGTGACGAAAGAATGGAGTGACTGGCACTGCCAGTGGTACTGGTGGGTGCAGAGTGTGTTTATTCATCCTGCATTCCGCAGACAGGGCATCTATCGACAGATGTATCAAACCGTTGTAGAAGAAGCTAAGGCTGCAGATGTGCATCAGGTACGTCTCTACGTCGATCGTGATAATATCCGTGCGCAGAAGACTTATCAGGCGCAGGGAATGCATGAGAGCCATTATCTGCTGTATGAGCAGGATTTTTGATATTTAAGTTGAAATGTCATTTCAGCTTATGATATTCTCTGAACAGTAGTATCACAGACAACGTGATGCTGAAGATGTCGGCAATAGGCATGCTCCACCAAACGCCATGGACACCCATAACAGGAGGGAGGACGATAAGCAGTGGCAAAAGGAAAATCAACTGTCGAGACAAAGAGATCAGCATCGAGAGTCCCGGTTTGCGGATGCTCTGGAAGAATGACGTCGCAATCATCTGTACGCCCACAATAGGGAAGGTACAGAGACTGATGCGAAGCGCAGGAACACAATATTCGATCAGTATCGGATCGGATGTAAATAGTGCTGCTAACATGGCTGGGAAGATGGCAATCAGGATATAACCTGATGTCAGAATGACTGTGGCGGTCATGACGGCCTTGAGCAATACTTCTCGCACACGATCATATAATTTAGCTCCGATGTTGAATCCGACGATAGGTTGCATACCCTGACTGAATCCTGAGACCATGAGAATGAGTAACTGAGTGACACGGTTGGTAATGCCATTGGCACCAACACATAGATCGCCGTGAATACCTCCTTGTTCGAGCAATGCATGATTGAGCACCACAACGATAAAACAACCACAGATATTGACGCTGAAAGGAGCAAGTCCGATAGAGAGAATCTTGCGTACTATGCTGGCTTTGAGCTGGAAGATATTGCGTCTGAAATGTACGTATTTGTCGCTACCTGATCGTAAGTACCAGGATGTCAGACAGAAACCGCATGTCTGTGCCAGAACTGTGGCAAACGCTGCTCCACTGATTCCCCAACCAAAGCCGAAGATAAACAGCGCATCGAGCATGATATTGATTACCACTGTGAGAAGCTGGGCCTTCATGGCCAACTGAGGATGGCCAATGGCGCGCAACTGGCCACTCATGCCGAGGAAAGCGTGATGTATGCAGATGCCGAGCAAGTAGATGCGCATATAGTCACGCGCATAAGTCAGCGTAGTTTCTGTAGCACCGAAAGCCTCGAGGATAGGGTCGAGGAAGATGAGACCGAGTATGGTGAGCGTTAATCCGATGATGAGATTCAGCGAAAGTACATTGCCGAAGATCTTCTGTGCCACATTGCGCTTGCCCATACCCATGTAGACCGAAGTCTGAGCCGAACCACCCATGCCAGCCAACGATCCGAAGGCTGCTGAGATATTCATCAGAGGGAAGGTGATGGCAAGGCCGGCAATAGCATAAGGTCCTGCACCATGTCCGATGAAGATGGAGTCGCAGACATTGTAGATAGAGGTCGCAGACATAGCCACAATACTAGGTGTGGCAAATTGCCAGAGCAACTTGCCTATAGGTTTTGTGGCTAAAAGGACGCTTTTATCTTCTGCGCTTTCCATAATATATTATATAAGCTGCACTCATAAAGAGCACGCTGCAAATTTAATGATTTATTTGCAAAAGAGCAAATCTAAGCGTGTTTTTTGCATTTCAAATACGCAAAATGCACGATTTGCAACATTAGTTTCTGTTATAAGACACTAATTCTGTCTCCGGGAGAGTTGATTGACCAGAATCTGATTCCTTTTTCTTCTGCAAATTCTTTGAAACGCCAGGCCGATTCATAACCCGATGCGACAAAGTGCATAGGTACAAACCACTCTGTAGTGAAGCGGTCAATGAACTGTCGTCCACCACGTGTATAGCCATTTCCGATACGGCCATCGATGGGATACATCACCAGGTCGAAGTCCTTGTCCTTATGTCGGCTACCAAGGTTTCTGGCTTCGAGTTTCTCGGTGATGAGTCGTCTGATGTCCTTCAGCTCACCCAGGAACTGTTTCTCCTCTTCTAATGGATTAATCACACCGAACTCTTCGCTGATGATCTTCTCAGGAATGTTACCCTCATCGGAGAGAAAGCGTGCATACCAGTTATTGAGGTCGCCAGCGTGGAAGAGCCTGTAGTCGTTTTCTTTTAGTTCAACGACCCATGATACACCGCTGTCGTTACTTCCTGTGGCAAGTACTTTGATCAGGTCGTCTTCCCAAAGTGCACCTTTTACCAACCAAGCGTCAGCAGCTTCTTTCTCAGCGCGATGGTGGCGCAGGATGTCCTTCGAGAGGATATAGGTGATATTCTGCTTATGCTTCTTCCAGTCGAGGATCCGAGGGTTGAAATGATCTTCATGAAAATGGCTGGCGAAGACATACATCGGACGTTCGTCCTGAAGGAACTGAGGGATGAGATTCGCACGGTCAATCCATAAGTCGAAGACCAGAATGCATTCAGTTGACTCAAGAACGAATCCGGAGTGGAAATTATATATTAGTTGAGGAAATTGCATCATCTTTTTATGCCAGATATGGCTGATTATATCCAGAAATAGCGTTTCAGATTGCTGAAAACCGCTTTATTTCGGTGCAAAGATAACGAAAATTGAAGAAATATCAAAAAAAGTCCTTAAGAAATTTGGATAGTTAAATATTTAATACTATCTTTGCACCCGCAAATGAGAAATTTGCATAGCTGAAACGCTAAACGGTGAGTGCTTTTGCCCTCACAAGTCTTAGCACCAAGCGCCCGGGTGGCGAAATTGGTAGACGCGTACGTTTCAGGTGCGTATGGTGCATGCCATGCGGGTTCGAGTCCCGCCTCGGGCACTTTTCCACTCGTAGAATCCTCTAGTTTTTTAGAGGATTCTATTTTTTTTATTCAGTCATCCTTCACCGCGTACTCGTTGGAGGATGCTTTCATCACGGCATCCTTCTCCGGGTACCCGTTGGAGGATGCCTTCATCACGGGATCCTTCTCCGAGTACCCGTTGGAGGATGCCTTCATCACGGGATCCTTCTCCGAGTACCCGTTGGAGGATGCCATGAAACAAAATAAGACGCCATGAAATCACGGCGTCTTATTTTTTATGAAGGATCCTTAAATCTTGTCGCCGAACAGGATGGCGTTGAGGAACATGCGGGTGCTGGCGTACCAGGTTGAGCGGAAGTTGATATCGTCGGCAAAGCTGATGACGATACCCTTACCTGCCTTGTTGACGATGACCTCAGGAGCACCGGTGAGTGACTTCTTATGAGCATCGCGGAGATAACCACTCAGGAGAGGGTCCTTCTTGTCGAACCAGACAGGAGCATTGTTGATTTCCTTTGGCTGCTCAAAGACGAGTTTGGTGTGTTTCATCAGCGGCATTGGAGTGCTGTAGCCCCAGCAGAGAGGGTGGGTGTAATCCATCTGAACCTGCAGGGTGGTGCCAGGAATCTCGTACATGCTAAAGCGGTCACGACGATCGGCATAATTGATATAAGTTGTTGAATCTGGCTTCTCAAGGGTCTTGGTCTTGATGTCGCTCAGCTTGTTGTCGTTAGCTGTCTTGTATGCGTCGCCGAAGGTGATGAGCTCGCCACCATTGCGTACCCATTCAGCAATCTTCTCGCTGGCTTTCTTGTCGCGAAGAGCCGAGGTGATGATGATGACGTTGTACTTGCTAAGATCCTGCTGGCTGAGGGTTGCATCGTCGAGGATGGTAGGAGTCATCTGCATGCGATAGTTGAGGACGAACCAAGGGGTGCCAGTGTCACGGCCACCAGATACGATGGCGATCTTTGCCTGACGCAATGACGTGTTGGTGTAGTGACCCAGGTCGAAGTCTGTCATACGGCTTGTCCCTACGCTCTGTACCTGCACACCGCCTTCCTTAGCCAATTTGCTGATTACGGTGTAGATAGAATCTGCAGAAACCTTCTGGCTGCGAACTGGAACAATGAGTGAGCCAGGGCCGAAAGTATATGAACCGTCGGTAGCCTTGGCACCTGAAGCGGTGACCATGACACGGATGCCAGCCTCCTGAAGGCCATTGACGACGTATGGGGTGTAGAGCTCCTTATTATCAAAGAGATATGCCACCTGGCTCTTGCCGCCCTTCACTTCACCTGCCTTGAAGGCAAGCTGAGTGGCGTCATCGCCTATGAGACCTGTAGTAGCTTTGAGTTCAGAGTAGTTCAAACCATAAGCCTCGGCCATATTCCAGGTCGAAACATCGTAGAAGAGGCTGTCGACGAACTTCTTGTTGCTATCGAACAATGAGCGGAGCAGCATGCTATTGCGCTGAACACCAGAGATTACGTAACTATTCTCAGCCTTATAGGTGTGACCGTTCTGGGTGAAGTCCTTAGCCAACTTGTTAACGGTTATGCGATGCTGGCGCATCATCTCGATGAAGTGATAAGCATGAGCCTCTGAACCATTGCCATCGAATACCCAACCCTTCACAGCATGCTTTTGTGTCTCAGCGTAGCGGTCGGCTACGAAGCGCTTCATGTAGTCATTGAGCGTATTGCGCATTTCATACGAAGCCTTGACTGAACCCATGGCTGTGATGAGGTGATTGCGCATGGTGAATGGGAAGTTTAGGATTCCGTTGGTGCTTTCCTGCTGATGTCCACGTGCAGAAGGTTGTTCGAAGAGCATACCTACTGAACCTAAAGCGTCTTCGTATACATCACCGGTGCCGAGAGAGTAGCTGTCGTACGAATCGCGAGAGAAATAGAGCGAGCCGATAGCATCGAGCGCCTTGACATTATACTTTGAAATAGAGTCGGTGAGATCCTTGTTCTCCTGAGGGATGTATGGGTAATATGCCACAGGATCAGAAGGTTCCATGAAGAAATAGCTGTCGCGACCCTGCTCGTGGTGATCGTCCATGACGTTTGGCATCCAGTCATGATAGATCTGCAGCAAAGCCTTCATCTCTGGCTGAGTGGCATTGATCCAGTCGCGATTAAGGTCGAACCAGTAATGGTTGCTACGACCGCCAGGGAAGGTCTCGTGGAACTCCATGCTTTGAGGATCGGTATTATTCTTGAGGCTACGATGAGAGTTTGCCCAAGTTGCGAAGCGGTTGATACCATCAGGATTCTGTCCAGGAACGAGGAGGATGACCGTCTTCTGAAGAAGATCCTCAATCTCCTTGCCTTGAGCTGCTGCCCAGAAATAAGCAAAAGGAATGCTGCTGTTGACACCAGATGCCTCGTTGCCATGGATACTCTCCATGATCTCGACGACTACTGGAAGGTTCTCGATATCGACCTTAGCATTAGGATCGGCCAATGAACCGTGAAGGCGCTGAATCTCGTCGAGCTTCTTCTGATTCTCAGGACTTGTGATGGCTACGCAAACCAAAGGTCGGTTCTCGTGTGTGCGACCGTACTCTTTGATACTGAAGCGGGGAGAGGCGGCTGCCAGTTTCTCCATGTAATTGATTACCTGCTCCCAGAGTACCATCTGCTGACCAGCTTCGAAACCTAACACCTGCTTAGGGGTAGGGATCTTGCCATCGAGCGTATACTGATAGAGCTGTGAAGGCATGAAGTAAGATAAATCCTCGTGGAATGGCTGAGGCTTTGGCTGTGCTACAGCCTCAGAAGACAATAGGGGGGTGGCCAATAACGCAAGCAAAGAGGCCAGTCGAATGTTATTATTCATTGTTTATTATATTTTTGTTGGTGCAAAGATACTCATTATATATTTAAATATGAAAAAAAGTTGTAGAGAATTTGTATTATCATCAGAAATTACTATCTTTGCGAGTCAAAATTAAGCAAAATGATAGCGTTTTTGCAGATTATTACTATGTAACATGCAATCATAAAGAGTATGCTGCAAAAATGTGAAATAAGTATAAGTTTAGTGATTAAAAATGAATAAGACTTTCTGGACAGAGCTGTGGTATTTCCTATTGCTGTTGATGGTAGGATTCATCTTTGTGGCAATCGTCTCGGCCATTGTACCTGCTGTGTTTCCTGATTCGATGAATAGTGTGTGGTATTATCATTTCATACAATGGATGCAGACAATTGTGGTAATGGTAATCCCTGCAATGCTATGGTGCAGGTTGAGGCTTGATCAATCGGTTTCAGATGGTTTGCGACTGACAAAGTGTGCCAGTTGGAAACCTTATGCAGTGGTGATTCTTTTGTCGATGCTTTGTCTGCCTCTGCTCGATGTGTTAGCGGAGGCTTGCCGATCTATGCCATTGCCTGAATCAATTAAGGCTTTTGCTGAAGAAGAATCTGCAACTCAGGAACTGATTCTCCAGAAGATGCTTGATGTTAGTGGCTTGGGAGGTTGGATTGAACTGATTCTGCTGATGAGCGTTGCCACGGCTGTAGCAGAAGAAATGACTTTCAGAGGAGCATTGCTAACAATATTCCAGCGTTTTTCCACCAGCAACAAGCATGTTGTTGCTGTGGTTGTCGGGCTTATATTCAGCATTATTCACATGGAAATCTATGGCTTGATTCCTCGCTGGATATTAGGAACAGCATTCGTCTATCTCGTCTATTATACTGGCAGCATCTGGCCTTCGGTATTAGCGCATGCAATCAATAATCTCTATGCTCTGATGCAGTATAAAGGGGTGATTGATTAGATCTGATATTTGATCTTGGCCACACCCAATGAGGTGAACATATCGATAAGATTAGAGACCATCAATCCGAAGCCAGCTCCGAGTAGGCCATAGAAATGGAAGCCGATGATGACTGCTGTAGTCAGGATTGCTGCACTGATCGTCTCTAAAATGAGATAGATTTTAGAATCACCTGCTGACAATGGAAGATATGCGAAGGGGAGGTAGATTCCGCGGAAGATGAGCCCGATAGCTGCGACTTGTGCCATAGGGACGACGCTGTCGAACTCATGGCTGAATAGCAATGGCATGATCCATCCTAATACACAAATCAGGAGGATGGTTATCGGGACAATGATCGAGAGGGTGACCTTTGTCTGGCGCAATACGGTCTGTCTGCGTTCTGCAATATCATTGATGACACCAGACAAACGTGGGAAATAATAAGAGCTTAATGAAGCAAAGGCGATGCTGCCGACAGTCGTGAAGATTGTATAGCCGGCATTGAACAGACCTACGGCTTCGAGGCCTCCGTTGTTGTTGATATATGTGCGGATGCTAAGCTGTGCACCATGATTGATCATGCCCGTGAGAGCAAATGAAATGCCGATAAGCAGCATCGGAAAACCAGGAATTAGTTGCTGCTTACTGAATGCAAAGCTGGGTCGATTGACTCGGTAAGAAAAGAGGATTATTGCAACAAACTGACTGATGTATAACAGGATAAATGCCGGAATAACACCTTCAATCCCAAAGAAATAATATAGCGGAATAGAAGTCAGGATGGCTAATATCACATTGATGAGCGAGACGGTAGCGATCATCTTGATACGTCGCAGCGCCTTCAGGACAGCCAATTCTCCACAGATCATTGTACTGAGGCCAATGACGGGAGAGAGTAGGACATATCCCCAGGTATGTTCGTAGTCATTGAATGTGAAATAGGAGATAGGTTCGGCCAGAAGCATGCACACCAATGTGCCGACGAGTGCGAGAATTAGAACCCAGGAGCGAAGGAGGCAGACCTCCTTGTCGATAAGGAGTTGCTTCTCACGCTTGTCTTCTTCGGTTGCAGCATTCTGCCAGTCTTCGTAGCTCTTTGAGATGCCACGTATGCCACTCACGTCAAGGCCAAGGTTGGTCGTGCTGTGGATGAGCTCACGTGTCTCATTATAGATGGAGTTAAGTCCGATGCCTGTCGGTCCGAGGAGGATGGCAACGAACTTAGTACGTATCAGGTTGAGCAATATACTCAATCCCTCTACGCCACCAAATAGGCTGGATGCTTTGAATATGTTCTTATAACTTTCCAATGATCAATAGTTTTGATGAACGATACCTTTTTCTCTTCTCAATGCTTTTCGTCCCTAAAAAGTGTCGATTGTCTTCTGATCAGATTTGTCTATATACTTCTTCGACCTGATCTGCAATGACATCCCAGTCATATTTCTGCATGTCGTAGGAGCATTTGTTATAAGGTATGTCCACAATTTCCTGCAGGCGAGCAGTCAATTCCAACACGTCACCACAGGCAAAATAGTTCTTTCGTGGAAGTCCGACCTCAAGATTGGCAGGGATATCGCTCACCAGGATCGGAGCTTCGTATGACATCGCCTCAAGGAGCGCGATAGGCAAACCTTCGTGAGAAGAAGGAAGGACATAGCATCGAGTGTGGTTGAGCAATGCATGAAGGCGTCGACCCTTAATGAAACCTGTCATGATCACATCGTTCTTCTTTGCCATAAGCTTCAGCTGCGAAGAGTATGAGTCTTCAAAGTCAGAGTCTCCCGCAATGACAAGCTTGCATCCATGATTATCGATCTTCGAGAACGCCTGAATGAGGTGATGCAGGTTCTTTTCTGGGGCAAATCGGCACATGCCAAGGATGTACTTGCCAGGTTCGATGCCAAGATGACGGAAATATCCTGGCTCGTTAACCTGTTCGGCAGGACTTACGCCATTGAATATCAAGTGCATCTTGCGTGTGATTCCATACTTTCGTGCCATCATGTCCCAGATGCCTTCGCTGATGACAATCACCTTGTTAGCAAACGTCGCTCCCAAGAATTCTCCCAGTCGGAGCATGAACTTAGCAATCGAGTTCCATTTGGCCCTGTCGTAATCCTGGCCATGGTGAGTAAAGACCACCTTCATACCCATCATACGGGCAATAGGAGTGAGCAGAGCAGGACCACAGGCGTGAATATGAAGGATCTGCGCATGGTTTTTCTTAGCGCACCAGATGGCACGCCAAGTGTGTATGATGGCCTCGAACGACTTGCGACGAGGCGCATCAATGTTAATAAGCTTTACGCCATTCCAGTTCTCAAGATGGTCGTGAGCGTAGCTGGTGCGACGAATGATTGTCACATCATATCCTCTCTCTGCCAGTCGCGGAAAGAGTTCCTCACAATGAGTCTCGACGCCTCCCATAATATTCGGGATGCCTCGTGTTCCTGTGACAAATATCTTTGTTTTATTATCCTTCACAATTCAAATCAATTTGCGTCAAAGCACATGTTGCCCTGGCATGGATCTTGACCGACATCGCACCACTTTTTGTCCAGACAAGCTGGTTTGCCTTGCATGGAACGAATCTTGTTCTTAATTACCCATTTCAGAGGGTGCTGGATATATTTCTTCATGACAGGGCTTGCGGTTCCTACCATCCAGCAGTTCTTCGCACAGCATCTTACTTTCGCTCTGACCTGTTCGGCTTTCTCGCTGTTCCAGATGGTCATGAAGTCATCCTGGTGGATATTGCCCATCGACTGTTTCCAGCATTTTTCTTCCAATCCATTGCAGGGATAGACTTCTCCCCAAGGATCGATAAAGAAGTTCGCAGAACCTGCTTCACAGGGTAACATTCTACGATTGCCTTCGATATAGTTGATCAATCCCATGTTGAACCATGCGCGGAACCAGGATTTAGGACTGTTCTCTTTGAGCTGCCAGTTGATCAGTGTCTCAAAGTTCTTGCAGACTTCCTCCTTGTTGGTAATCTGATTATCCTCCTTGTGGAAATAATAACTGTTATGGAAGGCTGCAGTAGCGAACTCCATACCTAACGACTGAGAAAGCTGGTAGAGTGACAGCATATCTGCGGAATTGTTATTACTAACAGTGCATCCGAATCCGATGTCCTTCAATCCCATCTGCTTAAGTGTCAAAAGGGTGCGAAGGCCTTTGTCAAAACCTCCCTGATGTCCTCTCAGCTCATCGTTCTTGCCGCTAAGGCCTTCGATGGAGATGCGGATGCCAATGTTCGGAAACTTCTTAGCTAATGCGATGACTCTATCTTCGAACCATCCACTTGTAGAGATGACGATTCGATCGGTATGCTTATAACACTCAGCGACGATATCTGCTAAGTCTTCTCGAATAAATGGCTCACCTCCAGTCAGATTGATAAACTTCAGTTGGGGCAAAGACTTTAGATCTTCGGCCTTGATTTCGTCCTTTTTATCTGTCGGATTCTTCCAGATGTTACACATTACACATCGCATCGGACAGCGATATGTAAGAATAATGCTTGCATCTGTTGGAGTAATTGTTCTCATCTTTCTTGTCTGTTAGGACATTGTTTTATCCTATAGATAAAGTAACGTATATTGCAACTAAATATTGTGTGTACTTATAAAACTAATAGTTTGCAGATCTTTCCTTCTGACGAAGATTTACAGATGCCATGAATCAGATATACTCCAGGAGAGACCCTGTCTCCATTATTATCTCTGGCATTCCAACTGATATTTCCGTCATAGCTTTGCGCTCTCCAGATCAGGTTTCCGGAAGCATCGGTAATAGAGACTTGCGAGTTTTCCATCAACCCTACTATCTCCACGTCTCCGAAATAGTCAGGGCGTAAAGGGTTTGGATAACAGTGCATTGAGTCAAAATCCTCGGCCGGTTCTACGTCGTCAGTATGATAGATCACTACACCTCCGTCACAAGCAATGAAGAGTCGCTTGCCATTAGCATCGTAGACCAAAGAGGTGATGTCATCGGAATGAAGTGGAGAGTTTTCTGTAGTGAAGTGTTCAATCTCTCTGAGCCCATCTGCTGAAAGAAGATATATTCCTTCTCCTCTTGTTCCAATCCATTTTCTGTTAAACTGATCTGTGGCAAATGCCGTACATGTGGTGGACGATAACAGGTAGTCGGCAAGATTTGTCCCATCATTGCGTGGCACTTTTATTCTTGTGACTAATCCGATGCCAGGGTTCTTCTGTGCATAGTTAAAGGTGTTGACGACATCCTTAATGACAAAAGGACCCATTTCAGTGAGTATCCAGATATAGCCATCATTATCTTCATAGATGTCGTATATATAGCCGAAAGTGCTTGCGAAAGGATATAGGTTGCCGTCCTGATCTTTGAGTGTGGTTATCGAGCAAATCTGGTCCTTGCTGGTATCGATTGGATTGCCTTCGCAATAGAGTACACTTATCTGTCCTTTGTGATAAGGATAGCCATTCATTATCCATATCAGATGATGACTTTCGTGCTTTTGTCTGATAATTCGAGAGATGTTATGCTGCTGCATAAGTGATGGTATCTGGTGTGGTGTCCAGATATCCTTATTATATGACCATACAGCCGTATCATTAAAGTCCTTTGTTGTCCATAGAGTGCCGTCTTCATCGCAAAAGACCGATGATATCCTCTCTTTCATGAAGTGGTGCTTTGTCAGAGAGTCCGCATCGAACTGGTAGATTCCAGTAGTCAGTGTTGAGACGTAAAAGCGGTCCTTTGTCGTCGGATCTGCTACAATATCCGTGAGCCCTCTAAACTCTTTTCCTGCCAGTTCCTGGCTGTTTACATCTGCTTCTGATAGGTATGACCAATCTTCATTCTGAAAGAAATTTACATTGGCACTGGCCAGGAACATATCAGTATAGCCTTTTGCATACATCTTATATCCGCTGATTCCCGCAATGACATCATCGTTTTGAGCAAGCTTGCAAATCTGGTTTCCGGCAATTTCATAATAATTGCTTGATTCTTCGAGCGTCGAGATTACTGCATGATTATTAGGATGATAATCTACCGAAAGCTTCAATAATCCTTTTTTAGGATGTACTGCATAGATCACTGAGTCATTCATTGCGTAATAATCCACGCAGCTGCTATAAGGTGCTGTCTGGACATAAGACACCGTTTGTGTATCTTTGGTGATAATGTCAAATCCCCATCCTTTGGAGAATACAAAATTACCAGATGATTTTAAGTGCTCATAGCATTTCCTTTTAGACGTTTTGCCATACGAACCATCAGGATTCAGGATGTGGATGTCTTTTTGTGTGTCAAGCGTCCAGCATTGCTCTATTCCTTCCTTCGAAAATACAATAACGTCATTGAGCGTATTATCGTCAATTTTGTTCCAATTACTTTCGTTTGCGAGAGTCTTGTCTTTTTCACATCTCCAGATTCCACCATTCTTTAGCGAGTAATAGATACCTTGAGCATAAGTAAAGGCGAAACTGCACGCTGCAGAGGTAAAGTGGTAATTTGTTACGAGATAAGAGCCTAAATCTATTTCTACAAAACCAAAGTCGCAAGCAAGATAAAGATATTCTCCACACATGGTGGCATGGTTTATGGTTTTATTACCGACCAAAGTCTTGTTCTTTAGCTCGTTGATAGATATCATCTTATCATTTGTGTCCAAGACATCAACGACGCCATCGCTATGAACAAATACCAGAGAATTGTATATCTCGTTCTTAAGAATGAATTGAACCGAAGACGAGGAGAGACCGTCCAATTGAGTGAAAGAAGACGATTCGGACAAGTCTGGATTCACAAAGAAAACAGCATTGCCGGCACGGACAAATAGAAGTCCGTTGTGTTCTTCGACCTGCGAATAGGAATTGTAGGTGTTGTACACTTCCCATTGGCTATTATCTGCCAGCACATTCGCTGCTAAAGACAACAAAAATATAATTAGAATGAAGATTCTTTTCATAGAAACGAATTTTTATTTTAACGAAAAAAGAATCTGTTTATTGCCAAAATTCTGTTTTTTCATCTTATTCACAATAAATAATTCACACGCGCGTTATATTTGAAAATTTTATTGTTATGAATCATAAGTACAACTATTGGGGCATATTTTTGCTTTTTAGCATTTTGATCTGTTCTTGTCGATCCTATAAAGATCAAATTGCCTATTCTTATGTGCAAGGAGATTCCGGCGACATAGTGATGCAGCTGAAGAATCCTTATTCATTGAAGATCAAGCCTGATGACGAACTCAAGATTAATATTAGTTCTACTGTTCCTCAAGCAACTTCTCAATACAACCTTCCTCCTGTGAATTATGTTGGAAGAGGAGAGACGCAGCTTTCTACCTCAGGTTCAATAGCTACTTATACAGTCTCGGAATCTGGTTATATTGTCATCCCTAACATCGGAAAGATTAAAGTTGCGGATAAGACTCCTGACGAAGTGGCAGATATGCTGACCGAGAAGATCAGCGAATCGGTCATCGATCCTATCGTGAAGGTTGAACTCCGGAATTTCCACGTCATTGTCTTGGGTTCTGTAGCTTCTCCTGGTACCAAGTCTTTCTCTGGTCAGCGTTGCAGTATTTTTGATGCGATCGGTGCCGCAGGTGATATTACTCTTCGTGGCCGAAAAGATAATGTCGTATTAATGCGAGAATCGAATGGTGTGGTCGAGAAGCATGTCCTTGACCTGACAGATACTTCCATTCTCAATTCTCCCTATTATTTCATGCAGCAGAATGATGTTATAATGGTTGATGCTACTGATGTCTCGAAGGATAATTCTACTTATAATTCGATGAACAGTTTCAGACTTCAGACGACATCGACGATCGTCAGTGCAGCTTCTGTTATTGCTTCTTTGTGCATCGCATTTTTGGTTAAATAATCTGTGTCATTATGATAAACGATAAGGATAAGTTAGACCTTACAAGAGAAATCACCGCTTTGAAAAAAGGGAAGAAGCTTTATATCTTTTCTTTCATTCTTGCTGTTGTCTTGTCTTTGTTTTATGCCATATTCAGTTCTCCTGTCTATCATAATGAGGCAATAATCATGATCGAAAAAGAATCAGGTTCTTCTGGTCTTCAGGGCATGCTAGGTTCTCAGATGTCGAATCTGTTCTCTTTGTCCGGTTTAGGAAGCTCGACGCTTGACGATGAACTTGTTATTCTTCGCTCTCATGAATGCTTCAAACAGGCTGTTGTCAATTTGGGGACTAACCGCGTGTATACCGAGCGTCAAGGTCTTCATAAGGCTTCATTATATGGCAAGTCTCCTGTCGTTATCGAAGCTTCAAAAGCTTTCTTTGATACGCTTTCAACCTCACTGAAAGTCTCTATTGAGCTGACAGGTAATTCTTCTGCCAAGGTCAATGTTTCAAGTGGCTTTATGGGAATGAATACCGTAGCGGAGTCTGCCAGCCAGCCTCTGCCATTTGTCCTTAAGACACGTCACGGCGATTTGCAGTTTCTTAAGACAGATCAATACTTAGATAGCAAGGATCAGATTGGTCGAACCATCCAGGTGCAGCTGTCTCGTAATGATTTTGCTGCAGAGTCTTTGCAGAAGGTTCTGACGGTCAATGAACTCAATAAGAAGTCGAACGCAGTAGAGATCGATTTCGATATTCAGGATCCTTCGTATGGCCGCGATATGATTGCCAGCATGATTGCCAGCTATCGTATGATGCGCCGTATGCACAAGGCCGATCAGTCGGCAGCTAAGTTGAATTTCCTCGACAAGAGAATCGAACTTCTTTCTGGCCAGCTCGATACTACCCAGCAGGTTGTCATGGATTATATGCAGGAGAATAAGATCATGAATGTCGAAGATCAGGCTTCGTTGCTCTATCGTAAGACAGAGATGTCTCGCGACACTATCTTCGCTCTCAAGACGCAGCAGATGATCCATCAGACGGTGCTGAAGATCCTTGAAGATCCAGAGAATCAGTTCCAGTTGCTTGCTCAGGATTCTAAGAGTCCTTTGATCAAGTCATACAATGAGCTTATCCTGCAGCGTGTAGAGATGCTTCAGTCCGCCAAGCCAGGCAATGCTTCTCTCATCAATCTGGAACAGCGTATCTCCGACATGCGAAAGATTGTGATCGATCAGGCTCAGCGCGAAATCGATCGTTATAAGATGCTTATTTCAAGCTTGTCTCAGCAGGCAGGAACTGACAATCAGTCTTTGAGTTCCATGCCTCAGCACATGTATGAGATGCTCAATAATCAGCGCGATCTTCAGTTGCAGAACAATCTGCTTATCTATCTGCTTCAGGAACGTGAGAATGCATTGCTAAGCATCAATTCCGAAGAAGACGCAGGCTTTGTGGTTGATAAGCCTTTTACGGCAAAGAAGACGGTCAAGAAGAAGATCTATGTTATTTCGATACTATTATTATTATTAGCTTTATTCTGTCCGACTGCTTGGCAGTTATATAAAATGAAACGTAATTTAAAAGATGATTCGTTGATACATGATTCTAGTATTTGAGAAGGTTTTTTATAATTATACTAGATCATTACTATTTTCAGTTTTGTCGTTAAACATATTTGTTTCTTTAGCACAATCCCGAGTAAAAATAGATTATGATTTAGTTTCTGAATGTGCTATTTCTTCTGGAGATTTTACACCATATCTGATGACTGCAAATCGTTTTGATGTATTATCCCCACGTTCTAACACTGGTTATATGTCTGCAGGTCTCCATGGAGAAATTCAGTATCGTGAGAATTGGAATTTTTCAGGGGGTCTTACAACTATTGCTTCTATTCATTCTGATCATAAGTCTTATTTGCAGGAGTTATATCTTAAGGCAACTTACAGAAAAATCTTTCTAGAGGTCGGTTCTCGTCAGCAATCGTCTCCTGTAATTAATCAAGTTTTATCTTCTGGAGACTTTATTAATTCAGGCAATGCAAAACCTATTCCGATGGTTCATGCTGCAACCGCAGGTTTTGTTACTTTACCGTATCTTCATGATTGGATAGAGTCTTATGCTGATTTCGGCTATGGCTATTTGTTGGATGGAGATTGGTCGGAAAAGCGTTTTGAAGATTTTCATGCCAAGCATAATGGTTCTTTCTTCACAAAAGATGTTTCTTTTCATCATAAAGAATTGTATTTGCGTACTAACTCATTAAAGAAGTTTTTTGCAACTATCGGTATGCAGCATTCTGTATTTTTTGGCGGAATCAAAACTTCTTATGAGTCTGGACCCCAAAAGATCTCTGGATCAAAAGCTGGATTGTCAGATTATTTTAGAGTCCTGATTCCGAAGTCTGATGGTAGTAGCAAGTCCAATGCTGGAGATTCATTCGTATATGGTAATCATTTAGGTATTTGGTATGCAGATATCGCTTATAATGTTTCTTCTACTAAGCTATTGAGAACCTATATGGAGAAACCTTTTGAAGATGGTTCTGGTATTGCATTCCGAAATGGTTTTGATGGCATCTGGGGTATTGAATATTCTACTAATGATCAATCCTCTTTGGTTAAGGGAGTTGTATTTGAATATATTCAGACAACTAATCAGTCAGGACCGATTCATTGGGCACCAGGTGATTTTGATGCAAGTATTAGTAGTAAATTGCCAAATGAAACTACGGGTGCTGATAACTATTATAATAATTTTTACTACAATGGTTATTCACATTATGGCATGTCTCTTGGAACTGCGTTATTAAAATCTCCATATTTTAATCAAGATAATTACCTTAATTATATTGATAATAGAGTTACAGCGTGGCATTTTGGCATTAATGGCGATATTTGTTCTTCTTTTGGATATTTGATTAAGTCATCATATCGAGAAGGTTTAGGTACTCCATTTGTTCCATTAAAGCAGAAGCATCATTCTTTTGATGCTATTATACAACTCTTATTTCATAAAGGACCTTGGCAGTGTTCTGTAAGCTATGCTTTGACCCAAGGTAATGTTTATGGAAACTCAAATGGAGCTGATATTAAAATTAGTTATCATGGAAAAATTCTTTAACTATTTCTGCTTTGTTTTACTCCTTCTTTTAACTGCATGTCAGAACGAAGATAATATAGGTTACTTATATGGACAATGGTTATTAAAGAATTCTCACGTCAACGGAGAGAATAAACAATCTGGTAACATTTATTTTTCGTTTCAAGGAAAAGTAGTTTGGGTAAAGAGTGTAAATGCTGATAATCATACATACAATGATGTATTTGGGAATTTTAAACAGAAAGGAGATAGTTTGCTTATCAATTTTGTGCAAAAAAGTGAGCTGACAACTACGACTTCATTAATCGAAGAGAGATGTGGCTTTACTGATGCAGATAATGTTCGACTCCTAATAAAGAATCTTGATTCGTCAGAATTGATATTATCAGAGGGGGATAACTATTGGACGTTTGAAAAATTTTAAAAACAATAAACTGTGTTAAGTATAAACCGCATATATGGTTACATATTATTATTAAGCCTTTTCCCAGTACAGATTTTAAATTGTGAATTATTTAAGTCTTCTGACGAATTAGCTTGTCTTCTTCTGCTAGTACTTGCAGGAGTAGATGTTTACGCTAATAGATTAACTGCATTGAGAAAGTATAAACTCTTAGGTTTATTCAGTATTGTTTTCCTCTTTTATCTTGTTTACTCATTAGTTTTCTGTCATTTTAATACTACTTCAGCTATACTTGCTGATATAGTAAGTCAAATGAAACCATTTGTCGCGTTTGGAATTACGCTTGCTTTGGATATTCATCTTGATGATAAGACGAAGGTTCTGATCAAATTGGCTGTAATTTTAAATACCCTGGTTTTATTATGTACTTTTTCATTCTGGATGAATGAGGCCAGGACAATGGGGCATCCTGCTAACTTTGGTGCTATTATGATGCTGAATTCATGGTTTTATTTGTATTCAAGCTTAAACAATAAAGGTGAGGTTTCTGTCAAAAATTTACTGATTATTGTTTCCTTCCTTTTAGTAGGGTTATTATGTACTCGCTCTAAGTATTACGGAGAAACACTTCTTATGTTCTTTCTTTTGGTTACTTACAAATCTGGTATGCAACGACAGATTGATTATAAGAAGATTTTAGCCGTTTTAGTTCTTCTATTGTTGATTGTTATTGTTTCGTGGCAGAAAATTAATTTTTATTTTATTGAGGGAGCTAATGATGTGATGAATTCTGTTATTGATGCAGAGTCATTATCCGATAGCTTTGCACGTCCTGTCCTTTATGCGATTGCATGGATATTACTTTTTGATTTCTTCCCATTTGGAACAGGATTAGCGTCTTATGCTTCGTACGCTTCAGCGGAGAGTTATTCTAATTTGTATTATGACTATGGATTGGATAAGGTCTATGGGCTTTCTCCAAAGTTCTCTTCCTATATTTGTGATGCGTATTATCCTACCTTAGCACAATTCGGAGTAATGGGTATTGTTCTATTGGTCTGGTTCTGGACATGGATTCTTTGTAGACTTAATCGCATAGAGAAAAGAAGAGGAGCCAGTTATAAATACCAATATATTCTTGGAGTCATGGTATTGATATTCATTCTTATAGAAAGTATTGGTAACACATTTTTTATACAAGGTCATGGGATGTTAGCCATGATGTTTTTGGGAATTCTGTTGTCTGAAGAACAACATGATGCTAAAGACATAAACATTGAATAATACTCTCTTTAAGCAATATGTCGGCATATTATTCTAATAATAACAAACGGATAGCTAGGAATACATTCTTATTATATCTGAGAATGTTATTCCTGCTGATTCTGTCTTTATATACCAGCCGTATTTTGCTTGAAGGGTTAGGCGTTGAAGACTTTGGATTGTATAACGTCATTGGTGGCATCGTAGCTATTTTTACTTTTGTTTGTACTGCAATGTCAAATTCAACATTGCGGTTTATTACTTTTGAACTTGGAAAAGAAGATAGTCAGACATTAAAAGATGTTGTTGCGGTAAGTCGTCTTATACATTTTGTTTTGGGTATTATAATTATACTTCTTGCAGAGACGGTAGGATTATGGTACTTCAATCATTTTCTCGTGGTTCAGGAATCCAGAATTGAAAGTGCATTCTGGGTTTATCAGATTTCTATTATAGCGTGTTTTGTTACGATTTCGATCGTTCCATATAATGCTATGGTCATCGCCCATGAAAAGATGTCTGCTTATGCCTTGATATCTTCGATTGATGGCGTATTGAAATTATTGATTGCTTTACTGATCCGAGTTTCAACGTATGATCATTTAGTATTTTATGCTATCTTGCTCCTTTGTGTTCAGTTTTTGGATTTAACATTTTATCATTTTTATTGCTCAAAACATTTTGCTGAAAGTAAGTTCACAAAGCATATCAACATATCGAAAGTGAAAGAAATGTCAAGCTTTGCAGGTTGGTCGATGATTGGCAATTTGGCATGGATTGGCTATACTCAAGGATTGAACTTGTTATTGAATGCTTTTTTCGGTACAGTCGTTAATGCTGCTCGTGGTATTGCTGTGCAAGTCCAGAATGCAGTAATAAATTTTGTCAAGAGTTTTCAATCTGCAATTAATCCACAGATTACCAAGGCTTATGCTCAAGGGGATTTTACTCGTTTTCACGACTTGATATGCACTTCGTCCAAATTTGCATTTTATTTGGTATTGTTGTTCGTATTTCCTATTATTCTTGAGGCTGATTATATTCTAAGTCTGTGGTTGATTGATGTTCCAGATCATACTGTAAACTTTGTGCGACTCATCATGTTTATCATGCTTATTGGACCATTTGAGAATCCTATTGCTCATGGAATTCAGGCAACTGGAAATATCCGTACATATCAGATTCTAGAAGGAGGTTTGTTGCTTCTGATCGTACCTCTTTCTTATATCGCTCTTTCATGGGGCAAATGTTCCCCAGAATCTGTTTTCATCATTCAGTTCATTATTTATATTGTTGTGCAGATTGTACGTGTCTATTTATCACATAAAAACTTAAAACTATCGTATTCTTATTATATTAAGAAGGTATTATATCGAGTTCTAATAGTTACTTTATTTGCATTGCCCATACCGGTCATATTAAAGATAATCATGGGGCAGACAATGGCAAGTTTCTTGATGGTTACTATTTCTTCTTTGGCAAGCGTTCTTTGCTTTGCTTACCTCTTGGGGCTTGAAGATAAAGAACAAACACTTGTCAGAAATAAAGTTTTATCATTATTCAAAAAGCATTTTTCAACATTCCTACATATATGAAAACTGTAATGTTAGTTTTTGGCACTCGTCCTGAAGCCATCAAGATGTGTCCTCTTGTAAA
This sequence comes from Bacteroidales bacterium, assembly GCA_045628985.1. Classification (GTDB taxonomy): domain Bacteria; phylum Bacteroidota; class Bacteroidia; order Bacteroidales; family UBA3663; genus Liminaster. Next base: position 21,204 of record JAZQQH010000019.1, on the reverse strand, counting down.
AGAGTTTCAGAAACATTCCGATCTCTTTCGGACAATTGTGTGTGTGACAGGCCAGCATAGAGAAATGCTCGATCAGGTGTTGTCTATTTTTGATATTACCCCTGATTTCGATCTAAATATTATGAAACCTGGTCAGGATCTATATGACGTCACTTCACGCGTCCTTTTAGGAATGCGCGATGTATTCTTGCAGTGTAAGCCTGATATTGTTCTTGTACATGGCGATACAACTACTTCATCATCAGCTGCATTGGCGGCTTTCTATCAGCAAATTCCTGTCGGTCATGTAGAAGCAGGATTAAGAACTCATAATATATACTCTCCTTGGCCAGAAGAGATCAATCGTCAGATCACTGGTCGTATTGCCAGTTATAACTTTGCTCCGACAAAGCTTTCTGCTGATAATTTGAAGAGTGAATCAGTCACAGGTGAAATAATTGTGACTGGCAATACCGTTATAGATGCTTTATTAATGGTTGTTGATAAATTGCAGCTGAATACTCAACTTGCAGAGGAACAAGTCTCTAAATTAGTCACAGCGGGTTATAATATACAAAGATTAACTGATGGAAAAAGATTGATTCTGATAACTGGCCATCGTCGTGAGAATTTTGGTAATGGTTTTCTTAGCATGTTAAGGGCCATGAAAGATCTTGCTAATAAATATCAGGATGTTGATTTCGTCTATCCGATGCACCTCAATCCTAATGTCCGTCAGTCTGTAAAGGCCGTCTTTGGTGAAGATCTTAGTATATATCCGAATTTTTTCTTCATAGAGCCTTTACAATATCTTGAGTTTGTCTATTTAATGAGCAAATCTACGATTGTACTTACAGACTCAGGAGGAATACAAGAAGAAGCCCCAGGACTGGGTAAACCTGTTCTCGTTATGAGAGATACCACCGAGCGTCCTGAAGCACTCATTGCTGGTACCGTTCATCTGGTAGGTACTGACTATGATTTGATAATAAAAGAGGTAAGTTCTCTATTAGACGATAATCAGGTATATGATACAATGAGCAAAGCCGTCAATCCATACGGTGACGGTAAGGCTTGTGCTCGTATAGTTGACTATTTATCTGATAATCTTTGATTTATTATTTCAAAAGACTGATTTATGAACGTAATTTACTTCCGCAAGGATATAAATAATGTAACAGGTTATTATTATGATATTATATTCGATGCTTTAACTAAGAATGGATATCAGATTGACCCTCTTGATAATGATTCTTATTCTTTGATTGTAAAGTCAATTAATAAGGATGATTATATCTTGGTTACTTCTTTGTTCAGTTTTATTAAGCTTTATTTGCTAGGATACCGTAATTTCATTTATTGGTTTCAGGGGGTCAGTCCAGAAGAGAATTACGTGTTGCTGCATTCAAAACTTAGATTCCGTGTTTATAGTCTTATTGAAAAAATTGCGCTTAAGAGTATCAGATATAAGATTGGAATCTCATCTTATTTGTTTCATCATTTTGAAAAGAAATATAATTTTGTCATCGATCGCGATACGACATTTATCATGCCATGTTTTAACGCTGGTATAAACAAGGATCATTTCTTCATCCCTGGTAAATATAAGAATAATACTTTCTGCTATGCAGGCAGTATGCGTGCATGGCAAGGGTTTGATAATATCCTTGATTACTATTCGAAGATTGAGCAGTTACATCCGGATGTTAGTTTCAGAATCTACACATCGGATATAGGAATTGCGAAAGAGAAGGTCTTGAAGTCTGGTATTCGTAATTATTCGATCGGTTGTGTTCCGATTGAAGAGGTTGATAATGCTTTGTCAGAATGCAAGTTCGGATTCCTTCTTCGTGAAGATACAATAATTAATAATGTGGCTACTCCTACAAAGCTGGGTTCTTATTTAGGAAATGGTTTGATTCCGATTTTTTCGTCGGCTATTCATGCATATAGAGACCTGGCTGCTGACTATTCTTTCTTGTGCTGCCTGAATGAAATGGATGATATGCAAACCATTGAGCGTTTTTTGACAGAAGATATTCGTCCTGAAGATGTCTTTAATGAGTATTCCTCTATATTCAATAGCTATTTAAACCGAGAAGAATACGTTAAGAAGTTGCAGGAGTTTCTGCGTTTGAAATGATCCTCGTGCAGGGATTGTTTACGTCAGAAGATTGAAATCTTGTAACTTGTGACCTCGTTTTTATAAAGACAGTGTCCCATAGAGTTGTATATACAGTTTCCTGTAGTACTATAGACATTTACATTTATACTATCTCCTGTTTGAGGAATCTCCCATACTTGAACTAATCCATTGCCTCCATTTTCGAGATTCTGGATATTGAATATTATCATCGGAATGATTCGTCCTGCAATATTCTTTTTGCTGTTATTGATTGATGAGAATGAATTATGACCGCAAATAACAGCTCTAACATTATCATTTGGGAAGACTAGATTATCCCAAATATATTCAGGAGACGATGTCGTGCTGTCTTCAAACTTCGACAGTTGGTAATACTCGTTCGGTACGATGAAATTACCTTCCCTGGTCAAAAACTCATGTGTCAGTAGTAGAAAGTTGATATCTTTATGGTCTTCGACGTATCTTTTTACCCATGAGACAACCTCAGTACGAGGTGCGAACTCCAGTGCAATGATGTAAAAGGGAATGCCTCGTATAGTGTTTTTTACTATGATATTCTCCATGCTGCCGCTTTCAAAAGCAGCAACTATCTTATCTCTTGTTTTATTAAATGATGCGTATTTGTTGAATTTTGTTGATTTACGTTTTAGTATAGATTTATTCCAGTCATAATCATGATTTCCTGTTACAGCTATAGTCGTTACATCATTGGCCATAGGAGTCATATAACTTTTGAAAGCATTATATTGCCAATCTTGATTCTCGTTGGTCAAATCGCCTGTCTGTAAAACACAGTCAATCAGGTATCCTTGATTATACATTCCTCGAACCCAGTTGACCGTTTTCAGGAAATAATACGCATTTTTTTTCTTTTGTGTATACTCTTGTACGTCTCCAATTACAACAATATATTCAGAACTGGGATCTAAGTCACAGTGAAATACATCTTCATAATAATAGTCATCAAAATCAGGTGTGCATGCCACAAATCCTATGATGAAAATAAACCATAGAAGCATACTCTGTTTATAATGGAAGAATGATGACATATTATGTTGGTTAATCAATCCAATATATTTTGTTTAATGTATGTGGTGAGACTCTTTTATCAGCTGGTGGTGGTGTCATATAATCACCAAATAGTTGTTTGAGTTGCTCATCATATCCGGAGATTATCATGAACTGATGATCTTCGAACGACGCAGTGATATATTCGTCAAAAATCTCTCTTCGCCAGAATGAATGAAGATATGTATCACTACAATCATTACAATTGACAATAGCGACATAGCGTGATTGGTTATTTCTGAGTATCGCTATTTGATTGATCTGCTTTTGTGTTATAGAGCGTAATGACTGTCCGGAAACTAAGATTTTTGACAATCGGATAGCGATACGCTTCCACCATGCATTCTTCTTTGAAGGAAGAAGCAATTTCATCCTGAATCTTTTCTTTATTTTTCTGATTTTTCTAAGAAAAGATATACATTGTTCGGGATCATTGAACATGTTTTCGATGGGAAAGATATCAATATTAATACCCATGTCCTTAGCATTGGTATTTTCAATCAGCATTGTACGCGAATCCTCAACTTTGGCATAAGGATGCACATACTCATTATCTGTTGTAAAGTCATGAAGTATATAATAGGGATGACAGAAACCTTTTACTAATTGATTATAGTCATTACGAGGCATCATAATATCAATATCATCGTCCCACGGGATAAATCCTTTGTGCCGTATGGCACCAATAAGCGTACCATAAGCTAACGAATAATGCAATCCATGATCCATACAATAATCATGTATTGCCTGCATAATATCAAGTTGGATGTTCTTCAGTTCATCTATCGTAATATTCTTCATATTGTTTACGATGTGTATTTATCCAATATTTCGTTATAATAGCGAGAATCGGAAAATGAAGTCTGAGCTTTATTAGAAATTACTTCATAATCAAATGTCCTGTTCCAATTACGTTCTATACATTGTAAAAGGTCCTCTGAATTACCAGAAATAAACAGATCTCCGTTGTTTTTTGTATCAATAAGTTCTGGAATTCCTCCTATTCTTGCTCCTAAAACTGGTGTTCCTAAGCAATGGCTCTCAATGATGGATAATGGATTGTTTTCAAGCCATTCTGACGGAAGAATCATAAATCTTGCTTTTCCCAACAATGGTTTTATATCTTTCCATTCCAACTTGCCTCGCCATTCTATCTGAGGATGATTTCTGTACTTATCTTCTAATTCAGACTTTAGCTCACCATCTCCTACAATTATAAGTTTATGTGGTAAGCAAGACGCTGCTGAACATAGAGTTTTTAGTCCTTTGACCTGATTGACTCTGCCTACATATATATAATAGTCTTCCTTATCAAATTTGCTATTTTCAACTTTCTTGACATCAATGAAATTGTTTAATACAAAGATTTTATTGCTGTCAAAACCTGCTTTTTGTAGTATATCAGCCATAAACTGGCTTGGACATATAAACGTATCCACCGCCGGCTGAAGTCGCTCTACAGTCCATTTCTTTGCCTCCTGATAGCCGATATATGATCCTAAGGCGCCACCCGTCATGCACTTGTGTCGGAGTACCGCACGCTTATCCGTAAAACACTCTTCGCACCACTTTCCATCTCGCATACAAGTGTAGCATGGACAGACGAGCTTGCTGTCATGAATGGTCCAAACTACCCGGATGCCACGCTCATGAGCCATCTCAGCAAGGATAGGAGAGAGCTGCGTGTGGATGTTGTTGAGGTGTACGACGTCTGGCAGGAAGTCATCGAGGATGGCCTTGAAAAACTTCTGCACAGAGCCTAATCCGAAGGGGCGAAGCAAGGAGTCGATCATGTTGAGGCTTGGCTTCATCTTGAACTCCGATGGCCAGTACTTGCTCCAAGGCGAAGGCTCATTGAGAGGATACTGCTGCGAGAAGATGGCTACCTTATGACCGTGGCTCTTAAGCAGTTGCTCAAGATTCATGGTATAGATACAGTCACCTCCGCGACGGTAATAGAACTTATTACAAAGCAGTATTTTCACGGCTCAGCAAGATAATTGAAAATTGATAATTTTTCGGTCAGCGAGGACTTATCCTTCCACTACAGGATAGTTTTCCAGCTCATGTCCGATAGGCGCGCCGAGCCAGAGTGGGATGCCGTATGGCTCAACGATGGCCTTGATGTTGTCCCAGAGCTTGACTGGCATGGTAGGGTCTTCGTCACACCCGGTGAAGTGGCCGCAGACAAGGCCTTTGATCTGCGTGAATACACCACAGATCCTGAGTTGCTGCAACATGCGGTCAATCTTATAAGGGCTCTCGCTAATGTCCTCGATGAAGAGCAGTTTGTCCTGATAGTCAAAGTCGTAAGGCGAACCGTGCAGCCCGCTGAGTACGGCGAGATTGCCACCTACCATCGGTACAGGATGCGAAAGGAGTTCATCGAGGATCTCCTCTGTTTCCTCCGGATTCAAATCCTCAGGCGACCAACCCTGATGAGGCGCTACGAAGAGCGAAGCTTTCTTGAGGAACAGTAGGTTATGCTTCTGTGGCCAGCTGCGGTGCGTTGAATAATACTCGAGCAACTCCTTGATAGTTTGCGTGGTGCGATGTGTGGGATTCTCTCCCAAGTGCTTCATCATCGGAGCATGCAGGCTCTTGATTCCCGCTTTCTGCCAGAGCGCATGAAGGATCGTAATATCAGAATATCCGACGATCGGCTTGTTGGCGCGACTGATCAGATCGAGTGGGAGCATCTCAAGCAACTGCATACAGCCATAGCCACCGCGTGAGCACCAGATGACGTCAACGTCCTTGTCCTCAAGGGCTTCGATTAGGTCCCGAGCTCTGTCTTCTGGAGTGCCGGCATAACGTCCGTACGATCCTTTGGCATGTGGCGCAACGGTCACATTGTGTCCCCAGCTACGGAGCGTCTCTGCTCCTTGGTCAATGACTTTGCCTTTGATGCTGCCAGCAGGTGAGATGATTCGGATATTCATTATTATAATATGAAAGAAAAGAAAAATTAAATCAAAACGTATTTGGGTCAACAACAGTATAGTAGTGTTGACTTCTTTCGTGCATTGAGTCAACAACAGTTTAGTAGTGTTGACTCCTTTCGTGTATTGGGTCAACAACAGTAAAGTAGTGTTGACTCCTTTCATGCATTGGGTCAACAACTGTTTAGTAGTGTTGACTCAAATCACAAACGAGTGGTGACCTCTTTTAATGTCTGGTCCTTCCAAGGCTTAAAATCTCCAGCAAGGATATGCTTGCGAGCTTCTCCGACGAGCCAGAGATAGAAGGCGAGGTTGTGGATAGAGGCGATCTGGAGGGCGAGATACTCTTCGGCGTGGAAGAGGTGACGTACGTAAGCCTTGCTATAGACCTGATCGACGTAGGTAGGACCGTCTTCCTGAAGTGGAGAGAAGTCATGTGCCCACTTGGCATTCTTGATGTTGATGATACCGTGACGGGTGAAGAGCATACCGTTGCGACCATTACGGGTTGGCATGACGCAGTCGAACATATCCACACCACGCTCAATGGCTTCGAGGATGTTGGCTGGAGTACCTACTCCCATGAGGTAGCGAGGACGATCGGTTGGCAGAATCTCGTTGACCACCTCGATCATCTCATACATCTTCTCCGCAGGTTCACCCACGGCGAGGCCACCGATAGCATTACCTTCTACGTCCATGGCTGCGATCTTCTCTGCTGCGCGACGACGGAGGTCAGGATAGGTGCATCCCTGCACGATAGGGAAGAGGGCCTGATGATAGCCATAAAGTCCGTTACCCTGCTCATCCTCAGTCTCTTTGTAGCGCTTGTAGCAGCGGTCGAGCCAACGTTCGGTCAAACCGAGGGACTTCTCAGCATACTTGTAATCTGAGTCGCCAGGAGGACACTCGTCGAACGCCATCATGATGTCTGCACCGATGATTCGCTCAATCTCCATGACGCGCTCAGGGGTGAAGATATGCTTCGAACCATCGATGTGGCTGCGGAAGATTGCGCCGTCCTCGGTCAACTTACGGTTCTCGGCCAAAGAGAAGACCTGGAAGCCGCCTGAGTCGGTGAGGATAGGACGATCCCAGCCGTTGAACTTATGCAAACCACCGGCTTCCTGAAGCACATCAAGTCCCGGACGCAGATAGAGGTGATAGGTATTGCCTAAGATGATCTGCGCCTTGACATCTTCCTTGAGTTCCTTGAAATGCAGACACTTAACAGAACCTACGGTGCCTACAGGCATGAAGATTGGTGTCTGTATCTTGCCGTGATCGGTCGTGATCTCGCCTGCGCGAGCCCATGAATTCTTATCGGTAGCTTGTAGTTCGAAAGTCATAAATGCTTATTTCTTTTCTACACAAATTGTCATAAATTATCATGAATTTTTCATTAATAATTATTTATGATCCATTTGTGACAATTTGTGATAATTCATGTTAAAGGAAATTAGGGATGTAAGAGTTCTAGATGGTCTTCCTCATCTTTGACTCCTTGTTGGACTTGATCACCAGATAGATGTAATAAGCAAAGCCGAGGGCGATGATGGCAGCGAGGCCAAACTTGACGTAGCCACTATAACGCTGCACTTGTTCGATGAGCACGTCCTCAGGGATACTCTTGCCAAAGAAGGCGCCGAGTCCTGCTAGTACTGTGTTCCAGATGCCTGCACCTAAGAAGGTATAGAAGAGGAACGAACCGATATTCATCTTTGCCAACCCTGCTGGGATGCTGATCAACTGGCGGATAGCAGGGATGAGACGGCCGATGAAGGTGCCGATGGCCCCATGCTCAGCAAAGTATTTTTCTGCTTTCTCCACACCTGGACGATCGATGAGGAGCATGTGGCTGACCTTGGTGTCGGCAAAACGATGGATGATAGGACGACCGAGCCAGTAGGCGAGGCCATAGTTGACCAACGCTCCAAGGATGGCTCCGATGGTGCCGAAAAGGACGATCATCGGAAGGCTGAGCGTTCCCTGATTGATGGCAATATAGGCTGCTGGAATGATGATGATCTCAGAAGGGAAGGGGATAAATGAACTCTCGATGGCCATAAATAAGGTGATGACGCCATAGTTCATGTTCTGAGCAATCCAGTTATAGAGTTCCTCCATATTCTATTTGTTATTTGATTTCCTTGAGCGCGTCATTATCTCCGATACTTTCAAAATAAGCTCGCATCAGTTCCTTGCTTGCAAAGTCACTTGGCTTCATTTTGAGCAACTTACGATACGCTTTGTCTGCTTTCTCGTAGTGATGCAGGTTGAGCGAGAGCTCCGCTTGTGCCAGCAGGAACGCCTTTGACTTCGGCTGGAGCTTGACCAGGTCATCGAGGCCTTTCAAAGCATCCTCGAAACGACTAAGATCTGTCAATAAGGTGACGCGCAACGAGAGATAAGTCGTATTCTTCGGATTGATTGCGATGGCATTCTCGATGTACTCCAATGCACCGCGGATATCTCCAAGGTCGAGAGCAATCGTTGACAAGTGGAAATAACCTTCGTCGCAGCTTGGCAGGCGGTTGACCAGTGTCTGGTAACAAACCATCGCGTCTTCCAGTCGGTTGAGCGAGACGTAGCACGCACCTAAGAGATCATAGGTGATAGCTGTCTGTTGCTCAGCTTCCTGACGCTCCATGTGCAATTCCTCGTGCTCAATGTGACCTTCAGCAAACTGTCGAGCAATCTCGAGATGCTCAGCTGCTTCCTTGTAATTCTCTTCGGAACAACGGATAAAGCCGAGTGCGAAGTTGAAGAGGGGGTTCTTCGGATCGATAGCCAACCCCATCTCGCAGCTGTTGGCGCAGTCGTCGTATAACTTGTTATCGAACTGGCAACGAGCCAGATCCTGCCAGGAATAGACGTCATAAGCGTCCAGGTCGAGCGACTTCTCCAGGACAGGGATGGCATCCTTGCTGCATCCACAATCCATCAGCATGGCGCCGATGCGACCGATGGCTTCTGGCATCTTTTCCTCTTTTTTTGCAGACAACTCCACCCAGGTCATTGCTTCCTTGAGGTGCTTAGCAGTCAGAGTGTGGGGGAGACAGTCGAAGAGTTCGTCGATGATGTCGATATACTCCATCAGCAAGAGGTTACCCTCCTTGAGCTGGCGCAGCAGGTAGCCGAAGGCCTCTTCCTGATCGTGCTGCATGGCGTCGAGGCCGAAGCGGATGCTGATCTTGAACGGATCTATCTCGCTGTCTTTCTGACTCTGCCAGATCTTTTCAGCTTCATCGAAGCGATGCATGTGCAGGAGCACCTTTGCTTCGATGAGCTCGATATAGTCATCGTCAGGATGCTGCAGCAAGCCTAACTTACACGCATTAAGAGCCTCTGCAGCGTTTCCGTCATCGAGCAGATCATAGGCGATCTGGCCGACTTCGTCAGCGCTGTAGTAGCTGGGTTTGCGATCAATCAAGTCTATCATATATTGATAATAGGCTCGCGATTTCATTTGTGATTGCTGCTGCATCTTGATAATTTTTCTATGAGATCCTTCGGCAAGCCTCAGGATGACAAATCCTTACTTAGAAGCCTTCAGAGAGACGGTTCTGTTGAATACGATGTGATCATCGGTAGTGTCCTTGTCGACGCAGAAATAGCCGATGCGCTGGAACTGGAACTTCAGGCCCTCACGTGCGGTTCCGTCAGGAGCGTAGGTGAATGGCTGCTTGTGTACCATCTCAGCTGCGAATGGCTCTACGTATGCGTCAACGACAACCTCGCTCTGAGGATTGCGCTCTGACTCGGTGGTAGCCTCCTCGTCGAGGAAGAGATTGTTGTAGAGACGAGCCTCCACCTTGACAGCGTGCTGAGCAGATACCCAGTGCAGGGTACCCTTCACCTTGCGGTCTGCGCCTGGCATACCGCTCTTTGACTCAGGATCGTAGGTACAGTTGATGTTAATGATCTTACCGTTCTCGTCCTTGTCGCAAGAGACAGCCTTGATGATGAAGGCGCCCTTGAGACGAACCTCCTTGTCGATGGTCAGACGGAAGAACTTCTTCTCTGCAACCTCCTGGAAGTCCTCACGCTCGATGTAAAGCTCGCCAGAGAATGGCATCTCGTGCTTGCCAGCACCTTCCTGCTCAGGATTGTTGTCCATCTCGCACATCTCAACCTTGCCGGCTGGCCAGTTAGTGATGGTGAGCTTGACAGGATCGACGACACCCATCACGCGGGTAGCCACCTTGTTGAGGTCATTACGGCCAGCATTCTCAAGCAGCACGATGTCGTTGAGCGCCATGAACTTGGTATAGCCGATGGTGGTGATGAAGTCACGGATAGCTGGTGCGGTGTAACCACGACGACGGAGACCACAGAGGGTCGGCATACGAGGGTCGTCCCAACCACGAACGATATGATTCTCAACCATGTCGCGCAGATAACGCTTAGACATTACGGTGTTGGTGAGGTTCAGGCGGTTGAACTCCATCTGACGTGGCTTGTAGGTGATACCGAGTGAATCGGTAACCTCATGCTCGCCATTCTCAGGCTTCTCGTTGGCACCAAGCTTCTCGACGAGACCCTCTTCGTAATGAATGTCCTTACCCTCCTTGATCAATGCCATGATGGTAGCAAAGTAGTTGTAGAGAGGACGGTGGATCTCGAACTCAAGCGTACAGATAGAGTGGGTGATACCCTCCAGGAAGTCCGACTGGCCATGAGCGAAGTCGTACATCGGATAAGCATTCCACTTGTTGCCAGTACGGTGGTGTGGATACTTGATGATGCGATACATGATAGGATCGCGGAAGTGCATGTTAGGGTTGGCCATGTCGATCTTGGCACGGAGAGTAAGCGTACCCTCCTCAAACTCACCCTGGTTCATGCGACGGAAGAGGTCGAGCGACTCCTCCCAAGGACGATTGCGGAAAGGAGACTCAACACCAGGCTGGGTAGGAGTACCCTTTTGTGCCGCGATCTGCTCACTGGTCTGCTCCTCGACGTATGCGAGGCCGCGCTTGATCATCTCCTCGGCAAGATCCCAGAGCTGCTGGAAGTAGTCAGAAGCATAATACATGCGGTCACCCCAGTCGAAACCGAGCCAGTGGATATCCTCCTTGATAGCATCAACATATTCGGTATCCTCGCGGCTTGGGTTGGTATCGTCAAAACGCAGGTTACACTGGCCGTCATACTTGGCAGCAGCACCGAAGTCCATGCAGATAGCCTTGGCATGGCCGATGTGCAGATAACCGTTTGGTTCTGGTGGGAAACGTGTGTGCACCATCTTGGTAGGCGATGCAGCCACCTTGCCGGCTTTGATATCTTCTTCAATAAATTCTTCTACGAAGTTCGAACTTTTCTTTTCAATGGCAACCTCTGAAGCTTCCATAACTTTTCTTTTTTATAAATTTGTGTAATTAACTATTATGCTGCAAAGATACTCATTTTTGCTGACATTCCCAAATCATTGTCAAAAAATAATAGACTTTGTCTATAATACTCCTCAAATGTCGCTAAAAAGATACATTGAGGTGATAATATTAAGTAACTGATCAGAATTATTTTTATATATCGCATGGAGTAAATGGAGAGAATGGAGTGTGTTCTAAACCTACTCCATAGACTCAATCCTTCTTCTGTTTGAAAGAGTTAATAGAGTTCTCTGTTTGATAAAACTCCTTATACTCCATTTACTCCATGTGGGAAATAGGTAAAAATTAATCACCCACACTGCTCTTCGCAGCATGGGTGACATGACTTATATGAAATAATTAGGTGCTTAAAGATAAGCCAACAGCAGCTTAGCATTAGGGCTGCGACGGATGCGAAGCAATGCACGCTCACGGATCTGACGTACACGCTCACGGGTGAGTCCCAGCTCCTGGCTGACCTCTTCTTGGCTCTTCTCAGGGCAGTCGATGCCGAAGGTCTCCTTGATGATACGAGCCTCGCGCTCCTTGAGGATGCTGTGAAGCAGGTTGTCGAGCTCAATGTGGAGGCTCTCGTTGTTGAGCTGCGAGTCGGTAGCGTCGAGCTTGGTGTCTGGAGTGATGTCGAGAAGGGTGCCGTCCTCATCGTCCTGGAGAGGACTGTCGAGGCTGACGCCACGGTTGTTGGCCGCCATGGTCTCACGTACCTTATCTGGAGCTACGTCCAGCTCTTCTGCGATCTCTTCGATGGTGGCAGGGCGGTTCTGCTCCTGCTCGAAACGGTTCTGGATGACGCGGATCTGACGGATCAGGTTGTTCTGGTTGCCTGGCAGACGTACCATACGAGCCTGCTCTGAGAGGGCCTGCATGATCGACTGACGGATCCACCACACAGCGTATGAGATGAATTTGAAGCCACGGGTCTCATCGAACTTCTCAGCTGCCTTTACGAGGCCGACGTTACCCTCTGAAATGAGGTCGCTGAGTGAAAGTCCCTGGTTCTGATAAAGCTTTGCAACTGACACCACGAAACGGAGGTTGGCACGGACGAGCTTGTCGAGCGCCTGCTGGTCTCCCTTGTGGATGCGCTGCGCCAGATCCACCTCCTCGTCTGGAGTAACCATGTGCTCTTTGCTGATGGCTGTGAGATAAGACTCGATCGACTCCTCCGTACGACGGGTGATGTTCTGTGTAATCTTAATTTGACGCATATTTTATACCTTTGTTCTTTGTTTCAATTTGCATTAGGGCATAGTTTTCCCTAAGAAAAATAGGTTGCAAATATAGGAAATTCTATCCAGAAATTCATAATTTCCTCGCAAAAAACAAGAAAAAATGCAAGGAATATCCTTACTTGTCAGTTGTAGTTGCCAAATTTAAGGCTGATACTCGCTGTTCTGAGCAAGTCGAAGGAACTCGTTTATAGTCTCTTTATCCGATGATTTTTAGATCCTCCCGATTATAGCGCAAGATCGGTCGCAGCATCTGTCGACCCATGTAGCCGATACGCTGCTGTAGCGTGTGGAGTTCGGTTTTCATCGATGCTTGAAGCTTGTTCTCCTCGTCGGTTAGAGGCATGGCGAGGCCTTCCTGTTCGAGTAGCATACGGCTCTTGCCCTTGATCAGGAGTTCGAGGTAGAGCTGCATGTAGCAGATCATATCGAAGAAGAGTTCGGGTTGGAAGTGTTCCTTCAAGGTCAATAGATAGTGACCCGCAGGCGTGTCGGCCAGCCTTCCTTCGCGTATGGCCACGAGCAGATGGATATCATCGATGATCGAGTCGTCCATCCACTGGATGATGCGCTTCTCATTATATATACTAATGTACACGAAGAGCGTGAGGAAGAGGAGTATCGTGGTGATCAGCTGCACATATTCCGGCAAAAGGAACAAATTATACAGATAATGCACCACGAAGGCGGGTACGATGGCCAGATATCGGCTCACGCTGAGCGCTGTCACGGCAAAGAGTGCCGAGCAGCCCATGTGCAGCAAGGCCGTCCCTAAGCCGCGGAAAGCCTCTGTCTGCCAGGTGATTTCGGGATGCAGATAATCATACAGGAAGTTCTCAAACAGGGCGAATCCTGCGCCTATTGCCGCACCATAGCATAGCGCCTCGGCGAAGAACAGGATCTTCCTGCGACTCAAAAGAAACAGGATGAAAAGTCCCTTCAGCAGCTCCTCAATCAACGGGAACATCAGAGTAGCATCTGACGCGAAGCTGGTGGTGTGTAGCAGTTGATCTGTCGCCATCGCCAATCCCGCTGCCATCATGCCCATCATGCCCGATATCCCAACCATACGCCAACTCACGATCGTAAAGTTGTCGAGCAACTTCACGATCAGCAGATAGATGAATATGGGAAGGATGGCGAGCATTTTTTTACAACAGTTTCAGTGAGAACATCCACTCGCCCGATGAGCGCTTCAGCCCCGAGCTTTGCTGCGAGAATAGTTGCGCGTAGCCCACCGAGAAGGTAGTACTCAGATAGTTAAACAGCGTGAGCTGGAAGTTCGCCTGCGCACCCACGTTGATATAGTTGTTGAATCTCTTGTTCTCCCACGCATTGACCGCCAGGTCGGTAGCGAAGAGCGACAGCTGCGCGTAGGTCGGATATGCACACAGCGCGCCGAGGTTCTTGAATCGCAGTGGCTGCAGGTTCAGCTCGGCCGTGGCCTTGGCGAACGAATGTGCTTCGATGGCGTTGATCGATGTACCCGGCATGGCATTCACGGTGCGATATCTGTATATCGCTCCCTTGTCCACGTAGTTGTTCTGGAAGCCACCGAAGTACTCATTGCCCAGCGCTGAACCCGTCTCGCCGAAGTTCTGTCCTACGGCCATTCTGAGCCACGCGCTGGTGTTGCGCAGATAGGGGAGGAGCACGCCCTCGTTGAGCGTAGCAGTGATCGATGGGAACAGCTTGCCGTGTGCCAGATAGGTATAGCCCGAGACGTCCCAGCTGTATCCCTGTTCGGGCTGGATGCCGCCCAGCGATGTGCGTGTCTTCGAGGCTCCGTAGTGTGCCGACACTGTCTGGAAGGCGTGGATCTCCTCGTCGACCATAACGTCCTGGTACATAGGTAGCTCATCCATGCCACCATACGCGTTGACGCTCACGCCCCAGCTCGTCTGATAAGGTGCCATCAGTGTGTTTGTGCGATCATAGCTCACGCCCAGCTGATAGCCCTTGCGCGAGTGTCGTGTAGGGCCGAAGAGATCGTAGAAGTTCGGCTTATTCCACGCTGCATTGACCGTCCAGAAGAACGATTTCCATTCCAAAGCCGCATGCACCTGGTTCTCCCACGCGTTGTTGCTCCACGGCGAGATGCCCAGCTCCACGTTGAGCGTATTGAACCCGATCGGATCTGAGAGCGTAATGTGGTAACCCAGTACCGGTGTGACCTTATTCCCCGCCTTCAGGTCGGTGAAACCACTCAGGTCGACGTAGCTGCCCTGGAAGCGCAGTTCCTTCAGTGGGCGATACACCTTGATCGAGTCATACACCTCGCCGAATTCAATCTTCGGCAGTTCCTGCTTCAGCTTGCGTATCTCGGCAATCTCCGGGTGCTGCTCGTAGGCTTTCTGTCCCAGTAACTCTATGGCATTGCAGTCTTTTATCGGCTGGTGCTGCAGTTTCACGGGCAGCATGCCGTTGGGGGTGAACTCGTAGGCATAGAGCGTTCCGTCATTCATCAGATATGGCGCGAAGAGGCCCGTCTTGACGTTCGAAAGCAATACAGGTTCCACTTTGGCATCCGCAGAATCAGCCATCGTCGAATCTTTAATCGCTAAATCCTTAATCGCCCAATCGTCCATCCCTATCTCCCACAGATTCGCAACTCCCGTATAGTAGCTCGTACCCACAATGCGGCTGTCGTCCTGCGAGAATCTGAACTGCGTCAGGTTGCCGTCTTTCAGCTCATAGAGCGTCTGATAGTTATAGGTGGCGTTGTTGAGGTCCTCCGTCTTGAACAGGATCAGCGACTGTCCACCATTGAGTCCCGTCAGCGCCATGAGCAGCTTCGTACCATCGTGGCTGATGTCGAGGTCCGATACGCTCACGCCGAAGGGGAATCGGTAGAGTGCGACCACCTTCTCCAGGCTCGCATCATAGCGCACGATGCTGGTCACGCCTTCGTGCGAGAAGAGTCCGTACAGGCAGTCGTTCGCGTTGTCATACACCACGTTCGATACGCGCTGCAGCTTCCTCTGCTCCGTCTTTCCGTCCTTGAGCGATAGCGTGCGCAGGCCTCTCATGCCGCTGTTTCTGTCGGTATAGATCAGTCGCTGACGTTTCTTGTCGAGGGTCAGGTAGCTCGTCTGGTAGAGCATCGGCCCGTCGATGTTATAGTGCCTCTTCTTTTGCCCTGTGGCGAGGTTTATCTGCTCGATGTGGGCAAAGTCCCCCGTGTGATTTACCGCAGCGTATGCCACGCCTAATGAGTCATCTACGACCATAGGCGATGCCGATCCCCAGGCCGTCTCGGTCAGTGGCGTCAGTGGGGTCAGCTCATATTGCTCGATGGCGTGGAGGTTCTCCTGCTGGTGCTGCATCTCGTAGCTGCGCCATTCGTCCCACATCTCGCGCAGAGGGCGGCCATAGACCTCATGGAACTGTCGCGCAAAGAACGCGTGGCTCTCAGGGGTGCGATTATAGAAGGCGATGAGCTTGTCGTAGCCATACTTCAGCACCAGGTAGTTCACAAAGCGCGTGCCGTAGAGATAGGAGTTCGATCCGAGCTGGAAGTCCTTGGTCGTACCTTCCGATTCCAGTCCTACCACGGTCGACATTGGATTGCTCTTCAGTGTCGTGTCTCCGCGTGAAATCGCCTCGTTGGCCAGCGCTCTGAAGTTCATCTCGTCATAGCCTCCCAGCGCGCGTCCTACGCCTCCTCCCAGCCACGTCTCCATGAAACAGGCAATACCCTCCTGATACCATCGTGGAGCGTACCAGCGCGGTGTGGTGCGCCAGCTCCAGATGGCCGAGAGCGGGTATTGTGGGTCGGCCACCACCTTGTTGCCGAAGAACTTACGCCATCGTTGGTCGATAGGCGAGGGGCGGTCGGTCATCACCGTGTGGGTGTATTCGTGGCGGAACAGATGAGCGTAGCGCTCGGTGTTAGGCGAGATGAAATAAGACATGTTCGACGGCGCCATGCCAATCAGGATGTAGTTGCTTGGCAGGGGCGATACGCCTCCGTTGCCATCGTCTTCCCAGTCAGTTAAAAGGATGGTCGGTTGCTGCAACGTTCCCTTCTCCAGGTTCCAGATCTGCTGGTGCAGCGCCTTGCCTGTCTCGTATTGTCGGATGATATGTGGGATATAGAGCGACAACGATTTAGAGAAGAACGTCAGCGTTGCCTCAGGCTTCCCGCTCTCGTCCTTCTGCTCATATTTATATATGGTTTGTGATGGCAGCGTACTTGTGCCTATGCACACCGCTGCCATCACAGACAATATCTTCTTATAGTAGTAACGTAGCAATACTATCGTCCCTTAAGATCCCTTAGCTTACTTCAAGTTCCTCATTGTCCAGACGTTGAGACCCTGTCCCATATTTCTGCTCTGGAGAGTCTCCTTGTTGCCTACAGGACCACGATAGTACTTAGGCTTGAGGTTGTCTGCAGCGCTTGGCTGAGTGTTGGTGCCTTCTGCCATGTTGCGGAGTACCTCTCTGCCGTTTACAGGACCTCTATAAAGACCGAGAATCTCTCTTGCATTTACAGGACCATGATACAATCCGAGAATCTCCCTTGCACCCACAGGACCACGATAGTAACGTGGCTCCTCCTGGATCACCGGAGTCTGCTCAAGGTTCTTGATAGCAGTCTCTACCGATGGGAATACTGCCAGCGAAGCCAGGCTTCTGCCTTTCAGCTGTGCGGTATTGCTCAGTGTGTTGTAAGCCGATTCCCAGTAGGCGATGTCCTCAGCCGAGTAGTTCAGCACGGCATCCTCAGCGCTATACTGAGCCCACTGTCCGATCAGGTCGCAGATTGCGTCGTTAGGAGTTGCCTCTGTGTAGCAGAGCATGCTGTTGATCATGTCTGGAGCGTTTTCCAGACAGTTCTCTACGTTCAGGAATGCCATCATAGCATTGTTCTTAGCCTGCTCGTATGCCTCCGACTTCTCACCATTCACCACCTTGCCGATCTCGGTCAGATAAGCCTCATAAGCCGCATTAGCATTAGCCGTACGCTTGCTCTGAGCCTGCATTTCCTCATTGAGGCCCTTCAGTTCCTCGATACCCTCGGTAGCCTTCAGCGTAGCGTTTACGAGCTGATCCATCAGCATGATACGACCGTTGAGCAGGGCAGTGGTCATTACCACCTCCTTCTGGTAAGCAGTATCGTTAGCCAGCTGCTCCATGGCAGCCAGTACTTCAGGGCTCTCGGCCTGGTTATAGACCTTTGCTTTGCCGATGTTTCCTTCGAGCATATCTTTATCGACGAGTGGATAACCCACGTAAGCACCACAGGCATAGCCAACGGCAAGCAGGCCAACGCCTGCGATTAATGCAACAGAATTTTTCATATATAAATGTATTAATTGATGAATTTCTTTTAGATGTTGGAAGCTTCCAGAGGCTCCTTAGTTAGCCATCATGATACGGCGCAGCGCTGCGATGTCGTTCTTGCTCTTGGCCAGCTGTTCCTGCAGCTCGCTGGTGGTAGAGGCGTTGATGGTGGCGAGCTTCTTCAGCTGCTCTGCTGGTCTCTTCATGTATGGGTTAGTCTGCGACAGTACGTCGATGGCGTCAGTGACGACGTTGAGGTGGCGTACCAGGGCCTGCGACTGGTCATCGCTCAGCTGAGACACCAGCGTGTCATCGGTCTTCGACAGGATATACAAGGTCTCGACAACCATAGCAGTGGTCGACTCATAGAAATAAGGCAGACGCTTTGCCTCCTTCATATCCTCATAGAACTGCACATAAGTCTCTGGCATAAACACGTCGCGGTGGTTGTTGGCTGCCATGTCGCTGATGGCCTTATCAGCGATCTCTGCTTCCAGGCGCTCGATTAATGACACGAACTCCGACGAGTTGTCCATGCCATAGAGCTTCGTCACGCGCGAGTCGACCATGGCAATAGCGTGTGCACGATACTTCTCCGACAATGTTACCAGGCTCTCGATATCCTTGTCCTCAATCAGGTAATCTGGCTTCACCAACTTCTGATCATCGGTCAGCTCAATGCTCGATGGCTCCAGGAGCGAGTAGTATGAAGCCAGATGCGTAGAGTCACAGAGGATGTTAGCAAGGCTGTCGAGATGATTCACGACAGTCTCCTCCAGTTCGATGACCTCAGCTTCGGTCAACGAAGCGTCGTTGTTGTTTTTGTTGCCCGTGCAGGCACAGAGGCAAGCCATTGCCGAAAGAAAGATGTACTTTTTCATATATTCATTGTTTTATATATTACGGGCGCAAATATACAACCTTTTTGCGAGAATAAAAAATAATGTTCGAAAATTCTTCCAAAAAAAGAAGAATTTCATAAATAATAATAGTATCCACCCCCGCTACAGTGTAAATTGCAGTGAGGGTGGATATAATATTTATGATTTAATATTTAATATTTCGAGTCTTTTGACACGTTACCTAGTGACAGTAGTAGAGAGCAGTTTAATAGACTTAATGTAGTCTTCGTAAAATGACAAGCCACTATCCATTTTGAGACCCATTCCTTCACCACTCTGAGATGCATGAGTACGGTTGAGGGAAGCAGAAAGCTTGCTATAGCCTTCACCCTTCTCCTTATATGCACCTGCTGTCAGGCTATGAATAAGTACGTATTTCTTATCTGCCTGCAAGTCAGAGAGCTTCTTAGAGCATGAAGCCTCGATGCCGATTGCTACAGGGAACTCCTTGATCATGAATTCAATCTCAAACTTCTTCACACCATCTTTGTCGATCTCTTTTGGAGTTATAGTGTTAAGGTTGAAAGAACCATACGATACGCCATTAGGACCCGTAGCGGTCATCTTGATATCAAAGATGTCGAGCTCGTCCTGTGAGAACTCACAGACCACACCACCTACCATGTCCTTCGATGCTACTTTATCGTCATCATCACTACTGCATGACACAAGTGCCATCATCGAAATAGCCATCATCACCAGGCTATAAAAAAACTTTTTCATTTGTTAATATTATATACTTATTTTTATTTGCGATCCAATACGAGCACATACCCATTATCCGAGAGGGTAAGCTTATTGCCATTAATGGTCACTTCAAAGACCGCGGTGTCTTCGTTCTTTTCCCAGCTGCTCCACAGACCGTTGTCCATCACCTCGCGCTTGCCTTCACGCTTGAGTGATAACTTGCCTTTGGCATAAACGTAGGTGCCTTTTTCTTGGAAAACAGGAGTCGTCTTATCGTAGAGAGTCTCCATAAATGTTCCGTCAGACTTGAACTCAATGACTTCGCTATCTGCAAAGTAGCGATCAATAGGGCAGGTCCAAGAACCGACGATCGAAGCGCTCTCAGCAGTCTTCTCATCATCATCGCTGCTGCTACACGATACACTACAAACACTCATAAGGATGGTCATAACGACCATGCCAATCATTCTTAAAACTTTCATTGGTGATTTTTTAATTATTATATACATAGCGCACACCAAAAGTACCTTTATACGCTAGCGCGATGCTGAAAAACTATAAAAACGAGTAAAAACTATAAAAACGTTTTTAAGTTCTCGCTAGCGCGATGCTGAAATACGATAAATACGATAAATATTATAAATACAATTATTATGTTTTTATAGTTTTTATCTGTTTTCATAGTTTTTCAGCACCACGCAGTGAAATAATTATAAAGGTACTTTTGGGGTGCACAAACTATAAAATAGAATTATTCATTTCTTAGAAGCGATAGCCCAAAGAGAGGGTGACGCTGAGCATCTTCATGTCAAGTTCGTCTGTCTTATTGACCTTGGTGACTGGGATGTTGCAGCGCAGATCCATGGTAATAGGAGTAGCAAAGGTATATGAGATACCTACAGGAATAGCGTATGCCACGCTCTTAAGTTCGTCTTTGAATGAATCAGAGTCAGATCCAGAGTTGCCCTTAGTATGAACCTTTGCATCAAGCACGAACATTGGCTGGAAACCTGCCTTGAAAGTTAAACCTTCACCGACGTGTAACTGGGCGAGAACTGGTACGTTCAAATATGAATAGTTCAAATAAAGTTCATGAGATCCTTCCTTTTCGGTAGTAGAGCGAATAAAGTTGTAGTCGGCACCTACTGAAAGACCGAATGTGTTGCTGAGCATATACTCCAAATCAACACCGGCACCAGCTAAGACGTGATTAGACATGTCAAAATTGCCAACATCTGGGTTAACTTTTGCGTCAGACATGTGAGCGTAGCCCGCAGTGATGTGTGGAGTAACATGGAACTCACCCTTTTGTGCACTTGCTGTGAGGGCAACTACTGCCATGACAGCCATCATAATAAGCTTTTTCATAACGAAACTGTAGTAAAATATTTATATTTAAGTAATCTTTCAAAAATATTTTATATAATATTTCCGCTGCGCGATGCTGAAAAACTATAAAAACGAGTAAAAACTATAAAAACAATATTTGAGTTTTTCTCGCTAGCGCGGTGCTGAAATACGATAAATACTATAAATATTATAAATACGTTTTTATAGTTTTTATTT
>JAZQQH010000018.1:0-6535 GCA_045628985.1 Bacteroidales bacterium | reverse complement strand
ACTGCAGGCGCGGAACTCTATGAGCGCAACGCTTCAGACCTTACAGCAGTGGAGAAGTCCATGCAGGAGACCGGCAAGTTTGTGACCAACAACATTCTCTTCGAGACCGGAAAGGCCTCGCTCAAGCCCGAGTCTATGGCGGACATCAAGGCAGTTGCAGACTATATGAAGAAGAATCCTTCCGCCCGCTTCGAGGTTCAGGGCCACTGTGACAACCAGGGCTCCGACAAGGTCAATGACCCTCTGAGCCAGCAGCGCGCCGAGGCCATCGTGGCCGAGCTTGTGAAACTCGGTGTTGATGAATGGAACCTCCGCGCAGTGGGCAAAGGCAGCCACGAACCTGTCGCAGACAACAAGACCGAAGAAGGCCGCGCCCAGAACCGCCGAGTTGAATTCATTAAGAAATAATAATGAAAAAAGTTCTGATAACCATTGGCGTTCTGGCAGGAATTTGCCACGTCGCCAGTGCTCAGCTCACTCCGGAAGGAGCAATGGCGAATCTTCCCGATATGCCGACAGTGGCACAGATGCTGAATACAAGCGGTGAAGAGTACACGCAGATTTTCCGCGAATTCCATTCGAAACTCAGCGCGGCTCAGAAGCAGTGTCAGGAATTGATTGACACAGAAGTGCCTCATTTGCGCATGACGTCAAGTCAAAGGCTATGAATGAAAAGGTTCCTGGGACAAATGTCTCAGCGGCACAGGCCCAGAATATGAGCAAGGAGGAACTTCAAGCCATGGCAAAATCCGCTGCAATGGGCCGGATAGCCTCTATGGGAATAAGTTCCTCCGATCTTAAGGGAGTCCAGAATGGAACCAAGTCGAAGGAGGATCTCGCCAGCAGCATCCTCGCTCAGAGAACAGGTGGCCTGACAATGAAGGACATCGAGGCGATGTCCAACATGTCTGATGCTGAAAAGATCGAGTTCATGATGAACTCCGGCCTGGCAGGAAGCACTCAGGCTGCAGTCTCCGGGAGAAGCAATGCATCATTGACATTTGTATCGCAGAAGATAACATCTCTTCAGGACAGGATATCTGATCTGACTATTAAGAGCAGACGAATTCGTGAAGAAGCGGATGCGAGCTGCAAGGATCTGTATGCCCGCGACTACAAGAGCAGGATCGACCAGCTTGAGGAGGAATATGTTGCCCTTATGGCGAAATATCCTACGGGTGTAGATGCTACCTCTTCAGTATGAACTGAAAGAGGCCTACGCCGAGGCATACGCACTGACCGGAAGTTCAGCATATATGGGGGGGGGGAGAACAGTTCCCTTACATCGCTGCCAACTCATATCTCGAGGCGGCGGCATACATTGACCAGTATGACTTTTAAAAGTAATAACAGTTAATATACTAAAACCATGAAGAAAATATTTATCGCAGCCTTGGCCGCATCATTGTGCATGATGGCAGTGTCTTGCGGCAACAATTCCGGCAGCAAGTCAGGAAACAAGGGAACAGGCTCAGAAGCCATTGATGAGCTTGTCAAGGAAATTGAAGAGAGTTCCAAGGATGGTGGCATCGTGGGATACACAGGTGATGCAGGCGCCGCCCTTAAGAAACTCGATGACAAGAACTATGTGTCTGTCATCAAGCAAGTTTTCGGCGTGGACGTGGCTCCTCAGGCAGGATGGACCGTCTATTCCGCCAAGAGTCCGAACAAAGTCAACAACGCTGATGTCATCTATACAAATGAAGGTGAAGTTAACTCTGAATCCGTCAGCAGACCGTTCATCGAGCAGATCCTTTCTATCACAGAGGACGGTGTTTATGTGACCAAAACTGACTATAACACTCTGAAGATCACCAAGGGTGAAAAAATCGAAAGTTACGAAGACTATAAGTCTTACGCTTCCGGTGAGAATATCTACTACGTCTATGGCGGCAAGGGCATCATGGCCAGTGTTTATTCCCGTTCTTCTGCCAAGAGCACGATAGAGTACACATTCACTCTTACTACGATCAATTAATTGAATCTGAACTTAAATTAACAGATATGGGACTTCTTAAGAATATGGTTGGCAGTGCCATAAGCAATGGCATCAGCAAAGGAATCAGCAAAGGCATCGGGTCTGCAGTGGGCAAGGCTATTGAAAACGCTGTGGCTCCTGCAGCTGAGCGTATGGCGAACAAAGGCGCAGAGGCTATCAATTCCGTTACCGAAGAACTGGACAAAAGCGTGAAGCAGACCAACGCTGCTTTGGAAGAAGCGTCCGCTGCGACCGCTGAAGCAGGTGCATCCGCAAAGGAAGCAGTCAAAGCGGCAGGAGGTCTGGCAGGTCTGGAGAGCGCTTTGGCCGGTTGGGCATCACGTGCGGAGAGTTTGGCCACGTCCATGTCCGCATCAATGAAGATTTGTCCGAACTGCGGGCATCCTTCACCTGCTGGTAAGGATTTCTGCCCTAATTGTGGTACAAAACTGCCGGAAAAGACTATCGGACAGGAATATACCTGCGAAAAGTGCGGTACTCCGAACACCCCTGGCACCAAATTCTGCAGCAAGTGCGGGGCATTGCTTCCAGGCGCAGCCGCCGAGGTCAAGGCTCAGCAGGAAAAGGACAACAAGGTTCTTGATGAGATGGCCGCCACACTTCCTCAGTATCCGAAATGGAACTGCGGTGGAAAGGAATTTGAGTTTGAAGACGCAGGCGGTCAGAACGGCCAGCCTTCATACAGCCTTCGTTTCAAAGCCAGCCAGCAGGAAGTCAACGCATATGTGGAGTTGCTTAAACAGGCCGGTTTCGCCAAGGACGCAAGTTATGACTATTGGAAAGTGATTGACGGCGTCTGCCGCACCTGTAACGTCGGTGATATCCAGGACGGTGAGGCCAATCTTTATTACTATGTCAGCACTATTGACAAAAAGAATCAGCCGAAGCCTCAGGAAGACCCTCTCGAAGACCTCAAAGGAGCTGCAAAGGGCCTGTTCAAAAAGATTTTAGGTTAAATTATTCAGTCATCAAATCCCGTATACATTATGAGAAAGCACATAATCCTCGCAATCGCATTGCTCGCATCCTGCTGTTTCGCGAACGCACAGCAGACATGGTTCCCGACCAAGGTCGGTACCAAGCTTGTATATTCCAATATGGACCGTAAGGGAAAAGTTTCCGATCAGTTCTCATACACTGTCACCGATGTCGCCAAGGAAGGCGGCAAAACCACTATTACATACGATATCACTTCAATGGACGGCAAGGGAATGCCTACAGGCATGGTCGTCCCGGGCAAGGTCTGGAGCGCAGACGGATACTTCCATGCTGACGTAAAGGCTTCTCTCAGTGGTATTGTCAACCTTGACGCTGTGACCATCAAGGGACATGCTCCGATTCTTCCGGAGAATCCGAAGAACGGTGAGACTCTCGACAACTGCTCCGCTACCATCGAGTCATTGATGGTGGAATTGCAGTGGAACAACCTCAAGATCAGCACCGGCCAGTCAATCACCACGCCTGCTGGCACCTTCGATGACGCCATGCTCTTTGAGTATGACACTTTCAGCAAGGTTGCCATCATCAAGGTCAATCAGAAGATGAAGGAGTGGTATGTCAAAGGAATTGGTGTGGTCCGCTCAGAGATGTATAACCTGAAAGGCCAGCTCGGCCAAAGCCGCGAGCTTGTTTCAATAGAGAATTAAAAAATTGACAATGAAATATTTAAGGATTATTTCCGTATTTGTGGTCCTTATTTCCTGCGCCGGGCATGTCTCGGCGCAGTCTGTAAATCCTGAGGAGACCAGGTTTCTCCAGGAGATGGACCAGTACTTCGAGAAAGGGGAGGAGTTCGCTCAAATCGCTCTTCCTGTCATCGCCAACTACTATTATGGCCAGGCTGTGGTAGGAGTCAAGTCTCTTGACGAGGCTATAACAGCCATCTATTGGGAATACAAAGTCAAAGCTGACAAAGAGGAAGAGCAGGCTGAGGTTGATGATCTCAAGGATGATGTGGATTTCTGGGGAATGGAAGGTCTCGGCAGTTTTCTGGATTTTACATATGCTCTTAAAGATGCGACGGAGCAACTCGAGGATAAGTCAATGGAAAAAGCTGACAGTCTGGGTATGATTGAATTCAACTTTTCCAAAGACATCTGGGACATCATCCAGGGAGAGAGCATCGTATCCCCTTATCCGGAATTCTTCAACGGGCTTGTCGCGGACTATGAGGGCCGAGCCAAGGATGCCGGGACTCATTATGCCCGTGCGCTTTCAAATCCTTATATGACCACCGTTTATGACTTTTCGTATTTGGCGGATCTTTCAATGGACGAACTGAAGGCGATTTCCTCCCGTCTTAAGGACAGGGTTGTTGAGTACGGAGTCAATTTCACGGGGAAGAGCACCACGCCTGGCGATACAAGCCGCAATTGGGATCCGCGATGGCATATTGAGCAGGCTCAGAAGTGCCTTAAAGAGAAGAATCCTAGTTTCATGCTCGCAGAACTTCATTGCAGGAACGCTCTGATGGCGTATCCTTTTGACATCTCGATGTATATCGCAGGTGCGGAGATTGCCATTATGGCGAAGGATATCAAGCAAACGGCGTATTACATCAACAACGGTCTTCTTCTGGATCCGGGCAATGCAACGCTCAGTTCTCTGGTTGACAGGATAAATGCATCTAAATAGTGACGAGTATGAAAAAGACAGTTATCATTATCGCTCTTCTGGTATGCTGTGCGTCATCTTCTTACGCACAGATGGAGCATTTTCTGCCGAAATATTACGAATACGCACATGGATTCAACCTTGACCTTTTCCGTTTTCCAATTGAGAAGGAGAACTATGATGTATGTGCGTATATGACATTCAATACCGGGTATTTGGATGAGACTTTGGATATCAAGACGCTTGTCAAGCACGAAACCATTAAGTTCTCCGGCCATTTGATACGCAGCAGCGTGGATAAGGCTATGGTGGACAAAGCGATTAAATATGCGCTTTCGGAAGCCGGAATCAGAAGCATGAATGAATTCTATGATTTCGTTCAGAATACCCGCTTCAAGCTGCATACTTTGGAATATGATGAGAAACAGGCCTGGGGAGAGATTCTCGGTGTCGTAGCGGTAGGGTTCTCGGCCGGTGCTCTGGCGACGGAAGGTGGTATCTCAACAGCCGCATCCGCATTAAGCACCGCTGCCAGCACTGTCGGTACCGCAATTGGAGGACCTGTTTCGGCCGAAGATGTCGCTGTAGGATCGGCGTCAATCCTCAATAGTGGCATTGGTCAGATCGCTTCCGCTCAAGAACTTGATAAATTGGCTGGCGGATCATCCTTTTTAGGAGGAGTCATGGATGGCGTCCAACTGACCAAACTGATCGATAAGAAGTACAGGGAGGTTTATGACCGTTCCAAAAACAGGGAATATGCCTTGGATTTGGGCAGAATATATGGATTCTACCGCTACTTCAATCAGGCTCTCAACAACTTGGCCCAGATATCCGAAGCTAAGAACTGGCTCATAGTCCTGGACGAGAAACAGCTGCCGAGCGAAGCCGGGTTCGGAGGTGTCATTGTCAGTGTGAACACCAATACATCAACGGCTTTGTTCAAGGCGAAGGACCCATCTGACGCCAAATCCAAGAAGAGAAGGACTTTCGAGGGTACATACTCGGGCTATCTCAAACTGTCCATGGTTTATGATATGTCAAACTTCGACGCAAATTTCGTCCCGAATAAAGAAATTTTCAGCTTGATGGAAGACAAAAACATCGGAGAGCAGTATTTGGAAAAGAACCGTTTGTATACCGGTGCGGACTTCAACGACTTTGCTGATGGCACACGTTATAAAATGGGTAACCTCAATCCTTATGGCCCGATGTACAAGGAGGAAGTGAAATGGGATGTCAACACACCTACGACCTATTCTATAGACGTGGATGTTCCTGTAACCTGCGAGATCAAACTGGGCCCGGGCAAAAGCAATAAGGAGGTCTTCGCAGGACTTACTACTCTCTCAGTGGGAGATTATTTCAAGGGCTTCGAGGAATGGGGCCCTGTGGCTAAGACTGTTGTCAAGCCGGAGATATCCATCAATAAGTCCATGCAGGCCACTCTGATCCCTAATGCAGATGGTTCCAAAGCATCCGCAGCCGCAACCGCTGCCGTACAAAAAGCATATACTAAATGGGTCGGAGCCAAGATCTGGTCAGAGAACGGATATGTATATGAAGACGCTTATGAAATCGACGCCCTTGAGGGCGTAGTCGGCAGGAGCCTCGCCAAGTTCAAGAACGCCAAGGAACTCCAGGGCCAGGCTTTCGATGAGATAATAAATGAAAAGACCTTGAACCTGAACTTGTCCGTCAACCTTAAATCAACAGTGGAGCCGAAGTATATCAACAAGTCCGACGTCGATAAGGAGTTTGCCAACAGAATGCATGAAATCCTCGAGTCCGACTACTGGAATATTAAGGTGAAATAGTGTTTCAAGTAACAAGAACAATATCTGAAACCAACCTTTCACATGAGACGTTTTTTTGTATTTACTAATTTGCTTGTACAAGCCTTCTGCGTTTGTTTGGCGCAGC
>JAZQQH010000017.1:0-13231 GCA_045628985.1 Bacteroidales bacterium | reverse complement strand
CTTATAGTAGAGGTAGCAGCGGAATGGGGCAATCGATGCACCATAGGTAAGGATTACGAACTCACCCAGCTTGAAGCCGTCGTAAGCCATGCCTGTATAGCCGTAGAAGATGAGCTTCTCGTTATAGAAATCGTCGAGGGTGATCTCGCGATAGGTGCTCTGACCCACAAAGCACCAGTCGCCACGCTCTGTTACAGCCTTCTGAGCTGGCTTCAGGATGACATCGTTGAAGACCATGACATCGGTATCTTCGTCGAACATGGCGATGTAAGGAGTGTAGGCTTCGATCTTGCCGTCTTCCACCTCCTTCATCACAGCCAGAAAATCATCATACTCAACACCCTCGCCAACAATACTCTTCATCTCTTCGAAGGTGAATAAGTGTACATGGTTCTCAGTGCCGATTTCGGTTGAGAATGGCAGCATTAAGGTGCTTGGCACGTTGGCCTTGAACTTGCGGTTGAACTCTACTCTGCCTACTGGGATCTCATTATTGAAAGCGATAGTACTCTTTGAGTCGCCGTCGATCAATGCAAGGCTACCATCCTTCTTCACGCGGATAGGGCCGATGGTATAGAACGAACTAAGTTCCTTATCGTTGGTATAAAACTGTTGGTTGTTCTCGAGGTAGGCATAGACGATGTCTTCGCCACTCGAACGGTACTTAGGCATAGCATCCTCACCGATCTTCTGATACCAGCTAAGGTTGCCTTCGGTAATAAAACCATTAAGCTTATAGGTAAGCTCACCGCTGGCGAGTGCGTCATTGCTCAGCTTCTCAACGCCAATCTGGTTAGCGTTTATGCCTACCACGTCTCGATTGGTGACATAGCAGTTTACGATGAAGAGGTTTTTCTCATAGCCAGCAAAGTACTCAATATCTCCTGAAGGATTCTTGTCGTAAGGATACTGTTGGCCCCCTTGGATTGCCGAAAGACTGCCTCCCGACCAGCAGTGAGTGATATAGCCGCTGTCCTTGATATAGCCACAGAGCAGGCCGCTATTGCCGAGACCGGCATAGATATTGCCCATATTGAAGCAGTCGCTGATCATCACCTTGATGTTCTTGCCTTTCTCGGTGTTGGTGTTTACATGACCCAGTATGCCGCCTGCATGTTTCATGCCAGCGACCTGGGCGTAGTTGCCGCATTTCTCGATGACCACGTTACCCCAGGTCCCTCCGATGAAGACACCACCCAGAATGCCTGCAGCACCTCCATTGCCAGAATTGGTAACGGTGCCACTTGCTATGACGACGTTGCGGATCTCAGCGCCAGTATACGCCACGCCGAAGAGGCCAGATCCATCGTCGTCGCTGCTGGCTGAGCACCCCAGCTTTTTGATGGTATGACCCTTGCCGTCGAAACAGCCACTGAAGCGATTATTGTGATTGCCGATAGGCGTCCAGCCGTAATTAGTGAGGTCGATGTCTGCATCGAGCACAGCACATGCATACTTGTCACCATTGTTGACCTTCTTGGCGAACTCTACGAGCTGCTCGCCTGAGGTGATGTGCATACAGCCCTCGATATCTTCTACTTCAACAACATGCTCATTGAGATATAGTTTAATCAGTGGGTAAGGGAAAACATCGTCATTGACCTGCTGATGCCATACCACCTGGTTTTTCATGCGATTCTCATAGCCGTTGTTGAGCCAGCGAGCCACGATGCCCGAAGCTATCGTCTTTTTGCTTACGTTCATCACCCAGTCGCTGGTTTCGTGATTATCGATCTCTAGGCGGAAATTGTTGCCCGAAGCTGGGTTCATTTCCTTAACTTTGCCGATGAGCGGATAGTCAGCGTTCGACAGACAGTTGGCCACCATGCTCTTCTCGGCATAACCGATGATGCCACCACAGGTGGATGTACTAAACTCGAGTTCCTTCGAGGTATTGAGGCAGTTGATGATGGATACATGAGCACCGTTGCCTACGATGCCGCCACCATACCGATTCTCACAGTAGAGTTTGCCATTGTTGATACATTCGTGGAAGTATGATTTACTTGATATACCGGTAATGCCACCCAGTTTATCGTCATCATGAAAATATTCGCTTGCATGATGAATGTAACCGTTGTTGATGCATCGGATGAAGGTACAGGAATTATCCGTGGAAACGATGCCGCCTACGGTAGACGAACGTCCTGATACTTCGGCACTATTCATACAGTCGGTAAAAGTTGAAGATGTAGCTCTGCCCACCAGGCCACCGACAATAGAAGTACCCGAAGTGCCAGAGTGAGTGCTGACGCGGGTATCATTGTCGGTCTTACAGAGGTAAAAGGTGTCAGAATGTGACTCGTAGACGAGGCCACCTGCAAAGCTTTCATAGGCATAAATCTCAGAATTCTCGATAAAGATTTTCTCGTAGGTGCAATTCTCTGAGTAGCCAACCAGGCCTGCCACATCTTTGTATTTCTTGACGACCACGTTGTCGAGTGTCAGGTTCTTGAAGGTAGCACCTTCTGCATATTGGATCATAGCATGACATTCGAGAGATAAGGCATTGGAGTCATCACTGTCTACCTTGACATTCTTGATACGATGTCCCATGCCATCGATCGTGCCATGGAACCTGTTTTTATAACTGAAGAAGGTGTAATAATTACCACCGAAGTCAATGTCATTCACGAGCACGATGTTAGCATTCTCATCGCTCAGTGCCTCACGGAACTCATTGACCGTCGACACCCTGATGACGTCTTGCTGTGCCCAGGAGCTGGTGAGGCAAGCGAGGGCAAGGATAAGGATTGAGTAAAGTTTTCGCATATAGATTATTATTAGGGATACAAGGGATATAAGGGATATGACAAGCCTGGAAGGCTGTACAGAGCGAAGCGGTAGTAACCGGAGACGAAGTCTCCGGATATCTGATAAGTCTCCTCTGTCTGCCTGGAGGGCAGTACCTTTCGTCTATGGTACTGGCCTCCAGCCAGGTCAGAGTATCTAGTAGAGTCTTATCCGGAGACTTCGTCCCCGGTTGTTACGCTTTGCTCCACGCGAGCAGAGCTCGGAGACTAAGCCTCTCCGAGGCTGTAGAGCCTTCCAGGCTCACAGCGTTCGCTAGTAGAGTCTTCCAGGCTCAGCATTTTTACTTCACGATAATTTTCTTGCCGTTACCTACGCGTACACCCTGGTAGTTCTCCTCCACGCGGTTGCCGTTGAGGTCATACCAGCCCTCGAAGCGGAACTCACCGGTCTCGTCGTCGAAGGTTGCGATGCCGGTCTCACCGTTAGCGCCCTTCAGGACGATCTGGATCTGCTCTGGCATGTTTTCACGAGTGTATTTCTGCTCTGGGTCGTCGTCACCGTCGGTCATGGCACGAGTAGGAGCCTTCTTGGTTACAACGTCGACTTGAAGATAGGTTATGTCTTGGCTCGTACAGAGGAGGTAGCAGCGGAATGGAGCAATCGAAGCCCTTTCTCCCAGGCAAGCGAACTGACCCAGCTTGAAGCCGTCATACTCCATGCCTGTATAGCCATAATAGATGGCCTTCTCGTTAAAGAAATCGTCGATTGAGATCGTGCGGTAGCTGCTCTGACCTATAAAGTACCAGTCGCCACGCTGTGTTACAGCCTTCTCGGCAGGCTTCAGGGTTACATTATCGAAGCCCATGCCATCGGTATTTTTGTCGAACATAGCGAGATAAGGAGTGTAGGCGTCGATCTTGCCGTCTTCCACCTCCTTCATCACAGCCACGACATCTTTCTCATAACCCCTCTCGTCTGTAATAGACTGCATCTTATCGAAGGTGAACAAGCGTACAGGGTTCTCAGTACCGATTTCGGCTGAGAATGGCAACATTAAGGTGCTTGGTACGTTGGCCGTGAAGCTGCGGTTGAGCTCTGCTCTGCCTACTGTAATCTCCTTGTCGAGAGTAATCGAACTCTTTGAGCTACCATCGAGCAATGCCAGGCTACCATCCTTCTTCACGCGGATAGCACCGTAGAAGTAGAACGCATCACGTATACTATCATTAATATAATACTCACTGTTATCCTCATTGAGACAAGCATAGACAATGTCGTTACCACGCGAACTTAACATAGGGCGATCATCTATACCGATCTTCTGATACCAGCCAAGGTTACCGTCTGTAGCATGACCGTTAAGCTCATAGGTGAGCTTACCATTGGTGAGATCGTCTGAGGTCAGCTTTTGAACGCCAGTCTGATAAGAGAGAGGTCCTATCTGAGATTTGGAAGGATCGATAGCAAAGCAGTTTGAGATGAAGAGCATTTTCTCATAACCTGCGAAGTACTCCAATTCTTTATCGTGAGAGTCGTATGGATACACCTTGCTTCCCTCCATTCTCTGTAGACTGCCGCCCGACCAGCTGTTAGTGATATAACCGCTGTTCTTGATATAGCCGCAGAGCAGGCCGCTATTGCTGTCATAGGCATAGATATCTCCCATGTTAAAGCAGTTGTTGATCATCACCTTGATGTTCCTGCCTTTTTCGGTGTTGGTGTTTACATGACCAAATATGCCGCCTGCATGTCTATTTGCTGCGACCTTGGCGTAGCTGCCGCAGTTCTCGATGACCACGTTACCCCAGGTTCCTTCGATGAAGACACCACCCAGAATGCCTGCTGCACCTCCATTGCCAGAATTGGTAGCCTGGCAGCCTTTTGCCAGGATGACGTTGCGGATCTCAGCACCATTATAAGCCACGCCGAAAAGGCCTGAGCCATCGTCGTTGCTGTTGCCATTGACCATCATACCACTGATAGTATGACCCTGGCCGTCGAAGATGCCACTGAAGCGGTTATTGTGGTTGCCGATAGGCGTCCACCAGGCGATAGTAGAGAGGTCGATGTCTGCATCGAGCACGGCACATGCATACTTATCACCATTGTTGACCTTCTTGGCGAACGCTGCGAGCTGGTCGGCTGAGGTGATGACGTCATGAGGAAGGTCGGTGATCTGCACCTTGGCATGACCAGCATTTACTGGGTATGGGATCATATCGCCCAATCCATCAGAATTAAGATTCTGATACCAGGCTTCCTTACCCGCATTGCGGTTCTCATAACCGTTGTTGAGCCAGCGAGCTACGATGCCCGATGCCAAAGTCTTTTCGCTTACGCCCATCTCCCAGGTGCCAATGTTGTGATTTCCGATCTCCAGACGGTAGTTGTTGCCCGAAGCTGGGTTCATGTTCTTCTCAGTGCCGATGAGCGGATAGTCTGCGTTCGACACACAATTGGCCACCGTACTCGACTCTGCATAACCGATGATAGCACCACAGGTAGGTCTGCTAAACTGCAGATCCTTCGAGGTATTGAGACAGTTGACGATGGTCACGCTCTTGCCGATGCCTACGATGCCGCCACCGTTCTCATCCTCGCATAAGAGCCTGCCCTCGTTGATACACTCGTAGAAGAGCGAATTTGTAGCTTTAGCGACAATGCCACCCAGCTCATCGTCATCCTTAATGTCTGTACTGGCATGATGTACGAAGCCGGTGTTGATGCATCGGGTGAAGATAGAGAAGCTATCCATGGATACGATGCCACCTACCATATCCAGACGACCTGTTACCCATCCCTGGTTGATACAGTCGGTAAAGTGTCCGCACCTGGCCTTGCCCACCAGGCCACCGGCATAAGCGTACAGATCACCTGCAGGGAGGCCGTGTGTACTGACGCGGGTAAACATGTCGGTCGAACAGCGGGTGAAGTTGTCATGATCAGAATCGTAGACCAGTCCACCTACATAACTGTTATGAGCATAGATAATAGAGTTCGTGAGCTTGATGTCCTCGTAAGTACAATTCATAGAGTTGCCCACCAGGCCTGCTACCATGATGCCACGCTTGACGTTCAGGTGGTCGAGCGTCAGGTTCTTGAAGGTAGCACCCTCTGCAAACTGGATCATCGCATGTCGCTCGTTGTCCTTATCGAAGCCTTTGGTATCATTATCTTCAGCATCAACCTTGACATTCTTGATGGCATGACCCTTGCCGTCGATCGTGCCATGGAACTTGTAGGAGCGTCGATACACTGAGAAGTAATTATCCTGGAAGTCAATGTCATTCTCTAACTCGATCGTAGCATACGGATCCATGAGTGCAGCACAGAAGCTTGCGGCATCTTTCACATGATAAGTCAGATCTATGCCGGTACGGATGTCGCTTTCCTTCACCACAGCACCTGTAAAGTTTGGATAGCGGTCTTCGCCCACGGTCTGACGGAATGTATCGTTGCCCATGATACGGTTTATCTCGTAGACTGCACGGCCGCTCACTAATTCCTCAGGACCGAATATCACGATGCCACCCTTATCAAACTGGCTCCAGTGAAACGTGGAACCATACTCCATGGCAAAGCAGTTTGTGATAGTGGCTCCCTCGGCGTTGGTATCGCCATAGATAGGGCCACAGGTGCCCTTGAGGCAGTCGACTGAGCCAACATTCAGGCAGTTGGTAGCGTGGCTGTCTTTCAGATAACCTACGATACCGCCGGTCTGCTCTCCTCCCTGGATGTAACCAGTATTGAGACAGTTATTGATCTTGGTAATCTGTCCATCCTTGGTGTCGGCATAGCCTACGATGCCACCGCAGTAGGCATCACGGCACACGAGGAGACCTGCGTTGGTACAGCGGTTGAAGGTACAGGCGTATGACAGCGATGTAATGCCACCCACCTCGTCAGGAGCTTGACTGTCGTATATCGCCATCGCAACTTGATAGACTGCCATCACAACAGCAACAGCGCACATTGCCATAGCACCATAGCCATAAACGTCCACTTGATGTGAAGCCACTTCACTTGGACTAGGACCTGTAGAATTAATATCTACATCAATAGGTTTCCCAATATAATTCGTTTGATATTCATGGAATTTAACTCGAAAGGCGAAATCGGCAGCCTTAGCTATTTCATTAACTCCCATGGCCGCAAGGTAACGTAATGAGGCTTCTGCACGGAAGGCACCGTATGATTGTGGCGGCAGCTGTGTGACAGTGCCCTCGTTGTAACAATCATTAAATTCACATTTGGTACTCCTGCCTGAGATACCACCCAGATTATCGGACATCAGTGATGCCGATACTATTGACTTATTTTTGCAACCTTCGAATTTACAGTTCTCACTGGTGCCCACCAGACCACCGATGTAGGCATTAGGTTCCTTTTCGGTATAGAAAATTGAATAGGCATCAGCCATACAGTTCGTAAACTTACAGCCGTTGGTGGCCACACCCGTGATACCACCGATTTCATAACCATCAGAATAAATACTGCCGTTCAAGACTGCAACGTCGGTAACATTACAGTGATCCATCGTGTTGGTCAGCAATCCCGTCTGGTTAGCATACCAGTCACCGCCAAAACTACTCTGCTTATAATGGCAATTCATAATGATGATGTCGGTAAAGTCACAATCGCTTGCATCTTCACATAAGAAACACGCATTGAGCCCACCATAAATCTGATCACCACGTTCGCCATCGAGGAGAGTGATGCCCGATACCTTGGCACCGGACATATCATCAAACAGACTTGTCTTCAGGTTCTTGATAACATGGTAAACGACCCTCTTTTCGCCGCTCACCGAGTCGGTCTCTTCGTAGTAGCCGGTAAGCGACGCATTAAAGTCTACCTGCTTGAAGTCCTTATACTCGGCCACATCAATATCGGCCATTAACTTAATGACGGCATCGCTCTTGTCTGCATATTTCTCCAATGCATCAGAGAGCTCCTTCGCCGTCGACACCTTGATGGTGTCTTGCTGTGCCCATGCGCCAGAGAGACCGGCGAGCGACAGCAGAAATGTGGTGTAAAACTTTCTCATTATATATTATTATTAGGGATACAAGGGATATAAGGGATACAGGGGATACAAGGGACGTTTGTATCGGTTTCGCCAGTACTTTGGTAGAATTTTCGGACGATCTGACACAAACGTCCCTTTCACTCCCCTTTCACTCCCTATAACTACTCTTTAACTACTCTTTAATCATGACCTTCTTTCCGTTAGCCACGCGTACACCGTTGTAGTTCTCCTCCACGCGGTTGCCATTCAGGTCATACCAACCCTCGAAGCGGAACTCGCCGGTCTCGTTGTCGAAGGTTGCGATGCCGGTCTCGCCGTTGGCACCCTTGAGGATGACGTCGAGCTTCTGTGGGAGCGCCTTGTTAAAGAGATCGCCGACTCCGCTCTGTGCGCGGGTTGGAGCCTTTCGGGTGATCACATCGAAGCTGTCAGGAGCATCCTCGCTGGCGATGTGACGCATGTAGCAGCGGAATGGGGCGATTGAGGCACCATCGCCCAGACGGGCGAACTCTCCGAGCTTGAAGCCATCGAAGGCCATGCCTGCATAGCCATAGTAATACTGGCTTATCTCATCGTCAAGGCCGAGGACCTTGTAGTTGGTAGCACCGATGAAGTACCACTCATCCTTCTGGGTTACAGCTGGAGTTACTGGCTTGAGGGTCACATTCTCAAAGACAAGATTGTCGGCATCCTCGGCAAAGAGGGCAAGGTATGGAGTGTAGGCATCGAACTTGCCGCCTTCTACCTCATCCATCACAGCGGTGTACTTGTTGTTCTCCTCGTCATAGTTCATGGCGCTGAAGCCAAAGAACTTGCCGCCGTTCTCGCTGTCGATCTCTCCTGAGAATGGCAATACGACCGTAGAAGGCACATTAGCCGTGAAGCTGCGTCCGAGCTCGGCTCTACCTACTTCGTACTCGTTGATCAGGTTGGTGAGAGACTTCTGTGAGTCGCCATCGAGCAAGGCAAGGCTCTGGTCCTTCAGCATGCGCAGTGGGCCGAAATAGCGGAACGCGCTCTTCGTAGCATCGTTGGTATAATACTGGTTGTGATCCTCCAGAAGGTATGCATAGACAACGTCTCCGCCTCGTGAGCTAAACATTGGGTGGGCATCCTCGCCGATCGTCTGATACCAG
Organism: Bacteroidales bacterium; assembly: GCA_045628985.1. Lineage (GTDB taxonomy): Bacteria > Bacteroidota > Bacteroidia > Bacteroidales > UBA3663 > Liminaster. The sequence goes on along the minus strand of JAZQQH010000017.1, from coordinate 4,312 downwards.
TCGAGATCACCTTCTGTCTTGCAGCCATTGAGTCGGTAGGTCAGCTCTCCATTGGTGAGTGCGCTGAATGACAACTTCTGAACACCATTCTGTATAGCCCTTGGGCCTATCTGCGACTTGGTTATATCGATAGCAGAATAGCAATTGCTGACGTGTATCTTATCTTCAAAGCCAGCAAAGAACTCATTCTGTCCTGAATTTGAGGAGTAGGCGATCGGATTGTTCTCGTTCATCTTATTCAGGCTGCCGGCCGACCAGCAGTTGGTGAAATAACCGCTGTTCTGGGCATAGCCGCAGAGAAGGCCGCTATTGCCGTCTGAGGCATAGATGTTGCCCATGTTGTAGCACTTGTTGACCATCACTTTGACGTTCCTGCTGAAGTCTGTGTTGGTGGTCACGTGGCCAAGGATACCGCCCGCATGCCTTTTGCCGCTGACCTTGGCGTAGCTGCCGCAGTTCTCGATGAACACGTTAGCCCACGCCCAGCCGACGTTGACTCGGCCCAGGATGCCGGCTGCACCACCTGTGTCAGAGTTATTGATCTCGCAGTCGTCTGCGATGAACACGTTGCGGATCTCGGCACCAGTATGTGCAACACCGAAGAGACCTGCGCCATCGCCTTTGCTGTTGATGTTGACCTTCATGTTATGGATGGTATGGCCCTGGCCGTCGAAGACACCTTGGAAGCGGTTCTCATGGTTGCCGATAGGCGTCCAGTCGCCGACCTTAGAGAGGTCGATGTCTGCATCGAGCACTGCACAGGCGTAGTTGTCGCCACCGTTCACCTTCTTGGCGAATGCTACGAGCTGATCGGCTGAGGTGATGACGTCGTGAGGCAGGTCGGTGATCAGCACCTCCGGATGACCATCACTTGTTGGGTATGGAACGAAGTCCTTGGGCAATTCTTTGAGGTTCTGATACCAGACCATCTTACCCTCGCTGCGGTTCTCATAGCCGTTGTTGAGCCAGCGGCACACGAGGCCCGATTTCATCGTCTTTTCGTCTACGGCTGCCTCCCATCGGTTGCTTCGGTCGTTGCCGATCTTTACGCGGTAGTTGTTGCCAGAAGCAAGGTTCGTGCCCGTACTTTCACCGATGCACGGAAGGTCTGCAAGCGACGCACAGTTGGCTATCATACTATTCTCAGCATAGCCGATGATGCCACCACAGGTGTTTTCACTGAATTTCAGGTTCTGTTCAGTGTTGACACAGTTGATGATGGTTACGTTGGTGCCGAGGCCTACGATGCCACCACCATTCTCATCTTCACAGTAGAGCACACCGGCGTTGATACACTCGTAGAACTTCGAATTCTTGGCTTCGGCCACGATGCCACCCAGCTCGTCGTCGTCAGGGATGGCCCAGCTGGCATGACTGATGTAGCCGTAGTTTCTGCATCGGGTGAAGGTAGAGCCTTCATCATAGGACACGATGCCGCCTACCACATCCATTTTACCTGATACATCTGCCCAGTTGGTACAGTCGGTAAACGTTGAGCCCTTGGCTTTACCCGCCAGACCACCTGCATAAGCGTTTTTAAGGTTAACGAGCCAGTTGCCATAGATGCCGTGCGTGCTGATGTTGGTCTTCATGTCGGTCTCACAGCGGGTGAATGTGTCATGATCCGATTCGTAAACCAAACCACCAACATAAGTGGCCTCGCTATAAATCTCAGAGTTCTTGAGCTTGACGTGATCGTAGGTGCAATTCTTTGAGTTGCCCACCAGGCCTGATGTATAGACAAAACGCTTGACGGTCAGGTTGTCGAGGGTCAGGTTCTTGATGGTAGCACCTTCTGCGAACTGGATCATCGCACTTCGTTCGTTGTCCTCATCGAAATTTTCATTCTGTTTTGTTGCCTCAGTCTTGATATTCTTGATGGTATGGCCCTTACCGTCGATCGAGCCGTGGAACTTGAATGAGCCTCGATATAATGAGAAGTATTTATTATTGAAGTCAATATCATTCTTCAGCTCGATCTGTGCATACGGATCCATAAGGGCGGCACAGAAGGTGCTGGCATCAGTCACATAATAAGTCAGATCTGCGTCAGAACGGATATCGCTGGCCTTCACCACATCGCCCGTAAAGTTAGGATAGCGGTCTTCGCCCACAGTCTGGCGGAACACGTCTTTGCCCACCATGAGGTTCATCTCGTAGGCTGCACGTCCGCTCATAGCGTCCTCTGGACTGAATTTCACGATGACCCCCTCACCGCCGATGGCATTCCCTTCATACTTGGCACCATGCACCAAGGCAAAGCAGGTAGTAATGGTGGCTCCCTTGGCGTTGGTATCACCGTAGATAGGGCCTTTGGTGCCCTTGAGGCAGTCTACTGCGCCTGCATTGAAGCAGTTAGTAGCGTGGCTGTCCTTTAGGTAACCTACGATACCGCCGGTCTGCTCTCCTCCATAGATGTAACCTGTATTGATACAGTTGTTGATATGGGTAATCGTGCCATCCTGGGTATCGGCATAGCCTACGATGCCTCCGCAGTAGGCATCACGGCAGACGATGAATCCTTCGTTGGTACAGCGTTCGAAGGTACAGGCATAGGACGCAGAGGTAATGCCACCCACTTCGTCTGGAGCGTTCGCATAGTATATCTTTTCCGCAATTTGATAGACTGTCATAACAATAGCAAGAGCTGATAACATCAGACCACCCCATCCATATTTCGCATCTGCTTGAATGCTATAACCTTTTTGAGATCCAAATCTTTTATCCGCTATATCCTTCCAGCGAGAAAGGTAACCTCCTGCGGTTGCATGTGCTGCGAGGTTCACAGCGTAATAGGTCTCGGTTTCTGTCCAGATGATACTGTATGACTCTGATGGTATCTGTGTGACGGTGCCTGAGTTGTAACAATCTGTAAAGCTGCATTTGGTACTGCTTCCTGAGATACCACCCAGATTATCGGACATCAGTGATGCCGATACTACGCCCTGATTCTGGCAATTCTCGAAGGTACAGTCCTCGCTGGTGCCCACCAGTCCACCGATGTAGGCATTAGGTTCCTTGGTGGTATAGAAGCTTGAATAGGCATCAACAGTACAGTCCTTAAACTTACACTGATTGGTGGCCACACCTGTTATACCACCGATTTCAGAGCCGTCGGTGAGAATACTACTGTGCAAAAGTCCAACGTTGGTCACATTACAGTGATCCATCGTATTGGTCAGCAAGCCCGTCTTAGAGGCATACCAGTCTCCGCCAAAACTACTGTCCTTGTAATGGCAATTAGCAATGATGATGTCTGTAAACTCACAATCTTTTGCATCTTCGCATAAGAAACACGCATTGAGTCCACCATAAAATTTATCACCACGCTCACCATCGAGGAGAATGATGCCCGAAACCTTGGCTCCGTTCATATCATCAAAGAGGCTCGTCTTCAGGTTCTTGATGGCATGGTAGATGGTCTCGGTTTTGCCATTCTCCGTGTGCTCGTAGTAGCCGGTAAGCGAACCGCTAAAGTCGACCTGCTTGAAATCCTCATACTGGGCCACATCAATATCGGCCATAAGTTGAATGACGGCATTGCTCTTGTCTGCATTCTTTTCCAATGCATCAGAGAGCTCCTTAGCTGTCGACACCTTGATGGTGTCTTGCTGTGCCCATGCGCAGCTGAGGCAGACGAGGGCAAGCAGAAATGTGGTGTAAAATTTTCTCATTATATATTTATTAGGGATACAAGGGATATGTAGAGCCTGGAAGGCTCTACAGCCTCGGAGAGGCTTAGTAACCGGGGACGAAGTCTCCGGATATCTGACAAGGCCCCTCCGGCTGGCTGGAAGCCAGTACCATACATGCGAGGTACTGGCCTCCAGCCAGGTCAGAGTATCTAGTAGAGTCTTATCCGGAGACTTCGTCCCCGGTTACTAGCCTCTCCGAGGCTGTAGAGCCTTCCAGGCTCACGGTTTACTTCACGATCACCTTCTTGCCACCGCCTACGCGCACGCCCTGGTAGTTCTCATCCACGCGGTTGCCGTTGAGGTCATACCAGCCCTCGAAGCGGAACTCGCCGGTCTCGTTGTCGAAGGTTGCGATGCCGGTCTCGCCGTTGGCAGCCTTGAGGATGACGTCGAAGGCCTTTGGCATTGGGATCTCCTCCGTTACCACGCTCAGCTGGTTGTCTGGGACGGCGGAACGGGTTGGTGCCTTGGTGATCACGTCGAAGCTGTCAGGAGCACCGGCGCTGTCTATGTGACGCATGTAGCAGCGGAATGGTGCGATCGATGCACCTTCGCCCAGACGTGAGAACTCTCCGAGCTTGAAGCCGTCGAACTCCATGCCTGCGTAGCCGTAGTAA
>JAZQQH010000016.1:0-2277 GCA_045628985.1 Bacteroidales bacterium | reverse complement strand
ACGTTCATACAACGGGTTACGGATCATGTCGGTTCCATGGAGCCAGCCAGACAGGGTCACGAAGGAATGGACGGAAGTCCTGTTATCCTTGGTGGTCACGATCAGACCGACCTCGTTGAAAGCCTTGATATAGTCAGAGACGGTCTTGCGGTTCCATCCCAGATGGGCAGCAAGATTAACCTCCGAGATCTCAACCTTGCCCTTAGAGACAGGAATACTGATGCCTCGCTTAGTGGATTGAGAATCCGTCTCGCTGGCCAGATATACCAAGGTTGTAAGAAGCTTCATGCGACGTTCACAGTACTTGGGTTCACACAAGAACTCAAGCTGCTTTCTGTCAAAAGCAAGACAGAAGACGTCTCTTGATGAATAGGTGCTCATTTAAGTGAAACATACTTAAAAGGGTTAGACAATTGTTGTCCGAAGACAACGTGAAAAAACTCTATCGGTGAAAGCCGCGGTCATAGGTCGGGGCATCTGACTCGGCTATTCTGATCAGTTCATCGTGTAGCTGATGTTCCTGCACTTTGTCCAGAAGGGCAATGGCTCGGACATCGATCTCTAGGGCGGCGGCTCGTCTTCCATGGACGATGGCTTCATGGTTATGATCCACGGCATCGTCACAGCCACAGGCAGCGAGATAGCCATTGACGGACTGACGCATGGAGAAGTAACCGATACCGGACTTCGCCCAGTTCGCTGCGAGATCAACGGCTCGGTCTCGCATCTTGTCAAGCTGATCGGTGGTCAGCATTTTTGGAGTGTTGTTGTTCATATTCGGTCTGGATTAAGCACGGCACATACGCATACGTGCGCGTTTTCGATTTGGTGTGTTTGCAGGTCTCTCGTTGGCAAAACGATACAGAATGAGTCTGACGTTTTTCTGCTGAAGAACGGAAAGATGCTGAGCTGTCTCGGACAGAATTTCATCAGAACACTGGTGACGATCATCGAGCATTTCTGTCACGGATCGGGGGGGGCAACGAGTCGGCAACTCTGTCCTGAAAATAGGACTCGAAGGCAGAACGGACTGTGGAAGAGTCACCGCCGGACTCAGCCCAGGCGATGGCTTCCGTAGCTACGACATCAAGAGATTCCTCGCAATGAGACTTCGTTGGTGGATAGATCATGCACATAGAAAAATGATAGTGTTTCGAAAATTTGAACTTATAAGATGTGAGATTGTTTAGGTCATAAAAGTGGCAGATTGAATTAAGGGAAGGGAAGAAAAGACAAGTCAGATGACCTGACTTCGCTTCCCTCACCACACAGCAATCTGAATCACTCAGAGACACACTTCTCGCGGTTGCGTCCACCTCAGACCATTTCTACAAGATGTGCATCGAACTTTGCCTTTTCCGTCTCGACGGTGGTCTTGCCGTTACGGATCCAGTCAAGGATTTCGCCCTTGAAGAAGTAGAGCTTGTTGCCCATCTTCGTGAACGGAATGCGCTTCTCACTGGTCATGTTGCGGATGTTTTGGATACCTACCTTCTTTAGCATATTACGTCCGAGTGATTATGAACGGTTGACTCAGCAGCGACTCGGTTCTGTCGCATCCAAGCCAGAAGCTCCTTCTTCTCAAAGAATACGAGCTTGCCGTTCGGTTTGTAAAACGGTATGGTGTGTGCATGGGTCATCTTGTAAAGCGAACTGCGCGAGATGCCCAGGTACAGTGCTGCTTCTTCAAGAGTCAGCACCTCCTTGTCATTCGAAAGGATGTTTTCGAGTCCATCGATTCGCTGTTTCAACTGAGCCACCTGCTTGATCAGGTGCTCGGTCTTTTCGATATTGCTGATAGAGTACATATATCAAGATGTTGTGCCATTGGTCAGATGGCATTTGTGTCGGCATTCATGTTGACCAAACAAGAACGCATTGAAAGATTCCTACCCACCCACCGCTACACGTGGTTACTCTGGCATGTTTGCTTTGACATCATGCCACTTGACATAGCCGGCTACGGTTTCTGTCTCAACATGGTCGTTCATGAAACGACGAATGTCAGAGAGTGCATAGACATTCTTGCGACCGAACTTGCGGTGGCGAAGCAGTCCGTGCTTGTGCCATGACCAGAGCGTGCTTTCGCATACGCCGAAGATGTTCTTCACTTCCTCGGTTGTGAGAAACTTCTCTTCGGTCTCCTCGTCTTCCTTGTGCTGCTGAGTTTCCTCGTTGGCGTGATTCTCCAATACTCTTTGGATAATGGTATCTGCAAAGCGCAGGAGATCGCCCGAAGAGACAACGAGCATGACGTTGTTGCCAGACTTGATGATT
>JAZQQH010000015.1:0-56346 GCA_045628985.1 Bacteroidales bacterium | reverse complement strand
GGAGGCCGCGACGCTGATTGCTCAACCTGTAAGCGTAATTTCTGGACCAGTGTCCTCAACGCAGTTATCAAGATTTCAACTATTGTCCTCGCTGCGTTCGGACAAGTCGGAGGCCAAGCGGGCTTAGGAAGACAACTCTAGGTTGCAACTCCTTGGCTCACAGAACGACATGGCTACGATCCGACTTCAAGATTGAACACGGACAGAGTGGACAGAATGGACCCAGTGCTGGACTCGACTGCGAACAAGGACAGAATGGACCCGGCAACAACCGACACTTGCAAGACCTCCCCTCCTCGGGAGATGTCGGGGGAGGCCGCTCAGGAGATGTCGGGGGAGGCCGCGACGCTGATTGCTCAACCTGTAAGCGTAATTTCTGGACCAGTATCCTCAACGCAGTTATCAAGATTTCAACTATTGTCCTCGCTGCGTTCGGAATCCAAAGCTTTGGCACGGACGAGTGACCCCTCCCCAGCCCTCCCGAGGGAGGGAGACGGAAAGTATGTGTCGGGGTGTGCAGGTCGCAAGATTAATTATCTGGTGCTTCATTGCTCGGACACGCGGCCCGATCAGGACTTTACGATCGAGAAGCTAAAGGCTTGCCACAAGACACGGGGCTTCGGCGATTATCCTGGCTATCATGTTTATGTGCGCAGTGATGGTAGCGTGTATTATTGCCGCCCCCTAAGGCTCAAAGGCTGCCATGTAAAGGGGCATAATAGCGACTCAATCGGGATATGCTACGAGGGAGGTCATGCTCCGCAAGGCTCGCTGCATAAGTATGAGGACAACCGAACGCAAGCACAGAAGGAAGCGCTACGCGAGGTCTTCGCAGTGCTGCATGATTGCTTCCCAGATGCACGAATCGTGGGGCATAATGAGTTTGGTGTCCCGAAGGCCTGCCCATGCCTCTCGAAGGAAAGCATGGAGGCATTTCGACAGGAGATCATCCACTGGAGGGAGTGAAATCTTGCGCTCGCTTTGTGATGATGCGCTGCTAGGGTGTTAAGAAGTAGCCTCTAGGTGTAAAAAAGATTTGCAACCTTGCAGAGAGCCTTTGTAGAGTAACAAAGGGGTTTTGCAAGGTTGCATTTTATATGATAGGGTAGTGGATATGGCTTGGGAACTATACCAGCACGAATCCCATGATGACAAAGCCGATGGTGGCGATAGCCGCACCTAGCAGGGCATAAGGCAGCTGTGTCATGGCGTGGGAGATGTTGTCAATTTCGCAAGTGGAGCTGGAGAGGACGGTGGCATCGGCATAGAAGCAGGCATGGCTGCCGAATACTCCTCCCGAGACTACAGCACCGAGGACCAGCAGGATGTTGCCACCAACGGCAAGGGCTAGCGGCACGACGATGGAGATGGCGATGATCTCGATGCCCCAGAATGAACTGGTAACGAAGGTCAGTGCTGCGATGACGATGAAGGTGATGGCGGCTATGAGATGAGCATCCATGAGTGGTTCGACGAGCGAGATGACATATTCGGGCATGGCCATGTCGCTGGATACTCGCTTGGTCATGAAGCATGCCAGCAGGATGCCAAGCACGGGCAGCATATCTTTGTACCCCTCCCAGAAGAGCTCGACGAAGCGGGTGAAGGTCATCTTATGGCGCGGCAGATAGAGCAACATACAGCCTATGAGGGTGCAGATGATGGCGATGAACATGTCGGAGGTGTAGATGGTGATGCCGATGAGGATGGCCATGGGGGCGAGGAAGTCGAAGATGTTGCCCTCTTCGCGCGCTGGGCTGGTCTGGCTGGCTTGGGTCTGCTCGATGATCTGACGTGCCTTGGCCTGGCTGGCTGCCATCCGCTGGTAGGCCTTCTTCATAGGGCCTAACTTGGGGAGCCAGCCCATGGCGAATTGTATGTATTGATATCCTGGGTGTGGGAGAAGAATGCTGATGAGAGAGAGAGGGTGGTCGATGGCGTCAGTCCTCGTACTGTGTTGGGTCGAAGCCCGCGAGGGCCTCCTTGCGCTCTACGCAGGTGCCGCACTTGCCGCAATGGATGTCGCCACCCTTGTAGCATGAATAGGTATGGCTGTAATCAATGCCGAGCTCTTGGCCACGCAGGGCGATGTCGCGCTTGGACCATGAGGTGTAGGGGGCGAGGAGCTGGACGCCGTTGGTGGTGCCTGCCTGGATGGCGCGGTTCATGGCATCGACAAACTCTGGGCGGCAGTCGGGATAGACGAAGTGGTCGCCCGAATGATTGGCCATGAGCAGATACTGGAGCCCTTCGCTCTCGGCCAGACCGGCTACGATGCTGAGCATGATGCCGTTACGGAAGGGGACGACGGTGGACTTCATGTTCTCCTCGGCATAATGCCCCTCGGGAATCTCCTCAAATCCGTTTTTGAGCAGGCTGGAACGGAAGTATTGCTCCATGAAGCCGAGTTCGAGCACCATGTGCCGGATGCCTAATTGTTGGCACTGCCAGCGGGCACAGGCAATCTCATGCTCGGCATGGCGCGAATGATAGTCGAAGGTCACCGCCAAGGCGATGCGATCGCGATAGTCGTGCATCAGTGTGACACTGTCCATGCCACCACTGACAATGATAATACAGTCTTTCATACGGCAAAAATAGGGGGATTTGAATAAAAAAACAAGTATTTCAAAATTTTTTGCACCAAAAACTTGCATTTTCGGGAAATAATCCGTATTTTTGCCCCCGAAATATTGCAATTTAGATAACAATCAAAACAACACTATTGATATTATGAAGAAGACTCTCGTCATGGCTCTCGCCATTGTGGCTGCTCTCTCGATGACCAGCTGCCGTAGTTCTAAGACCCTCTCACAGGCCGCAACTGTTGCCTCTCCAGCCGAGGAGGTACAGGAGGTTGCCCCAATCACCTATACTACTCCTAAGCGCACCACCACTCCTGTTGCCCAGGCTGGCGACCGTCAGGAGCGTGTAACCGTAGTGAACAGCAGCGATGCCGCTCTGCTCAAGGACTACAACGTGGTAGTAGGTGCCTTCAGCAACAAGACCAATGCTGAGAACTTCAAGAACAAGATGCGTCAGCGTGGCTACAACTCGTTCCTCGTTCAGAACGCTTCGGGCCTCTATCGTGTAGTGGCTGGTGGCTACGATACCCGCGAGCAGGCTGTCAGCGTGCGTGACAACATCAAGGCTACTTATGCTAACGATGATCCAGGCACCTGCCCAGCAGCTTGGTTGCTGATCCCTGCCATCTGATTAGGATGTAACCCATAGAGTGGTTCTGCCTTGGGGTAGAACCATTTTTTTTACCTGTTGGCAGACTTCTACCTTTTTCGGGGATAATACTCATTATTATATTTTTTTCTATCATGCTATCTACATTTCTCTTCTCTGCTATGAGCTTGGCAGCCACCAACCTCTTAGCTCCACAGCAGGAGGTACTTTCCCCCCTGCCATTGCAACTCTCGGCTGAGGCCCAGACTGCCGATAATGTAGTGCTCGATGACCCTCAGGGCGATGAGTACCTCTACGTCATGAACTGCGGCATCATCACCGAATGGGGTGTATTCGACTATCCCAGCCTCAAGTCTGAGATTCGTTTCGACGCCGATGGTCAGACAGTTTACTTCCACAACCTCTTCCCTCGCTACAAGGAGTGCTGGGTGAAGGGTACGATAGAGGGTACTGAAATCGTAATCCCCAGCGGTCAGGCTATCTACAACGACGCACAGTATGGCGAGGTCTATTTCTATGCCTCACGTGCTGGCGAAGATGGCGTCTTCAATACCATCGATGATATGCGTCTGACACTCAGCACCGACGAGCAGGGCCAGAAGCACATCGCCTCGGCCGATACGACAGTTCTGGGTGGTGTGGTCAAGATGGATGATGAGGGTGCTGGCTATCTGGTGCTCAATGGCTACTACGAGATGGAGGAGTTCCTGGATCCTATCGCCCAGGTGCCTGCCGGTCTGGCTACAGAGCAGTATGTCATCACTTATCAGGATTACTACTGGATGACTTTCTCGAAGGCTGTCGAAGTGGCTTTCGATGGTGATGATGTCTATCTGCAGGGTCTCATTCCCGATGCCGACGCGACCAGCGGCTGGGTCAAGGGCCACATCGAGGGCGACTATCTGTGCATTCCTTCGCGTCAGGGCGTCTATTCGGGCACTTACCTGCTCTCGTTCTTTGCGGGCTATGCTGCTGATTATGACGACTATGGTGATCCTGTGTTCGGCAGCCAGGATACCCTCAAGCTCCAGATCTCGGCCGATCGTAAGGACATCAGCTCGGTCGAGGGTGACTATGCTCTGACCGTCTATGGCAACCGCCAGCGTCTGATCTATGCTATCGAGCAGATACACATGTTTGCCTACGATGGCGACAAGCCTGCTGTGCCTGCCACCCCAACCCTCAATGCGGTAGATCAGGCCTTCGTCGAGTTCAACATGCCTCTGTGCGATGTGGATGGCAACTACATCAATCCTAACCTCTACACCTGGAGCGCCTTTATTGATGGTGAGCTGATGACCTTCGATCCTGACGAGTATATCTGCCTCTGGGAGCCTATGTCTGAGTTCGAGTATTCGTTTACCGACCATTACGACTTTATGGCCTATGGCGATACCCACATGTTCTTCATCTACGATCTGCTGTTCGAGGTGCTCGAGATACAGACCTACTATACCGTAGATGGTGTGCGCAATGCGTCGGAGAAGGCACGCTATGGCCTTACGCCCGATGGCCTCATGGCACTGGGTGAGGATGTCAATGTGCAACGTGTCGAGTACTTTGACCTACAGGGTCGTCCGCTTGCCGCTCGTCAGGGCATCTGCGTGGCTCGTATGACGTTGAGCAATAGCACCGTCAAGACGTACAAGTTGCATTAAGACTGGTAGTCCTACCTTATTGTCGATGATGGCTCTGCTTTTCAGCAGGGCCATTTTTATGTTTTGACCCATAAAATGATATGTTGAGTTGACAAAAGAAAGGTGACAATATGGCATTTTACTACATTGGCGCGAATATGTGTGACTAAAAATTTGTTAATTCGAAAAAAAAGTGTAAATTTGCAATCCCTAACTCATCATACCCTCTCAGATTACCACTTATATAATATATAGATGAAGTCTTTACTACATGTAGTCTTGGCAGCATGTATGCTGTCTGTTTCTGCCACCGTCAGTGCCGAGGGCGTTCATATCGGTTATTGTGACGGTAATATTTATTCGGATATGGTTACGGGCCAGAATGGCCAGGCTGAGGTCAGCGCTGCCGTGAAGATCACGGGAGAGATGCTCTCGCCCTATTCGTCGTGCCGCATCACAAGCCTCTATGTGGGGCTTTCGGAGTCGGCTACACAATTCCCCGAGACGGTGACGGGCTGGTTGCGCAATGAGCTGAGTGGCGACAATCTGCTGAGCGCCCAGGTGCAGGCCCACGGAGGTTGGCTGACGGTGACTTTCGACGAACCGGTGCCCGTGTCGGACTACGTAGAGACTGGCATATATGCTGGTTTCTCGTACAGCCAGGAGAGTAAGCTGGTGGTACTGTCGGCCGGTGGTCCAACGGGCATACCCGATGCTTGCTGGATAGCCAAGAACGATAAATGGAGCAATATGAATAGCCGAGGCGTGCTGCCTATTGAGGTGGTGGTAGAGGGCGATGACTTGTCCCAGCACGACCTGTCGATCACTGACGTGGTGCTGCCTCACTATGGCATTGTGCGTCAGGACGAGGATATCCGCTTCCGTGCAACGATCAGTAATCTGGCTCAGATCACTGCCGATCAGCCTGTGCTGCAATATGCGGCAACCGACGGGTCGATATCGGGCCAGATGGTGCTGCCTCTGTCGCTGGCCTATAGAGAGTCAGAGACCATTGAACTGAGCATCCCGACGGCAGACCTCGCTCTGGATGCCGAGGCTACGATAGACCTGCAGCTGCTCTGGGCCGATGGAAGTACCGACGAGGAGCCTGCCGACAATCTGGCACGTGTGACCGTATCGCTGGTAGGCCAGACGATGCTGCGACAGATGGTGGTAGAGGAGGGCACTGGCGACTGGTGTGGCTTCTGCCCACGTGGCATTGTGGGTATGCGCGAGATGAAGGCGCTCTATCCCGACCGCTTCATTGGCATCAGCATCCACGACGACGATCTGTATCAGGTCGATGCCTACGACCAATGGATCCGCGCTTACCACTTTACGACCTTCCCTAACTGCATCATCAACCGCGATGGCTGGAACTATGACCCAGAATTCAGTCTGCTGCAGGAGCATCTGCTGCGCCTCGACACGGTAGCTGAGGCCCAGGTGAAGCTGGTCAAGGCTGTGGTAGAGGAGGGGCAGCTGACGGTGCAGACCGAGGTGGAGTTCTGCCGCAGTCTGTCGGATGCTCATTATAATATGGTATTCCTGGTGCTGGAGGACCAGCTGCCTATCGTGCAGTCGAACTACTACAGCGGTGGCGGCTATGGCAAGATGGGTGGATTCGAGAGCCTGGGCAGCCATTGCCATATCGAGGTAGATGATGTGGTGAGATCGGTGGCTCCTTCGCCCGAAGGTGACCCCAGCCTGATACCATCGAGTGTTGTGAAATACCAGCCTATGGAGGTGACCTACCAGACCGAGATGCCCGAATATGCCGACCCAACACAGCTCTGTGTGGTGGCACTGCTGGTCAATGCTGACAATGGCGAAATTACCAATGCTGCGTACTCGCGCCAGATTGAGGGATTGGCCGATGATGCCATCAGCACGGTGAATATGGATGCGCTGCAGGGAGGGATGCGCTTCGACCTGCTGGGCCGACAGGTGAAAGGCACTCCACAGAACAAATGTATAATCATTACCCACAATTAATAACTAACTCCAAAAAAACGTATGAAGAAACTTCTACTTCTTGCTGCTGTAGCCGGTGCTGCTATGAGTAGCACGGCTGAGGAGCAGGCTCTGATGAGCCGCAACCAGCAGATTCAGACCAAGCTTGATGCTAAGCTGTTCCGCTTCACTACCAACGATGGCCAGCAGCTTACTCTGCCTGAGATTGCTGCTCAGCACAGAGCTAAGGCAGAGGGTGAGTCGGGCCCTGCCCAGACCATCGAGGGTCCAACCGAGCTCTACCAGATGGATGCTATTCTGGCTCGTCTGACCAGCGCTGCCGAGTATAACGGCCTGGCTCAGAAGGTACAGATCCAGAGCGACTGCATCTACTTCAGCAACATCATGCCTAACCAGATTTCGGGCGATGCCCCTGTGAAAGCTGAGCTGGCTGCCGACGGTACTGTGACCCTGAAGGAGCAGGACTACTACTATGGCCTGAACTACTACAACCTGAACATCTACTTCTTCGACTGCACCATCGTGCCTATCGATGTAGATGAGGAGGGCAACTATGTGCCTACCGAGGGTGGCTACAAGATGGTCTATAATCCTGAGGATGGCACGATCATCACTCCTGGCGACAACCTGATGTCGAACGCTAATCCTAATGGTGATGCCTTCTATATCGGTCTCTTTGCCGATATGTCTGCACTGGGTTATGAGGGCCCACAGCTGCTGAGCTACTGCGTGAACCCACGTTTCGCTCCATTTACTGCCTCTGAGCCTGCTGTCGTTCCTGAGAATGCTGAGGCTAAGGAGTTCATCTATAGCTATGCTGAGCAGTATGGCGCACCTCAGGCTATCAAGGATGTTGCCTATGTAGATGGCAACGACCTGTACCTCACCAAGCTCACCGGTTCGGTTCAGTCAGTCGTAAAGGGTACTGTCGAGGGTGACAAGCTCATCGTTCCTTCTGGTCAGTTCCTGCCTGGTACCACCTATCTGCTCTCGCTGCAGGGTGCTAAGAACTTCGTTTACGATCCATACCAGGGCATCATCGACTACGAGGCTATCGATGCTCTGACCTTCACCCAGGATGCCGATGGTACCTATAACCTCGACGAGGGCCAGACCCTGGTGCTTCGTGCTGGTAGCGGTGATGGCGTATTTAGCTTCATCGACAACATCCACCTCAGCTTCTACACCGGTCCTAAGCCTGCAATTCCTGCTACCCCAGACTGGTACTTCGTATATGACTACGTAGATTACTATGGCATGTGGTCAACTGCTGTATTGATCCCATGTGTAGGCACCAAGGGTGAGTTCCTCGATGAGGACTGCATGGAGTGGGCTATCTATACCGACGAGGATATCAACGTCTTCTCGCCAGACGAGGGCTATGACCTCGACCAGGACTACACTTGGTTGGGTTACCACTTCTCTGACAACTCTCGCGACAACATCATCGACAATGGTTCGTACAAGAATGTATGGATGTTTGCCGGTCTGTTCGACACCCTGGGTGTTCAGTCTCGCTACCTCTGCGATGGCGTTTACTACTATTCAGACATCATGTACTACGACCTGGCTACCGACCAGACCTACGTTGTCGAGATCGAGCGTGAGGATCCTACCAACATCCAGAAGGTTAGCGAGACCAAGGCTCAGCAGAACCTCTTCGACCTGCAGGGTCGTCGCATCCGTGAGGCCAAGGGTATGCACATCCAGAATGGTAGCGTAACCTTCGTGAAGTAATTCTGCTGTAGCAAGAATTAAATAATAAATATTAAATATTAGCCGCCCTGGTTACAATACTTTGTAGCGAGGGCGGCATTAATATTTATTATTTAATATTTAATATTTCGTGTAAAACGGCTCACTCAATACCGAAAGTAGTGGTGAGCACCTGGAACTCGGTGCGGCGATTGATCTGATCGGCTATCTGGCGCTGGTCGGGGTCGAGGCTGTTGACGTACTCTTCGTCGAGCACCTGGCCAACGGGGAGGAAGTCGTACTGCTCATGCAGGTTGTCGTCCACCATCTTGGGGGCAGCCTTGCCATAGCCTACGGGGGTGAGGCGAGCCTCGTCGATGCCCTGGCTGACCAGATAATCGACAACCGACTCGGCACGGCGCTGCGAGAGGTCGAGGTTGAAGGGCTGGCCACCTACACGGTCGGTGTGCGACGATAGCTCGATGGCGCAATACGGGTTGTCGTTGAGGAGCTTGACGAGGTCGTCGAGCGAAGGATAGGATTCTTCGCGGAGGGTGGCGGAATTGTAGTCGTAGAAGATATTGTCGATGAGCACGGGCACGCTGATAGAGGGGAGGACGAAATCGACCTCGTAGTCAGCATCCTCTTCGGTGGGATCGGAGGTGAACTCGGCCTTGCGGTTCAGGTAGCCTTGCTTGCCCGCCATCATGACATATTGCGTAGAGCGGTCGATGGTGGCGAAATACGAGCCATCGGGCTTGGTGAGCGACTTGTAGTTCATGCCATTGCGGCCTACCACACGGACGATGGCCTCAGGGATGGGTTCGCCTTCGGCATCGACCACATAGCCGGTAATGGTAATCTTGATGCTGGGCAGGAGGAACGAGAAGATGTTGTCGTAGCCCTTGCCCTGGTTGCGATTGCTCGAGAAGTAGCCCCACTGGTCGAGCTTGGAGTAGAGCGCGGAGCTCTGTGTGCTGCCAGAGGGTGTGCTGGCTGGAGCAGTGCCCTTGTTGTCATTGGCCAAGGCATTGTGACTGAAGGCGGCACCACGACCAAAGGTCATGCCGAAGTCGTCGCCTGCCGAATTGATGGGAGCACCGAGGTGAATGAGGTGCCAGGTCTCCCATTCGTCCTGACGGGCGCTGTAGATGTCGAGGCCACCGAACGACTCGCGGCCGTTGGTGCTGAAGTAGAGCAGTCCGTCGGGGGCAAAGGTGGGGAACATCTCGTCGCCCTGGGTATTGATGGCGGGGCCGAGATTCTCGATAAAGGCAACGTCGGTAGGGGTACGGAGCTGGGCTCGCCAAATGTCGAGACCGCCTTCGCCACCAGGCATGTCGCTGACAAAGTAAAGCCACATGCCATCGGGACTGACGGCTGGATGGGCAATGGTGGTGAGGGTATCGCTGGTGACCTTGAGCTGCTGGCCTTTGCCCCACGAGGCCTCAGAGCGTGTAGAGACATGGATGCGTGGCACGGGCAGGGCTCCGTCACCACCACAAGCGGTATAGTACATGGTGTTACCGTCGGCCGAGAAGCAGGGGGTGCCTTCGTCGCCAGCGGTGTTGATGCCTTCGAGCAGCTCGGGGCGCTGCCAACGTCCCTTCTCGTCTTGCTGCAAGCGCCAGATGTCGAAGAACTTGGTGCCGGTGATGGGCGACTTCTCGTCGCCTGTGCTCTTGTCGGACGATGAGGTGTAGTAGAGCGCCTCGTTGTTCTCGCCCCATAGGGCAGGACTGAAGTCGGCACGGCGACCGCTGGCTGGGGCGAAGCGCTTGACCTCGTAGCGCGAGGCAGACTCCTTCCAGGCAGCAGCCTGCAGACACGACTCGACACCAGCCTCGGCTACTGGGTCGGTGGCAACGATGTCGAGATAGGCCTGATAGGACTTCAGGGCGTCGCGGTATCGGCCCTGACGGTGCTGTGCCTGGGCCAGGCGAAGGAGGAGCGAGCCGTCGTCGTAACCAAAGCGCTGGGCATTGAGGAAGGCTGAGGCTGCCTGGGCAGGGATCATCAGCTTCTCGTAGCAGAGGCCCATGTACCAGGCGCATTGGCCCTTCTGCTCACGTTCGTCGCGAGCGTCGGTCTTGCGATAGACGCGCTTCAGGGTCTGCGTGGCTTCGTAGTATTCGCCCTTCTCGTACTGCTGGATGCCTGTGCTCAGACGTGCTGTAGAGCATCCGGCTGCCAGCAGCAGGAGGATGGATAGCGAGAGGTGTATAATGAATAATCTATGCTTCACGATGGGTGGGGACTGTGACGGTCGATGTTCTGTTTAGCAATCTACGTTTTTATTCATTATATAAACGCGCGAATGGGGGAATTATTGTGTGGCTGGGTCAATCGAACGCGATGGCGCTGTTATTGCTGACCTGCTTGCAATCCTTGCCGGTGATGATTGGACCAAGTTCGCCATTCTTGTTCTGGCGCGAGATGCACTGATGGAACTTGCATAGACGGCACTTCTCGGTGTAGATGAAGGTGCGGTCGGAGAGGGAGGTGTTTTGCAGTGTGATACCGATCATGCAGTCGTTGAATGTGACACAGGCACAGTTGCGGAGCAAGATCTGTTTGTTGGGCGAATAGCGGCGGTCGGTGACCTTGTCGAGCGGAGACCAGTCGGTCATGCCCGTGATGTTGATGCCCACGCTGCCCTCGATAGATAGGGTATTGTAGCCAGCTTCGCAGCCACAGGCATTCATACAGATGGAGTGGCAATATTTAAGACGATAGGGGTAGCCGTCGAAGGTGGTCTCGGTGAAGCCACAGGCATCGGCCGCACACGAGGTGAGGGTGGTATAGGACATGTGCTCGAGGTCGTAACCATATTGGCGTGTGTGGGTGGCATAACAGCTGACCAGCTCGGTGCTGGTGCCGTTGACTTTGCGATCTTTGCCGTGCAGGGCGAAGCCGACGTTGCACCAACCTGCGGTGCAGCGTTCCATGTGGGTGAGGAAGGTGGCCAGGTCGAAGGCAATACGGTGGCAATGACGTGCGAAGACCTTGCGGAAGGTGAGGTCGTAATAGGCGTCGTTGTCGTTGGTGGCGATGAGACGTTCTACTCGCTTGCCTCCGTCGCCGATGCTGCCTACGACGGTGAGGTTATTGAGCTCTACGCCATTGGCACTGATCTGGATCATGATGTCGTAGCTGGCGCGGTCGGTGAGCTGGATCTTGGTGTGGCTGTCGAAGGTGCCCTGGGCTGTGCCGGTGATGCGGACCGAATGGGGGATGTTGAGACCTATGCGACGCTTGGCATCGCTATAACCGCCGATGCGGTAGAAGTGATTGAGCATCTGGAACGAGGGGAGGGGCGAGTCGAGGCCACGCTGGATGGCTACGAAGTCGTCGGTATGGCCGTCGCCTTTGGCTCCGAACCACTCGAAGTAGGCCTCGGGGACGTTCCATGAGCCAGCAAGCTGCACGTTCTGCAGGATGTGATAGGGACTGGCTTCGATGCAGGTGTTCTGTCCTTTGATGGTGACCTCCTTGCCCGAGGCGCTGTAGAGACAGCCACCCTCGAACCGTAATATGCTACCGGCAGGAAGGGTTATTCCTTGGGCTGGAACTGGTATCGCCTCCTGGATGACGAAGACGGTATTCTGCTGTTTGACTTGCTGAGCAATGTCGCGCTTGGGCGATAGTACTACCGAGCTCAGCGCGGTGATGGCGGTGAGGAAGAGGGAGAGGAGATGCATGGGGGAATGAGGAGTGAGGAATGAGGAGTGAGGAATGGTGGTAAATGAAAAAAAGAGCTAAAAGCCAGAAGACTCCAGCTTTTAGCTCAATATGATGTGGGTTGTAACTGAATTAGCCCTTGATAGCAGCTACACCTGGGAGTACCTTGCCCTCGATAGCCTCGAGAAGAGCACCACCACCAGTTGAGATGTAAGAAACCTTGTCGGTCAGACCGAACTTGGTGCAGCAAGCTACAGAGTCACCACCACCGATGAGTGAGAATGCGCCATTAGCGGTAGCCTCAGCGATAGCGTCGCCGATAGCCTTTGAGCCAGCGGTGAAGTCGTCGCACTCGAATACGCCAGCAGGACCGTTCCAGAGGATGGTCTTAGCGTCCTTGAGGGCAGCAGCGAAGTTAGCCTGAGCAGCAGGACCTGCGTCGAGACCCTCCATGCCAGCAGGAATAGCGTTCGAAGGATAAACCTCGATCTTAGCGCCCTCCTTAACGGTCATGGTACCGAAGTCAAGACCATCGCAGCAAACTGCATCTGGAGCCATAACGAGCTCAACGCCATTCTTCTTAGCGAGCTCCTCAACGCCGAGAGCAACCTCGAGCTTGTCCATCTCAACGATTGAACCACCGATCTCGCCACCGTGTGCCTTAGCGAAGGTGTAGGTCATGCCACCGCAGAGGATGAGCTTGTCAACCTTGCCGAGGAGGTTCTCGATGATACCGATCTTAGAAGATACCTTTGAGCCACCCATAACGGCAACGAATGGACGCTTGATGTTAGAGAGAACTGCATCAACAGCAGCAACCTCCTTCTCCATGAGCAGACCGAGCATCTTGTCATCAGCTCCGAAGTAGTCAGCGATAACAGCGGTTGAAGCGTGCTTGCGGTGAGCGGTGCCGAATGCATCCATTACGTAGCAGTCAGCGTATGAAGCGAGCTTCTTAGCGAAGTCCTTCTGCTTGCCCTTCATCTCCTTCTTAGCAGCCTCGTATGCAGGATCCTCCTTGTCGATACCTACTGGCTTACCCTCCTCCTCAGGATAGTAGCGAAGGTTCTCAAGAAGAAGTACCTCACCTGGCTTCAAAGCAGCAGCAGCCTCGTCAGCAGCAGCGCAATCAGGAGCGAACTTAACCTCAGCTACGCCGAGAGCAGCAGCAACTGCCTCCTTGATCTGGCCGAGAGAGAGCTCTGGCTTTACCTTACCCTTTGGCTTGCCCATGTGGCTCATGATGATGAGAGCGCCACCCTTCTCAAGGATGAGCTTGAGGGTAGGAACTGCACCACGGATACGGGTATCATCGGTGATCTTGCCCTCCTTCAGAGGTACATTGAAATCTACACGTACGATGGCCTTCTTGCCAGCGAAGTCGTAATTCTTGATTTCCATAGTTAGAATCAAATTTAAAAATTAAACGGAATGTTGTTGTTATATCACTAATTTTTATCTCTTATATTAAAGATTCTTCAGTTCCTGGATCGTCCTGATCGGATTCTCGCTGCGGAATATCGTGTTGCCAGCCACGAGAATGTCGGCACCTGCTTCTTTCAGCTGACGACCGGTCTCGAGGTTCACACCGCCATCGACCTCAATCTGCGCATGGAAACTGCGCTCCACGATCTTAGCCTTGAGTCGGCGCACCTTGTCGAGCATCGAAGGGATGAACTTCTGTCCGCCGAAGCCAGGATTCACGGTCATGATCAATACCAGATCCAGATCGCACAGTACCTCATCGAGCATCACGTTAGGAGTGCCAGGGTTGATGGCCACGCCAGCCTTCATGCCCGCCTCGTGAATCTGCTGGATGCAGCGGTGCAGGTTGTGACAGGCCTCCTGATGTACGGTCATATACTCGGCGCCATAGCTGGCTACCTGATCGATCCATTGCTCAGGATGTACCACCATCATGTGTACATCCATTGGCTTGCGTACTACTGGCTGCAGAGATGCCATCACTGGGAATCCGAACGAGATGTTAGGGACGAACGAACCGTCCATCACGTCGAAGTGCAGCATGTCTGCCTCGCTCTCATTGAGCATCTGTATTTCTCGTTCCAGATGTGCAAAGTCTGCACTGAGGAACGATGGAGCAATCTTGATCATAGGTATATGTGGTAATTGTTTTATTCTGAAACTTGTGCCAGTTGATTCTTCGCTCTCTTCCTGGCACGCTTGCGCTGTTCGCGACGCTTGATGTTGCGTTTGCGATTACGCTCGCTTGACGAAACTGGCGCTATGGTAGCCATCTCAGTGTTCTTACTCTCTTCCGGGAGTTTAGGACCGGCTGGCGATACGCGACGTCGGCCTCTTGCTCGCTCCTGACGTGGCTTTGGAACGAAATCCTCGTCATAGAAGATCTTCCACGGAAGCTGCGCCTCAGGTGCCATGCCCTGATTGAGAGCTCGAACCATGCGACGGAAGTCATCCTTGCGCTTTGACAGCGAATTAATGAAGTGCGGCAATTCCCGAGGCCTTGCTACATAGTTCTGACCGTCGTACATCTTACCAAAACGCTTATACAAGTCAATGACGTGCAGGATGCTGATGACTCTCTCTTTGCCGATGCCAGAATTGACCAGAATCTCAGCTACCGCATCGCGGCCATGGAGCAATCCGACGTGCATCATCAGAACAGACAGTTTATATATAGTGTCGGTGTGTGGGTGCTCGCGGGTCAGTGTACTCAGCGCCATGCGTGTCTTCTGCCAGAGGGTGACGCCTTCGTTGGCACCGGCCAGCTGCTTGTTCGACTGGATGAACTCCTCAAGTCCTGGCATTACGTAAGGCAAAAGACCGCTGATGAGCAGGTCGTTGATACCTTCGCCGAACGAGCGGCTCTTCATCATCTTGTTGAGCTCGTCGCGCAGACGCTTCGGAGCGGCTACCGACATGGCGTCGTGGTTCTGACAGATGGCATTCCAGCAATCCGGATCAAGACGGAAGTTCTTCTGGTGCTTGAAACGTATTCCTCGCAGCATACGCACCGGATCCTGACGGTAGATCATTCCAGGCTCAGAAGGTGTGATCAGCAGACCAGCCTTCAGGTCGGCCACGCCACGTCCGGTAGGGTCAAGGATTTCGTCGGTATGCAGATTCTTGTAGAGTGCATTGCAGGTATAGTCGCGGCGTGTAGAGTCTTCTTCCAAAGAGCAGAAACGGGTTTCGAGCAATGTCACGCCATCCTCGGCATATTGTTCCACATGTGGCTCGACACATTCTACCAGCGTAAATGTCCCATCGATGATCACGTCCATGGCTGTCGTGCCATAGCGCTGATAGTAGAAAGGACCTTTGCAGATGTCAGGGTAGGTGGCGCACATATACTCCACAAATTCGCGCTGGCCACTAGGCATATTGATGAGCAGATCGAGGTCGCTATATCGTTCTCCCAATAGTTCATCACGGACGCATCCTCCGACGAGATAGATCTTCTCGTAGAATGGTGAGTCAGGTGTGATGCTTTTCTTGATAAAGCGTAGGGATTTCTCGAATTTGTTCATTTTTTATATTTATAACGCGGCAAAGATAGTAAATTCTGCCGAAAAATCCAAAATTATTTGCTTTTTTCGTACAAAACTTTTATCTTTGTCGCTCAAAATTAAGGGTTATTAATAATGAAAGCTACCTTGTTGTTACGCGCACGTTACATTTTTTCTTTGTTAGTCTTTGCAATGACTACCGCTTTTGTGCACGCGCAGAACTTTACAAACCAGAATGACCTGCAGTGGGCCGCTGTTCCTTCACATGCTGACTGGCTCTACAAAGTAGGGGAGAAGGCGCAGATCCAGCTGCAGCTCTTGCTTCATGGCCAGCCTGCTGCCGGTGTCGAAGTCTCGTACGAAGTGGGTGGCGACTGTCTGCCAACCGATACCGAAGGCAAGGTCACTACCGATCGTGACGGTCGCGCTGTCATTCCCGTCGGAACCATGAATAAGCCTGGCTTCCGCGATACTCGCATGAACTGCACCATCGACGGTGTCAGCTATAAGAATCACTTGAAAGTCGGCTTCGGTGCCGATCAGATCTGTCCCTACACACAGAGTCCTTCCGACTTCGAGACATACTGGAAGCAGGTGCTCGACGAGCAGCAGCAGTTGCCGCTCAGCGTGGAGGTCACACCGGCTCCTCAGTACGACTCCGACAAAGCCACCTGCCAGCTCGTCAAGATCCGCTGCTATCGCAAGCAGGGCGAATACTATATCTATGGATACCTCACTCGTCCACGCAAGGAAGGCAAGTATCCTGTCCTCGTCTCTCCTCCAGGCGCTGGTGTGAAGCCGATGGATCCGCTCAAGACCATCTTCTATGCAGAGCAAGGCGATATCATCCGCCTCGACCTCGAGATCCACGGCATCAATCCTGCGCTCTCGGCCGCTGATTATAAGGATATCAGTCGCGCTTTCGGTGAACACTATGCCAACGGATACCTGGCCAACGGCCTCCAGAGCCGCGAGACCTATTATATGCGACACGTCTATGCATCGATGATCCGTGCGGTCGACTACCTCGTCACGCTTCCTGAGTGGGACGGAAAGAACGTCCTCGTGCAAGGCAACAGCCAGGGAGCCGCGCTCAGCATCGTCCTGGCCGCGCTCGATCCTCGCGTCACTGCCATCGCCATCGCACATCCTGCGCTTTCTGATATGGCTGGCTATGTCGAGAAGGGTAGGACAGGAGGCTATCCACACTTCGGCAATCCAAGCAAGTTCAAGGATGTGACTCTCACTCCTGAGGTCATCAGGACCCTTTCTTATTACGATGTCATCAACTTTGCGCGTCTGGTCAAGTGTCCGGTCTATATGACCTGGGGATACAACGATAATACCTGTCCTCCAAGCACTTCCTGGGCCGTCTGGAACACGCTACAGTGTCCTAAGCAGTCCTACCTTACTCCGATCACGGAGCACTGGATCAGCCTCGAGACCCGTTATCGCCAGATGCGATTCCTCAAAGAAAACTGTAAATAAATCAAGATGAAACTACGCGTTTTTACATTACTCGCCTTGCTGGCCGCCGTCTTCCAGCTGCAGGCTCGCGAGGTAATCTCTCTCAATGACAGCTGGATCTCCGTCTGCCGACCAGAAGGTAGTGCAGACAGCATCGTGGCTCGACATGTGGTCCTGCCACACAACTGGAACGATTACTATGGCTATCGTCCTGGTGTCAAGCAGGCCGATCTCTACGGTTCGTGTCGCTATGAGCGCACCTTCTCGGTCAACACGCTAAATAATGAGGCTGTCCTCCTGCGTCTTGAGGGCGCTGGCAGCTATCTCACGGTCTATGTCAATGGTCATGAAGTCTGCAAGCATCAGCCTGCTGGCATGATTGTTACCACGCTCGATATCACACCTTATCTTGTTGCCGAGCGTAACCGCCTCACAATCATCTGCGATCATCCGTCGCAGGCGCAGGACTTGCCATGGGTGAGCGATCCTGCCAATGGCTTCGGTGTGACGAATATGCCTTTCGGCCTCTTCCGCAATGTCTCGCTCGAAGTCTCTTCGGCCGTCCGCATCACGCCTTTCGGTGTGCATGCATGGACCAACGAGGCGCTCGATACCCTTTATGTCGAGACCGAGGTGCATAATTACTCCAACCACCCAGCCGAGTGCCGCCTCAATACGGCCTTCGAGACCCTGATGGCTCACAAATCGTTCATGCTTGGCGCTCAGCTGTCTGAGACCATCGTCCAGCGCTTCGCCATCAAGAAGTTCAACCTTGACCGCTGGTCGCTCGAGGATCCTAAGACCTACAAGGTCGTCAGCCAGGTCATGCTCGGCTTCCAGCAGGTGTTGGCCGACCGCGTCGATACCGAGATCGGTCTCAACACTATCAAGTGGCCTTCGCATAAGGCCGATGGTTCGTTGGCCGACGGCTCGCTTCCTCGTTTCTTCCTCAACGATCAGCCTGTCTGGATCAATGGAACCAGCGAGGTGGAACATAACTTCGGCAACGGTTACGCGTTCACAGACGATGAGTGTGCTCGTCGTATCCGTGTGGCCAAGTATATGGGTTTCAACCTCTTCTCCGACTTCTCTTCTCCTCACAACCTGGTCTATCAGCAGGCCATCAATACTGAGGGTATGCTCTGGTATCCACAGTTCTCTGCACGAGTCTGGCACGATACGCCTGAGTTCCGTGCAAACTTCAAGAAGTTGCTCACTCAGTGGGTCAAGGAGCGTCGCAACAGTCCTGCCATCGTCCTGTGGGGACTTCAGTACGAGAATGTGATGCCAGCCGACTTCGTCCGTGAGTGTCGCGACCTCATCCATCAGCTCGATCCTCGCGCTTCACGCCTCGTCACCACCAGCAGTGTCACGGCTCCTGCTTCTAAGGGTGCCGACTGGCATCTGGCGGCCGACGATCCATTGCTTCCAACCTACGGCTTCTCTCGCGTGGCCGGCGATCCAGACAGTGAGATGAAGTTCTGCGAGCAGCTGCACGACCAGATGCTCAAGTCTTGGAAGAACCGATATAATATATGTGGCCAAATCCAGGATGCACTCTTCAGCTATCCGACCCCTGGCCAGCCGATGGTTCGCGAGCAGGCTCGTGCCATCGATCAGGTCGGTCCGTTCTCCGATCATGGCATCTTCACCTCTTTCTGGGAGCCTACTGACGCCTATTATTTATATGTGGCGTGGGGCGACTACCTCCATCACCTGCAGGTCTCTAATAATGCTACTCCCGACCCGGGCAAGACTGCTCGCCAGATGGTTGCCTATGGCTATGAGGCCGATAACATCCCGATGCCAGACTATCTCTCTGGCTTCGAGACCAAGCACGTCAAGCGCAGTTACGCCAAGAGTACGCAGGTGCTTCTGGGTGAGTCGAGCCGTGCATACGTCTATCGTATCAACTGTGGTGGCGACGAGGTGACCGACAGCCATGGCCAGGTCTGGATGGGTGACGACAGTCGCTATTCATACAGCTGGTCGCAGGCGCCACAGTATGCTTCTGACCATCTCTCGCCAGCGCTTGCCAGCCAGGCCGTCGTGCCAGGACTGGCCATGATTCCTGTCGAGGATGCAGGCGACAAGGCCGACTGGGTAGCCAAGGAAGACCAGGACCTCCTGCGTACCTACCGCTGGGGTCGTCAGGACCTGAAGTATACCTTCATTGTCCCTCCAGGAAAGGTCTATCAGGTCGATGCATACTTTGTCAATACCCGTCACTTCGTGCATCACGTATCTTATAAGACTCGTGTCGCCAAGGATGGCAAGCTGGTAGTTAACTTCAAGAATATCAAGATCGGACAGCAGAAGCTCTCTGCCATTGCCGTGAGCATGGAGCGTCCTGATGCCGCCGACTTCGGTTCTTCCGACCGTCGTGGCAACTTCACCTTCAAGTCTTCTGCCATCGACATGCTTCGCAAACTCTCACCTGTTCACTTTAATTCCAAGGGTTACCCTTACAGCGAGGGTAAGACCTGGAAGGAAATCGCTAAATAAATGCTCTGGGATCAACTTCTCTCCGCCGTCCGCTTCGGTCAGGAGAGCCTCGATACACGTCAGCATAGTCGCACTGAGTTTCAGCGCGACTATGACCGTCTTATTTTTTCTCCTTCTTTCCGCCGTCTGCAGAACAAGACGCAGGTCTTCCCGCTGCCAGGCGCCATCTTCGTTCACAATCGTCTCACACACAGCCTCGAGGTCGCCTCGGTCGGTCGCAGCTTAGGTACCAGCGTCGGCATGGCGCTCAAGGAAAAGTATGCGGGTGAGTCATGGATCGATAAGTTCGATTCGCTCGACGATATCGTCGCTGCAGCCTGTCTGGCACACGATATGGGCAATCCTCCTTTTGGCCACAGCGGAGAGCGTGCCATCATCTCATATTTCAGCGAAGGCGAAGGCCGTCGCTTCCAGGAGATCCTGACACAGCAGCAGTGGGCCGACCTCACTCATTTTGATGGCAATGCCAACGCCTTCCGCCTGCTGACTCATCATTTCATCGGTCATCGCGAGGGCGGTTTTGCGCTGACTTATAGCACGCTGGCTTCTATCATCAAGTATCCTTACGCCAGCACGCAGGCCACCAAGAAACCTAAGTTCGGCTATTTCCAGTCCGAAGAAGAG
Source organism: Bacteroidales bacterium (assembly GCA_045628985.1). Classification (GTDB taxonomy): domain Bacteria; phylum Bacteroidota; class Bacteroidia; order Bacteroidales; family UBA3663; genus Liminaster. The sequence goes on along the minus strand of JAZQQH010000015.1, from coordinate 36,077 downwards.
GCTTTCCAGCGCGTCGTCACTCGTCTTGGCATGGATCCGATGGCACGTCATCCGCTCTGCTTCCTCGTCGAGGCGGCCGATGATATCTGCTATCAGATCATGGACATCGAGGACGCTCACAACCTCAAGCTCCTCTCTACTGAAGACACCAAGGAACTCCTGCTCGGCTTCTTCGACGGTGAACAGCGCGCTCGCATCGAGCGTGGTCTCACCCACGTTCCTGATATCAACGAGCAGATCGGCTACCTCCGTTCGCGTGCCATCGGTACGCTCGTCTATGAGTGTTCTCAGGCCTTCCTCTCGCACGAGGAGGAGATCCTGCAAGGTACCTTCCACCAGCCGCTCATCGACTGCATCAGCGAGGTCCCTGCCAGTGCTTACGCTCATTGCTCTGACGTCGCCTTCAGTCGCATCTACAACAGCAGCGACGTCGTCGATATCGAGGTGGCCGGCTATCAGATCATCACCACTTTGCTCGACAAGATGATCAACGCCGTCCTTAATCCCGACCGTTCCTACAGCCGTCTGTTGCTCGATCGTATCCCGCTCCAGTACGAGACTCGCGTCGAAGGCGTCTATCCTCGCATCATGGCTGTTCTCGACTATATCAGTGGCATGACCGATGTCTACGCCCTTGATCTATATCGCAAAATCTTTGGTATGTCACTGCCGTCTTTGTGATGTTACATTTGTTACATGGAATGTTACATGGTCTGTTTTGTGAGAAAATAATCGTGCAAAACGTATTTTTGTGCTTGTGTAATCACTGTTTTTCCTACAATTTAACAAAAAATGGGGGCGACTCCATTTTTTTTGTTTTTTCCTTCTTGTAATTTTGGCAAAAAAAATGTATCTTTGCGCAGTAATATTATATATTATCCATTCGCAAATATACAAATTTATGAAAACCGCACAACATCTCCTCTTTTTGCTCTCCCTCTGGCTTCTGGCCGGTGGCGTCAGTCGTGCGGCATCTTACTCAGTTTCCATGGCTGACATTGACGGCTTGCTCGACAATGAGCGCTACTCTGTCATGGCCGAATATCCTTTCGTCATCGTCTCTGACTATAATGAAGAGGAGGCTCCTGTGATGACCGACTCCCTCTTCAACGCCTTGGCCGTCGGTGTCCGCTTCCAGGTCAACCGCACCGAGATCAATACCAACTCCGACTTCTTCCGTACCTACCACGCGCTGCTTCCATTCCTGCAGCGCGAGGGTTATCAGCTCCGCCAGCTCTTCCTGCGCGGTGCCGCTTCACCTGAAGGTTCATACGAGAATAACCGTCGCCTCGGCCAGGGCCGTACCGCCGCTTTGCAGTCGCTCATCCAGCAGGATCTCTCTGGCGGACCTTTCGCTCAGCAGCAGATCAAGATGGATGTGCAGAGCGTCACCGAAGACTACGCTTACCTCATCACCCTGATGCAGCAGCGCCAGGATGCCGACTATGCTCGCGTCAAGCAGATCTTCGACGACTGCCACGGCGACGAGCAGACCTGCAAGCAGCTTCTCAGCCGCCTCGATGGTGGCCGCCTCTGGTCACGCCTCAAGCAGGAGTACTTCCCAGAGCTTCGTACCGCTCGTATCGTCCTCTGGCTCTCGCGTCCGAAGCCTGTCTTCGAGAACGTCTCGGTCAGCGACGTCGTTGTCGAGCAGCCTACACAGCCTGACACCATCGTCATCGAGGCTCCTCAGATCACCGTGCAGGCTCCTGCCGAGCCACCGATGGAGCGCCGTCATCTCATGGCACTCCGCACCAACCTCGTGCACGACTTCTTCTACATGCCACAGTTCGGCATGGCCTTCTCTCCGAACCTCCAGCTCGAGTATTATCCGCTCGATGGACATTATACATATAACCTCGGCTTCACCTGGAGCAATCATCGTCACTGGTCTTCTCAGAAGTTCTTCCAGGTGCGCGACCTCCAGCTCGAACTCCGTCGTTACTTCCAGGGTGAAGGCCGCTTCCTCGGTCTCTACCTTGGCGCTTTCGTTCATGGCGATGTCTATGGCATCGGCCTCAGCAAGACCAAAGGCTGGGAAGGCGAGGGTGGAGGCGCCGGCCTCTCGTTAGGTTACGTCATGCCGCTCAACAAGCGTGGCAACTGGCGCCTCGAGTTCATGGCCGCTGCAGGTTTCTTCCTCACTCGCTATGATCCTTACGTTTATGGCAACCCTGCCAGCCATGAGGAAGACGGCGATTATTACTACGACTATCTCGGTTCGGCCAGCGCCTTCAAGAAGCGCAACCACCAGTTCCAGTGGTTCGGTCCGACCAACCTCGGTATCCAGATTACCTACGACATCCTGTTTCGTAAAAATAAGACAGTGAAGAAAGGAGATGCCCGATGAAACAGAAATTACACCTATACATCCTTCGTCTGCTGGCATTCTTCACTCTTCCCTTTTCCCTTTTCCTTCTTCAGTCCTGCATCGAGCCACCCCTCAAGCTCCCTGCCGAAGAGGTTGTCGTCGAGTTCCCTGCCATCGTCACCGACATTGACGTCGTCTGGGACATCGATACCGAATGGAAATACCGCTGGTACTACGGCTGGGACAAGGTCGATTCCACCCTCTGGGGTCCGATCGCCTATCCGATCCCGACCAACTACGAGGTCCGTCGTTACTTCTTGGGTGACACCCCGGGAGCTCCGCATACCAACGTCGACGGCTTCACCATCTTTGGCAATCGCTTCCGTCGTTCCTACCAGTTCGGTTACTACGACATGCTCATCTGGAGCAACATCGACTCCGAAGATGGTTCGCAGGTGCTCAAGGTCGACGAGTCGCTCATCGACTCCGTCACCGCCACCACCTCCGTCACACGAGGCCTGACGCGACTCTTCGCCTCCGAGACCGAAGGTTCTACCGAGGCCGACCAGGAAGGTACCAACGCGGTCACCGGTCTCTACAACCAGCCAGAGATCTTCTATTCTGCATATCCTCGCGACATTTATATATCGCACGATATGCACGACTATGACTACTACGACGAAGTGGAACACTGCTGGGTCAAGCATATCAATTGCGTACTCAACCCGCTCTCGTTCATCTACCTCGTGCAGGTCATCTTCATCCACAACGACGGTCGCGTAGTCGGCACCTCAGGCAATGCAGCTCTCACCGCCTTCGCCAGTGGCACCAACGTCAACACAGGTCATACCAACAACAATCCGATCATCGTCTACTTCAATACGCGATACAAGGATCACCTGACCTACCGCGACCACGAGACCTACGTCGACTATGACTGCCAGATCATCGGTGGCAAGATGACCACCTTCGGTCTCTGCGACATGAAGTCGTTTGTCGATGAGCCTTCGCACCTCTACTGCGGTTCGCGCAAGGACCTGCCAAACTACCTGCTCGTCGACGTCACCTTCCGCAATGGCGCTGAGCAGACCCTACAGTTCAACGTCACCGACCAGTGTCGTGAGCAGTCGCATGGCGGCGTCATCACCGTCATCATCGACTGTAACGACCTCCCGATCCCAACCCCTGGTCCTGGTCCCGGTCCTGGCCCTGGTCCTTCCGGTTCTGGTTCGCTCTTCGTCCCAACCGTCGAAGACTACGACGAGGTTGTCTACGACATCCCGCTCGGCAGATAATCCTAGCAGCGAGGCAACAACTCCTCACTCCTCACTCCTAACTCCTCATTATATATATAATATATGCGTTTATCGATCACTCCACTTTTCCTCCTTCACACCGCAGCTGCCGGACTCCTGTTCCTCAGTTGTGGCGAGGACTCGTTGGTCGATAACACTCAGAGCCAGACCTCTTCGCGCCACCCCGAGGCGACCAAGCCGCTGCTCTTTGCTGTCGGTCAGCACAACACCTCACGTGCCATCCCACTGCAGCAGGCAGGCTACTACAACTTCGGCGTCTTCGGTTTCGTCGATCAGGACATCACACATCCTGTGATGGATAACTACCTCGTCGGCTACTACGATCCCGAGCTCGCATACGGTCAGCAGGCCGGCTCGACCTTCGGCAATCCTGACCAGGAGAGGGGAGTCTCTTACTGGATGTACGAGGGGATGGGAGCCAGCGAGTACAGTGGCACCTATGCTGGCCAGCCATTGACCGACAAGTATCGCTCTAACGTCGCTACGCAGCAGATGTACTACTGGAATCTCGCGTCTCACACCACCAGCTTCTACGCTTACGCGCCATACCTCCACGGTACGCAGACAGTCACCTTCGACTATACCAAGCGTCAGCTCCGCTATCCTGATGGAATGCTGGTCGATGGCTACAACGACTACAAGGATCATGAGTACCTCTACGCTTCAAACATCGTCGACAGCTGCAACTATGGCAACGAGGTCAACCTCCTCTTCCGCCGTCTCAACAGCAAGGTGAGCGTCCGCTTCTACGAGGTCGTCGATGGCTACAGCGTCGAGATCCTCAGCGTCGAGGCTCGCTGCAACGGAGAGTACTACCGCTCGGCAGGCGCCACGGTTCAGTTTGCCGACTCAGTGCAGATCGCCATGGTCGCTCCTCAGCCACATGCAGCCAGCGACTACCTGCGCTTCGAGGTACCTGACGAAGTCCCTATCGGTCCGACGCGCGATCTCTCGTCACCGTCGCCGACCATCTACTACGCTTTGCCAAAGCCGGTCACTTCCGGAGGCTTCACCTTCCACGTGACCTACCGCCTCACTTCCGAGGCCGACGCTTCTGAGCAGATCCTGATGTCCGACGTCACCGCCACTATTCCAGCCGAGAAGTGCTGCTGGCGTCCGAACGTCTCTTACACTTACATCTTCAGGATTTCGCACACGGTCGATCCTGACGATCCTGTCAAACCGGACGAACCGACAGGTCCTCCGATCATCTTCGACAGCTGCGTCTCTGAAGACTGGCTTCCACCAGTCGAATCAGACTATACTCGATAATTATTATTAACAAATTAATATTTACACACTCAATTTTTTACAATTATGAAGAAAAGTTTATTTTTCCTCGCCTCGCTTCCTCTCTTAGCGAGCTGCGCAAGCGATGAACTTGTCGACACCAGCGTACCTGATACTGGTTCGAGCAAGTCTTACATCAGCTTCACAACCAACCAGAAAAACATCACTCGTGCCATTCCTCTTCAGAATGCCGATCACTACAACTTCGGTGTATTTGCCTACAAGAACACTGAGACAGTGAACAACATCATGGACAACTATCTTGTTGGTTACAGCGATGAGACTAATAAGATTGGTTACGCTTTTGGTGCTGGCCAGACAACTGCAGGTGATGCTGCTGGCGAGCTCAATGGTAAGTCTATGTGGCAGTATGAGATGCTCGGTTCTTCTGAGTATGACTATACAGGAGGTGAAGGCTTCTACACCAAGGATCAGACAACTTACATGTCAAATGTTGCTAACCAGTACCTTCGTTATTGGGATATGGCATCTGACAATACGATGTTCTATGCTTATTCTCCATACGTGAATGGTAGTACTGCAACTGCATCTTATAACAACAGCACACATAAAATGGACATTCCTGATGGAACTATCATGGCAGGCATGAATAACCCAACTGCTTATGAGTTCATGATTGCTGCTACTCAGGTTGCTAAGGCTGACTATGGTCATGATGTAGCCCTCAACTTCAAGCGCCTTAATGCTAAGGTTAATATCAAGTTCTGGGAGGATCTTGATGGCTACTCTGTTCGTGTCGTTGATTTGAAGGCTCCAAACCCTGCCGCAAGTCCTGCAGACCCAGGTCTCAAGGGTGTACAGGCAAAGCCTGCTACTTGCACGGGAACGCCAAATACTACTGGTGCTACCTACGCTGTTGCTGAGTATTATACAAAGAGTGGTGCCACAGTTGATTTCTCAACTTGGAATGCTCCTGTAGTTAACATGGCAACTGGTACCAAGACCAGCGATTGCCTCGTGTTCTCTGCACCTACAGCGGATGCTATCGGTACTACTCGTGTAATGGCTTCTGCTTCAGAAGACACTTACTATGCTATCCCTAAGGGTGCAGCTACTACTGGTACCGATTGTGGTTTCACTTTCCACGTATCTTACGAGTTGACTTCTACTACTGGTGAGAAGATTTTAGTTAAGGACGCACGTGTATTTGTTCCTGCTGATTATTGCAACTGGGCAGCAAACACTCACTACACCTACATCTTCAAGATCACTAAGGGTTCTAACGGTTCTACCGAAAGCGATCCAACCATCGATCCTAACGATCCAGATGTTCCTACAGAGACTGGTCTCTATCCTATCGTATTTGATAACTGTACCGTTGAGGACTATGCTGAAGTTGAGCGCGATCCTATAATCTCAGAGAATACTGGTAACGTAAACTACAGCGTTCATTTGAGCACTACCTCAATGAATCTTGCTACTAAGACTGCTGTTGATTACTCACTCTATCGTAACGATGCTGTAGCTTCTCCTGTTATCAACGGTAAGTGGACTGTTAAGAATCCTGCAGGTACTGCGATTGTTGATAAGGTTGATGGTACTTCTGCTGGTGAAACCTTGGCTGCTACAGAGATCACAACTGCTGGTACTTACACTGTAATCTTCGAGCCTAACAACGTTGGCTTCAACCAGGGAACCTCTGGTGACTATGCTCCTGCAAAGAGCTATACCGCTACATTCGAGGTAATCGGTCACTACACTCTTGGCTTCAATGCTGCTGCAACAACAGCAATGACTGTTGGTACTGGTACTGATGCTAACTTCAACGTAGTTCTCGTTCCTAAGGTTGATGGTACCGATTATACTCCTTCTGTAAGTGATTACGAGGTTGTATATCCTGCAGCAGTAACAACAGGTGGCATTGTTATCTCTGGTGATAACAAGAACCGCGTATATGTAGACAATGCTACTACTCTCGTTGTTGAGAAGAATGCAGTCGCTGGTAATTACGTTGTTAAGTACCATACAACTGAGGGCTGGACAGCAGACATCACTTTGACTGTAGCTGCTTATGCTATGACCCTTGACAAGTACACTGTTAACTTGACAACTGCTGAGCAGACCGTTACTCCTTCATGGGGCGTTACTCCTACAGGTACTGTAACCTATGCTCTTGCTACCGCTGCAACTGGTGTAACATTCAATACTTCTACTGGTGTGTCAACCGTTGCAGCTGATGCTGCTACCAATGGTACTTATACCGTAACTGCTACCATTGTTAACAATGGTTCAACCATGACTTACACCAAGTCATTCACCGTGAAGGATGTTCATACCCTCTCACTCTCTACCGCTCTCGTTGACAATGATGTTGCTAACACCATTACTGCAACAGCTGTTACAAATGGTACAACCAAGACTACTGGCATTACTGTTACAGGTCCTGATGTTACTAACGTAACCATCTCTGGTGCAACTATTACTACTGCGATTGGTGCAACTCCTGGTACTTATACCGTTAAGTTCGAGGATCAGGAGGCAACCTTCATCATCCAGGATTAATCCTCTCGTCCCACCCACACCTCCCCTTTGAGGGGAGGCCGGGTAGGGTCCTCTTCCTTCCAAAGGGGGTTCGACTCCCCCTTTGGATACACATTATATATAATATACGCGCGAGGGCTTCGCAGTACGGTACTGGCCTCGCTCGTATAAGAAACAGAAAAGCAAATGTTCGTGAATCGCACTCATAGATACAGCTACTCGATGAAGGTCGGAGCTTGGAAAGCCCTGGCAGCCATCGCCATGCTGGGACTCAGCGCCTGCTCCAAGAGCTCCGTCATCGAGGAAGTCGAGGAGATCAAACCCATCGGCACCGACGTCATGAGCTTCACAGGCAGGGTGCAGGACAACGAAGCTGAGACACGTGCCACCGGCGGCACCTACAATTCTCCTTTGCTCACCACCGGATTCATGGTCTCGACCTACAAGCTCTACAACGCCAGCAATCAGCAGACGGTGATGGAGAAATACAACGTCGAATACAAGACCACCGGCACCGCCTGGGACGGCAACATCCGCGCTCATTGGGACTATACCCAGGTGCCAGGACAGTATGAGCGATACTGGGACCTCAGCGGCTTCCCTTACCGCTTCCACGCCATCGCTCCTTATCCGACCGATCCTTCGACCGTCACGCTCGACGATAAGTTGCTCAAGATCAACGCTCCGTACTACTACCAGACCGTCCACAACGGTCTCGTACAGACCCGCAAGGCCGATGGCTCCGTCACTCAGGATGCCGCAGAGCCTTACATGATCGCTCAAGTGCATCGCGATACCGAAGGTAAAGACCAGGACCTGCTCGCCACCCCGGATAAGGTCAACATCAACATCTCATCCACCAACAAGGTGCGCACCGTATGGATGCCCTTCCATCACCTCAACTCCAAGATCCGCTTCGCTGTCTATACCCTCCATCCGTGGGCGAGCGATAACTTCCTTTATATCAAGGACCTCAAGATCCGCGTCACCTCCAACCAATTCGTCACAGCAGCCGACGGTTATCAAGCCACCTGCGATGCGACACACAACTGGCGCATCGATACCGGCACCTCAGGATTCACCACTCCAACAAAGAAGAATCCCGCAGAGCTGACCACGCCACTCTTCCAGTTCGATGGAGGCAAAGACGTCGAAGGCAACGACCTCCGCGAGTGCCAGACACAAGCCACCGCCTTCTTCATGCAGAGCAAAGGCGGACAGGTGCAGCTCCCGCAGGAGAACGTCCAGATGGCAGTCAGCTTCAAACTCTGCGACTCCAATGGCGAAACCTACAAGACTTTCACCGACGTCCCCATCGCCATCCAGCTCCCTGACGAGACCCTCGACCCCCTCCACACGTGGAAGCCAGGTTACATCTACACCTACTACCTCATCATCGCAGGCCTCGAAGATAAGCTCGAAATCACCTTCACCGCCACCCTCACCCCTTGGGAAGACGTCAGCGGCAGCCTGGTGACCGACCTGGAGAAATAATCATCCCGACCTGGAGAAGTAATCATCTTTCTCCTCTGTCATTCTGAGAGAAACGAAGAATCTCACTCAATATTGATTCCATTAATTTGAATATAAATAATTAAGAACATATATCTATGAAAAAGTACATCTATCCAATGGCTCTCACAGCCACACTCCTCGCCACTGCAGCATGTAGTGACGATGAAGTCAATGACATCCAGCAAGTTCCGGATTCGCAGAAAGAGATGATCTCGTTCTCTTTGAGCGATGCTCAAGGAGCTGTTACCCGTGCTATGACCCGTGCAGGATTTGCCTCTGAGACAACCATCCTTATGCATATTGAGAGTAAAAAAAATGGACAGGACAGCTGGCGCAACACTCGCACCACAGCCGTAGCTGCAGCTCATTCTAATCATGAGAATAAATGGTCGGACGTAAGTTTCACTACCGACGCGACAAAACGCTACTGGGACGACTGCTACGGTCGTAATGGTGAGTTATCGATATATGCGGTAGCTATCCCTGGCAAATCAAACCTCACATCTGGCGATGGAGTTAAAGATGGAAACCTCAACGAGAGTGATCTCACTGAAACTACTGGCGGCGTGGGCAACTGGACTGCAGATGTAACAAGCAAACCTGCACACACAATTCAGTGGGGTGTAACTACTTCTGGTCAGACTTCTACTGTCCGTGACAATGAGGATCTTGTTTATAGCAACAATATTCAGATTGGTGGTACGAAGGGTGTATACCGTTTCAATTTCACTTCACAGACAGCTGGATCATGGCCTACTATGACTGAAGATCTCGCAAATCTCACCGATGGTGTCATGAAATTTTCTCAGCTCTCAGGTGCTCCTGCAGATGCTCCTGGTAAGTTTGACAAGGGTCACATGATATTCAACCATGCTCTTACACGAGTAACTATCACTCTGGAAGAGGGCGAGGGTTTTAACTCTGGTTCAACAGACGACTTTAAGTTCACAGGAGCAAAGCAGATTACTCTCCATAAGATGAACACCAATGGTACTTTGAATATACAAAATGGTACATGGTCTGATAAGGTTAGCAATGTCGATGCAACACTCACCACTACTGCAGCAAATGCTAACACAACTTTTTATGGTCAGTTCTTGCCTGACAATGTGTTCACTAAGGGTGCCGCAGACGCTGCAAACAATGTAATTTCATTTACTATTGATAACAATACCTATTACGTTACAGAGGCTGATCTATACACGGCTTTATATAATAATGTTACCGATGCCGGTGCTCGTACAGAAGCTGGTATTACTGATGCCAAAGTAACCTTGAAGCAGGGTAAGAACTATATTTTTAACATTACAGTAAAGAAGAAGGATATTCAAGCAGTAACTGCAACTGTGGTCGAATGGGACAAGGTTACAGCTGAGAACTTCAATAAGAACAACACTCATTATTCCTTCACCTTCCACGAGACAGGAAATGCCAAGGAGAGCTATTCTACCCATCATCTCTTCCGTAAAGGTGAGGTATTGGATAAGATCTACACTGGTGAAAACTATACTGCAACCACTTATCAGGGAGCATATACAGATAAGGCAACTTTGTCTGACGAAAACAGTGATGGTATATGGTCAACTAACTGGTTCTACGATGACAACAAGACAGCTTATCACTTCCGCGTAATCAATGATAAGTCATATACTTCATCATCTGCAGGTGATAATTATACTTCGTCGGCAAACGCGAAATTCAATATGGTAAATGGTGCACAGAGTACTCAAGATTACCATTGGGGAGCTCCACTTGATCCATCTAAGGTAGGTGGAAATTCAACCGATGGATACAAATATGCGTACTCCACTGATAATGGTTATCAAGGTCTCCTTATGCAGGGTATCATGTCAACAGAATCTCAGATTAATTTGACAGAATTCCACATGATGTCAAACATCAATATCGTAGTACGTACTACCAATCAGTCAAACAAGGTTTCTCTTGTAGATGGTTCGAATAAAACTAAGGTGTTTATCACTAAGGTTTACACAGGTGCAACTGTTGATATGGGTATTGGTAAGGTAACAACTACAGGATCAAGAAACAGTGATACTGCTATTGAAACAGGAGAAGGAGCTAATATAATAACTACTCCAGATTATTCAGGTCTAACCGCAGATGGTAAAGTAACCATTGACGGCACTGAATATGATGCGATGAAAACTCCAGCATACACATGGTCGGTTGTTCCTCAGGCATTGGTAGAAGGTGATACAAAAGTTGGTCTCATCATCCAAACCCCTGATGAGAACAAGTATTATGTAGTTGAGGACCTTGCTAGTATAGTAGCAACTTCTGTAGGTACTTCTGCAAATCAGACTACATCTGCAATCAACTACTGGTATCCAAACCATAGCTACACATATACGATTACCATTACCAAGAAGGGTATCGAGGCTATTACTTGTACTCTGGCTGATTGGGTAAATGTTACTGGTACAAATACAAACATTACCCTTGAGAACTAATCTTCTCTCTGCTTCACGGAAGTGCTCCCCCGAATTCCCTGGGATCCCTTCCGTGATACAAGAAGGTATCCCCCGAATCCCTGGGATCCCTTCCGTGATGCAAGAAGGTATCCCCGGAATCCCTGTGATCCCTTCCGCGATGCAAGAAGGTATCCCCGGAATCCCTGGGGTCCCTTCCGCGATGCAAGAAGGTATCCCCCGAATTCCTGGGATCCCTTCCGTGACGCAAGATAGGTACACCCGAATTCCCGGCGTCCGATCCTGTATGAAGGATTCGTACACCCGAATCCCCGGCGTCTGATCCTGCATGAAGGATTCGCACACCCGAAATCACGGCGTCCGATCCGTGAAGCAAGATCGGACAACTTGCAAGCAAGGCGTCCATTCCTTGAACACGGAACGTCCATCCTGCAAGCAAGGCGTCCATTCCTTGAAGACGGAACGTCCGTCCTGCAAGCAAGACGTCCATTCCTTGAACACGGAACGTCCGTCCTGCAAGCAAGGCGTCCATTCCTTCGTCAAAAGTTGACGAAAGCAAAAAACAAACAAAACAATCATATATACGATGCAAAAACATCTGTTATATATCAACCTTTTCGCCATCACATCAGCCTTCGCCCTCACCGCCTGTGCTGATGAGGTGGAGAATGCCGTCACTCCAGACATGCCAGAGGTAGGAGAGAAGACTCCTATCGAGCTCAGCGTGGGTGGAGTGGATGCACCTGAACCTTTGACTCGAGCTGTCATCACTGATGGTGTTGGGAAGACGATGCAAGCCTTCGATGTCAACACCAAGATCTTCATGGTGATGAAGAGCGACAAAGATACGGAGACACACGACGGATACGAGTATACAGGAAGCAGAACAAGTCCACTTTATACCGTCACACGTGGTGAAGTAAAAGCAGGTGAGACCGATGTTATCTTCTATGATAATGCAGAGACAAAGACCGGTAACCGTGTCCGTTATTGGGATGACGCTCATGCCCGTAGCTCTCAGCTTACCATCTGGGCTTATGCTCAGAAGGGAGAGCCAACATGGAATGATTGTTATTTCCAAGAAATAATAAATTCTGAAAAGTCAAAACTGGACGACGCATATACTAAGAAGTTCTCAACGGGAACATACTATTCATGGCAATCGACTGAGATTTATCCAGCGATTCGTGAATGGAATGCGATGCTCGGAACTGAAACTGCTCAGACTGAACGTACCTTGAGATGTCAGGATCTCCTTTTCAGCAATAATCTTTCATATAATACAGAAAAGAGTTGGGGAGATTACCGTCTGAAATTTGATTTTACGGCTCATAAGTTCCCTCGTGTAAATGACGTCATTGAGGGAACATCGACCAAGATGACCGAGATGAAGTTCTATCATGCCATGTCAAAAATCACCATCCAGATCAAGGCTGGTGATGGCTATAAGGCAGATGGCACAGATTTTGTACTTGCTAATAGTAAGTCAATAGATAAACTCTCTGGATTCAATACCAAGGGCCTTTTCAATATCAAGGATGGTGAATTTCAGATGATTCACGCGAGAACGGAAATTACTTCTATCCCGAAGATTAGTGAGAAGACTGGTAATACTGAACCGAATTACGTCCTTGAGGCTCTTGCCATTCCAAACATTCATCAATTCATTAAGACTTATCCAGATCAAAGCGACGATGGAAGCCGCTTTGTTGAGAATAGTACGAATGTCATGATTCAGTTCACCATTGACGGTAATACTTATAAAATTACATCGGGTGCGCTCTATAATGCGCTGAAGGATTTGGAAGTGGGTGCTGGCACAAATCAGATACAGAAGTATAACGACAATGGTACCTATATTCCGATGGAGGCAGGCAAGAACTACGTCTTCACCTTCACCATTGGCAAGCAGAGAATCAATAATATATCCGCTAATCTTGCAGAATGGATCAATGTCACTGCTGTAGGGCAGACGCCAAGCAATGCATACGTGAAAGTTACAGTGAAGACAGACGAAGGTGTCTATGATAATCCAGTGAAGGGAGATCCTACTTTTGACCTCTATCGTGCAGCAGGCGCCTTGTATACTGGAGCTGCAACAGAAGATGGATACAATGGTTATAAGGATTATACTTGGGAGAACGGTTATGTGAAATCTTCTAATCTTTCTGAAACCGACAGGAATACGGGTATCTACACCACAGAGTGGTTCTGGCCAAACAACCAGACCTACTATCACTTCCGTACGCTTTCGCCACAATCGACTGCTGTGACTCCAGGAACTGATGATAATGGTGGTAATGACTATGTAAGCATCGAGGGTGGTACTCTCGTTACGGTTAACGAGGTTGCTCCTACGGCTAAGGATTATATCTGGGGAGCTCCTTTCAAGCCAGACACATCAAATCCTGATGTTTACTCTTTCGAAACAGGTTTCTGTGCGAATGCAAATAAGGCTAATGGTAACCTCTACTGGGCAATCGGCTCGACCAAGGATAACATTACCCTCATCCAGCACCACATGACCAGCCAGGTTTTTGTCGATCTGGAAACATCTACAGGTGCTGATGCAGTAGATCTTACTAATGCAACTGTTGAGTTGGTTAACATTGCAACGACGGCAAGACTGAATATGGGTAATGGTCTTATCACTTCATTTGGCGGTACCGACAATGTTAGCATGACTCCAGATGTTGCCGCAGCAGTAACAACTGGCGATAATCAGCATCCTGCCTATGACTACTCTTACGGAGTCGTCGCTCAGCCATTGAGCAAGGGCGAAAGTAAGATTGGAGTCAAGATAACCGCAGCAGATGGTAATATTTACCTCATAAACGACTTGTCTGCCATAAATGAGAAATCTACCACAACCGCAATCGCAGAGTGGCTCCCTGGCAAGAAGTACTACTACAAGTTCGTCCTGAAGAAGACCGGCATCGATAAGATCACCGCCACCGTGGTCGACTGGGAGAACATCACAGCAGATCCTGAGGAAGTTGTGATTCAGTAATTGTTCACAGATTTCGATATGAGCAAGACGAAAGTCAGGTCGTGACAAGTTGTCACGGACTTATATAGGGACAAATTGTCCCCAGGTAGAGATAACGTAACACGACAATGAAGAAGTTCAACACAACAGGTATTTGCTTGCCAGATCAGCATTATATTGTTGATCTCACAGCTCGCATCGATGCCATCCGTCAGATGGTGGTGCGAGGAGAATACTTTTGTGTGAACAGGGGCCGACAGTTCGGTAAGACCACCACGCTGGGTTGTCTCGCTTCAAGACTGTCTGAAGATTATTGCGTCATCTCGCTGAGTTTCGAGGTGCTTGGAGAGGCTGATTATCGGACGGATGAGTCGATCATGCTGGCCTTTATGCAACTGATGGCAGCGCGATTGAAGTATAAGATGGTGCCGAATGCCAACGAGGAAATGCAGAAAGTCATCGCTCAGTATTCGGCCAGATATACCAACGAGATGCCGGTTCGCGAGATGTCGAACCTGATCAGTGACCTCTGCATGGCAGCTCCAAAGCCTGTGGTATTGATTGTCGATGAGGTTGATCAGGCCAGCAACTTCGCATCGTTCCTCAAGTTGCTCGGACTTTTGCGCAATAAATACCTTGAGCGCCATCTGTTGCCAACGTTCCAATCGGTGATCCTGGCCGGTGTGTATGACATCAAGAACCTGAAACTGAAGCTGCGGCCAGAGGAGTTGCATCAGAGCAATTCGCCATGGAACATCGCTTCGGACTTCAAGGTCGATATGCATTTCTCAGCTCAGGACATTGCAACGATGCTTGAGGCGTACGAGGCGGATCACCACACGGGAATGGATGTCGAGGGTCTGTCGCAATGGCTTTATACGCAGACGTCGGGCTATCCGTACCTGACGACGCGGCTCTGTCAGTTGATGGATGAACAACAACTGTCCTGGGATGAATCAGGTGCCATGAGCGCTTTGAAGAGCATGATTGCTGAGAAGAATGTGCTGTTCGACGATGTGATGAAGAAGATGCACGACTTCCCTGAGCTGTCCGACCTGGTGCAACGGATTCTGTATCAAGGAGCCGTCATCCCATTCAATCCGGCAGACAAGGCCATGGAGATCGGTTGCATGTTCGACTTCTTATGCGAAGATCATGGTGTCCTGAAGGTGAGCAACCGAGTGTTTGAGACCTGGTTCTACGAACTGTTTGCTTCGCAGAGCAAGTCGGAAGAACCCCTCTTTGCGGAAGGTCTAAGGGACAAGAATCAGTTCGTCAATAATGGAATGCTTGACATGAGACTTATTTTGACGAAATTCTGTGAGCATTTCAATGACATCTATGCTGATGAACCTGATACTTTCATCGAAGCAAAAGGCCGCAAGCTGTTTATGCTCTACCTTCGTCCGATCATCAATGGCGTCGGTCATTATTACGTTGAGGCTCAGACGCGAGATAATACGCGTACAGATCTGATCGTTGACTATCTGGGGCAACAGTATGTGATAGAGATGAAGATTTGGCACGGAAACGCCTATCATGAGAGTGGAGAAAAGCAGTTGCGCGAGTATCTGAATTATTTCCATCTGAAGAAAGGATACCTTGTCAGCTTCTGCTTCAACAAACATAAGCAACCTGGCATCCGAACCATCACACTTGATGGATGCGAGATTGTCGAGGCAATGATATAAATCGACACTTAAAGAACAATAAAAGAGATAATCATCAAAATGTAAAGCAAATGAAGCTTACACATTATATATATATTAGCACAGCGCTCGCAGCTCTTGCAGCTTGTAGCGATGACATTGACCCTGTCTACACCGTAGGCGAGGCCGATAATGCTATCCGTCTTGAGGCAGGTGTGGTCGATGGAGGAAAGACTGTGCAGACGCGTGCTAACTGGGATACTTCTAATGCTGAACGTCATGGTAAGCATCTGGCATTGGCCAATGGTATTAAGTTGGCATTGAGGGTAGATGGTACCTGGACGGGACATACGGATGCAGGAGGTCAGGACGCGTCGTCGGTAAGCAAGCCAACGACTGCTACCGTCGTAGGTTCGGCTACTGATAGCAAGCATAATAGTATCACTATGTCACCTCAGCTTTACTGGGATGACTATGGCACAGCTGATCCTGCCAACAAAACAACTGGCAGAACTGATGGTTTGACTATCTATGGCGCTGCGGTAAATGATGCAACTCAAGCTGCTCCAACCATCTCTGATTGGACATCTACTACATGGACTTTGCCTGCTGATCAGTCTACCGCTGATGGCAACTGGACAAAGAATGATCTGATTATTTCCAATAATGTTAAGCCAACTACAGCTGGTGGCGATGGTACACTCAAGTTTGATGATTGGAAAGCTGGTACTGCCAATGATCTCCTTGAGTTCAAGCATGTGATGAGCAAGATTACCATCAATCTAATGGCAAATAAGGGTTTCCCTACTTCCGGAAGTGGCTTGAAAGGTAATACTGCCAATAAGTTTGAGAATGATCCTGTCGTAAAGTTGCTGGGTAGGAGCGAGGATGCGGAAGAGGTCGCTTATGCTATTACTTCTGGCAAGGTGAATATTGAAACTGGTGTTGTGACCCCAAGTACTGAACCATCTTATCAGAAGATTATCACCACTAAGCGTGGCGATTATCCAACCTGGAGTGCAGATACTCCATCTAGTACATTCCAGTATACTGTGCAGATGTCGGCGCTGGTATTTCCTGGCACTTTGCTCGGCGCAGATCCTACAAAAACAGGAGAAGAACTTTCGTCTGCAGAAAAGATGACCATTGCTAAACTTGAGGTCGATGGGAATATTTATTATATAAATGCACAGAAGATTAGCGAGGCTATCAACAGTGCAAATGATTATAAGACTGAGTCTGGCAAGAACTATATCCTCAATATCATCGTAGATAAGACCGAGGTACATGTCAATGCTACGGTAGCAGAATGGGTGGATGTGACAGCAGAGCCTGCTACTCCAAAGATTGATATTATGACCTCTTATGGTGCAAATGTGACTTCCGCATTTGATAAAGATAAGTTGAGCTTCTATTATAGCAAGGCTATGGATGCTCCTAGTACAGATAAGTATGGCATTGCAACAGGTTCTGCCCCTTCTGTTTTCTATAAAGAAGATGCATCGGGTAGTAATGCTGCCGGTAAGATAACTCTTGATCCTAATATTTACTGGCCAAATCATAGCACGAAGTATTTCTTCCGTGGTGTATGGCCTCAGACTTCGGTCGATAATTCTTCTCCTGCTGTGACCGATTTTACGGCAGAGGATGGTGACCATCAAGGTATCGCTGTATCAAATGCTTCCTATGATGCCAATACTTTCCCATCTAATTTGATGATTGGTATCCCTTTGCAACAGAATAACGATGGTACATTGAAGGTTGATGATACAACTGGAAAGTATATCCATGATGAGAACAATGGCCAGGGTATCAGCGCCACCGAAGGCAAGATTACTTTGAACTTCACCTACCGCATGGCACAGGTGGAGGTGCATCTTATGTCATCGGGTATGGATACGTCTAAGGATCCTCAGGTGCCATTTGAAAATAATATTGATTTCGGGTCAGAGGGTGGTGCTAAGCAGGCCAAGGTGGAGATTGTCAATGGATATAAGGAAGGTTATATCCTGCTGGCAGATGGTGGCGTGAAATTTGCTTCGGGAAGTAGTACTGCACCTTATGAGATGACTCCTAAGTCAACCTCGCTGACAGGAGTAACAATCCCTAATTATGGCGAAACAAACTTTGACTGGACAACGGACGCTCATAAGACCTTAGTGCGCCATGATGCTATTATCCCACAAGGCTTTGGTACTGATGCTGCTCCTTTGCAGTTCAAGATTACAACTTACGATAAAACAGATAATACAGAAGACCACTACTTTATCAATATCAAGGATATAAAGGTTTCGAAGATCGGAAATACTACTTATCCTGATGGAGAGGTAATCACAGAGTGGAAAGCTGGTGAGCATTATGTCTATACATTGAACATCACCAAGACACAGGTGACTATTGAGGCGACTATTGTCGACTGGACAACTGTCTATGCATCAGGAGACTTCTGGTTGGGTGGTGGATCGGCTCCCTATTCAGGAAATTAACAGTAAAAGAGTAAAACATTTAGAAGATGTTTAAGAATATTAAATATATAGGAGCATTAGCTATTGTAGGACTTCCTCTCTATGCTTGCTCTGATGGCCTCTCTCTCGAAAATGATTCGGATGAATATACCATCTCGGAGACGGGAGAGAAGACTCCGCTGGAGATGGCTGTGACGCTGCAGGATTCGTATGTAGGGCCACAGACACGTGCGCTTAATGGGGCCTTCGAGGTTAATGATGAACTGATTGCGTATGTTGAGCAGGTAGTAAAACTATCTTCGGATGCAGATAATGAATTCTCTGGCGAAACAAATGATGCTGCGAAAGTGTCTAAGCTTGTGACATTCACTGTAGGCCAGGAAGGTCCAACCGTGACAGCTGACAACCTGGGTATAGCGCTTTATTGGGATGACTTCAGTAATACCTCTGACGATATCACCAAGTCTGATCGCTGGTTGCGTGTAGGATATGGATTCTGTTACAATGGCGGAAGTCCTGTCGAGAGTTCTATTTCTTCTTCTAACGATGAAGTAGACTGGAAGGTCCAAGATAATCAGGCAACTGAGAACTTTGCTAATGTACGTAAAAGTGATCTTCTGTGGGCAGGCCCACAGGAGGCGGTTCAGTATGATCCGAAAAGGGTACGTCCGAATGTTGCGGATAAGGTTAAGCTCCCTGTAACCTATACCCATGCCATGAGCAAGGTTACTATCGAACTGGTGCTTGATGAAGGTTTTGAGAAGAATGATGATGGTTCGGCTAAGGCTTTCGGAACGAACAGCACAACTCCTGTTTTGTATGCAAATAAGGAGGCTGTGGATGTAAATGCCAAGGCTCAGACACTCAAAGCTAAGGTCGTTTCTGTGGAGGATACTGGTATCCAGATGTATCTTACAGACGATGAAGCGACCACTAAGGGAACTCGTGTCTATGAGGCAATCATTGCTCCAACGGTGATGAAGTCAGGCAAAAAACTTGCAAGTGTTGAGGTGGATGGCAATAAGTATGACCTCGTACTGACGAATGATTTGCTGAAAACCCTTGACGCAAGTGATACACAGGCAGGAAAGCGTCAATGGAGCACTCAATTGCATAGCTATACTTCTGATTCGGAGGACAACACTGTCTTTGATGCTTATGGTACTTTTAGTGACGAAAACGGTGGTATCACGCTCTCTGGCATCAACTATCGCTTGAAGGCTACGCTCAAGAAACAGCGTATCGAAGTGGAGGCTAAGATCACTGACTGGACGGATGTGTCTGCTTCTATTACAGGTTCGATTATGTTTGATCCTGATGTCAAGGTAAGTGAGGTTACTGATGCTACTACTCCTGTAACTGAAGGTTCATTCGATCTCTGGCGCTCTCTTAATAATAGTAACGATGATAGCTATGATGAGAATGGAGTAACAACGGATGGCGTGACTAAGGCTTCTACTTATACTTATGGAACTCCTACTGCTGGTAAATGGAATCCTTCTACCGTCCTCTATTGGGTGAATGGCAACACACCTTATTATTTCAGAGCTTTGGCTACCACTACTAATGGTGGCACTACTTTGGCATCTGTCAATGGTCGTACTTCTGCTGCACAGGGAACGGATCTTCTTTGGGCTCAGACCTCTGAACATTTTGCGAAGTCATCTGAAACTGAAGATGATTATATCTTGGAGAATGGTCAGAAAAAGAAATATGCTGCTGGTGCTGCCATCGATCCTCGTACGGGTAATGTGCCATTGACTTTCGAGCATGCCATGAGCAAGATCTCTGTCATTCTAACGGATCCTGCAGGAGCAACAGATGACCAGAAAGTCAATCTGGCAGATGCAAAGATTGAGATTATTAATCTTTATAATGGTGGTACTATCAGTGTGAAAGATGGCGAAATAGGAGTGCTGACCGCTCCTGCTGCTACTGAAAATCCAATCACCCTGTCGGGTGCTGTTGTCCTTTCTGACGGAAAGTACATCTTGGCTAATCAGATTGTTATTCCTCAGTCTTTGGAGAATGACAAGGATGGTAACAAGCGTAATGACGCTCCTGAATTCTACTCAACTAATAATCTGACTGCAATTTATTCAAGTGATAATACTTCCATTGGCACAGGTGATAAAACTTATTATCTGACAAGTGATTTGACACCAGTTGAAGCTACGTATTATACAGCTGATGATGAAACGGAAATTGTTGACCATAATGCAGCACTCCCAGGTTGGTGGACAACTGATATGGTGAAAGAACCAGCAGTTGATGCAGTTTCTTATACAGATGTCGCAGAATTCAATGATGATATGCATCATCAGCAGTTTACAGCAGATCAATTCGCTACTTTGGATACTGATGATCATCGTGCTGCAATGCTTAAACAAGCAGAAGTTTCACATTCTGCTACTGCCGAAGAAGCGGCTGCTTATAATGAGGCTCATGCTGATGAGATTGCAGCAGGTACTGCCACTGAAATGAAAGAAAATGATAAGGTAGTCGACACTCCTGCCTCCTATTATAATTATACCGATTATATAGCTCTTCCGTCATTGACAGCAGATCAGTTCGCCGCACTTCCTGATGCTTTAAAGATTAAGACTCCTGCCAAGCCTGCAGTGAATTATACTCAGGCCGAGGTCGATGCTCACAATCAGGCGCTCGACGGATATATTAAGGTCGGTGATGTCAAGATTCCTGCTCACTATAAGTTGCCAGATACCACGCCAACCCCTCACACTCCTGGTGAGTTGAAGAGTGCAGGAGACAAGATCATGATGTATATCACCTTAAAGGACGGTCCTGATGGTACTTATGGTACTCGTTATAGCATAGAACTTAAGAATTGCTGGAACGATAGTACGACAGATAATACCCAAGATAAGGTCCTTGAGTGGAAGCGTGGCGAGCACTATACCTATACCATCTCATTGGGTAAGGAAGAGATTACTTTCCGCGCTCTGGTGAAGGATTGGGTAGAGAAATCGACGAGTGGCAATGCGACCCTCGACTGGGACTAATCGCATGCAGCGTGCTCTTTATGAGTGCATGCGAAGTTAAAATGTTAAATAGTAAAAAGTTTAAGAGTTTGCTTACGCATATATTATATAGAAGTTGCATCTGGTCGGCAATGCTACCTGTAGCACTGCTGGCCGTAGCATGCGCGGATGATGACATAGTGAAAGCAGATGATCCTGCCGCAGAGGAGAAGATGCCAAAAGAACAAGTATTCTTTTCTTCAGGTACGACAGAGAACATCGCTTCCACACGTGCCAACACCTATTATATGGCCAAAGACTCACGCTTCGTCTGTCAGATGTACTACAAGACTCCGACCAGTGGTGAGAAATACGACCTGGATCGTGTGCAGACGGCATGGCTCAAGGTGGAGGACTGGACGGCTCCTGCTGTCGCGTCTGTTTCGACACCTGGTAATTGCCTGTATTGGAACAGCTTGTATCAGCCGACTTCGACTTTTGACTCTTTCCGTAACGATGACATGGCTTCGATCTTCTATTGGCAGAACCGTCGTGAGCATGCATTCATCGCTTGGACTGACAACAATAAACTCACCACCAGAACGGCGAATCAGAACCTTAATTTCAATATAAGTGACGAATATACTTTCAGAACGGGTAACAAACTGAATGACTGGAGATCGAAAGGCCGAACCATCGACGGTGTGAGCGGTAGTTTTGAGAAAAGGGACGATGTCATCAACTATGTCATCAACCCGTCCTCCTCTTTGACAGACATGTCTGCTGCTGCGTCCGATTTGAAGAATAACACAAGTCTCACTACTTGGCATGATTCCTGGGTCCGAGATATAGTCTTAGGCAGATATCTAAAAATCAGCATCAGTAATAAGATTGAGGAAGATGCTACCCATCGATATAGCTGGGAAATCTTTTATTTCCTGAATACCGCCAACAAGCAATCTTTTGATCGAGATCCTTCTGTTGACTATACAGAAAAGTACCTCATTGTAGGCGACGAGACTTATTATTATCTTGTAGACGAATTAGGCAATTATAAGGCCTGGATCGACAAAACAGATCCTGAGAATCCTGTTTATTATGCTTGCGATGAATACGGATATCTGTATTATAACGAGACAGATGCGGAGGATAATCCTGACTATCAGAAGATCGTGTGTGTGAAGCATGCAGAGAGGAAGGAGGATTTTTATGAGGAGATGAGCTACGAAGCCAAGCATTTTAATTTGGCAACAGGCGAACGAATGTCTGACCAGCCAGATATCCTGATGGCTGTCGAGAAAGACAAGATTGCGACCTCTGCTGTCATGGAGGCTAATCGTGTGCATCTCTTCTTTAAGCATCAGTTCAGTCAGGTACAGGTCAATCTGAAGAACTCTGAGGATAATTCGGTTGAAATCACTAAGGATCAGATCTTGAAAGTCGAGCTTCTTGGTGTCAGTGAGCTGGGCTATATCTTCCCATATTTCTTCTATGATCAGAATGATGTCCTGTCTGTGCATCCGAGTGCTTTCAAGGAAGTTGATCTGACGGGCTACACTGATGAACAACTGAGGGATAATCCTTATGGTACAAAGTTCTCGATGTTTGAGCGTACATTGACGGACGATGATATAAATCTGAGCCACTTTATCAAGTCGTACGAGCGTATTGCCTTCGGACGTCTGCAGGCCATTCGTATTACGTGGAAGGAGACAGATGCAGAAGGTAGTACAGAGCACGTCTCTACCTATCGTGTCCCTGAGACCAACGACCAGAATCAGTCACTCCGACTGCTGGAGAGTGGTGTAAGATATATATGGAATATGGAGCTCAGACGTGGTACACTGGCGGTAGTTCGTACGGAGATTGTCCCTTGGATCGAGAATCAGGAGACTTATACCGCCGACGGTATGATTGTTAAACCTTCAACCCCATCAACGGCACCATGAAGAGACTGATATCTATACTAATTGCTTCTGTATCTTGCTTGGTAGCTTGTGTCGATGACCAGCCTTTTGAGCAGAACAGTTCTACGGATCCTGAAAATACTGAGGGTGAGATGGTGCAGTTCACCTCCAGCATACCTCGTACGCTTCTGACCCGTGGCGTGAACTCATCCCTGCTGAGCCAGTATTCGAAGATTAACAGTGATTATGTGCTGAGCATCAAGATGCTGGAAGAGGGTAACGATACTCCTTTCGGTCCGAAGACTTATATTCCTTCCTACACCACCATAGGAACAGCGGAGACTCCTATCAAAAAATACGATAGTGATGGTACGCTCAAGGCCAAAGTTGATGGTCAGGGATTGCGTTGGCAATCTAATGCCAAGCGCTATGCTTTTGAGGCTACTGCAGGTTCTGAGACCCTTGCATCTGATCAGAGAGATCCTGTGGATTTTTTCCTGCAGGATCGTCTGCATGGCTATGCATATAGTCCTGTAACACATCCAGAGGGTATCGGTGATGATCTGATCGATGCTCCTAACTATCATACCAGCAAGGAGTGGTTTGCGCTCAATAAAGAGTGGCATGATACGGAAGGCCAGATGTTGGCATCAGAGGATTATAAGAAGATTCCTCTCTTCCTGCAGCATGAACGCGCCTGGATCACTGTCATTCTCAAGGCAGGTAAGGGTGTGACCCGTGAGAGCGTGGCCTCGCTCTACGATGAGCAGACTCAACAGTACAACCAGAATGTGACAACAACGCTCTACAGTTATACTGCTGGAGCCGATGCTGCTCAGGAGATACATCCATTGGTGGGTGAGAAGAGTGTGACTTATATAAAGGATGCCAACGGTGAGGCAGGGTCGGTGATGAACCTCAAGTATGACGCTTATGTCGAGCCACATAACTATCTGGAGCATCCGAAGGACGATAAGATTGCTGCTATCAATGTGGCTGGCATGAAATTCTCTTTCTTTGCCAGCAATGATAATAAGTTCTCTTCGACAACGGCAGAAGATCTGGAACACATGCAGATGTATAACCTCACGGCAGGCAAGCATCTGACTATCGAAGCTACGCTGACCTCTCAGCGTATCGTCTTCTTGACGGCTTGGATCGAAGACTGGGACGAGATCATCACTTCGACCATTTGCGATGACTATGGTCTGAATGGTGATCCGACGGTAATCACTTCGCGCGAGGATTTAATCTCATTCTTAATCGATCCAGAACTTAACAAGGCAGGCAATGTGGCCATTGTGGCTGCTACTTCGCTGGATCTGGACAAGCTGGTGACTCCGAGCGACACAGAAGGTGGTAACCCTACTATCACAGATGATCCATGGGCTGGTAGTGGACATCAAAGCTACAACCTCAATGCAACGCTCAATCTGGCAGGTGCAACGTTGCGCACCAATGGACGCTTCTTAAACTCACTTTCTTCTACCGCCAATCTGATCAATGGTACGATTGAGATGCGTAATACTACTCCTGTAGAGTCGGCTGTGGCAAATACAAATAGTGGAAGTATAGAGCGTATCACTGTCACGACCAGCAGCTCTCAAGCTAGTGCTACACGTGCCGGTATGGTGGTGACGAACCATGGCAGTATCATCCGCTGTAATAATGCATTGCCTGTGGATGGCGTGGTAACCGATGCTGCTGATCCTTATATCGGTGGTATTGCAGCCTACTCTACGGCAGTAACAGGTGGCTCAAGTCCGTTGATTGAGGGCTGCACCGTGACGTCTCGTGTCAAAGGTGCGGGTGACGTTGTCCGTGGAGGTGGTATTGTCGGTCAGGCAGAAGGCCGATTGACAAACAATACATTTGTCTATGGCATTACATTGCTTCAACCTGTTTCTCAATTCCAGAATATCGTTTTCGCTGTTCCTGACGGAAAGACTCTCGTGAATCCTTCGGGTAACAACTGGCCAACCATAGCAGCGAATAGCCTGGCAGGAGCGAATAACTCTAGTGCAAAGTATGACAATGTACTCGATAGCTGGCAGGAATTGGAGGCAATGATTACTCCTACTCATAACCAGGCAAGAAAGAAGTATCGTATCTCTGATAGTTTTACTGTACCGTCAGAATACTGGTCTTATGGCCAGGATGATGAGGATAATAATAACACTCAGGATGAACATTGTAAGGGTAACCTGTATTGCGAGCTGGATGGTAATAATAAGACCATAACCCTTGATGGTATTGCCAAGGTACAGATTCCTGCAACTTATACCAATGAGGGAAAGGCAGAAACATATACTGAAGTTGAGACATCTCACATGCTCTTTACCAATATCACAGGTTCTGTGCATGATCTGGTGCTCAATTTGGCTAAACCTCTGATAGCAACACCTGCAACCAGCTCTATTAATCCAGGAAAGCTGAATGCTACGGATGCAATTGCGCCTTTGGCTTATGCTGTTCGTGGTTCGTCAGCAAAGGTCAGCAACGTTAAGGTAAAGATGGCTGATGGTGCTTTTGTACAGGCTGCTACACCAGCAGGCTTGGTCTGCTGGGTCAATGAAGGCGGTACTATAGAAGACTGTCTTGTGAAGGGATCTGTAATGTCTTGGGTCCCTAATACCGGTGCTTATGCTTCGGATGAAACAGCCGACGCTCGTCGATATGCGGGTGGCGTCGTTGCTTGTGCTGCTAGAGCAACCATCAAGGGTTGTGCATATCAACCGCCTCAGGCTCAAACTGGTATGGCCGCCCCAGCAACTTTGGCAAGTGCTGACGGATCTGGTAAGCTGCAGACCTATTACGGAGGTATCTTGGGTGCAGCAACTGTAAAGGATATCAATGGTAGTAGAGAAATTCCTGCCGTCTCGATCATCGACTGCACGAGCCAGTATCTTTATACCGATGTTGATGATGTGGTTTATCATGGTGCTGTGGTTGGTACTACAGTATATACGGAATCACGTGTTAATTATAATGGTACAATAACCACAGATCCTGGCATGTGTCAGGGTAACTGGTGGGCTCAGCGAGGCGTGGGTACCGTCCTGAATGGTATGACAATTGAAGATGCCATAGGCAGATGCAATGCTGTAGAGCCAAATCCGGATTTCAATTATTAA
The DNA here is from genome assembly GCA_045628985.1 of Bacteroidales bacterium. GTDB lineage: Bacteria > Bacteroidota > Bacteroidia > Bacteroidales > UBA3663 > Liminaster. The sequence continues at coordinate 9,568 of JAZQQH010000015.1, read as the reverse complement.
GTTTGACATGAAGAAGAGCTTTTATTCTTTATTGACGATACTTCTGATGGCAGCCTGTAGCGATCAGGACTTGACGGATGGTATTCCGGAGGAGAGCGTCCCTGCTGGTGATATCATCCAGATTGGAGGTCTGGATACTTCAGGGCTGGAAGTCTCTGCAAATAGTGGTGGCACAAGAGCTATCACTTATCCTGCAGAGACCCTCCCTTGGTTGGTGGATCCTTTGAAGACTACAGGTCTTGATATCACCTATTGGAAGGATGATCAGGAGAATACAACAAAACGTGTAGCAATTCTAAAACTTCTGAACAATAACTCTTCTACTCTTGGCTACGATACTGACCCTACTACAGGATGGGCTTTGTACTCTTTTAAGTATAAAACAGATCCGACAGAAGATGCTGTATGGTATGGCAATGGCGCTCATCGCTTTGAGGGGCAGTATGTGCCTAATGAATTGCGATATGGTAGTGCTATTACAGACAGAACAACGTTGGCATCTGTCAATAACTCGTCGGCAAAGGATATTATCTCCAATCAGAGTAAGTCTACGAATGGAGTAGACAACTATACCCTGCTTGAGCGATATCTTGCCATGCCGGCCAACACGAGAATCTCTGCGACGTTGGGTCGTGTCAAGTTGCCATTCCGCCATCGTTTGGCTCGTGTCTTGGCATTTGTCCTGATCGATCCGAGCATGGGTAATGTAAAGCTGAAAGGTTTTAATGAAGTAAATGGTAAGGATGACCCAAATTCAACTTCTATCACGTTCAATAGAGTAGAAGTGCTGACAGGTGTACAAGACGAACTCGTAGATGGGAATCATGTATTGACTCCACAATGGAAGCAGGAGCGTAAGGTGGTGCCTCATTATGTCAGCACCATTCATGGAAGTGTCGATGAGGATTTGGTTGCAATTCCTGGATATGAGGACAATTTCGTCATGTTCTATGATGATACAAATGCAGAATATATATTTCCGACAGATGAAGACTGGAGTAGTTACATAAACTTGACAGACGCCCAATTGTCAGCTAAAAAGATTACAAAGACGGAGTATGGTCAGGTACCTGTTTACGATCTGATCGTTCGCCCTACCTATACATCGATCGATAGTGTGATGTATGATGAGGCTTGTTATCACAATGCAGAAGAAAAAGCTGCTTTGGTCACCCATAAGAATAAGATTGAGTTTGAGCTGACTCTCAATAATAATCTTACTTATGAAAAAGTATTTGAGTTTGACCTGAATGCCAACTACCAGACGGTGGTCTATCTGCGTATCGGCCGTGAGTCGGTCGACTATAACGCTTCTGGTTCTGCTATCTGGAAGAACTCTTTGAATCAGGATGACTGGTATGGTGTGGACAATTCGTTAGGCCATAGCCTTTCTATAGCTGGCAGTAGTTGGCAGCGAGCCTTTACTTACGGTACATTTGTCTCAGACGATAAAGTTACTGATGGAGGTTTTTATAATGAGACAACGACTCCTAACGCTAACGATGGTATTGATGGTCAGTATCTGAAACCGGAGACTTGGATTAAGAAGTTCGCACAGGCCTATAAGGATGGAGAGCATCATGGTGACTATTTTATCCTTACTCATGATATTGAGATTGATGCTCGAGACCTGCCTGATAACTTTATCTTTACAGGTCATCTGGATGCCATGGGGCATAAGATCACTTTGACAAATGCCGGCAAGGCGTGGACAGAGTGGAAGAAGGCAACGGATTTTAGTACGGGTACATTCTATCAGACTCAAGACGAGTCTGCAGAGCCTTATACATTGCCTACACTCTATACTCTGAATCCTGCTAATTATACAAATCCGGATGAGTTGTATCCGATTGAGGGGACATGGTATCTGAAGAACTCTTTGCTGCATGTTGAGGCGAAAGATGCTGTCTTATGGACAAAAGAAACTGCGGATGCTGAGAATGAAAAAAATCAGCTGAAAGATACTGATGATAATCTGATATTTGACGCTGATGGTAATCCTGTCTATGACCAAAGTTATAATCCAGTCAAAGTGGGAGATGTAAAAGAACCAGCAGTTGAAGAGCATTATGAACTTAGAGACGGAGCGGTTGAGAAAAAAGATATTACCTATGACATCGCTGCTGATGTTACTATTGCTCAAGTTATGTCTGCTGCGGATAATACCTATTTCACGGATGCGGATGGCGCTCCATTCATAAAACCAACTTTGTATACAAAGACAGCTCATACGAGTGGCTCTGCATTGTTCGCGGGTCTGAATGGTAATTATACTGCAGAGAATGGCGAGGCTAATGTCCATACTGAAAGTGGTGTGCAGATTCCTTATATTACACTGGATTCGAATTTCGAGAATGGAGTGGGTTCTGGCTGGCGTGCAGAGGTCATGAATTTGATCGTAGAGGGTGCTCCTATGTTTAAGGACGGTGCAACTATTACTGGCAACGTCCAGAACTGTAAGCAGACCATAACAACCAATGGACAATCTGTAACCACCAAAGTAGAGAATCATACTCCTGCGCTTCCTGTATATTAATTAAGAGAGATGAGAAAACTATTCTATATACTGTCATTGTTGACAATCTTTGCTTCATGTCAAGAAGATGAGGCTTGGACTGATCATGAACTGACTCCAGAACAGCAGAGCATGATTGGCTCGGCTGTCAACTTTGACATATCACTTGCCGATCCGTTTGGGACCCGAGTCACCTATAATGATAATGGTTCATTCAATCAGGGTGACCTGATGAGAATTTATCGTCAGTATGCAAAAAGCAATGGAGATTTTGACTGGCAGAATGAGATCTTCCGTACTTATCAGTTTAAGTACCAGATAGCTCCTGGCACAGAGGAGTTCGGTCAGATTGTCCTCAAAAAGGAATGGAAAGTCTATGAAGGTAGAAAAAAAGGTGACTATGAGCCCTCTGGTGATCTCCGAGCGCTCAAGGAGGGTACATACATAAATCAGGTAGAGGCTGACTCATTGACCTGGGAAAATGGTGAGACCGTACGTTTCCGTGCATGGAGCCGTAGCAATCTTTCAAATGCATTAATTAATACGTCAAAGGAGTATTATTATCCTGATTTCTGTGCTTCTGACTGGGTAACCGTATCTGGTCCGACCAGCGAAATCCCATTGACATTGAAGCACCTCGGAAGCCGTCTTACCTTCTTCTATAAGAACAGTGGTAACCGTCTGCAAAGAGTCGAGGTCGCAACGGATGCTGTCGATTATGAGCGTGGCGATAATTCATCTGACTTATCTTCTGATGAATCAGATAAATTCCCAAAGAATGACATGACTGCTGCAGAGGCAGCTGCTGCTGTTAAGGCCGCCTTCGAGAAGATGTGTATGCCAGCAGGTGTTGACATCGAGACGGGTCAGTTGAGAGCAATGACCAAGACTGCTTATCAGAATACGAATGACTTTACTAGAATCGAGGACTGGGAGTTTTCGGCCACAGATAAGGATAAACTGGTATCATTTAATACACTGACAACCTCTCAGATTGCCAGCACGGTGCAGCATCCTGTCTTCGCAAGAAATAATGACCGCTATTATATCATCACCATACCGTATGATATGAGTACAGAGTATGCGGGTGATCCTATTGTGCTGCCTGCATGGACCCGATTTAAGATCTGGCTCTATGATGTCAATAAGGGAGATGGAGGATATGAGAATTCCGCTGATTATAAAGGTGATCAGACGCATCCAAGCATGGGAGAATCGAGGTATCATATTTTCTCCTTGAGTGATATTGTGGATGCACAAGGAAACGCTCTCTATCCTGATGGCTTGACTATGTCTCCAGGTTATAGTTATGAGTTCAGAGTGGGTTATCGTTATGACAAGATGACGATTACTCCTGGTGACAGCTTCTCTTGGGATGTGCAGGATGCTGTGACTGTCGAAGTTCCAGAATATACAGAAGAAGAAACAACGCCAACCGCGAAATATGGCTGGTGGAAAACTGCTATCCATGATGCCATTGTGGCTACGACTGGTTCTTCAAACTATAATCCGGAATTCCATATCCAGAATGAACAGCAATTCCTCGAGTTCATCGATCTGGTGAATGGTACGGCAGCGGAAGCAGCGGTAGCGAAAGGTCCGATCTATCATCTGGTAAAGGAATATAGAGAGGAGATCATTGATGGGTCGACGGTTAAAGTGCCAATCTATGGATGGTCAAAGACCAGCGATCCGAAAAATCCTGACTGGGTGGAGAAGAGTTCTCTTGAAGCACAAGGATACATTTTCTATGAACATTATTATCCTTCAAATGCCAACCAAGAAGCCTACTCGGAAGAAGACTACTTGAATTCGCCTTATAGCTTCTTCGATGCAGATCTGAACCGCCACTTTACTGTCTATCTTGATAATGATCTGGATTTTAAGGATCAGAAACTGACCGCTGTCGGATTACCAACTAAAACGTTGGGAGATAAATCCTATCCTGCGGCTTTCAAGGGCTATTTTGATGGTTATTATGGCGCTACTGAGGCGGTTGCTCGCGTGCACAAGATATGCAATCTCAATGTCGAGGGTAATTATCTTTTCAACTACGTTTCAGATGCCTCCATCCGCAATCTCCAGATTGAAAGTACTCACACTGTAGGCCTGCTCAATACCGCTGCACCGACAATGAATCTGGACGCTGTGGTAGGATGGGGTTGCTACATTGCAGGTATCTCCATCAAGGCAAACAATCGAGTTGCTGGCATTAACGCCATTGCTCATGACCTGACGGGTCCAAGTTACGTCGTTGGCTGTATTCATGAGGGTGACGCAGCTGGTCCATTAGTCGGTAGAGCCAGTGATCTGCATATGTATGGATGTATGCGAACCGCGAGCAATATCAGCGGTGCTGCACTGCTTGGTGCATATAACACTACAGCAGCTGGTAACAAGGGATCGTTCTTCGAGCCACTAATCCCGTTCTCAGAGCAGCGGAGTACAAATACCTATTCGAAGAAACCTCAGTGGGGTGTCTTTATGTGCAACTATTATAATAAAGATGAGCATGAAGACTCGAAGGATGCAGTCGCAGTAGGTGAAACACCAGATGACTATTCTGTCCTTGAATATATACGTGGTCGTAAGTCGCGTATCCTGAAGGCTGTATATAATAGTTTATTAGGAAGAGATGTACAGTTTGAGAATGTGACAGATAATCAGCTGAAGGAATTCTATGGCTTGGCTCCATGGCGTGCCATGAACTATGCTATCTATAAGTATAACAGAGATGATAAGGGAAAGGACTATCCTTGCATGATGCACTACGAGGTGAATGAAAGTGGTTATGACCACCTTTATCCTCAGCTTTTGAGTGGCTCGCCACTCAGTATATGGCCGTATAACGAAGATGGAGTTTCGGAATTGGATGGCTGGAATGTATTAAAACAAGTGAACTAATGAAGAGAACATTATATATCTGTAGCACCTTGTCGTGTCTGATGATGCTGGCAGCCTGTGATAGTCAGGAGGAGGACGCTCTTCAGGAAAAGCATACACTGACAATCACGTCGAGCATCTCTCCATTCGAAGGAGATGACGCTACGCGTGCTAACGTTGCAGGTAATGCATTCGAACCGAATGATATGATCCGTCTGAAGATTATCTGTCCTTATGCTCCTGACTGGCAGCAGGGTGAGCATACCTGGTCGGGTACGCATGACAGCTTCTGGCTGCTGAAATGGAACAATGAGGCATGGGCAACACTCAAAGATACTGACGGATACGATATCAGTGGTTCCTTCAGCAATAGTAATTCTTCGGATATCTTCAGTGTCTATGAATCGCAGGCAACTCCTTATGTCTATACTGCCAGCACTTGGACAGAAGAGAAGCTGGTGAAGGTGAGCGAAGACAATCTGAGAAACTACTATAGCAGCGTCTTTCATGCAGACCAATCCAGAGAGAAGAACTACAAAGCCAGTGACATCCTCTGGGCTCAGCAGTATTCTCAGACAGGTACGTGGAATATCCATTTGAACTTCAATCATGTGATGTCTGCTTTGCTTATCACAATTGATGATTCTGCTTTGCCTACAGCTGAAAAGATAACTGCAAATGCAGTCCTGACGCTGGAGAAAATGCCGGCGATTGATCAGGCCGAGATTATCATAGGTGACTACTATGCTGCCAAGGATGAGAATAATTACCTTTATGGATATAGACAGAAGTATACGTGTGATTATGCCAACAATGGCAAGGTGATTGGTGCTGTTTCGTTGAAGAATGAAGTCCATCCATTTACAGGAGGTGTTACAGACTCGAATGTGACACATTCGGTAATAGCCAATACGGCCACCTATACTTGTTATGAGGCAAGTCTGAAGACTTATCGAGTAATTGTTCCTCCGTGTACGTTATCAACAAATGCTGATTTGTGGCTTCGTAACGATACGAAGCGCTATAAGATGACGTTGGAAAGAACGCAATTCGAACAGGGAAAGCTCTACCAAGTTGTTATGAAACTTAAGTCGGCTTCAGCCCCAGAAACGGGTGGCGAAGATTCGGGTGAAGGCTCTGGCGGAAATTCTGGTGGAGACGGTGGTTCGGAAGGTGAAAACGGTGAATAATTTAAGTAAGATCTGAATGAAAAAAATATATTATCTGTTATGCATTGCCATGTTTGCCAGCTGCTCTGATGAGTTGGCTGATGTGAATGCAGACCTGCCAGAGGGCGTTGTAGAACTGACGGGTGTTCAAGCTTCTGTCGTTTCGAATATGACCCCTCAGACTCGTGCAGATGGAGATGGTTCTCCGTCTCCTGCTCCTCCTGTCGTCTACCTGCCAGAGAATATCAGTCGCTATAAGTTTGAGAATAACGACAAGATGGTCTTTACTACGATCAAGCGCACAAGTTATACTCTCGCCAGTTTTAGTTATTCTGGCATTGAGTATTTATGCAATACGAGCGGAGCCTGGAATCGTAATAAGGATAAGGGTAAAGATGGAAATGGTGCTGTCCCTCAGCGTATCTATTGGAGTGATGCCACGAGTCCGCACACGTTTATCGGATATAGTGTACCGAATAATGATAGGTTCGACTGGACAGAGGACGCTTCGACTCATGTGTTCAGTGGCTCAATCGGTGATGGCTCTAATGAAAATGAGATTATTAACTTCAATGGTCTTTCAGATTTAACTTATACAGAGGACGAAATTGCGCTGGCTAATTCTATCATTTCCGCTCAAGGATATGTTTCTGGAAGTGATAAGACAGCAGAGCGAATAGCAAATTATACTGCTGGCGCTCAGGCTAAGCCTTATGAGCTGGAACTTGCACAGGTGAAGAAAAACGGCAAATTAGTTCTTGAGGAGGTGCCGGTTTCTTCAAAAATGAAAGGAGAGGATTTGCTGCTGACCTATTCCGAGTCTCTTGTTGCTGATGAATCGGTGGCTAATATCTTGTTCTATCATGCGCTGAGTAGCATCAAGGTCAAGGTCAATATCAACAGATTCTATGGCTCTGAGATAGATGGTTATGTGATTGTCAAGGACATGAAACTTTATGATCAGCCTACTTTGTATCAGTGGAATCAGCAAAGTGCAACTGCCCAGCCTAAATCTACCAATCATAGGGATAATTTGCCTAAGAACATGATGCTATGGGACTATTATCCAAAAGGATCGGGTTCAGGAGCAGGTAAGTCGTTCTCTTTTTATGGCTTGACAGTTCCGCAGGAGTTATCTTACTTCGCAGCTAATCCAGGAAGATCGTTAATACTTGATTTTAAAGTCAAGTACCCTAATCCTTTGAAGACAAATCTGGATAATAAAGAGGATCTTCCTGATACATGGGCAGATAATGATACGCGTTGGATGGAGAAGCAATATAGTGCTACTATTACTACTCCAGTCTATTTCTATCCTGGGGAGACAACGATTATCACAATTACGATGACCCACACGGATCAGGAACTGACAATCGGTGCTGAATATATGGATTGGCAGTTTGTCGACACGCCAGATGAAGGTAAGTTGAAGAAGAACTCGACCTTCCTGGAAGGAACGAATAGAGAAGAACAACATGTTACTATCGCAGCTGATAATACTACGAAAGATGATGCTACCTGGCTTTATTATCAGAAGCAAGATGGAGCTGAGACTGGTGTATTGAGAGATATCTATGATAATGATGGCAGTGCATCAAAACCATTTACCATTAGTACGGCTAAGCAGCTGTTGTCATTCGCATACGAGGTAAACTCTGGTAGAGATTTCTCACATTTATTTGTTAAGCTAGATGCAGATATCACGCTTCAGCCAGAACCTGATTTGACCAAAAAGGAGCTGGAGGCTCAAGGTGTAACCAGTGGTGATACCTATAACGGGGCAAAACAGTCTGTGTCATGGATTGGTATTGGTGATGGTATTCACAATTTCAATGGCTTTTTCTTAGGAAGTGGACGTCATATAAATCGTCTTTATGGGAACCATTTCTTCAATGAAGTCGGTGAAAGTGCCGTAATTGATAAGTTGAATTTCGATAATGTTGTCGAGGTGCTTGGATGTGGTGTCATCGCTCATAAGAATAAGGGCTTGATCTGCGGTTGCTATATAGAGGGAGATGTCAAAGAAACCGGTGAATCATCTCAGTACACGGGTAGTATTGTCGGTGAAAATGATAGCTTTATTATTGCCTGTGCGCATGTCGGAACGGTCTCTGGACGAGGAATTGTCGGTGGCCTCGTCGGATTTAATAATGGTACAGTCATGGCATCATACCATGCTGGTGAGATTGTGGCGTTAGATAGTAGTTCTGATATTCATGCTACAGTAGGTAAGCGTGGTGATGGTGAAAATGGCACGAACAAGAGTATTATGTTCAGCTGCTACTATGATAATAATTTGATCAAGCATACGCCTACCTTAGAACCAGGTAGGTCAGGATATCCCCTAAGTACTGCTATGATGCAATCCAGTGCTTTTGTCAGCTCGGGTAAGGTGTTTGAATTTGACTCGTCTAATAAATATTCTTCTCAAGGAAAGACTTTGAGAGAGGTGGTGATCGATATTTTAGGACAAGAATATGCTGGAAAAACTGATGACGAATTGATTAGTGCATTGTTAAGCAATGGCATTATGTCTAGCAATGTCCAGATTTTGTTTAAATCTCACTTCAGTTTGAATGAAGCTCTCAAAGTGTTCCGTTATTGGCTGAATGCTATTGCGGCTGTTGCTGCAAACCAAGAGGAGAGCTATAAAGTTGAGACAAACTGTCATGACTTTACCAAGGTACAAATTCAATTCTTGCAGCAGCATTATTCTGCAGAGCATATATTTGTTTACGTACCAGCATCTTATCCAAAGGTGCAGTAAATAATAAGGGGTGAACGTCGCGTTCACCCCTTAATTTTATCCTCATATTTGTCCATCACCATAAAATGATGATCATAAAATGATGAAAGATGGGTAAGCATTCGCTAAAGTACACATTGTAGTGTTAGTAAAAACGTAGTACCTTTGCACCGCGTAACAACTAACACTACAACTGTATTATGACGAAAGAAGAATTTAAGCAGCTGCAACTACAGCAGAAAGAGAGTGGACTCG
>JAZQQH010000014.1:0-2303 GCA_045628985.1 Bacteroidales bacterium | reverse complement strand
ACAAGCCTATCAACATACGTTACAAAGAACGTCTGGCAGCTGCTGGTATCGAGGATCCGAATGCCCCTCTGCTTCGAGCTGGCCAGTTACCCCGCTTCAGAACCGTGGCAGAGATCATCCTGTCGGGCAATCGTGACCGTATGCGTGAGCTCGCTTTTGGTGACCAGCAGGTTGTCTTCCGCCCAGGGGCAGACAACAGCCATATCATGCGTGAGGTGGACATCGAGAAGTGGGCTGTCGATCAGTATAAGAAGGCCTGTGAGCTCTGGGGAGAGGACAACATAATCGGCTTCAGTGTTCACTGCGATGAGTCTTCGCCTCATATCCATCTCTGTGTCCTTCCCATCGGTCAGAACAAGAGAGGTATCACCTGTGTCAACTACCGTGACACTTTCGGCGGCGAGGGTGCCAAGCTCTTCCAGTATCACGATGCCTTTGCCGAGGTTAACAGGAAGTGGGGTCTGGAACGTGGTGAGCCGGTATCGAAGACTGGTGCCCGTCATATCTGCCGTGATGAGTGGCTGGCTACCCTCCGTGACCGCGAAGAGGAAATCCAAGATCGCATCGACCAGAAGGTGAAGGCACTGAAGGGTCTGACCACCATGATCGAGAATCTGACTACCGAACGGAACACCATCGTCGGCAAGATTAACGTGATCGAGGACTGGCTGAAGAGACATCAGAACGATGATGATCCTGAGGTTAAGGAGCAGGTCAAGATCCTCAAGCAGCTCCGTGAGTCACTGTCCCGTGTCGATGAGAAGCTGGAGGACAAGCGCAGCAAATTGATGGAGGTTGACTCTACCATCGCTGACTACAAGAACCAGCTCGAAGTGCTCAGAAGCCAGATGGAGGTGATGCAGGATGTAGGTGTTGAACTGGAGAATGCCATATCGTGTGATGCCACCATCTTGCTCAAGGCTTCCATCTTTGACGAGCTCCTGACACAGGCAAAGTTCCTTGTCCGTGATGATCCGAAGCTGCAAGCGAAGACCAATGACACCTTCATCGATGATGCCAACTATCTCCGCTGGAATGATGTCCTGGAGTCTGGTGTCAAGGCACTGATCGCAGGCATCGATGGTGCTACGACTGTTGCCCAGGGTGGCGGTGGCGGAACGTCATCTGATCTGCCTTGGAGAGACAAGGACGAGGACTATCTGGACTTCGCCCGTCGCTGCATGAGATTCGCTCATGTCAAGCACTATCCTAACAGAAGCCGAATGAACTACCGCCGTCACTAAGCCTTGGTATTGTCATCATGATCCATCGCCAGTGATGCACGATAGATGTAGAAGAGCCCGTCGAAATAGGTAATGTCCTTTCCTTCGGCGATCGCCTTCTCAACGTATGCTTTACTCTTATAACGGTCAGCCAGGAGCCGGAGTCTTATCTCTTGTTCTTGGCTGATTTTTTTGAAATGAGCACTGGAAATCTGAACGACGCTCAATGCCTGTCTGGTCAGACCTGCCTTGTTGTAGATGTTGAGAAGCCTGCGGTATGGCTCCTGCTCCCAGTAGCGGTGATGGACTAATTCTTCATAGATGGCAGCAGCCTTGTCGAACTCCTTGTTCTTCTCATGGATCATGGCTTCACCCATCTTGTCTGCTGCCCATTTGTTCAGTTCTATGATCGTCTGTGCCGCCGGACTGTTTTCGTCGTACTCGTCGCAGTTCCTTCCGGTGTAGAAGTCAAAGTCAGGTAGCATGATCGTGGCTTTGCGATACCTGGCATAGTTGGATTTCTCTATAGGAATGTCTCCATAGAGGTCTGCCTTCGTAGGATAATGGGCAACAGATTCCTGTGTCTTTCTTTTGATCGGCAGCTTTGTCGGCTTGTTGATGACTGGCGGTACGAAGATCACCCTCTGGGGCTTTTTGCCCTTGATTTGAGCCGGATATTCTGCTACCTCAATAGGCGCTTCATCGACAGAAGAGGAAACCTTTTCAGGCCCCCTCTTTTCTGGTTTTGATCCTGTGATCAGTGAGGATATTTTGTCAAAGATGCTCATTCGTCTATCTTAATAGAGTGCAAAGATAGTCATGTTTTACGAGATATCCAAATCTGAGAGCCAAAATCATTATCTCATAATATATAAATAGTGGGCTGGGACATTTAACTTGAACCCTTTTAGGAATAAGGAACTGCCTCTTTATTTACCTTCACAATCTCTTAAGAACGGTGATGCGTCTTTAATTTCAGCCAGTTAGAAACGAAAGGTACAAGAGAGATACAATTAATGTAATATTATCTCGTAGATTCTCTCACATTCATCTCACCTCTCAGAATCACATTCTCCTTGG
>JAZQQH010000013.1:0-16575 GCA_045628985.1 Bacteroidales bacterium | reverse complement strand
GGGCAGATTCCCGCCTATTTAAGCCCATAATATGGATTATTAAGGAAGAAAAAGAAAAATGGGACTGTAACAATCAAACTATTACAATCCCATTTATATTCGTGGAAAATAAGATCTTTTTCAGTACCCTCGTGATTCGTGCGATCCCTTCCTGCAAGCGAGAAGGTATCCCAGTGATTCGTGCAATCCCTTCTTTTTGTGTATAACAAATCAAAGAAATCGTTGAAAAAACGGCCAAAAATATGTTACACAACATAAAAACAGAAAAAAGTGGGGTGAAAATTTTTTTATTTCCATAATTTATTTATATATTTGCCCTCAGGTTTGAGAGAAGAAGAAAGGAAAAAGAGTACTATCGTCCCTATAACTCCCTTTTAACTTCCTTATAACTCCCTTATAACTCCTTATCGCTATACCTTTTTAAATATATACACCTTAAAGTAAATACAAACCTATGAAAGTCTACAGTTCGAAAGAAATCAAGAACATTGCCCTGCTTGGCAATGATGGTTCGGGTAAGACTACACTTACCGAGACACTTCTCTACATCGCTGGCCAGATCGGTCGTAAGGGCCGCATCACACAGCAGAGTACTGTGAGCGACTACTTCCCAGTTGAGAAAAACTACGGATACTCAGTATTCAGCACCGTCTTCCACGTAGAGTGGAATGGCAAGAAGCTCAACATCATTGACTGCCCAGGTATGGATGACTTCGTAGGTCAGGCCATCACCGCCATGAGTGTGACCGATACCACTATCCTTCTGATCAATGGTTCGGTAGGTCCTGAGGTTGGTACTCAGAACCACTTCCGCTATACCGAGAAGCTCCAGAAGCCTGTCATCTTCCTCGTCAATCAGCTCGATAGCAACGAGTGCGATTATGACACTATCGTAGAGGATCTTCAGTTGAATTATGGCTCGAAGGTAATGCCAGTGCAGTATCCTGTTGAGACTGGCGATAACTTCCACCAGCTCATCGACGTTATCCTGATGAAGCAGTTGACCTATGGCCCTGATGGTGGCGCTCCTACTATCGAGGAGATCCCTGCAGATCAGATGGATAAGGCTCAGGAGATGCACAAGGCGCTCGTTGAGGCTGCTGCTGAGAACGATGAGGGCTTGATGGAGAAGTTCTTCGAGACCGAACAGCTTACTGAGGATGAGATGCGCGAGGGTATCCGCAAGGGTATGGTTACCCGTTCGATCTTCCCTGTCTTCTGCGTCTGCGCAGGCAAGAACATGGGTGTCGGCCGTTTGATGGAGTTCTTGGGCAACGTCGTTCCTTTCGTTGACGAGATGCCTGCTGTACATAACTCACGTGGTGAGGAGGTTGCTGTCGATCCAGCTGCTCCTGCCAGCCTCTACTTCTTCAAGACCGGCGTCGAGCCACATATCGGTGAGGTTCAGTATTTCAAGGTCATGAGCGGTACCGTCAAGGAGGGTGACGATCTCACCAATGCCGACCGTGGTACTACCGAGCACATGGCTCAGCTCTTCGTCTGCTCAGGTGCTAACCGTGAGAAGGTCAGCGAGCTCCAGGCAGGTGATATCGGTTGCTCTGTCAAGCTGAAGGACGTTCGTACTGGCAACACATTGAATGCCAGCGCTGTCGATCATAAGTTCAACTTCGTGAAGTATCCTGCTTCGAAATATACCCGTGCTATCACTGCCAAGAATACTCAGGAGACTGAGAAGATGATGTCGGCTTTGACCCGTATGCGTCTCGAGGATCCTACTTGGGTTGTTGAGCAGAGCAAGGAGTTGCGTCAGATCCTCGTTCATGGTCAGGGTGAGTTCCACCTCCGCACTTTGAAGTGGCGTCTTGAGAACCTCGATAAGGTACAGGTTGACTTCGCTCCACAGCGTATCCCATATCGTGAGACCATCACCAAGATTGCACGTGCTGACTATCGCCACAAGAAGCAGTCGGGTGGTGCAGGCCAGTTCGGTGAGGTGCATCTCATTGTAGAGCCTTATTATGACGGTATGGAGGATCCTGTACTCTACACCATCGGAGGCAAGGAATACCGCGTGACCATGAAGGGTAAGGAAGAGGTAGATCTCCCATGGGGTGGTAAACTCGTCTTCATCAACTCTGTAGTGGGTGGTGCTATTGATAACCGCTTCATGCCAGCTATCCTCAAGGGTATCCAGCAGTGTCTGGAGCAGGGTCCATTGACCGGCTCTTATGCTCGTGACGTACGCGTCGTTGTTTACGATGGCAAGATGCATCCAGTTGATTCTAACGAGCTTTCGTTCATGCTGGCAGCTCGTCAGGCATTCAGCGAGGCCTTCCGCAACGCAGGTCCTAAGATCCTCGAGCCAATCTATGACGTTGAGGTATTCGTGCCAGGCGACAAGATGGGTGATGTGATGAGCGACCTCCAGAACCATCGTGGCATGATCATCGGCATGGGCGCTGAGTCTGGCTACCAGAAGCTTCAGGCTAAGGTGCCTCTGAGCGAGATGGCCGACTACTCTACCACCCTCAGCTCACTGACTCAGGGCGCTGCTTCATTCATCATGAAGTTTGCAAGCTACGAGCTCACTCCAACCGACGTTCAGAACAAGCTCATCGCAGCTCATGACGCTGAGGCCGAGAAGTAATTTCTTACAGAAAAATAGGGTAGTTGACTGACAAAATCACTACTTAAGCATAAAAAATGCGGGTCGAAACGAAGTTTTTCGGCCCGCATTTCTTGTTTTTCCCATTTTTTATTTATATTTGCGCGTTATTATGTTCATTAATTGACAATAACAATCGATTTGTTTACACCGAATTACCCAACGATATGAACTATATTTGCCGCATATTCACCCTGCTGGTCCTGTTGTGTAGCATGAGTCTGATGACTTCTGCCTCGCTGCAGGCGCAGACGCTCGATACCTGTTTCGTAGGTCTCTGCATTGATAATGTCGATCAGCCATTCTCTGTCAAGAACGACGCCACGGGCAAGCCGACGGGTTATATCTGTCGCGATGCACAGAATAATGTCCAGCTCTACACCAAGTGTCCATTCATCAAGGTGGTCAATGAGTCGACCACTGAGATGCGTGACAAGGTGACCGGTGAGTATCGCGTCATCTACTTCAACCGCGGCAAGGCTTCGACCTACGATTATCGTCGCATCAAGTCAGGTTCGTCGATCCGTGAGTTCCGCAACACTCGCGTCAGGAACATGCAGACCTGCATCTACTTCCGCATCGATAGTGTCAAGAGCGCCAAGATCACCTTCGACCTTGAGAACACAGGCAAGGTAGTACGCGTGCTTAATGCAAATATCCTCGATAACAACGCTCCTAAGGAGGCAATCGCTTTGCTCAATGGTGGCAAGGTCGACTCTCCTGCAGCTCCAGCCGACGCTCCTGCTGCCGATGCTAAGCCGAGCGATGTGAAGGCTGCAACTCCAGCCAAGGAAGAAAAAAGCGAGAGCGAAGGTGGTGCTGGCAAGACGGTACTGCTGACTATCCTGATCCTTCTCGGTCTGGCTGTGGGCGGTTATCTGGCTTATCGTGAGTATGGCAAGCGCTCCAAGAAGGAGAACAACATGGGCAAGCAGTATCATGGCGAGGGTAAGGTCGAAGTACCTATCATCAAGGCTCCTGTAGCTAAGCATCAGCCAGGTAAGAACGCTCCTAAGGAGAATCTCATCCAGAAGTTGGCCGACAAGCAGGCCGGCAAGACCCCTGTTGCTCCTGCCGCTCCAACTGCTCCTGTAGCAGGTGCAAAGCCTCAGGTCGTTGAGAAGGTGGTCGAGAAGATCGTGACCAAGGAAGTTCCTGTTGAGAAGATCGTCGAGAAGATTGTCACCAAGGAGGTGCCAGTCGAGAAGATCGTCGAGAAGATTGTGACGAAAGAAGTTCCTGTTGAGAAGATTGTGACTAAGGAAGTCCCAGTCGAGAAGATTGTCGAGAAGGTCGTCACCAAGGAGGTTCCTGTCGAGAAGGTGGTCGAAAAGGAAGTTGAGAAGGTCGTCAAGATCGATCCGAATCCGGAGCTCCTCAAGCAGATTGAGTCTCTCCGCGTCAATATCAGCCAGAAGCAGAACGAGTATGCACAGCTCGAGAGCGAGATGAAGCAGAAGCTCGCAGACATGGAGCAGAAGGCGCTGCATGCCAAGGCTGAGGTCCTTCAGCAGGCGCAGGATCAGGTCGTTGCTATCCGCAAGCAGGCCGAAGAGCAGATCAAGGCTGCACAAGACGAGGCAAAGCAGCAGTTAGTTGCCGCTCAGCAGCAGTCGCAGCAGCAGTTGGCTCAGCTGCAGCAGGAGAGCGCTCAGCAGGTCGTTGCCGTCAAGCAGGCTGCTCAGCAGCAGATCGACCAGTTGCAGCAGGAGAAGTTGCAGCAGATTGCAGCACTCCAGCAGGAGAAAGCCGAGCAGATTGCTGCCATTGAGCAAGCCGCTCAGCAGCAAGTTGCTGAGGCTCAGCAGCAGGCGCAGCAGATTGCCGAGGCGGCTAACCAGGATGTGGCTAAATATAAGGAGCGTGCCGCAGCGCTTGAGTCACAGATCGCACAGCCTCTCAAGACCAGTCGTGAGGGCTTGCGTGCTTCGTTGCTCCTCATCGCAGAGCAGATCCAGCAGCTCAAGGATAATGTGGAGAGTCACAATGCTGACAACAACTATCACAACACCACCGTCCACATGTCCATCAAGTTCGCACAGTTCATGCAGTGGTTTGATAAGACCGTCATGCAGGACGAGGCGGGTGCCATCCAGAGTGCAGGCGATCTCTATAAACTGATGCAGGAGGAGCTCCGCAACGCCATCGAGAATAACTATTCATGGGTTTCTGAGCTGATTCGTGTCAACGCCTATAGCGGCATCTCTCCGATGTTCCTTTCTGAGGCCAAGCGCTCGGGTATCCTCATCGAGAATATGCACATCGCTGTTGCCGAGACCGTCGGTCTCCTCGGCCGCTATGGCATCACCCTGGTCATCCCGCATCTCTTCGTCGATGACTTTGACGTTGATCACTACAAGCTCAATAACGCTCCACTCATCAACTCATTCTATCCTCACGGCTTCAAGGAGCAGGAGATGGCCAAGCGCGGTGTCATCTACGACGTCATCCGTCCGGGTTATTCGCTCGATGGCGTGCTGCAGAAAGTGCCAGAGGTCAGCGCGATGATGGCCGTTGCACAGTAATCTATTAAGGCTATTAAGTAAAATCTATTAATTAGCCGCCCACACAAGCAGTGTGTAAAGCACATTGATGAGACCGGCACACATCAGGCATTTGTTGTAGGTCGTTCCTTCAGCTTGGCTTACAGCGCGCCAAAGGAGTAGCGCTGGCAGGAATACGAGTGTAGGCAGAAGATTCTGAAAAGCCAGATAGGCAAATGTCGGCATCAGAGCCACAACGAAGAGCATCAGCCCCAGTCCGGCTTTGCGTCCGAAACGGACGGGCAGCGTACGTTTGCCCACAAGACGGTCGCTCTCCATGTCGCGCAGATTGTTGATCAATAGGACGCACATCGAGATGAGTCCACAGACGCCTCCTGCATAGAAGACGGGCCAGGAGAACTGCAGGGTCTGTAGATAATAAGTGCCAGACGATGCAATGACGCCATAGTAGAGAAATACGAAGATGTCTGCTATGCCCAGATAGGACAATGAATGGCTGGTGGCAGTATAGAGCCACGCAAAGAGTATGGCCGTAATGCCGATGCCAAGGATGACCCAGCCGCCCGTCCAGATCAGATATACACCACATAATAGACAGATGCCGAGGCAGATCAGACAAGCCTCGAGCATCTGTTTTTCTGTTACCTCACCTTCGGCCAGAGCTCGTTTGAAGCCTGCTCTTCCCTTCTGGTCAGTACCTCGTTTGAAGTCGTAGTAATCGTTGATGAGATTGGAAAGTATCTGCAATGCCAGCGCACATACGATGGTCACGATGGCAACGCTCCAGGAGGTCACAGGCTCTGTCATGGTCAATAGTGCAACCAGGACCGGACACAGTGACGCAAACAATGTCTGCGGACGGATAATACGAAACCAGAGAAACATGGCGAAGGAGTGTGAAATGTAGTGTTAGGAATTGTTAGAGTTTATAGCCAATCTTGACGCCTTCATAGCGCATGTGAGTATAAGCATATTCCAATCTGGCCATCGCCTTGACCGAAGCATAGGCGTAGCGATACTCCATGAAGGCTGACTGGGTCTGATATCTATGATCGAAGCGTGGCGTGTACTTGTGGCTGCCACCCTCCGAGCTGACATTCAGCAGATGCTCCTGGCCGATGCTGTTACGTACCCAGTCAACACCCACCGTGAGCTGCTGCCCCTTGGCAGGGCGGAATGACTGGGTCATCTTGGCGTTATGATTATGTGTCGATGTTTCGCCATCCCGGTCATTGGCCAGGAATGCATTGCCGGCATGTCCTTGGAGGATGTCCTGCTTGAATGTATTATGCGCATTGCGATACTGATAAGCATACTCTACGTGGAAGCCCTGGCGAGTGAATCCGGCACCGGCACGGTACTGATAGTGCCATGCACCGCCTCTTGTGCCATGGCGTGGCCAAAACAAAATGTCGAACCAATCAGAAGACTGTATAAGAGTTGTGACTGTTTCATTTGTTTCTGACTTTAATGATTCCGACATAGGTGAGGAGTACCAGATTCATCATCAGCGCATAGATGATGGCAGGGATGGCAAAGCGTCCGTCATTGAAGACGAAAGGGCTTGAAGCCACCGCGATGGCCTGTGCTGCATTCTGCATGCCCACCTCAATGATGATGGTGCGACGCTCCTGTGTGTGCAGACGAAAGACGACACACAGCAACGCTGCCGCACCGATGGCACAGAGCAGCAGGATCGTTACCGACAGGCCCAGTCTGGTGATATGCTCGGCGATGGTGGCGCGGTGCTGTACAAAGAAGACGCCGGCCAGCAGCATCAGGGCTGGGAAGGCCAGTCGGGACAGGAACTTCTCGATGTGGGCAGCTACATCTTTCTTCCAGTGGCGCACCCCGATACCCAGCAGGATAGGGAGCAGCATGGTCACGAGGTTCTGCATCAGGAGATTGCCCACCGGGAGCGTAATGCCATACGATTCGCCCACGGCCGAAGTTACCCACTGCATGATGAGTGGTACGGTGATGAGCGTGATGATGCTGCTGACAGCCGTGAGCGAGACAGATAATGCCACGTCACCTTTGGCCAGCATAGAGAAGATATTGGAAGAACTGCCACCAGGACAGCAGGCAATGAGGACAAGGCCGATGGTGAAGATCGGATTGAGTCCCATCATGTCGGCAATAAGCCAAGCTAATAAGGGGAGGATGACTAACTGGCCGATCATGCCGGCTACAACTGCCTTGAATCGCTTCAGCACCAGCAGGAAGTCCTTACCTTCGAGGGTGAGTCCAAGGTCGAACATCAGGATGGTGAGAATAGGCAGAACAATAAAAATACTATTCATAATAAGGGGCTTGTAATGAAGATTTACTTAGTCGCCAGATATAGGGTGGTGATGCCGAATGTCATGGTGCGGTACTGGGCCTGGCTGAAACCTGCCTTGCGCAGATGAGCGGTCATCTCGTCGCCCCAGATAAACTGCTTGACACTTTTCAGGAAATAGGTATATGCACTGCCCTCGTGGCTGATAAGCTTGCCCAGCAGCGGCATGATGTGTGTGAAGTAGAGGTCATAGCACCAGCGGATGACCGGATTGGTCGGGTAGGAGAACTCCAGGATCACAAGCTGGCCACCGGGCTTCATGACTCGGTACATCTCGCTGAGTCCGCGGTCCAGTTCGCTGAAGTTGCGGATGCCATAGGCGCAGGTGACCGCCTCAAACTGGTTGTCCTGGAATGGCATCTCCAGTGCACTGCCATGGATGAAGTCGATTTTGCCCTCCATGCCAGCCTTCTGCACCTTTGTGGCACCGATGTTCATCATTTCCTGGCTCAGGTCGATGCCCGTCACATGCTTTGCCTTGTCCTTGCGGATGGCGGTGATGGCCACATCGGCCGTACCAATGGCTACGTCGAGCAGCTCATTTACAGGCTGCATCTGTCCGATGGCCTTCTTGCGCCACCAGATGTCAATGCCCATGGAGGTCACATGATTGAATTTATCATAAGTCTTGGCAATGCCGTCAAAGAGCATGCCGATATTTGCTTTTTCGTTCATTTCTCCTCGGATTTCTAATTTTTGTCAGATGAGATTTACTTCTGGCTCGATCTCTACTCCGAATTTCTCTTTTACCGACCGGACGATTTCCTGGCAGAGCGTGACGATTTCCTCCGGTGTCGCCCCTCCTCTGTTGACCAGCACCAGACACTGTTTCTCATACACGCCGGCGCGTCCCAGGCTCTTGCCTTTCCATCCACATTGCTCGATGAGCCAGCCGGCAGGGATCTTGATGAACTCCTCATTTATTATATAATGTGGGATGGTGGCCTCCTCGCCATGCGCCTCGATGCGTTCGCTGCCATGGCGCCACTCCTGCAGGATGCGCTCATAGACGCTCTTCTCCACGACAGGATTCTTGAAGAACGAACCCGCGTTACCCAGTTCCTTCGGATCGGGCAGCTTACCCTGTCGGATGGCAATCACCGCGTCGCGTACTTCCTGTGGGGTAGGGGTCTCGTTGTCATTGAGCGCCTGCTTCAACCCTGCATACTCCAGGTGCAGCACCGGAGCCTTCGACAGCTTCATCAGCACGCAGATCACGATGTAGCGACTCTTGGCCTCTGGCGTCTTGAGCAATGACGAGCGGTAGCCATACTGCATATCCTCGCAGGTCAGCACACACTGCTTCTGCTCGATGACGTCCCAGCAGATTACTTTCTGGATGAGGTCCTTGACCTCCACGCCATACGCTCCGATGTTCTGCACCGCAGCAGCACCCGTCTCGCCTGGGATGAGCGAGAGGTTCTCAGCACCATAGATTCCCAGTTTTGCGCACCAGCAGCAGACGTCGTCCCAGGTCGTTCCTGCCAGGACCTCGATGGTCTCGCCGTCGTTTCTTCGCATCATACCCTTGGCCGTGCAGTGCAGCACCACGCCTGGGTAGTCGCCTCTGAAGAGCAGGTTCGAACCGGCTCCGATGTGCCAGAACGGGAGTTCTCCCTTCTCTCTCTGCTGTTGCATCAGCGCTTGTATCTCCGGGTCTGCCAGGATCTCCTGCAGCTCGTTCGTATTGTCGTACTCGGCAAATATTGCCGCCTTCACATCCATGCCGAAAGTGTTGTAGGCGAGGAGCGAAGCGTTCTTTATGATCGTTTTCATGGTCGCAAATTTACGTTATTTCTTTCATTTGTCCAAATTTACCTTCTGATATCTTACTTTTTCCAGCGAATATTTGTTTGTCTCACATATTCTTCGTACTTTTGTCCTCCTTTATTAAGAAACTGATCTACTTTTTTTTATCACATGGAGTAAATGGAGTTAAGTGAGACTCCTTAAACTCTATTTACTCCATGTGCAAATATTATAGTTGATTGCTTGGACATTACCTTATGAAATATCATCTGGCATTCCTCGCCCTGTTGACTATCACCTTCCTGGTGGTGCTCAACTCCGATCTCCTCTATATGGTCCAGTCGCGCTCGCTCTTCATGAGCGGGTCGATCTTCCTGGCCGACTGTCTGCGCGTCCCTGGCGGCTTCCTGACGTGGCTGGGTCTCTGGTTCACACAGTTCTTCTATTATCCGGCGTTAGGCGGCTCCATGCTCGTTGCCTTGTGGTTGGCAATCTACGTCGTCCTGCAGCGCGCTTTCCGTCCTGCGGGCTCGTGGTCATGGCTGCTGCTCATCCCCGTCGTGGCTCTGCTGGTCTCTACGATCGATCTTGGCTACTGGATCTACTTGCTCAAGCAGCATGGTTACTGGTTCCGTGAGACCTTAGGAACACTCTTCGTCGCCCTGCTCCTCTGGCTACAAGGTCGTGAGAAACAGCTCTGGCGCAACGTTTTAGCCTCCGTCCTTGCGCTGGCATCCTATCCATTGCTCGGCTGGTATGCCGTCCTTGCAACCCTCTGTCTCCTCCTTCGTCTCGTCAGACAAAGATACTTTTCGTACATTTTTCCAATTTCTATTTTTCTCTTTTCCTTTTTCCTTTTTCCTTTCCTCGCTCGTCAGTTCTCCGCCTTCCGTCAGGAGGAGGCCTACTATGCCGGCTTCCCGATCATTGAGTCCAACTTCGATTTCTCTTGGCCTTTGACCGTCCCCTTCTTCGTCGTCGCCCTGTCGCTGATCCTGCTTTGTGTCCTTCCGTTGCAGCAAACCTTACGTCTCACCGAGAAGCGACCTTGGCTCATCCATACCGTTGTCATGATCGTCCTCTCGCTCATCGTCTTCGAGCGCAACGTTGGTGACGCTAACTATCATGCCGAGATGCGCATGTTCCGTCAGGTCGAAGAATTCCGCTGGCAGGACGTACTCAGCGAGATCAATCAGGCTGGCGAGAGGGGAGGCGGTACCCGTCAGATGGCGCTCTCCAAGAACGTGGCTCTGATCAATACACATCAGATCGACCGTATCTTCGAGTTCAGCACCGGTGAGGCTAACCGTGTGATGCGCGACTCTTGTGGAGCTTACATGCTCTATACCTGTGGCCCGCTTCTGGCCTTGCATCACGGCATGGCCAACACTGCCACACGCTGGACCATCGAGAATAGCGTGGAGTACGGCCTCAGTGTCGCTGCACTCAAGGTCCTCACTTTGTCCGCGCTGGTCAGTGGCGAGTCGGAGCTGGCCGACAAGTATCTCTCCATGCTCAACCTCAATCTCTTCCAGTCGTCGTGGGTGCGACGCTATCGTCCGCTGGTCATCGACCCTTCGCTGTTCGACGACTATCCCGAGCTTTCAACCATCCGCCTCTTGCACGAGTATCCTGATAATGAGATCTATGGCGACCATGGCCACGTCGAGGCTGAGATCTATAAGCCTTTCAGCAATGTCATCAACCCTAAGATGCCAGCCGTGCAGGAACTCGGCGTCTATTACGCCATGCTCGAGAAGAATCCTACGCGCTTCTGGGCTCAGCTACAGTACTTTGCTGAGCTCAATCCGAAGAAGAAAGTCCCTGCGGTCTTCCAGGAGGCGGCATATCTCTTCCAGCAGCTCGATCCTGCCAGCATCCAAGGCGTCAGCTTCAATTATTCCAAGGACGTCACCGACCGCTTCGACTTCTTCAATCAGTATGCCAACACCCATGCTCGTCCTGACATGAGCCAGCAGGAGATCGGTGAACTGCTCAAACCTAAGTTCGGTCACACCTACTGGTGGTACTATTACTTCAATCATAGTACGCTATACTAAATGTATATTAATCACATGGAGTAAATGGAGTACACGGAGTTTCTTTTTGTCAATCACACTCCACTTACTCAATTTACTCCATGTGCAGAATAATATAAAAACCATGCGCAAAATTATATTTTTCCTTTTTCCCTTTACCCTTTTCCTTCTCCTTTCCTGCTCTCGTCCCCAGGTTCCCCCCACCTCGACCCCAGCCGGCCGCCTGCCACATCTCCGTCCCGACTATACCGACGTCACCATCCCCTGCAACATCGCTCCGCTTAACTTCACCGTCTTCGAGCCAGGTTTGCATCAGATCGTAGCACGCTTCACCG
This sequence comes from Bacteroidales bacterium, assembly GCA_045628985.1. Taxonomy (GTDB): domain Bacteria; phylum Bacteroidota; class Bacteroidia; order Bacteroidales; family UBA3663; genus Liminaster. The sequence goes on along the minus strand of JAZQQH010000013.1, from coordinate 4,981 downwards.
CGCCCGATGGCACGTCCTTCGTCTATGGCAGCAACCAGAAGGTCTTGATCGATGCCGACGAGTGGCGCCAGCTCCTCGCCAAGACGCGTGGCGACAAGATGCAGGTCGAGGTCTTCGCCTCCGACTCTGAGGACCGTTGGATAGCCTTCACCCCTTTCTCCATCACCGTGGCCAACGATAGCATCGACCCTTATATCTCCTATCGTCTCATCCAGCCTTCTTACGTCGGTTATGAGGAGTTGCGCATCGAACAGCGTTGCCTCGAAGACTTCTCTACGCGCGATATATATAATAATATGTGTATCACCACCGAGACCCAGGGCCAGTGCATCAACTGCCACAGCTACCAGAACTATAGCGCCGACAATATGCTCTTCCACATGCGCAAGGACTGGGGTGGCACTCTTATCGTACGCAATGGAGGTCAGCCAGTTAAGGTCAACCTCAAGACCCCCGAGACCCTCTCTGCCGGTGTCTATCCCGCCTGGCATCCATCGTTGCCACTCATCGCTTTCTCGACCGACAAGACCGCTCAGACCTTCCACACTATCCACAACGACAAGGTGGAGGTGTTCGATGCGGCCAGCGACCTTATCCTCTATGACCTCGATCGCAACGAGGTCTGCAACATCCTGGCCGACCCTGAGGAGATGGAGATCTTCCCGACATGGAGTCCCGATGGTCGATGGCTCTACTACGGTTCAGCACATATCCGCTTCGGAGCCGATGGGGGAGATGCCGAGCAGGAAGCCATGGAGCACTATACCGAGGTGCGCTACGATCTCTATCGCCTTCCGTTCGACCCTGCCACCCGTCAGTTCGGTGAGCGCCAGCTCGTCTATGCAGCCTCGGCCGACAGCATGAGCGCCACCTTGCCACGCCTCTCGCCTGACGGTCAGTGGCTTGTCTTCTCGCGCGCTCCCTATGGCTGCTTCCACGTCTGGCACCATGCCGCCGACATCTATGCCATCGACCTGACCCAGCCACTCCCTGCAGACTCCCTGGCTGCCGACAGTCTCCCGTGTCCGTATCGTCCTGTCCGCCTCGCCAACCTCAACTCCGGCTGTTCCGAGTCCTATCCGACCTTCTCGAGCAACGGCCGCTGGCTCATGACCGCCTCTCGTCGTGACGATGGCAACTACACCCGTCCCTACATCGCCTACTTCACCCCTGACGGTCAGTGCCATAAGCCATTCGAACTCCCTCAGGAGAATCCCGCCTTCTACACCCTCACCCCCTTCTCCTTCAACCGTCCCGAGTTCATGCGCTCCCCCGTCACCACCTCCGTCTCCGACTTTGCCGACGCGGCTAAGCGCGATGCAGTTGATGCCAAGTTTGCAGCGAGCTCTTTATGAGTGCAAAATAAGATGTTTTCGGGCGAAATCGACCTAAATAAGCATCGATTTCGCCCGAAATGAAGTTTAAAACTGCTGAAATAGGGTTAGAAAATACCCATTTCAGCAGTTTTAGTTTCTTAAAAGTGCTGAAATGTGGCTTTCTTAACCTCGTTTCAGCACTTTTCTTGTCATTTTCTTGCTGAAATAAAAATAAATTACTAATTTTGCGCCATAAAATCTAAGAGCATGCAAGAAGTATTAATAGGCCGACAGAGAGAACAGCAGGATCTTGAATCTTATTTGAACTCAGACAGATCTGAGTTCGTAGCTGTCTATGGCCGTCGTCGTGTGGGAAAGACTTTCCTTATCAGAAACGTTGTTTCAGGCAAGTCCTGTTTGCAGATTACTGGCATGGAGAATGTCGGAACATCAGAGCAGTTGCTCAATTTCTATCTGAGTCTTCGCAAAGTTTATCCACCTGCAGACCGCTGTGACAACTGGTTGGAAGCTTTTGATCAGCTGAAGCTATATCTGGAGAGGGCTCCTATGGAGAAAAAAGTCATCTTCTTCGACGAACTGCCATGGTTCGATACCAGCAGATCAGGATTCGTGAGCGCGCTTGAGCATTTCTGGAATGATTGGGCATCTGCGCGTCAGGATATCAAGCTTATCACCTGTGGCAGTGCTGCTTCATGGATGCTCGACAACCTGATCAACAATCATGGAGGCCTGCATAATCGTGTTACACATCAGATGCTGATCGAACCTTTCTCGCTCAGAGAGTGCAAGGAGTATTTTGAAGCAAATGGGTTCGAGTATGGGGAACGAGAAATCCTCGATTACTACATGGTGTTCGGAGGTATTCCTTATTATCTCTCGTTAATGAATAGAGAAGAAGGTGTCGCTCAGAATATTGACCGCCTGATCTTCTCTGTCAGTGGCGAGTTACGTGCAGAGAAAGACAATCTGTTCAAATCCCTTTTCAAGCATAGTGAAGACTATGTGCGTATCATTGAGGCGCTCTCGGCCAAAAGCAAAGGATTGACACGCAGTGAACTTCTTGAGGATACGAAACTGAACAATAATGCACGTTTCACAAGTATGCTTCAGGAACTTGAGAACTGTCGGTTCATCCGTCAGTATCAGCCTTTCGACGACAAGAAGCGTATGGTCAGTTATCAGTTGACCGATCCTTTCTTGCACTTCTGCCACCACATACAGGACAAATGCAAATATCAGGACGAGCATTTCTGGTCAAATAGCCTGAACTCTCCTCTATATAATGCATGGAGTGGTTTTGCATTCGAGATGTTATGTCTCAATCATATCCCGCAAATCAAGCAAGCGCTTGGAATAGGTGGCATACAAACGGCCGTCTATAGTTGGCGAACGCCTGTCTCGACGGAGAAAGGTGCACAGATTGATCTGGTGATTGACCGTGCTGATCATCGCGTAAACCTTTGCGAGATGAAATTCTCTCGAGGAGAATATGTGATGACTAAAGCCGAACGCGAGAAATTGGAGCACCGTGTTAATGCTTTTATATCCAATACGAAGACACGAAGCACAGTTCTTGTAACATTGATTTCCTGCTTTGGAATGCAGCAAAACATTAACAGTCATATTGTGAATAGTCAAGTCTCCCTTAAGGATCTCCTTTAGTAAGGACCTCCTAATCCCTTGACTTTGAACCTATTTTTGCAACATACACTTCAAAAAATAGTATTGTTATGTTTCAAAATGCTCTCTTTTTAAGCACTTTTATAAAAAAAGCGCATTTTTTTTTGCTAATTTGAAGAGATTGTCGTAATTTTGTGGCGTAAATATATACTTATTGCTGTATTATTTTTGTATAACTATTTTATCGTGATGAATATGATGAAAAGAACATCGATTTATTATTTTTCTCTCGCTGCCATCCTTGCTGGTAGCTTAGCTTCATGTCAGGATGATGATAGAGGATTCACTGAAGAGGAGATCCGCGAGTCTGCTATTCTTCGTGAATATCAGAAGAATTTCACCGATCGATATGGTGTAGTAGATCCAAATCATACATGGGGATTTGGAAGCATTGGAGCTCAAATTTCATCTGTAACTCGTGCAGTTAATACCCAGAGTAACCTGTGGTATGCGACCTATGGACTCAATGTGCCAGGACAGCCACATCATCTGCATGGTAATTTTGTGGGTACAAATTCTACTGACAAAACTATGACAGATGTTGCGACATACTATAATCCTACCCAAGTTTCTGAGTTCCAGAATAAATTTGCTAATAAAGTTGGTAATGCTATTGGCGATGTTACTCCAGAAGAAAGGGATTATGTATTTAATTATTTTAATACAGCAGTACGTCCTTCTGATGAGATTCATTGGTCGGAGTTCTTTATCCAATATGTAGATTGCTGGAATGAGCGTTTCCCTCAAGAGCCTCAGCGAAATATGGATCAGCTTGGATGTCAAGCTATCGACGGTAGCTGGGAGCATATCAATGATTTTAATGGAGAAACACATTCTATAAAGTATGTCCAGAATGCTGGTACAGAAGCATGGTCATACAAGACATCTCATGCTGATGGATCGGTCTCAGAGCATGATGTGTTCGACCGATATCGTATGTATCATATTGTGTTTGATATTGAACAGGAGGAAGATGCTTGTGAATATGGTTGTGACGTTCACCATTATGATGGCTGGTATATTGGCTTTGATTATCATTCTATAAAAGGTGATGATGGAGATGTCGAAGCAGATGGCAAGTATATCGATTGGATTGTGAAGGTGAGTCCAGGTACCTTCAATAGATTCTCTGCGTCAAAACGTATTATGTGCGAAGACCTTGGAAATACCTTTGACTTTGACTTCAATGATGTCGTCTTTGATGTAATGTATGAGCGAACTGCTGGTAATTGGGATGGTGATCCTGCAGCAAAGTTTGACGCTATCATAACCTTGCAGGCATCAGGAGGAACGTTACCTATTTATGTCGGTGTTGATCCTGATGATGATTCTGAGGGAAATTATGAGGCTCATCGTTTGATGGGTAACTCTAGCGATACTCCTCTTAATGTCGGAGGAGAAACTGGCGCTGTCAGCGTATATCGAATAGAGAATGTTTCTTCATCCGATCCTGATGATATTACGATTTACGTGATGAATCAAGGACAGAAATTCCAGATTAGCAAGGCAGGTCAGTTGTCAAACATCCTTAAAGATCCTAATAGTACATATAATAAGGATGATAAAGGAACGAGCATGATCCCTCAGAAGTTCTGCGTACCTACTATTGTTCTATGGATGCAAGAGTCTCAGCAGATTGAGGATGGATATACTTATTTCTCAAACTATGTGCAGAATGCGACTCAGTATGCCACATGGTATGAGACTGTCAAGAATCCAAGTTTGCTGTTCGCTCCAACTCAGAATGTTGTAGTAGAGACACAACAATAACGTAGCAGATAAAGGATTATTGGTTAAAAAACTCTGGGTGCACCCAGAGTTTTTTTTCTTGTTCGCCCAGCATGGGCATACTCTAACGGGTGCAAGTCCCTAAGCCGCCCTGATAACGGGAAGGCTACAGCCAAAGACAAGGGTGTCCGTGGCGACACGGAATCTGAAGGAAGTTGGCGGCAAACATCTGCTTT
>JAZQQH010000012.1:0-6559 GCA_045628985.1 Bacteroidales bacterium | reverse complement strand
ACGTCGAAGCTGTCAGGAGCACCGGCGCTGTCTATGTGACGCATGTAGCAGCGGAATGGTGCGATCGATGCACCTTCGCCCAGACGTGAGAACTCTCCGAGCTTGAAGCCGTCGAACTCCATGCCTGCGTAGCCGTAGTAATACTGGCTTTCCTCGTCATCGAGGCCGAGGACCTTATAGCCGGTAGTGCCGATGAAGTACCAATCTTTCTGCTGGGTTACCGCAGGTGCCACTGGCTCGATGTTTACACGGTCGAATTCGAGGGCTTCGGTATCGTCAGAGAAGAAGACGAGATAAGGAGTGTAAGCCTTGAACTCGTTTTCTGTCTGATCCATCACTGCAGTATACTTATTGCTCTCCTTGTCATAGGTCATAGCGCTGAAGGTGAAGAACTTGGCATATTTACTGTACTTGAATTTGCCCGAGAACGGCAGGACGAGCGTAGATGGTACGCGAGCCTTGAAGCTGCGGTTGAGCGATGCATTCTCTACCGTGAAGCCTTCCTGCAGGGTGAGATCGCTCGTAGAGTTACCATCGAGCCATGCCATGCTATAGTCCTTCGTGACGCGGATAGGGCCAAACTGCAAGAATTCGCTCTGATCCTTATCGTTGGTATAAGCCTCATTTCCGTAGCTCGAGTATGCATAGACAACGTCGCCACCACGTGAACTAAGCATAGGATACTCATCCTTACCGATCTTCTGATACCAGTCGAGGTCACCCTCTGTAGCAAAGCGATTCAGATAGTAGGTGAGCTTACCGTTGGCGAGGTCTTCAGAGGTCATCTTTACAACGCCATTCTGGTTGTCCTTTTCTTCTATCTTGTAAGGATCGATAGAATAGCAGTTTTCGAAGTAGATCCTCTGATCGTATCCGGCAAAGTATTCTATCTCGCCTGAAGGATTTTTCTTGTCATAAGGGGTAGGATCATTCTTTTCCTTAATATCGATAAAACCGGTAGACCAACAATTGGTGATATAAGCGTTGTTCTTGGTATAGCCGCACAAGAGACCACTCATGCTGTTATGGGCAACAATGGTGCCCGTATTGAAGCACTTGTTGATAAAGATCTTGACGTTTCGGTCCTTATCGCCGGTCGTGACACGGCCTAAGATACCACCTGCGTGCTTGTTGGCGGCTACGCTAGCGCTTGTGCCACATTTCTCAATGACGACGTTAGACCAAGCCCAACCGATGTTGACACGGCCGAGGATGCCTGCAGCACCGCCATCACCATTGTTGACAAACGTGCAGTCTTTAACTTTGAGGTTGCGGATCTCAGCACCGGTATGAGCCACGCCGAAGATACCAGCGCCGTCAGCGTCGCTGTTCATTACGTGCCAAATGCCTTTGATGGTATGGCCCTTGCCGTCGAAACAGCCACGGAAGCGGCTCTGGTCGGTGCCGATAGGTGTCCAGTCGTAGTCGTGGAGGTTGATGTCCGCATCAAGCACAGCACAAGCGAACTGATCACCACTGTTGACTTTCTTGGCAAACTCCATGAGCTGGTCAGCTGTTTTGATGTGCATACAGCCCTCGATATCATCTATTTCAACAACGTGCTCATTAAGATCTGATCCAGTAGGCAGGTAAGGGCATTCATCGTTATTGACCTGCTGATACCATTTCGGCTTGCTATTCCAATGGTTATTATAGCCGTTGTTGAGCCAGCGAGCCACGATGCCCGAAGCCATCTGCTTTTCGCTTACGCCCATCACCCAGTCGCTGGTTTTGTGGTTACCGATCTCCAGACGGTAGTTGTTGCCCGAAGCAGAGCTCATGCTCTTCTCGGTGCCGATGAGCGGATAGTCAGCGTTCGATAGACAGCTGGCCACCCTACTATTCTCTGCATAACCGATGATTCCACCACAGGTAGAGTGACCAAACTTCAGTTCATGCGACGTGTTGAGACAGTTGACGATGTCTACGTTTTTGCCGATGCCTACGATGCCGCCACCATTCTCATCATCACAGTAGAGCTTGCCATGGTTGACACATTCTTGGAGGTATGATTTTGTAGCTTCAGCGACAATGCCACCCAGCTCATCATCATTCTTATTTTCTCTGGCATGATGCACGTAACCGCTGTTGGTGCATCGGGTGAAGATAGAGTATTTATCCGTGGCCACGATGCCGCCAACTTTACCATAATTACTTGATACATCTGCGCTATTCATGCAATCGGTAAAGACTGAAAGTGTAGCTGTGTACACCAGTCCACCAGCGTAGCTCTCACCGCTAATGGTGGTTTTATCGTCGGTCGTACAGCCGGTGAAGTTGTCATGATCTGATGCGTAGACAAGGCCACCTACACAAAAGATATTGTCATGAATCACAGAGTTCTTGATATTGATGTTCTCGTAGGTACACCTCTTAGAATTGCCCACCAGACCTGCCGTCGCCGTGTAACCCATGATGTTTGCACTGTTGAGCGTCAGGTTCTTGAAGGTAGCACCCTCTGCATATTGGATCATGGCAAAATATACTGAGCCATCGCCTTTTCCATGGGTGTCCAGCTTGAAATTCCAGATACTATGGCCATTGCCATCGATCGTACCATGGAACTTGTTGTCTTCATCAAAGAAGATGAAGCCTCCGCCTCCGATGTTAATGTCATCCTCGAGTACGATGTTAGCATTCGGTTTTTTCAGAGCCTCTTTGAAATCACTTACATTTGACACCCTGATGGCGTCTTGCTGTGCCCATGCGCCGGAGAGGAAGGCGAGGGACAGCAGAAATGTGGTGTAAAGTTTTCTCATATTATATTTTATTAAGGGGAGTTAAAGGGGAGTGAAAAGGGAGTGAAAAAGGAGCGAAAGGGACGATAGTATCGGTTTCGCCTTTGTCTTGTGGGTAGTATTCTCGGACGATCTGACACAAACGTCCCTTTCACTCCCCTTTCATTCCTCTTTAATTACATTTTAATACTCTTTAATCATAACCTTCTTGCCACCGCCGACGCGCACGCCCTGGTAGCCTTCCTCCACACGGTTGCCATTGAGGTCATACCAGCCCTGGAAGCGGAACTCACCGGTCTCGGTGTCAATCTTGCCGATGCCGGTCTCGCCGTTGGCGCCCTTGAGGACGATCTGGATCTGCTCTGGCATGTCTTCACGGCTGACTTTGCCACCTTCGTTGTCACCGTCGGTCATGGCGCGGGTAGAAGCCTTCTTGGTTACAATGTCGATCCAAGAACCAGGGACCCTATCTAAGTTCTTATAGTAGAGGAAGCAGCGGAATGGAGCAATCGATGCACCATAGGTCAGCATTGCAAACTGACCCAGTTTGAAGCCGTCGTACTCCATGCCTGTATAGCCATAGTAGTAGAGCTTATCGTTAAAGAAATCGTCGATGGTGATCTCGCGATAGGTACTCTGACCCACAAAGCACCAGTCGTCACGCTCTGTTACAGCTGTCTTAGCTGGCTTCAGGGTTACATCATTGAAGCGCATGACATCGGTATCTTCGTCGAACAGGGCGAGATAAGGAGTGTAGGCGTCGATCTTGCCGTCTTCCACCTCCTTCATCACAGCCACCCATTCATAATAGTCTTCATACTCTTCTGAATAGTCCTTCTTCATCTCTTCTAAGGTGAACAAGTGTACATGGTTCTCCGTGCCGATCTCAGCCGAGAAAGGCAACATTAAGGTGCTTGGTACGTTGGCCTTGAACTTGCGGATGAACTCTGCTTTGCGTACAGTGATTTCCTTGTCGAAAGCGACAGTACTCTTTGAGTCGCCGTCAAGCAATGCCAGGCTATTATCCTTCTTCACACGGATAGGACCGTAGGTGTCGAACGCACTAAGTTCATCATCGTTGGTATAATACAGTTGGTTGTCTACGAGGTATGCATAGACGGTAACTCCGCCACTCCATCTGTTCATAGGAATAGCATCCTGACCGATCTTCTGATAGAAGCTCAGGTTGCCTACAGTCTCAAAACAATTAAGCTTATAGGTGAGCTCACCGCTGCTGAGAGCACTATCGTCAATTTTCTCAACGCCCATCTGTGAGGCATCATTTTCTGCACAGGTTGATTGGGTGGTATAGCAGTTTGCGATGGAGATATTCTTGTCATATCCAGCGAAGTACTCTTTCTCTCCTGAAGGATTCTTGCTGTCGTATGGAACTGTATCGTTCGCTTTCCACGAACCGATAAAACCGCCAGCCCAGCTGTTGGTGATATAACCGCTGTTCTGTGTATAACCGCAGAGTAGGCCGCTATTGCCCTCTGAGGCATAGATCTTGCCCATGTTATAGCAGGCGTTGATATATGTCATGACGTTCTTGTTCTTATCGCTTGTAGTGATACGGCCCAATATAGCGCCTGCATGCTTGTTGCCGCTAACCATGGCGTGGCTGCTACAGCTCTCGATGACTACGTTGCCCCAGGCCGATCCGATACTGACACGACCCAGGATGCCTGCAGCACCGCCATCGCCTGTATTGCTGACCATACAGTTGTCTGCCAGGTTGATATCGTGGATGTCAGCACCTGCACCAGCCACACCGAAGAGACCTGCGCCGTCATCGTTGCTATCGATTGAGACTCTCAGGCCACGGATGGTATTACCCATGCCGTCGAAGCTGCCACGGAAGGGGTTCTTGCTGTTGCCGATAGGCATCCAGTTATCGTAAGAAGAGAGGTCGATGTCATCGCCCAGTTTTGCACAGGCGAACTGATCTCCGTTGTTGACCTTCTTAGCGAATTCCAATAACTCGCTGGCGTCGCTGATAAGTACACAGCCATCGATATGATGCGTTTCTATAACAAACTCATAGAGTTCTAATCCTATATTAGATGGGTGAGGGTATTTATCTTGCATGTATATCTGATACCATGTCGGCTTGAATTTCATGCGGTTGTCATTGCTATTGTTGAGCCAGCGAGCCACGATGCCCGAAGCCATCTGCTTTTCGCTTACGTTCATCACCCAGTCGCTGGTTTTGTGATTGCCGATCTCCAGTCGGTAGTTGTTGCCCGAATTAGCTTTCATGCTCTTCTCCGTGCCGATGAGCGGATAGTCAGCGTTCGACAGACAGCTGGACACCCTACTATTCTCAGCATAACCGATGATACCACCACAGGTAGGTTGGCTGAACATCAGTTCCTGCGACATATTGAGACAGTTGATGATGTCTACGTCTTTGCCGGAACCTACGATGCCGCCACCGTTCTGATCCTCACAGTAGAGCTTGCCTTGGTTGATACATTCTTGGAGGTATGAACTTGAAGCTACAGCAACAATGCCGCCCAGCTCATCATCAGTCTTGAAATATTCGCTGGCATGATGCACGTAACCGCTATTGACGCATCGGGTGAAAATAGAGTATTTATCGTAGGCCACGATGCCGCCAACCCTACCAAAGACACCTGATACCTCTGCTCTATTTATGCAATCGGTAAAGACTGAAACTGTAGCTTCGTACACCAGGCCACCAGCGAATTCGCTAGCTCTGACGCTGGTATTATTGTCGGTCGTACAGGAGGTGAAGGTGTCATGATCTGATGCGTAGACGAGACCACCTATATAAGTCGCATTGCTATAGTAAGTAATCTCAGAGTTCTTGAGATAGATGTTCTCGTATTTACAATTCTTAGAATTGCCCACCAGGCCTGCCACACATTCTTTACCCTTGACGATTATGTTGTCGAGCGTCAGGTTCTTGAAGGTAGCACCCTCTGCAAACTGGATAAGGCCATAATATTCTATGTCGTTTTCCAACCCCATCTTGAAATTCTTGATACTATGTTTATTGCCATCGATCGTACCACGGAACTTGTTGCTACGGGTAAATAACTTGTAATAATTGCCTCCGAAGTCAATGTCATCCTCGAGTACGATGTTAGCTTTCGAGTTTTTCAGAGCCTCACGGAAATCATTTAAATTCGACACCCTGATGGCGTCTTGCTGTGCCCATGCGCCGGAGAGGCAGGCGAGGGACAGAAGAAGTGTTGTGTAAAGTTTTCTCATATTTTATATATTAAGGAATACAAGGGATATAAGGGATACAAGGGATATAAGGGACGTTTGTATCGGTTTCGCCGTTGTTTTTATGGGTAGAATTGTCGGACGATCTGACACAAACGTCCCTTTCACTCCCCTTTCACTCCTCTTTAATTACATTTTAATACTCTTTAATCATGACCTTCTTGCCACCGCCCACGCGTACACCCAGATAGTTCTCATCTACGCGGTTGCCGTTGAGATCATACCAGCCGTGGAAGCGGAGCTCACCGGTCTCGTTGTCGAAGGTTGCGATGCCGGTCTCGCCGTTGGCGCCCTTCAGGACGATCTGGATCTGCTCTGGCATGTCTTCACGGGAGTATTTCTGATCTGGGGTGTCGCCATCGGTCAGGGCGCGAGTAGGAGCCTTCTTGGTCACTACGTCGATATCAACTGGGAACTCCTCTATATTCTTATAGTAGAGGTAGCAGCGGAATGGGGCAATCGATGCACCATAGGTAAGGATTACGAACTCACCCAGCTTGAAGCCGTCGTAAGCCATGCCTGTATAGCCGTAGAAGATGAGCTTCTCGTTATAGAAATCGTCGAGG
>JAZQQH010000011.1:0-45257 GCA_045628985.1 Bacteroidales bacterium | reverse complement strand
TTCAGTTATTGACGGTAAAGCTTACACTGCTCTACCCAAGTATGTACTTGCTAAATTTTATTGTCAATTTCATCACTTCAAAGATCGTCGCTAATTCGTCAAACTTGCGTTCTTCCGTTTTAGCGGGTGCAAAGATAGCGGGTTTTCGAGAGCAAACCAAATTATTTTGAAAGTATTTTTGAAAAAACTGCTTTTTCGATGACTTTAGGCCCATTTTCGCGCTCCGTTGCCATCTTTGCCTATCATTTCAACCGATTGTACAAGTCTTTTTGCGCAATTCACGTCGATCGAAGTCGGGATTTGGGATTTAAAATTGGTTTTTAAAGGAAATTGCCCTATCTTTGCAAAGTTTTCCGATTACACATTATTAAATATATATAATATGGCAACAGTAGACGACAAGAAAATCATCTTCTCGCTTGTAAATTGTACCCACACAATCCCACAGACCCAGAAAACCGTCCTTAAGAACATCTATATCTCGTTCTTCTATGGTGCAAAGATCGGTATCATCGGTCTGAACGGTGCTGGTAAGTCGACCTTGATGAAGATCATCGCTGGCATTATCCAGCCTTCACAGGGTGAGGTCGTATGGAGCCCTGGCTACTCAGTAGGCTATCTGGAGCAGGATCCTAAGCTCGATGAGACCAAGACCGTCAAGGAGAATATCATGGAAGGCGTGCAGCATATCTATGATGCATTGGCAGAATATGAAGAGGTAAACATGAAGTTTGCCGAACCAGAATATCTGGAGGATCCTGACAAGATGGATCAGCTCATCAACCGTCAGGCAGAGCTTCAGGATATCATCGACAGTACCGACGCCTGGAACATCGATTCCAAGCTCGACCGTGCGATGGCCGCACTCAACTGTCCTCCTGGCGACTGGAATGTCAGCACCCTCTCTGGTGGTGAGCGCCGCCGTGTGGCTCTCTGCCGACTCCTCCTCAAGAAGCCGGATGTATTGCTCCTCGACGAGCCTACCAACCACCTCGATGCCGAGAGTATCGACTGGTTGGAGCAGCACCTGCAGCAGTACGAAGGTACCGTCATTGCAGTAACTCACGACCGTTACTTCCTCGATGACGTCTCTGAGTGGATCCTCGAGCTCGACCGTGGCGAGGGTATCCCTTGGAAGGGCAACTATTCAAGCTGGCTCGACCAGAAGACCACCCGCATGGCACAGGAAGAGAAGACAGCTTCAAAGCGCCGCAAGACCTTGGAGCGTGAGCTCGAATGGGTTCGCATGGCACCTAAGGCTCGTCAGGCCAAAGGCAAGGCCCGTCTTAACAGCTACGATAAAATGCTCAATGAGGAGCAGAAGGAGCGTGAAGAGAAGCTCGAGATCTTCATCCCGAATGGACCACGCCTTGGCAACAAGGTCCTTGAGGCTGAGCATGTTGCAAAGGCCTTCGGCGACAAGGTTTTGTTCAAAGACCTCAACTTCATGCTTCCTCCTAACGGCATCGTAGGTATCATCGGTCCTAACGGCGCTGGTAAGACCACCCTTTTCCGCATGATCATGGGCCTAGAGACGGTCGATGCAGGTACTTTCACCACAGGCGAGACCGTCAAGCTGGCATACGTTGATCAGCAGCACAAGGACATCGATCCTAAAAAGTCAATCTTCGATGTTGTCAGCGGTGGCAGCGAGCTCATCCGCATGGGTGGCAAGGACGTCAATGTCCACGCTTACCTCAGTCGCTTCAACTTCAATGGAGCCGATCAGAACAAGCTCTGTGGTGTCCTCTCTGGTGGTGAACGCAACCGTCTGCACCTCGCTATGGCACTCAAGGAAGAAGGCAACGTGCTCCTCCTCGATGAGCCAACCAATGATATCGACGTCAACACCCTCCGCGCTTTGGAGGAAGGCCTCGAGCAGTTCGCAGGTTGCGCAGTAGTCATCAGCCACGATCGCTGGTTCCTCGACCGTATCTGTACTCATATCCTCGCTTTTGAAGGCGATGGCGAGGTATACTTCTACGAAGGTTCGTATACTGAGTATGAGATACATAAAGCAAAGCGCCTCGGCACCGAAGAGCCGAAGCGCGCACGTTATCGTAAGTTGATGGCCGACTAAATTATTATTCTACATCCTATAGGAAGAACTTTGGGGTGAAAAAATAGGCATAAGAAGGAGCAAATTCTCTTCTTATGCCTATTCTTTATTAAAATAATATGCTAAAATTTGGTTTTTGCATTCAAAACAATTATCTTTGTCCCATCCCAAAGTCCCATAACGACTATGGGGTGCTGGGATAACCAACAGTCAATATCTTAATGATCTTATTGAAAGATGAGAGTGTGAAGATTATGAACGAGTTCGACAGAAAGAACCGTTCAGCAGTAATGAACCTTCTGACGCACCGTTACTCGATCCCCGAGTTCGATGCCGATGACATTTTGCAAGACGCGTGGGTGCTCCTTATGGATAAGCTCACGGTTGGTGAAATGCACGATGTGCCGGAAAAGTTGTCGGCCTACCTTGCAAAGGTATGCAGCTACAAGGCACATGAGTACCTCCGTAAAAGGCAGTACGAAGTCAGGAATCCTTCCTTCGACGACGACTCTTTTACTTCGGAAGAACTCACAGCCTTCGAGGTGGAAGCCCAGTCTTGGGAAGAATTCCTGGAGGAGTGCAGAAGGGCCGAGCACAAAAAGCTCGACATGATGGAGAAAGAGCTTGAGAAACTTACTCCCAAGGAAGCAGCCTTGTTGATGGGCTATTACGAGACCGATGGTTCAAAGACCTCGATGCGTGAGCTGGCCCATAGACTGGGCTACAATACCGACAGAGTAGCGATCACGCTCAAGTCTCGCATCATGAAGAAATTGCGTACCGGAATCCAGCAACAGGAGAGAGCCTTCGGCGACGGGCTCTCCCCTGTTGCCTTTTTTTATTCGTCCGTTTTCAAACTATTTTCGATTTTCCTAATTAAATCTTTTATCTTTCTGACCTTAATATCATCATGCTGTTGCTCAGCAACCCATGCCAGACATTGTAAGTCATAAACATTATAAAAAGGCGAATGTGTAACAAAGTCGATGGTCTTATCCTCATTATTAACATTAAACACCATCATTCGTGCCAGCATTGACTGTCCGAGCAGCAGCGGAGCCTCCTGATTTTTGATGATAGCGGCTCGAATATTCAGAAACGTGACTCCTCCAAGTTTCATCTCGCGGAGATTGACGACCGTTCCTTCCACAAGTTCGCCTGATGCGGTTCGATAGTTCTGCACGCCACCCATATCTGGCTCCTCAAGAAAGCCATTTTTAAGCATAAAGGCCACTTCAACTGAAGAAATCGTAATATCCGACGCTCCGGTATCGAAGATAAATTTCAGCGGAAGTCCGTTGACCTCTCCCCTGACACTAATCATATCTCCATCACGTGTAAATGGCACTATACCACCTTCTGCCTCTGGCTCATTCAACGCATCTTCTGCAAGAGTGGCATGATAGAGCATCTCATAATTCGACAACATCTGCTCGAACTCAGGGAGCTGGCGGAGAGGCTCCATAAGCGGTGTGTTGCGAAGCATCTTGAAACGGATCAGGCCATTCTCAAATGCTAATCGAAGCATCTCTGTAGCCTTGGCCTCCTCTCCCGACATAGCTGCAGCGACAGCGGAATCAAGATAGTAATCAAAGAACTCTTCATGATCCTTTTCGAGTTCCTGCTTGGCTTCATCGACTCTTTCCAACATCAGCAAAGACTTGCAGCGGACAGAATTGTAAAGGCGTCTCTCTGCAGGAAGAATAGTGAGAAGCTTCTCCAAATCTTCACGCTCTGCTTCGAAATTGCCGAAATCATACTGTATCTTGGCACGTATATAATAACCTCTATCATCCGAAGGAATCATACGCACCACCATATCGGCCTCCTCAAGGGCCTTGTTCAAATCTCCACAGAAGCGCAGTGCTTCTGCTAGCTGGTAATGGATGCTCGGATTCTCCGGAGCATACGGCAGATAGTTCTCCATAGCCTGACGTGCCTCATCGAAGAGTTCCATGTTCATGAGCGTCTGAGCAAGAACAGCCTGTGCATTGTCATTGCACGGATCCATCTCGATGGCCTTGCCTGCATAGTAACGGGCCTTAAGATATTTGCTGGCTTGATAATAGGCTCGCGAAATGTTAGCCAGTGTCATCGGAATGCCGTAGCGCCTGAATGACTCCTCATAGTAGGGGATAGATTCGAGACTCTTCTTGTGCCAGAGGTGTAAGTTGCCCAGCACATGTGGCCAATAAGGATTATTGCTCTCCTTACGACTCAGGATTTCAAGCTGGGAGACAATCTGCTCTTCATATTCCCATGGAATCGAAAAGATCAGGTTCTGCTCTGCTTCCGTGTTTCCATTCTCAAGCTTCAGCGCATGAATGTAATTTTCGATGGCACCTTTGAAATCTTTTTGTTTTTCCAGACACTCTCCCATCAGGGCATACGAAAATGGAGAGGTTGGGTCAAGCTTGATGGCATATTCCAGATGGACCTTTGCTTCTTCATATTTCTCCTGAAGGAAGGCATTGTAGCCAATTCCAAAATGTGGCTGAGCGTCTCCAGGAAGGAGTTCAGTGAGATGTTTGAAGTCCTGATCCGAAAGCTCATACTGCTGTGTATCCTGATAGAATCTGGCACGGACGCCAATCGGATAGCCACACTCTGGAGCAAGACGGATAGCTTCTTCCAGATCCAACAGCACCTGATCCTTGTCTCCCAGCGACTCATAGAGACGGGCTCGGTTGGCAAAGCAGAAAGATAGCCATTCCTTGTCATCCTGTAGCCACCTGATGGCATTATTGAAGGCCTTCAATGCCTCACCCAGGAGATTACTGCGCAGAAGGATCATTGCAATATAGTAATGGGCATATCCATTTTTCGGCTGTTCTGTAACGATGGCTTGAAAAGCGTCGTAAGCCTCTTTGGCTTTACCGTCATCATACAGCAGCTTGGCCTCCTTCATAGGATCAAGGTTCAGATAGTCGATAGTTTCTTCGGTCTTCTTCATGATTGTGTTAATAATATTGTTCAATACTTTCATCTTCGTTAAGTATGGTTTATGTTAATTATTCGCTGGGTATGTCGGGTGTGATGGCAAGGATCATTTGATCAACTTGCCATGGAAATGCTCAGGATAACCGTCGAAGAGGAAGAGACAGATAGGGGTTAGACGGATGCGGGCTGGCAGGTCTGCCTTGAAGCGCAACTCGTAGCTGGCGCCATTCTCATCGTACCCAGAACGGTAGTAGTGAGTGTAAGTGTTCGAGACCCAGCCGTAGGAGATCACCTCCATCTTCACCTGTTGCGTTCCTGCTGCCATCTTCTGAAGGAGGGCTTCGAAAGAAGCATCCATCATCAGATCCTCATGAGGGTCACGCCAATCAGGATGCTTGGTGTGATCATCCATCGGATTTGAGAAGTCCTGTTCGTCCTCGTAAAACAGAGTCTTGCCGTCCTCATAAGTATGAGTCTTGCGGAAGTGTTTGGTCTGCAACTCCTCCCACTCCTTGCACTCAACATACCAGCGGTTGTTCTTCTCGCGATTGAATGTCAAAACTTTCTTCTGTGTCAGCATAAAGATGAAATTTAGTTTGTTTATAACTCTGTTGCAATAATAAATGCATTTCTCCTAAAAAAGTAAACTCTTCTGTGTTACAAAACAATCATCAGTTTATGGATTATATATATTATAATAGGTGTAAAATCTGGCACGAGCGATCACTTGATCACTCGGCCATAGAAATACTTAGGATACTCTCCAAAGATGAAGAGTGTCACCGGACAAAGCCAGAGGGTACGAGGCTTACTCTCTCCTGTCCAGTAGTCCTTCATCTTGAAGTCAGCATCGATCTTGCCCTTCAGCGTGTAGGTAGCACCACCTGAAAGAGAAGCGTCCTGCTGCTTCAGCTCAACCCAATTCTCCTTGAGCATCTGCTGAAAAGTATCATGGTCAACAGGAGTACTCGCAGGTTTCACATGCACTCTGACGCGATTGAGACCCTTATCGTTCTCTGGAGTAGCAGCCAGCAGGTCAAGCATCTTATCAGCGCCACAGACCATTGCCAGGTTGTCACGCTTCCATGGCCAGTTAGGAAGATCGATATACCAGACACCATCATCCTTGACAAACGAGAGGTCATACTCAGCTTTTTTGGAAGTAATGGCACTTCCAAGCAACTTGACAAGCTTGGTTACGCTCAGGCCGTCCACACTACCGTAGCCATGCATCTGGTCAGCAACGACCTTTCGAATCTCAAAGAGTGAGAGACCGTTAGCCGCCTTCTCCTGATTGTCGTTCATCACTGTCTGCTTGTTGTTTGCGTTGTTCTGCATAAACAAAATATTTAATGGTTAGTACAAATCAAAATTACCTTCGAGAGGTTCCATATATAAATGAAAAAACCTCCAAAAGGTAAACAAATACCCTCTGGAGGTCCTGTAGAGCACTTTTTAAAACGTAACATGGTTAAACACATTACCTCATAGCATCATAAAAAAGTAGAAGGAAATACAGATTAATAGAATATTGATCTGCACAATCTTTCCATTTCTTTATCAGTGATACGCTCGGCAAGTTCTGCACCCTTTCTTGTAGCCATCTTCTTTGGATCAGGCTTGATACCCACTCGCCAGAGATCCAATCGATCTGCGTCAAAACACGCATCAATGGTTGGATTACCCGTGCGCTCTTCTGTTGTGTGCAGCCTACAAGCCTCCTGCAACAGAACGAACTGCTCATCGGACAACTCTTGCAGATAGGTATGCCGTATGGACTTTATCCATTCAGCGGCTCGTTCGCCATGATATTTGTCTTCTCCATCATCAGAACGGCAAGAGTCATGCAGATAGGCAAAATATAGAAGCACAGCAGGATCAGTCTCTTTCGTCATAAGCCTCAAGCCATTTTCATAAACTCTTTTCCAATGACCTATACCATGAGTCTCTCCTAATGTCCACCTACCTAATACCAGGTTAAGGACATCACTCAGTCCCTTAACGGATTTCCGATAAGCCTTCCATTCTTCTATCAATATTTGGTCAGAGAACTCCGCATCATTTACTTCTTCATGTTTGAGAATGCCAAAATTTTCTGCCTTAATGCGAATAGTCTTGAGGACAGATTTGATGGACTTACAGTTTACGAGTTCAAATAATGCCATATCAAAAAACAGTTCTTTTATAAGGGGAATGCCTCTTTTATCAGACGTGTAAGCGGCTGTAATCTTCATAAGACTTTATGTATGAGAATATCGCTCTAATTATCCAAGGATTTGCAAAGTTCGTCTGCACCGTTCTCCGTCATAGAACGTATCAAGCACGTCTCCAAAGATATCATTCGGACAAACCTTATCAAAAAGCGTCATTGAAGATTTCAGTTTCAGCACATCGATCTCGCTGCCCATCAGTTCAATGGCAAGACGATCATCGGCATGACCCAATACAACCTCCGTTATCTCTCTTAATCGAGTTCCTAAAACTGGATGCTTCAGATATTCCTTTGCCTCCTGCAGATCCTCGATGCCGTAGAAGTTTGCATTGCCACTATGACCTAATCCACGCAACTGCGGGAAGATATACCAGATCCAGTGGTCATACTTCTCACCCCTCTGCATCTCACGCAAAGCCTGCGCATATCCGCTATACTCACTGTCCTGAGCTTCAACGAAGCGTTCAATATCCATTTCTGTCATTGCCTTTTACCTCTTTATTATGAGGTCTCCAAAACTATATGTCAAAGTCGCGTAAATGTAAACAACTCAAATTATTCCATTGTGGCTTTGTACTTTCGCAAAGCCATAACCTTGTACCCGTCTATGGTTTCAGTCAAGAACGAAACCATTACCTCGTTCCTGTCTATGGTTTCAGTCAAGAACGAAACCACAACCTCGTTCCTGTCTATGGCTTCAGACAAGCGCAAAACCATAACCTTGTCCCTGTCTATGGTTTTGTGCCATAATTTGAGCGTTCCGAATTCGGAAAATGCAGAAATATCTTTTTCGACCGACGGCAGACCTATACCGCATACAATGGCACATTTGTCAATGATTCCTGCTCAACGTAAGGCAACATAGAATAACGTTCGGCACGCAATCCTGGGTTATTGCCTAAAAAAGCGGTTAACGAATTACTGCGAACATTACCTTCTGCCTTGACCTCTATCGGGAGCAATGCACCATCGCGCTGCATCAGGAAGTCAATCTCTAATCGGGAAGCATCAGTAGTATGATAATAGATACCATCGATGCCCCGACTCTTCTTCTGTTGAAGCACATACTGTTCGGTCATACCACCTTTATATTCCTTAAAGATGTCGTTATTGACCAATATCTGTGAAGGTTGCACTTCTGCCATTGCTCCAAGCAAACCAACGTCAAGCAGATAAAGCTTGAATGCATTCATCTCGACATAAATTTTCAGCGGAAGTTCTGGCTTCGAAACTCGCTGCACACGGTACGCTAATCCCGCATCGCAGAGCCATTGCAGGGCAATCTCGAAATCCTTTGCACGCGAGCCCTTATTCACTGCGCCAAAGATAAACTTCTTGTTTTCGCGAAACAGTTGTGAAGGAATCGTTTGCCAAACCATACGGATTCTGGCAACCTGATCAGCAGGTGCATGTTTCGAGAAATCCATGTCATAGCCTCTCAAGATTTCCTGTTGTATTTCGCGCACCTTTTGCAGATTCTCTGTGGTTACATATTCCTGAACGGCTTCTGGCATTCCACCCACATAGTAATACTGTCGTAACAGGTCGGTTAATTTCTCATGCAGCAGGTTCGTTGTCTGATAATCCTTCCATGCCAACAGACTCTGAAGTTGCTCCTCTTCTTTTGCCAAAAGGAACTCCTCGAAGTTCATTGGATAGATATTGATGGTGTTGACCTGTCCGACGGGATACGATGTTCCCTCATGCATAGACAATCCGAGCAACGATCCTGCCACTGCCACATGATAATCTGGGGCATCCTCCCTAAAATACTTCAGCGCTTCCAATGCCTCTGGTACATCCTGAATCTCATCGAGCACAATCAAGGTGTCGCCTGGAGTAATATCCACTCCTGTCAAAGCTCGCAAAGCTCGCAAGATTCTATCCATGTTGAAATCGACCTTAAAGATCTCCTTCACCACAGGATTCTTACGACACACCACGTATGCCATCTTTGCATATTCCTTTTGGGCAAACTCCTTGAGCAGCCAGGTCTTTCCAACCTGACGAGCGCCATTCAAGACCAATGGTTTTCGTGTCGAACTATTCTTCCAGTCCAATATCTGCTGATATACAAATCTTTTCATCTGTTTACGCCATTTTTCTGCACGTAAAAAAGTCTTTTCATTACATTTTTCCGCACTTATTTCGGCGCAAATCTACAAAAATCCGCAGATATTTCCAAGAAAACTTACATTTTTCCGCACTTTAGAGAGTGCTTTTGACGCAATTGTAACTTATTAATGTCTTTCCAGAACGCTCTTCGTCAAAAAATGTATCAAACGTATAGCTGTTTTGACTCTGGTCTTACTCCTGAGACCAGGAATAGGCTTACGATACAATATGGAAGATAATAAAAATCTAATATCGTTCATGAGAAATCCCGAAACCGCAGACTGAAAGCAGATTGCGGCTTCAAGAAAATTTAATACCATAAACTGAAAACAGGTTATGGCTTCAAGAAATTTAAAACCATAAACTGAAAGCAGCCCATCTTCTTCTCAATTACAATAATCTTAGGAATCCACAGGGATTGAAATATCTTTTTTCAATTGGTCAACGTATTTATTAACGATTTCCTTATCATTGAGACTCATTGAAAACTGACTCTCATATCTAATAACCTGATTCTCGAAATATTTATTAATTCTTTTATCATTAAAATGAGTTAACGCAGCCAAAATTGGAATGCGAATTAATAAGTTCTGAATAAATAACAATAAATATGGGGCAGCTATAAATCTCAGAAAGAATAGAATAGACTTTTCAAAAAAACTCTTATTATAATAGTTATCATCAAACGGTTCAAACATAATACAAACAGGTAAAATTATAATTAATAGAAATATAATCATATTTAAACAACCTATGTTATCTTTTTTCTTCTTTTGACTTATTTCTAAGTGCTTGAAACCATTATTATCCAAGTATTGCTTGAAACGGGTACAAAGAGCTATTTCATAGTCTTTTTTTTGTTTCTTTTCTTGTGCTATTCTTTTTGCTTCTACTCTTTCTTTTTCTTGTGCATTAAGCCTAAGAGCCTCGACTAATAACCACTTTGCTTCTAATGATTGACTCTTTTGTTTCTCTTGAAGTTTTTTTTGTTCTTTGTTTTCAAAATACTGAATTAATTCTGTCCTTGTCTTTGGCGCAAATTTTAGGGCATTATTCTCATCTATCAAAAAAGCACATTCTTCTGTTCCATCTATCTGCAGCGCCATCAATATATCTTCATGCATTCCAGGATGAACCATATATGATTGATTTGCGGCAGTTATTATCATAGATTTATCGGAGGGATCATATTCCCAAGTTCCCTTAGTAGCACACCCCGATAAAATGATATAAATTGTACCATCTTCCCTAAATTTATATAGTTCGCGCTCGCCTCCATCATTAAACACTATCCACGTTCTATTACAGAGTTTAGATTTAATATCAGTTGTTTCTGCGTAACGTTTACACCTGTTATAGGCACTTAATATGAATGTCTTCATATCTATATGTTGTTGATATTGTTTATTGTTATTTAGTATCTTCCTTTTCTTTTTCTTCAATTTCTATAGAATGGATAGAATCAATACCCTCTATTGTTCTAAGTACATAAAACCATAAAGCAATAGCTCCGATAATAAAGAAAGCTCCAGCAATAGCCATTAAACCTAAATATAAAGGTGCTGCAGACATAGCATTATCTCCACCTGTCCAGTTACTACTAAGATACCATAAAGTAAAGAAACGGTCATCTGCTCCGAATATATTACCGATAAAAGATACCACTCCTAACAATGGCGGCAAAATAAATATGATACCAATTATGAGAATTACAAGTAAAATTATGATGCCCAGAAAACCGGGGTCATCTAATCCATTATCTTTTTTTATTTTAATAACTTTCATTGTATTTTACTATTAAATTATAAACTATTTCTAATGCTCTTTATCTTGTGGATATTTGTTTCAGACCAATAGGCACAGGCTCTTGCTACAGACTAGATTGGAAACCAAAAGCTCCAAAGACAAGGCATAATGCAGATTTTTCGTGCACACTACCTTTATTCTTTTTCTGCAGTAACCCTTATATATTTAATCTGCCCCCCATCTCCCATGAATACACGGGCAATGTAGTAAGGCACTTCTGGATCAAGCGATTGCAGGAATTGCCATTGAGACTTACGCATGAAGAACGGAATAGAGTCAGCATTTGCAATTCCTCTTGACGTTGTCTTAGCATCACAATAGCAGACAACGTCATCTCCTTTTTCGACCTTGAAATCATAACAAGGCTCACCTTCTTTGCTGGCCCAAACTACCTTGAATCCTTGTTGGCGAGGATACTTTTTTATCAAATCCTCGAAAACAATCTGCTCGCCATGATCACCTCGTTCGCTATTGGCATGGGTACGATCATCCACTTTATCGTTCAAGTAAGCCAACAGTTCTGGCAATCGAGAGATATTAGCCGTCAACATTGAAATCTCTTTATCTGTAAGGCCAGATGTCGCCAACTGGGCAAGAGCCTCCATTTTGCCGCTTTGAGCAATGACAAGCGCTTGTTCTCGCTGCGTCTCATTTAATTGATCTACGATTAAAGTTGCCCGTTTGGGGTAATACCAAAGCAGCCAACTGGATAGATCTTCCTTGCCGATGTTAGAATGAGACACCCAAGCATATAGTTTATTCAACGGGCCATTCAGCTTTGACGAGTCTCCTTGATTCTTTCCATATTGATCAGCCAACTCAATATCAATTCTACGACAAAGGTTCTCAACGCGACATTCCTGATTCAAGACATCAAGATTGTTGAATCTAACATCAAGCAAACTGTCTTCAATCTTCTGCTGCTTGATAGCAAATAACTCGTTAAATATTATCTTCAAATCTTTTGGCAACCCATTATCAGCCATTAAAGTATTACACTTGCATAGCTTACCCAACTGATTAGGAAGAATACTATGAGATGAAAAAACATAGCGATTGCGTTCCTTAATAAACTGTAGACTTCTTTGCAGCCAACGAGAGACCTCGTCAACATCCTTACCAAAAGAATAAAGTGATCCTGTATTCTCAACAATTTTAATAAGCGACTCATAGGTGTACTTTTGATCCGGGAACAACTGGAAGTCTGTCGCTTCAAACCACTTTTCATAATCACAAGAACATGGTAATGATGCAGATGAGATAAACTCGGCATGAGAGAACAAGCTGGTATCTGCCTTTGATTCATAGAAAGGCAACTGTACCTGTGAGAACGGGATAAAATCTCCTTCCTCCGTTTTAACTATAGCATGCGCGAGTATTTCTGTCTTATACTTCGGCACGAACATATTATAGAACTGAGTATTTGATGCCTGTGTTCCGTTGTATTTACGTCGAAGATTAGTCAAATTGAATGCGCCTTGCATGCAGTCTCTCTGAACACGATCAAGAATCCTCTTATAAAGAGAAATAGACTCATTCATAAGGCGTCGGTTCTCATCATTACTTCCAGGTTCCAACTCTATTCCCTCACGTTCAGTTGTCGGCTCGAACTTGAAACTATTGAGTATAAACGGTAATCCAATTCCTTCTGTACCAATTAGTGGCAACCCACAAAAAATGCGTGACATTCCATCAGAAAATGGTAAAATCATTCCATCCTCATATTGGAAAACCGAAGACACACCATTTTGCTCGAAATAAGCAAAAGAAAGAGTCTTACTTTCACCATCATGAGTAACACAAAATGTTATATCTTCAAGAGTTCCTTGTTGCCGTGTAATATGAAAAATAGAAGACTTATTACGTTCGTCACAGATGGTCACCTCTCGCACCTTAGGCATAAAACATAATGTGTATGGCAGCACATCATATAGATAATTCAAGTCAACTTCGGCAGCTGAAATAATTGGAATACTTGGCAATGCAGTTCCAATCCGATAGGAGATACGTGTTTGATAGCCATTTTCCAGAGCTGCAGGAACAAGAGATTCCTTGAAATCATTTTTTGCTTGAGTGATGGCATCAATGAGTTTCTTCTTATCAAGAAAGGAACTACGGTCAAGTGCTACCATAAAGCGATAATAGGCATCTTGTGCACAGCATATACCTTCTATGGTCATAACCGAAGAAAGAATATGCGTAGATACAAGGCCTGTGCCAAACTTTCCTATGTTATCTGAATGCAAAGTATCATCCCGCTTGTTTGAATTAGGCGAGATCATATTCAACACGTCTGGGACACTAAAAGGGACACCATCGTGTTCAAAAATAACTTGCTGATTCGTTACCGTGAGTCGTACTGCAACCGATGGATTATAGTCGCTAGCATTCTGCAACAATTCCCAAAACCAACGTTTGCGAGAACTTTCCTTACGATTCTTCAGCAGTGAGAGTTTTTCAATGAGTCGCTGTGCAGGAACCTCGCGCAACTGCTCATTTTCCCTCTCATCTACAAAGTCGCGAATATTATTTGCCATTATTGATACTGAGATATTACGCTTTCGGCTGCTTCTATATACTGATGGTTTTCAAGGCCTG
Source organism: Bacteroidales bacterium (assembly GCA_045628985.1). GTDB lineage: Bacteria > Bacteroidota > Bacteroidia > Bacteroidales > UBA3663 > Liminaster. The sequence goes on along the minus strand of JAZQQH010000011.1, from coordinate 31,527 downwards.
TATTTTGGAACAATGATAAAGTGCATAGAAGACATATAAGACTTAAAAGTACATTTCGAATTGAGTCCAGCATCTTAGATTTTTCGTTATCCTCATGAGCGGAAAGCTCTACAACCAATTGGTTGCTAAGTTCCGTTAATTGATCCTTCATTGCTTGCATTGAAGCCTTGTAATTCTGAAAAAAGGTATCTACTCCTAAATTCTCAATCTGATTCAGGAAATTCACAGCCATTTGAATTGATATCTCATCACAAAGATTCAGTTGATTGGAATAATAGTAATTAATATAGATACCATCAACTATGAAATAGAGGGTTTCGCGAGAATTCATTTCTATTTTTACTCTACCACCATATAAAATGGCGCGGTTTTTTTCATAAGGTCCATAAACAAAAGCTGGGTCATTCAATACCTCAACTTCTTTCTGGCGATCTACTTCTGGAATTATGACATAAATTCCATCCTTTTTAAATATAAGATTTTCCATATTCTAAGAATTAAATAATGTTTACAAAAAACTATAAAAAATACACTCAAAAAATCCTAATTATGTTCAAAAAAATGGCGAGGTGCCCTGAATAGAATACTTCGCCAGACCATAAGATTAAAAACGTAGGCAACAGAACGTTGTTGATATAATTGATTGCAAAGCATAAATCTTGAAAAGCAAGTTTAAATCTGAAAATGTTTAATTCTGAGTTTTTTTCCAAGCTAGATAGTTACCAAGAATCATTTGCTTTATTTCGTCCGGATTCTTTGAACGAATATTGTCGCATTGGACAAGAGAAGCATTTTTCAACGAGCCAATAGCATTAGCAAGGCGATTAAACTTACTTCCACACCCTAAGATCTGCCAATATGTATCGGAAGCATTTCGCATAAGAGCTGCGACATTCTCAGAATGAGAGTCTTCTCCATCGGTAAAAATGAATACCAAAGACTTATTGACTTTATCCCTAATTGCTGAGACAAAACTTTGTAATTCTGTTCCACCATTGGGGGATTGATTTGGAATAGAAGCTGCGTTATTAATACAAAAATCACCGATAAAGTGTGCATTATTCTCATATTTCCAAACAGACACTGACGGATTCTCAGCAATAGCGGCAGCACAAACTATAGCCTGCTGCATGACATGCTTTGCTAATCCGCTACTAAAAAAGCCCGTCATTGAACCTGATACATCTACTCCCATATAGAAAGTTGAAACTCCGGTCTGTTCTATGATTTGTTTATGCACGTTCTCCTCTGTTTTTGCATCCCGAATCTTTGGGGCACTTGCAGATGTAACAGGTTGCGGGATAGAGTGAGGAGCAGCATAACTTGGAGAAGAAACAACAGTTACAGGTTGTGTATAAACAGAAGAAGTTCTTCCAGATTGCTGTGGGGCTGGGCTACTAACGCCACAAACCATCTTCTGTGGCGTTGCGACAGATGCGGGAACTGTAATCGAAGTTTTCTGTGCTATAGTAGCAGTTGTATTTCTTGCATCATTAGCCAGTTTTATCGTTGTTTCATAATTCGGATTGATTCGGGTGAGGTAGGGCTTATTAATTGAAGCTGCCTTTTGGAGCGACTCAATTCTTTCAGTCTGACTTGTGGCCTGAGAAGCTCGTTCGTTCAGCTCAGCTGTTACATACTGGCGGTAAGCACTACGGTCGTTTTCTGGACTATCCGCATTCAAAGGGGTTGGCGCAGATTGAACTCTATGGCAGGATTGCTTTAGCCGATCGAATTCTTGACCAAAACAAGTAACTGCATCCGTATCATTCTCAACTATCATAATATTTTCTTCGTTGGAAGAAGAACAGGTTGTCCAGTCATAAGAACCGTTAATCAAGGTTTTCTCATCAATAATGCAGAATTTATGATGCACCTGTTTTTGTGTCGGTTCTGCCAAATGCAATGTAATATTTGCTTCAACGAGTTCCTTAAAGCAGGAACACTCACCGTTGTTGATCAAGTCATTATTGGTGACAACTTCTACAAGTATCCCCTTTGCAGCAAGTTCTTTCAGTTTCTCGACTAAATTCTGACTCAAGATCCAAGATACTGCAAATTTAATACTTTTCTGAGCACAACACAATTTATCCATCAACTCATTTTCAATCTTCTCGAAATGAGTAGTGGTCTTAATTGGTTGGCACCCCTTTTCATAGGCCTTAATGCTCTCAATGCAATCATGGTCATTCTCCAGACCCTGTTCGATTACAGCTTGTTGGACCTTCTGATAAGCAGGAGATAATCGGCATGCCTTGCGAACATTGTCACGCACATCGCCAACGCCTCTCTTTGATCTTGCCACCAGTTCTTCACTGATATACTGCTTGAATGAGCTGCGGTCATACTCTGGCTTTTCGGGAACGGCATCTGGCATACGGTCAACTGCTGGGAATTGGTCCAAAAGTTGCATAAAGGCACTTTCAAATTGTTCTATAATCTCTGGAGCATCCTTGATTACTATCATGTTCTCCAAGTTGTACTCCTCTGCAAGGAAAGTCCAGTTATACGAGCCATTCATGACTATAGTACTATCGACGATGCAGAATTTGTGGTGCATCATCTTGGCAGGATATTCTGCTATGTGCAGTTCCATACCAGCATCAATCAGATCGTTGAAGTTTAAACAATAACCGCCATTGTTGATGAGGTCGTTATTGGTAACCAATATGACTTTGACTCCTTTGGCAAGCGCATCCTTCAATGCCTTGAAGAAGTCAAAGTTTGTAAACCAAGCCATGGCCACATGTATTGAATCAGTGGCAGACTCAATGTTACGAAGCACTTCTTCCGCAATATTGTCAAAGAAAGTAGTAGCGTTACACTTTGGCACCTCTTTGACAACCTCTACTTCCTTCACGACCTCATTGGTAATGATTTCTGGCTCGGGCTTAGGCCATTCGATGCCAAGGCGTCTTAGTATAAGTGATTTCTCTTCATCGTTCGATTCCTTCCAAAGTTTCTTAACTCCATAATTAGAAATGTGCATGAAATAGCCCTCTGACCACAACTGTCGTTGATATCTAGGAAGACATTTGAAAAAAAGATCAACAGCCAAATTGGGTATGAACTTGCAGGCGCGATTAATATCAAAAAGATGCTTGACCATCTCAAACTTCTCGTCAGAGTCAATGCAATCAAGAGTTCCCAACAATGCATTAAAGACCATTTGATTGTATTCGGCATTTGACGAAGTAAAACTGAAATTCAGAGGAACTGTTTCTTGAATTTGTTCTGCATTCTTTATTGGAGTTAATGAAAACACGATCTTACCCTCATCATTAATCCGATCAACAAACAATAAGATCGTTTTCTTATTTTTAACAGTAGCTGTAAGTTCTTGCATACGAGGTTCCTTTTTATCAACAGACAAAAGACCAAAAGCTTTTTCAGCTAATGTTTTTACGGTAAATTCACCTGTTGTATAGTTTCCACTCGTCAAGTAACAAATCACCTTGTCATTTTGTTCAAATTGGGATGTATTATCTTTCATATAATTTGTGATTAAAATAAGTAGTCGTCAAAAACTATTATATATTATCATGCAAAAGTTTCCCGTTGAGCAATGCAATAAATACAACAATATATAAATAAGTGTTTATCGTTTTTCTGCACCAAGCAGAGAAATCAGATGAAAAATAGTTGATACATATAAGTTATTTTCCAAATATGAATTCTCTCCTGAACGGCACGAAGCACCTCTGCCCCGTAATCGCAAACTCAATCATCTTGAACTTATCTCGGAACTCATCCTCCTCGATAATCTCATGGAAGAGCTTTGCCACATCCGCAGGCGGATTACCATACGCACCACATCCGAGAGCACCGAGGACAAGGCTGTCATGACCATGTGTCAAGCCGATACGGAGGATGGTGCGGATCTTATCGCGTGTCTGGTCTTTATCTGCATCGGTGAGGTGGCCAGTTGGAGTAAGGACGGGCTCTTTGATTGCCGCCACCGTGATGAAAGACATCTGGAATGGCTTCTGGAAGAGCTCGAAATTCGTAGCGCGGAAGACGGTGGCGCCTGGGGTGTAGATACCTCCGAAGTGATAGTCAAGATGCTCCTTGTAATGAGGAGTCTTCTTCAGATCAATCGGCTCTGGCTTCGTGGCAAACATGTCTGGCTTTCCTCCATGAGCGAACTGATAAAGGGAGCGATAAAGATTGGTGCGACGGAAGATGCTTTCTTCTTGAGCGCGTGAGCCTTGCACGACTCCACCGCCTGGGCTCCAGCTGCTTGCCAGATTGAGCACCGCAGGGTTGTATCCGCGTTCCAGCATTCCCTTAGCCACCACGATACAATCTTGTTCGAGCACCTTAATCGAGGTCGTACCCTCGTAACCTGTCTCTCCGGCTATAGGCAACTCATGCTGATATAGCACAGTGCCTTCACGCATCGCTTTGTCATCTGGCAATTCCACTACGATTCCCGTCTTGGTCTCATATCCGCCTCCTTCTACAATCTCCACCGTTTCAGCAAAGATATGTTTCAAGGCGATTCTCACCTCTTGGGGTGTACGAACTACTGGCAAAGGCTTTTCTTTGAAGAATTTCGTCATAGGCTTCTTTTCATTAGTTGGTTTATCATTCATTGCTTCAGGAGCTGGCTTTGAGACCTTTCCTCCCTCCGCATTTATAAATGACAAATTACCCTCTGAAGTAAACTTTTCAGCCACTTTCTTCTGCTCAATCTTATGCTGCGCCTTCCGCTGCTTACTCAGTAACTTATTCTTCTCTGCTTGCTCCTTCCATTCCTCGCGTTCTGCGTCCGAAAGTCGAGCCACGATGTAGCGTACGATCAAAGACGCAGGGCTCAAGGCTTTCTTTGTATTCTCAATATCGGAGTTTGTCTCATTGTCGAGCAACACCACTACCCTACTCTCGCTATAGATACGCAACTTCGAGATCAGCGATTGGCAACGATTCTCCAGTACCCACTCATACGTCGGCACAAAGATCTGTTTCCTGGCCTCAACCTCGTCAAGCAGTTCATCGGCCTCCATACCTTTCTGATGTCCCAAGTATGCGCCAAGCCTCTTGCTTGCTCTTTTGATGCCAGTCATGCCCATGATATGCATCACTTTCTGCGACACACCTTCATGCTCGAAAACCTTCAGTCCCTCCCAGATACCCTCGACAGAATCTGCCAAGTAGTCAGGACTGAATGGCACGGGAATACCTCCATGCGGATAGAGCGGACTGAGCTTCACCCATCCGCCATCCGCTTGGTCCGTCACATCTATAATGGTAGCATCCGGATAATCGAGCGAGATGCTTTCCAATGATTTCTTTTTCGATTCAACAACAATCATATCAGCATACAAAATAGGCTTTGCAAATATAGCAAATAATATGATATTTCTCTCAAAATAGCATTATAAGTATTACTTCCAATGCTGTTTTATCACAATTCCATCGGTTGCACGATTACAAAATCGTTACATAAGTCTGCCAATCATCCGAACTCCTTCAGCAAACGTTCATAATCCCCCGACTCCCTCAGCGGTAAAAGTTCGTAGCAATAATCCAGATAAAAAGTATTGACTTGGCTATGTTCCAGCATCCAGCACACATCGTCGAGGGCATCGTCAGTCCTATTGATGCGGCATCTGATGGCTGCACGAGTCAGTCGCCAACGCCACATGTTGGTAGTGTCTCCACTTAGTTGGTCAAGGGCATTCTGCTCTCTTGCTATCTGATCATCAAGCAGCTCAAGAATCGTCTTGCGGAAGCGACTACCTTTTCGGAATCTGGAAATAGGTTCGTACAAAGCAGATTCTCCATATAACAGCAGCAAGGCCAAGGGTATCTCTTGAAAGGTTTCATCTATCCAAGGATTATTGATGATTGCCAGATACTCCTCGACAGCCTTATCATGATTGCCCATCATCTCGTATGCGAACGCTTTGTCCATGGCTATCCAAGGAAACTTCTGATAATCTGGATTCATGATCTGAACCAGGTTGAGTATTTCGAGAGAGCGTTCATAATTTCCTAATTTATACCAGCAGAAAGCCTCATCGACCAGAATAGAAACATTCTTGATCTTCATAAATTGTTTGCGAAGACGCGTGGCCTCAGCTCTATCATCCCTGACCACCTGCTGAGAGACTCTCTCCTTATATAAATTATAATAGGAGAGTTCGTCCAAAGCCGCCTTATAATCCGGCACCATGTTTGAGGCCTTCAAGGCGTAGGAATACCACACGTCAATGTAACCAAGTTCTCGATAGATCCAGGACAGATGCAGATAGGAACTTGGAGGCACATCATCGCCAAACAACGCAATAGATCTCTTCATCGCATACAACGCCTGCCGATTGTTGTTATTCTGCAAATAGAGGAATGCGAGAGTGTCGTAAGCATAAGGATTATACCGATTATCCTCTATGGCCAACAGTACCTGTTTCAATGCTTTCCGATCCTCATCCTTGTTTATATACCGATGCGCGCGACAGAGGTGAGTATTGTCCAGAAAGGCGGTCCTCGTATCCTCATCCATCGACAGCTGGCTCTGGGCGGAGAGGACAAACGTGTTCGACCCGACATTGATCAATGAATGTACATCATAATCCATTACTTTTTCCGAATCTGAGTCACTTTTAATACCTTCTTCTCATTATCTATCTCAATCTTACCCAGCCTCTGTAGTACGGACTGGCCCAACAGCAAAGGAGCTTTCTGGCTCTTGCTGACCGAAGCTTTTACATCCTTGAGCACAAGACCTCCGAAGTTAACCTCTCGCAGGCGGATCACCGTTCCTTCTGTGATATCACCATTGGCCGTCATATAGTATGCCTTACCAGTAATATCCTCCTGCGACAGATATCCATTCTTCAGCATAAAGGTTGCCTCGACACTTGAGATACTGACATCCGAAGCTCCCGTATCGAACAAGAAATGAAGTGGCAAGCTATTGATCGAACACTTAACTGAATATACGTTTCCGTCTTTTACAATCGGCACTTCTATCTGTTCCTCTTCGTACGCACCACCATCTTCTTCCTCTATAGAAGCCGATTCTGCAGCTCGTATCTTTTCGTATTCTTGCAGCAAAGCCTCAAATTCAGGCAGTTTCTGAATGCTCGCCAGATCCTGATCTCTTCGAGCATGAGCAAAATTGCTTTGGCCTTTTTCGAAGGATTCCCGTAAGTATTGCAAGGCCTGCGATGTACTGTCCATCAAAGAATATAGGCAAGCGGCATCGTAATAGTTTCCTGCAAGATCTTCTTTCAACAGGCTATCCTTCAAAGCCAGCGCCTTAACCGTATCTCCCAGATAGAATGACGCATACATAGTGCAGACATTATCTTGGCTGATTGAATCCAGATCCAGACACATCTGATAATCCGCTTTAGCCAGATCTGGCTTTCCCTGTTGAGCATAGACCTGACCTCTGGCCAGATAACCATACTGAACCTCTGGCTCAAGATCAATAGCAATCGTATAGTCTTTGATGGCCTCATCCATCGAGATCTGATTCTTATCATACATCCAACCTCGACGATAGTAACCGAAATAAAAATCCGGATACATCTCGATAAGTTCATTTACATGTTGCATGGCGGCTTCCTGCATTCCCATATTGTCCTCCAGCACTATGCGGTTAGCCAACAGAGACATGTCAGTAGTGTCCTTTGCCAATTCGCAATTAGTCCAATAGAGAGCTTTCTGATTATTGCCGATTTTCTCATTGCAATCTGCCAACCAGGCGGCAATATTCGGAGCTGGCTCAACATTATACGCAATCTGATACCATTGAACAGCATCCTTATACTGCTTGTTCGAAGTGCAGACAGCACCTGCCAGCACGGGCCAGAAGTAATCAGAGGGATCCTTCTTCATCTGGACTTTCAGTTTCATCAGTACCATCGTCGGGACACTGTCTGCCAATTGTTTGAAGACATCTCCGGCAAAAGAATCACTATGATTCTTCTGTAGTACATCAAATACATCAGTCAACGACTCTTTATATTTGTTCTGAGAGAAAAGGGCATCTGCACGGAAGGATTTTGCATAATAATAGTCAGGATCAAGTTTCAATGTATAACTGTATTTTTCGATAGCCTTATCATATTCTTTTCGAAAGTAGGCAATCTGGCCAAGGCCGACATGTCCAGAAATTTCACCAGGGGATAGGCTGATAACCTGATTAAAATCCTTCTCAGCCAGATCGAATTCCTCATTGCAGAAATAATAATTTCCACGCACCTGATAGGGAGCCAGCTCATCCGGATCATATTTGATTGAAGCAGCCAGATCCTCCAGCATCTTATCCTTGACTCCAAGTTCCTGGTAAGTCAGAGCTCGATGGTAATAGGCAATGGCAAGTTTCTCATTATCCTTGCCCAGATGCTTGATAGCTTTTGTGATACCTTCCAAGGCCTGGCCATACTTCTTCTGCTGATAGTAGGTTCGTCCGATCCACAGATAGGCATAACCGTTCGATTTATGCTCTGCAACTTCTTTCTGTAGATACTCCAGACCTCTGTCAAGATCTCCCTCTTCAAGCAAAAGCTCTACTCCTCGCTTATAGTTATAACTCTCCTCCTTTTTGTTCTCGGCACACACCATGCTAACCGAGAACATTGTAAGCACCGACAATGCAACTAACCCTTTATTTTTCATTTTGTATTTTTGTTTGATTGACGTTGCAAAGTTAGCAATTTCTATTTATATAGACAAGGATATTTTTGACCGTTGTATGAAACATAAAATGGCGTGTATGAAATCACATCACACACGCCATTTTGTACATATCAAAATTCAGTTTACTCAAATTGACCAGACAATAAACGAGACATTCTTATATCTACGGATATTCCACTGACCATATTGAATTTCATTTCCTTCCAGATCGCGGCACCACCCGATAGACAAGCTTCCCACCAGATAGATGGCATTGCGGACATCAAGATCGACCAACGCCTGCGAAAAGTCATGGAATGATTCAGCAGTACTTGTTTCGACTACTACCGTCCGTCCATACAGTTCACATAATGAACGTCTTATCGTTTTATTCTTTTGTTCGTTTTCTACAATTTTTCCATTATCGACCAAAGGATATTGCCGGAAGAAATAGCCATTATGCTCTGTTGCTTCTTCAAAAAGCGGGGAGTTGTCTGCCACTCCGATGGTAACCTTATCATCAATAATGCCACAATAGCCCTGTTTGCTCAAGCCTCGGCTAAGAGGTTCACCACGAAGCACGAATGCACCGACAATCTTCTTATTGTCTGCACGGACATCGGCTGCCTGAAAAAGCAGAATATTCTTCTTCTTTTCATCGATGCATCTATATCCGACTTCAAGCCGCGGAACGGTATTTAAGGGCACAAAAATTCTCAGCGGTATATCATTTATAATCGTATCTTTTACCGCTGTACCCTTTATTTTTACCGAATCCAGAGACTCTATCCAAGTTTGTAAAGGGTGGGGTTGGGGAGTCTCTTCCACGGGTTCGAATGCGCTTTCTTCTGGCAGGAATACATCCTCTTTAGCTTCTTCTATCTGTTTATTTCTCAGGAAGAAACATAGGATAATACTCCCAAGCAAAAGTAGGACGATCGCCCATGGCCATTTCGCTCGTGGAGGCTTCGGTTTCGGCTTTTTCGGTTCCGGTTTCGGAGCCGCCGAACCAATTACACGGATCTCAAATTCCGTTATTTCATTTAACTCTTTATTCATATTATATTCCTCCTTCCTCAATCAATTCCTTCAGCGCTTTAAGTGCATCTTTCGAAGCGCTAAGCGTGTGTCGGTTTTGAGAATCATCGGCAAGCACCAGCTGCTGCCTGCCCGGATTGATATAAAATACGTACTCCAGATTGATGATCAGACTCTTGCCAATTCGCACGAAATTGCTTCCCAGTTCTGGCAACTGATCACCGATCATCTTCTCAATCTGACCCAGCTGATAAGTTGCAAAACGCGTCTCTCCACCTATCAGGAACAAGTTGGAGTAGTTGCCATCCGACTGGATATAGAGTATATGCTCCGCGCGGACGCGTAGCAATTCAGTGGATGTGGATATAACAAGATGTGTCTGCATACTTCTTTACGGTTGCAAAGGTACGCAATTATAATATGAATTCCAAATCTTTTTGGAGGTTCTGTATGAAATAGGTGTTATAGTGTATGAAATGTTACTTTATCTTAGTCACCCTCAACTGATCCAGCAACGCCTGGTTGACGTGGATGTTCATATTCTCAACAGTATCGCTGAATTCCAGCGTGAGGATATGATCGCCTGCTGAGAGATTGACCACCGTGGCATTGCTCCAACCCCAGTTATTCCACTCTCCGCTTCCGCGATGAGGGAAGACACTGACACCAACAATGGCTCCATCAATGCTGAGCAGACGAGTAGCACACTTGTTCTCCGTATTGATTGGGCCATTGCCATTTGCATAGCGCCAGTCGATGGCGTAGGTTCCGGCAGAAGCCACTGATACAGGGATGGTTATGAGCGGATTTTCGTTGCGAGTAATCATGGCAATGCGCCCCTTGGCGCCGCTGACATCCTCGCCTTCGAGCGTCGGAACTTTGGCACGAGCCTCAGCCACACCAGCCATACCGCCACCTGCACCGACACTCTCCTGCACCTGCTTGCGCTGAGGATCGAAAGACAAAGCGTAATCGCCAACAGAATAGAGAGACACATTATTATAATAGGCAATAGGCTCGCTCATATACGAGTGCCAACCATTATGGCCAACGGCGACGACGGCATACTCACCTTCTTCGGTCAATGAAACAGATGATTCTGAGGCAGAAAGCGATTTATATTCCTTACCATTGCGGAGGATGAGATACTGTGATATATCGGAGGTCAGATTCGCGTGAGTTCCTTCGCTACTCTCAGGATGACATTGAGCGAAGGCTTCTGCTATCAATTCAGGCTTCACTATCTGCCAAGAAAGCGTCTTGCCTTCCAGTTTCGCAGCTGGAGTCAATGGCTGATACTCATTCTTGCAAAGCGTCATCTGCATAGCTGCTGGCTGCTTGTTGGCAAGCACCATCTCAATGGTATGCTCACCTTCGAGATTTGCTGCGAAGAATGGTGCCACTTCTACTCCATCGAGTCGGAAAGACTTCAACTCATTGCCAAAACCTGAGATACTCATATTCAATACCGCGTTGCGATAGCGGAAGTTCTTGAGCTCACGCTTAGCTGCCAAAGTCTTAGGAACAAATGGATGGAAATGAATACCATCCACCTCATAGTTTACACCGAAGTAGATGTTTGGCACAATGGCAGCATCGGCTGCAACACTCCAGAGCTGACGAGGAGAATTGATGGCCAGACCCTTGTCGTTGCCATCATAAATGACCATATTCTCATAGTTACTGAGGTTCATGGCCGCCAGGCGATAGATGCTTGAGATGGCATGCAATACACCCTGTTCGTTGCCAGCCTTGGCTTGCGCTTTCATCCAGTAACCCTGTGTAAATGGCCACATTGCATCATTATGATACGGATACTGATCCTTCAGGTTTGGATAGAAATCTGGCGTACCGAAGTTCTCGCTGACCATCTGCTCGCTGATGCGACGCTGACGCTCTGGCGAAGCAATGTCCCAGAGGATAGCAAACGACTCGCCGAGAATCTCCATCTGAGGATGCTGCACCAAGTGGTTGCGACCATAGAGATAGATGGCATAAAGACCGCGATCTTCCATCCAAAGCTGTCGGTTCATACCTTCCTTCAGGTCCGACGCCCACTTCTCGTACTTCGACGCCCAAACTGGCTGGCCTTCCAGACGACAGATCTCGGCCAGAATCTGTAAGGAACGATAATGCACCGCCGTCGTACCCATACACTCACTCTGGTAAATATCAGCAGGTTGCATCCAGATCGGATACTCCTGCTCACGCCAGTCGAGCCACGAAGTCTCGCCGCGCATCAGCTGTGTCTGAGGATCGTAAGCCACCAAGTGATCATCCTCAAGCGTGTTCTTGATGACTGGGAAGATACGGTCGAGCCACTCCTTCGAACCCGTCACAAGATAGCACTCCCACGCGGCCAGCACCCAAGTCGTACGGTCGGTCGAGCAAGGCCACGCGCCACCCGTACCCGTATCCTGAATGATGCGGTTATTCTGGTTGATCTTGGCCAACAGTGACTTCATCGAGACCTCTGGACACAGCTGTGCCAGCGAGTGCAGGATAGAGTAAGACACATCACGCGTCCAGACACCACCCCAGTACACACCCGTGCGATAAGTCGAGTCAGCTTCGATGGCCAACTCGCTCTCCTCCAGGCTCATATTATACAAAGCGTTGTCGATGATGAGCGACGAAGTATACTGCGGCAAATGGCTGATGTCACGCTTCAATGTCCAATGTGCAGGGTCAATACCCGTCGGCATCTGAGGCATATAGTTCGGAGCCGGCGACGTCCACTCGCTCTTGTAATTACTGGTCATCTCCGTGGCCGACTTGGCAACCGCCTTGTTCTTGCCCTGGATGAACTGATTGCCACGCCACTGATAGTCTGCGTTCTTATAAATAACTTGAGCCTCAGCTGATACGACAATGGCCGCCATGGAAAGAGTAGCGGCCATCATAGAAAAGAATGATTTATTCATGGATTGTTGTCATTATTTCTTTACACGAATTATCATAAATGATCACGAATTTTTCATAAATTCAATTTTTGATCAATTCATGACAATTCATGATAATTCGTGTGATAAAAAAGTCCTATTATTATGCCAACGTAAAGTCGATGGTCTTGCGCTCCATATTGACCGATGCAACCTGAATCTTGAGGTTGTCACCCAGCGTGAAACGCTTATGGGTGCGACGGCCAATCATGCAATAGTTCTTCTCGTCAAAGACATAGTGGTCGTCCTTGAGGTCACGTACCGGGATCATACCCTCGCAGAGGTTCTCCTTGATTTCCACGTAGATACCCCACTCTGAGACGCCACTCACCACGCCATCGAAGACCATACCTACACGATCCTTGAGGAACTCCGCCTGCTTATATTTAATAGATGAGCGCTCCGCCTGTGCAGCCAGCTGCTCCATATCCGAGCAATGCTTACACTCCTCTTCGAGCTGTGGCAGTGGTACGCTGCGACCCTCCTGATTGAGATAGCGGTCAAGCAAGCGATGCACCATGCAATCCGGATAACGGCGGATTGGCGATGTGAAGTGTGTATAATACTCGAAGGCAAGTCCGTAGTGACCAATATTCTCAGTCGTATAGACAGCTTTGGCTTGCGAGCGGATGGCCAATGCAGAGAGCAGGTTCTCCTCCGGCTTGTCATGGATTTCCTTCATCAACGTATTGATACCCTGGCTGATGACCTTATTATTACCTTGCGCAATGAACTTATGTCCGAAGCGCGAAGCCACGCCAGCGAGGTTCTCAAGTTTCTCAGGCGATGGCTGGTCATGCACACGATAGACGAACGCCTTGGCCTTCTTCTGCGCCTTACCATTGATCTTCTGCACCTTCACATTCTTGCCGATGGCCTCAGCCACAGTGCGGTTGGCCAGAAGCATGAACTCCTCGACGAGCTTGTTAGCATCCTTCGAAACCTTGAAGTATACATCGGTCGGCTTACCCTTTTCATCGATGACGAACTTGACCTCAGCACGCTCAAAGCTGATAGCGCCCTCGGCGAAACGACGCGCTCTGAGCTGCTTGGCCAGGCGGTCGAGCTGCAGCATCTCCGGAGCCAAATCGCCCTTGCCAGTCTCAATGATCTCCTGCGCCTCCTCGTAAGAGAAGCGACGATCCGAACGAATCACTGTCTTGACAATCTGCGACTTAAGCACGTTGGCATCATCGTCCATCTCGAACAGAACCGAGTAAGTCAGCTTGTCCTCATCCTGACGCAGCGAGCAGAGTTCATTACAGAGACGCTCTGGCAACATCGGGATGGTACGGTCGACGAGATAAATAGAAGTAGCGCGTGAGAACGCCTCCTTGTTGATGGCCGACTCAGGCTTCACATAGTGGGTCACATCGGCAATATGCACGCCAGCCTCCCAGTGGCCATTCTCGAGTTTGCGCAACGACAAAGCATCGTCAAAGTCCTTAGCATCAGCAGGATCGATGGTGAATGTGATGTATGGACGATAATCCAGGCGGCGAGCCACCTCCTCGTCAGTCACACCATCGGCAATCTTGTTGGCCACACGAACTAGCGACTCCGGATACTTATATGGCAAGCCATACTCAGCCAGGATAGCATGCATCTCCGCATTATTCTCACCATCACGGCCGAGGACGTCAGCGATACGACCTACAGGATTCTTAGAGAACTGTGGCCAGCGCTCAAAGTCAACGACTACCTTATCGCCATTCTTAGCCTTACCGAGCAGCTCATTAGGGATGTAAATATCTTTGTCAAGTGCTCGATTATCAGGAGTTACGAATGCATATTTCGCCGTCTTCTGCAGTACACCTACATAGCGGTGTGGCACACGCTCGATGACCTCAACGACACGCGCCTGTGGACCTCCGAACTTCGTGCGGCGGCCAGCCATCTTCTGGATACGGACCTTATCGCCAGAGAGCGCCTGCAGGTCGTCGCCATCATAGACGGTGAAAGGCTCCTCGTAAAGAGGCGTCACACCATCCTCCTTGGTAGCCGTGATCCTCACGTTGTGCATACCATTGTGACGACGGTCGAAGATGCCGATCAGCTCCTCCTGCGCTTTGCGGTCAGCCAAGGTGTAGCGACCCGAAGAAATCTCTCTCAGGAAGCCCTCTGCCTGCAACTCGACAAGCATGTCATAAACGTCACTTCGGTTGCTGCGACCGAAGATACCTAATTCCTGCGAGATCTGCAGATAGTTATAAGAATCCTTTGGATGAGCACTGAACCATTCTGAGATCCGTGCCAGCAGTTTCTCTGCTCCCTTAGTGCTTTTCTTTGCCATATAGTGAGATAGTTAAGAGGTTTTTCACATTATTCTAAGATGCTGCAAAGATAAGAGGAAAATACGGAATCTCCAAATTTTTACGCGATTTTTTTGCGCAATTTCAACGTTCTGTACACAACGTCAATATTTTGGATGCAAGATTTCAACGTTCTGTACACAACGTCAATATTTTGGATGCAGGATTTCAACGTTCTGTACGCAACGTTGAAATCCTACATCGTGGAAAGGTTCACCCGAATCTCTGCGAACACTTATTTGCGAACGAGAAGAATGGCAGACATTGCGCCGAGCTGACCAACGACCTTACCCTTCTTGACCTGGAACTTCTTGCCAGAAACCACGTCCTTGTAAGTGCCATTTGGCAAGGTGGTGGCTACGCTAAGTGTCTGTGGCTCATTCTTAATATTGACGATGGCAGCACCCTTCTTGCCACGAGAGACAACTGCGACAGCGCCATTCTCAGAGAAGGCGAGCGACTCTGGCTGACCAGACATCTGAGTGCGGAACTTATTGACAGCTACGACCAAAGGATGCTTGAAGTTGTCATTACCCTTGGCGCCGACGAGGTTATTGCCCCACCAGTTGCCTGAAGGGCCATCGCTACCGTCCGGACGGCTATAAAAGAGAGGTGTACCGAACTGGCGAGCGGTCAGGAAGACCCAACCGAGGCGAATCTGCTCATCGGTGAGATGAGCTGACTCGTGGCCATTGCAATAGGTATCATGGCTCTCTACCCAAGTGACGAGTTTCTGTGGTGCAGCTGGATTGTGATAGCTCTCAACATCGGATTTGCTCCAATCAGCATTCTCCAGATCATAGCGAAGAGCGCCACCCATGTTGCTGGCGGTAAGACCCATATACTCAGCGTATTCGGTCTCTTTTACATTCTTATCCTGAAGCACCTCACCATACATGAAGATGCTATCCATAGGCAAGGCAAGGCGCAAACCCTTCACGGCCTTACGACCCGTAGCTACCTCCCAGAAGTCATTCTCTGGAGAAGAAGGATCCTTCGGGTCACTTGGCAGTGCGATGTGCTTGGCAGTATCATAACGGAAACCGCGGACGCCACAAGCCAGGAGGTCGTTGACATAAGTCATGTAATAATGCTGGAAATCAGGATTCTCCGTATTAACATCCGGCAGGCCACCCATCTCTCCGCTGGTGCACTGCAGACGGTCATTCCATTCGGTGATTGCAGTGAATCCGTTGGCATGATAGAGCTTGTCGTGACCACCTACAGCAGCATCGAGATCATCGCTGACGCGGGTATCATCGACCGAGGTATGATTTGGCAGAACATCCACGATGACGCGAACGCCATACTTATTGGCCTCAGCGCAGAGAGCGGCGAGATCTTCACGGGTACCGAGCTGGTAATTGCCAATCTTCCAGTCAGTTGGCTGATAATGATAGTACCAGTAGCCTTTGCCGAAGAGCTGGTTACCACCACCCTTATCGCCACGGGTTTCGGTGACACATTGCTGCGCAGGCGAGGTCTGAACGATGGTATAACCGGCAGCGGCAATGTCGGCCATATTCTCACGGATGGTATTGAATGACCAGCTCCAGCAGTGGAGGATGGTATTGTCGCAAGTAGTGACCTGCTGCGCGCTGACCGAACCTGCGGTCAGGGCAAGGGAGATAGCAAGAGTAAGATGTGTCTTCATAAGAGGATATTATTTATTTTTTGATTTCGATTATGTGCTCAACAGCAGGGTCAACAGAACCGGTGCTGACGCGGAGGCTGTTGCCTTCGAAGCTGAATTTCACAGGGTTACCATCGACCAAGACCTCTGCAGGAGCTGCATCGGCAGAGAACTTGACAGAGTAGGTGCGAGTGGTCAACATGCCGTCATACTGACCCTCACGAGCTCCGATGGTGAGGCGACGGACAGCGTCGTTGGCCTCATAGCTGAACTTGGTGGTGGCGTACTGAGTAGCGTAGTTCTTGTCATTGCCAGCGTCCTCGTACATCCATCCTGAGCCATGATCGCTGCCAGGGATGACGTGGAGGAAGATGTGCTCCTCAGCCACTGACTGGTTGTTCTTACCCTCGTAGCGTGGCAGGATGCTACCGGCCTTGGCATAGAGAGGATACTGCTGCAGCGTGAAGGAACGCTCGAGGGTCTGACCGCCCTTGAGGAGCTGGTCGGTGCACATCTCGTACCAGTCGTTACCTGCTGGTAACCAGACGTTGACGGTACTCTTTCCGTCCTTATTCATCGGTGTGGTGATAGGTGCAACGATGAAGTTATCGCCATACATATACTGGGCCTTGAAGTCGTAAGCCTGCTCAGCCTCAGGGTAGTCATAATACATCGGACGACAGAGCGAAACGCCGGTCTCATAGGCCTGACGAGCTGCGGTATATGAATAAGGTACGAGCGCCTCACGCTGACGGACGAGCTGAGCTACGAACTTGCCATTTTCCTCGGACATCAGAGCCCAAGGCTCCTTGTTCATGTTCACGTCGTTGGTCGAGTGGGTGCGCATGATCGGGAGGAAGAGGCCAAGCTCCATCCAGCGGATATAGAGCTCCTCATCGAGCTTATCGCCTGGATAACAGAGCATGTGACCTCCGAGGTCGTGGCTCCAGTAGCCATAAAGGACATTCGAAGCGGTGCTGTTGAAGTAAGGCTGATACTCAAGGCTTGCCCAAGTAGCGTAGGAGTCACCAGAGAAGCCAATCTGGTAGCGATGATTGCCGAGGCCACCCCAGCGATGATAGAGCAAAGGACGGACATCGCGGTGACGCTGCATATCAGAGAAGGTGGCATAGTTGAGCCAGAAAGTATTGCTGAGCGAAGGAATCTTCTGATCAGCGAGACCCTGCTGCCAGTCGAGCCACCAGAAGTCAACTCCCTGTTTCTCAAGCGGACGGAGGATCGTTTCGTACCAGCCTTCCATATATCTCTTATCCGAGCTGCACCACTGGAGCGTATCGCGCTCCTCAGGAGTCTTTGGTTCGCGACCGAGCCACTTTGCAAAGTCGGCATAATGCTCCTCGACAGAAGAGACACCATCGGCAGGATGAAGATTCATAGTGACCTGAATACCCTGCTCGTCGAACTCCTTGAGCAAGCCTTCTGGATCTGGGAAGAGCTCATCATTCCAGGTATAGCCTGTCCAGCCACCCTTGACGCCATCGCTGTAGTGCCAATCCATATCGATGACCAAAACGTCGAGCGGATTGTTCCACTCCTTCATGCTCTTGACGAGGAAGCGGAGGTCTTCGGCCGAATAGCGCCAGTAGCGAGACCACCAGTAACCGAAGGCGAAACGTGGAGGCAATGGGATGCGACCAGCGAACTGTGTATAGTCGCTCAAAGCCTTCTTATAGTCGTGGCCGTAAGCCATGAAGTACCAGTCCTGCGCCTCAGCAGCCGAGGTACGCTCCTTGACCCATGGCATCTCTGGCGAAGAGAGATCGTTGACATCACCGTCGAAGAGCAAGCCCTGGCTGTCGTCAATGAGTGTCCAGCCATCGCGAGCCAGGAGGCCATCTTCGAGCGGAAGTTCCTGACGACCATCGGCCTTACGATTCCAAGCGTAGTAGCGATTGCCATCATAGCCATCGAGGGTACGATAGGTACCTCCGAGGTTCTGCTGCTGCACATCGCCTGGGTGCCAGGTGAAGTGAGTGGTGAGCGAAGTGGCGGCTGCTATTGAAAGATTGTCGGCAGAGAAGGCGCCTGAACCCTTCTGATAAGTGAGGGTCATGCGGTCGGTGCTGATGCTGACCTGACTGTCATTCTCGCTGAGCTTGTAGTCAGACTTAGCATACTGACGGTTGACGGCAATGAACGATGGATCGTTGACAAACTGGCCATCAGGAGCAAACTCCATGCGGATGACGCCGTCGTTGATGACGGTGAAGCGGACTTGAGCGTCTTGCCAAGCCACGTTGTCGGAGAGCTGTGCGACACTCTCCTGACTAGAGCCAGAGCAACTGGTCAAGAATCCCAGTGCCATCAGGCTCAGAGCGGTGGATGTAAGGGGATTGTAGGACATATCTTATCGTAATTTATTCTCTATCAAAGGAAATCAAATTTCTTTTGTCGAAGTAATTTTAGCGGACAATCATCTTCTGACCTGCGCGGATGTAGAGCTGGCCAGCGTTCATGGTCTTGGAAGGACGACCCTGCAAGTCGAAGAGTAGTGCATCCTGCTGAGGAAGGTCGACGATGACTGACTCGATGGCAGAATACTTAGTGGTAACGTCTGTGACGGTGTACTTACCACCTGACTGCTCCTTATTAATAATATAATAGGTGTCCTGAGTCATGCCAGTGACGTCGACGGTTTGTGAGCTGCCGCCTTTGGTGGTGAAGACGAAATTGACAGCATATTCCTCTCCTGAGGTTGGGATGTCAAAGCTCTGCACATACCAGGTCTTGCCACCGATCTCCTCGGTATCCTTAGCTTCCTTGCCTGGCCAGCCGCCATTGATCTGCTCATTCTCAGGTCCAGCCCAGATATAGATGTAGAGAGGATTCAAGGCTCCTGACTCGTTGCAGACGTGCATCGTGGCCTTGGTGGTAGGGATGATTACTTCCTCGAGCCAGGTGTACTGACGTGTCTGCACGTTCTTGACTTCATCATTGACCAGAAGACCGACCTTGAGCGTGGTAGTCTTAGCAATCTCAATACTTGTACCACTCTCTACGACAGTGCCATTGGTAGCAGAAGGCTCCGAGCCATCGGTAGTATAAACCAGCTTGGCAGCATCAGAAGCAGAGACAGCGGTCAGCGTAACCGACTGAGCAGCAACATCGTGAGCATACTCGGCAGAAGAGACACTAATCCATGGCATCTCGGCAGACTTAGCCAAGTAAATATAGTAGCGATTGCCATTCATGATGAGCTGATAACCATCGGCATACGAACTTTTTGCGCCACCGATCATACAGAGCAATGAACCACTCTTATAGATGTAAGCGGTGTTGTCACTATAAAGTTCCTCGATGCTCGAAGTGTTGGTGATTCCAGCCACCTTACGTGCATCGATCATCTGCTTGATCTGAGCCTTGTACTCCAGCCAGTGAGGCAGGAAGACGCAAGGTGTTCCTGGCATAGTCAACATGGCAGCATTAGCCGCCTGGATGACGTTCTTGTTGATAGGATCCTTGGTATAGTTGGTCACATCGCCACGATCCTGCATATCATGATTCTCGACGAAGGTCACTGCATAGCGCTTGTAGTCATCGCTGCGCATCAGACAATCATTCTTCATCGAAGACATTTTGTTCGAATTATTAAGTGCATCGCGAATGGCGTAACGGAACTGGAAGTCGAAGGCGCCTGACTGAATGCCATTGCCGACATTGGTTCCGTCAATCCATTTCTTGATGACATTGTTGTTGTCCCACACCTCTCCTACTGAGAATTGTGGTTTCGCAGCTTCATTATACATGCCAAAATACTTGGCATCAAAACCCTTACCTACATCATAGCGGAAGCCAGTGTAGCCTAGGTCATTGAGGAGGAAATCCTCGTAAGCCTTGATGATGGTCTGGACATTCTCCGAAGCATGGTCAATATCACGGAAGCCATCCCAACCCTCGCCAGAATCCTTGTTTGGCGAAAGTTCAAAGCCATTCTTGTCGGCCCATTCCTTGGCCTTGCCACCATCATCGTCCGCACAGATGTCGGTGCTCTTCATCTGATAGGTGACACCTTTATAAATCTCGGCAGGGAAATCGACCCAGCTGGAAACATTCTGACGATGGTTGATGACCACGTCGGCAATGGTTCCGATACCCTTATCCTTGAAGGTCTGGATCATGGAACGAAGTGCAGCCTCTTTGCCGAAAGAAGAGTTCTGATCGAAGTAATACAATGGGTTATATCCCATCGATGTCCCACCACAATTGCCTGACTGTGGCACCCATACGAGCGAGAAAAAGCGACTGAGCTCATCGGCCTGCTTCTCAAGGACGGTCCAACGGGTATTGGTGTAATCATCCCACGAGAAAGCCTGGAGCATCACGCCGTCATAATCAGCCGGCCAACCCTGCGCTGAAGCAGGAGTGACAGCCAGTGCAGAAAACAAGAATGTAAAAACGGAAGAGGCAAGGATCTTCTTCATTGCTATATTCAAAAGTGAAAGGACATTTTTAATATAATAATGGCGTGGCTCGCGACCGGGATGACTAACGCAAAAGATAGCCATCGTGCCGAAAGTCACGCCATTAGATTAGATTGAATTTCAATTACTCAACAGTGCAGTAGATTCTGGTCTTGTTGGTACGAGTTGGGTAGAGCTTGATAGTTGCACCCTCAACAACGAGGTTGTCACCGTTAGCCCAGAGGTCATCGGTGGTACCACCAAGGTTGATGTCCCAACTGTTGTTGGTTGTGAACTTCCAGCCATTAGCAGTTACACCAGCACCGGTGATCTCGTAGCAACGCTCGTCAGCGTTCCAGGTCATCTGCTGAGCGTCATCAGCGGCATTCCAACCGTTGAAGTCACCTACGAGGTTCATGTTGGTGATCTCAGTAGCCTTGATAGACATATTGCCTAAGCTTACCTCGAAGAAGTAAACTGACTCGCCACCCGAAACGCCGAGGTTACCGCCACAGTCAGTAGCTGCACCTTCGTAAGTGGTGAAGTGACTGTTGTTGAGCTCAGTACCCCAGTCACCAGCAACGCGCTGGAACTTGAACTGATTGCCCCAACCATTAGGATCAGCGCAATAGATGAAACCGGTGTAAGTACCACTATCAGGATTGGTGAGCTCCAAGAGCTGATCAGGATTTGCCCAACCATCGGTAGCACCAATATAATAAATGTACTCGTCATACTTGACAGGTTCGAGAGTATAAGTACCCTCAAGCATGTTGATGGTCAACTTATACTTGCCAGCCTCAGCAATCTTGGCAGCGCCAGGGTTGTTAGAGGTCAAGAATCCTTCGGTTGACTCATCGCCATCAATCTCAACGCCAATCTGGTCTGACCAGATATCGCCAGCGTCAACACCCTTCTGACCGATGAGCTTCCAGTAGCAGTCAGCATCACACTCAAAGGTAGTGGTGAAGGTTGGATAGTCATAGACATTGCCATCACCAACATGGGTCAATGGAAGCATCTTTCCACCATCCCAATCACACATATTACCAATCAGGTAGTAAGCGCTCTCAATATCTGGAGCAGAGAGGGTAACCTCAAGGTCAAAAGGATACTTGAAGCTATAAGTATTCTCGCCAGCCTTTGCTTCGCCAATAGCCACGACAGGGACCTTACGTGGTTCTGGAGCACGGCCGAAAGCAGAGATGACGGCGTTCTTAAGTTCCTCTACGGCGAAGGTTCCGTGAGCATCGCTCTCATACTCATTGCCAAAGAGTGCAATCTTCACTGAGGTGAGGGTGGCACCAGAAACTGACATATCGAAGAGAGGTACGGTAGTCATATCCTTCACCAGATCCATCTCAATGCCAGGAAGTGGATTTACTTTAACATCCACATTATCTACATTACCCTGAGCATTCTGAATCTGCGATGGAGCTGCCCAGTCGGTAAAGTCCTCGTTATCGCAAGACGCAAAAGCTACGAGTGAAGCAGCAAGTGCAAAATAGATTGAATTCTTCATAAGTCTTACGTCATTTATTTCTTAGTAATGTAGAAGTAACCCGTGATATCGTTGAGGTAAAGCTGGTAAGTACCACCCTCAGCAATGCCGATGTTTGGACCACCCTGTACGCCATAACCCCAAGCATTAACGTCACCATCACCTGAGCCAAAGCCCCAGTTGGTGTCCCATGAACCTGCTTCCTTGAACTTGATCTGATCGCCAGCAGCAAGGTCGAGGGTGACAATCCACTGGTGGTTGTTCATGCCGTCAACGGTGTTGATAGGAGTCATCTCGCTATCGCTCCAGCCATTGAATGAACCAGAAACTGCCATGCCGCCAAATACCTTTGGAGTCTTGTCGTATGGAGTCAGGGTGCACTCGTAGGTAGTGGTGTTGATATTGATGGTGTAGTAGCCATCAGCAGCAACCTCGATGTTACCAGTGTCGTCACCGCCATTGCGATAGACGATGTTGCCAGTACCATTGCCACACATTGCATAGTTCCAGTCGAAGCTTGAAGGAAGGATCTTGAAGCCCTGGCTTGCGAGGAAGTAGCCGGTGTAGGTGATTTCACCCTTACCAGTGTTGATATCATACTCACAACCCTGAACCAATGCGAATGGAATGTTGTTGATATAGATGTTGTCAGCATTGTTGCTCCAAGCACCGGTACCGATGTTGCCACCGAGGATGTACCACATCTCAGGATCAGCAGCCTTAAGCATCTGATAGCGAGGACGAACGTTGAAACTGAGAATGTTAGAGTAGATGGTAAACTCCTCAGAGATCACTGCAGTAGAAGAAGGCTTGCAGGTGACACGGCCGTAGAGATTAACCGACTCAGGAACGTCCTTGTCTGACCAGCCACCCATCTGCTGGAGAGTCTTGTTGAGCTCATTTGAAGAGATGGCAGCCGAGCCATTGTCCATCAATGGAACGATGATCGAAGAGCCGAATGATGGGTCGGTCGAGAGCTCCATCACATAGGTTGACACGTATGGGAAGGTGTAACCGGTGCAGCTCCAGTTGAAAGTCATGTTGACATCCTCAGGATAGAGCACCAAAGCACCGTTACCTGCAAAGGATGGTGTGTTGAGCGTAAGCTCCAAGCTCTTGACGTCGAGCGTTGGATTGTCCTGGTCGGTCTCGCAAGAAGAGAAACCAGCCACCAGGCCAAGCATCATTGCACTATATAAAAACTTTTTCATTGTCAATTATCAATTATTAATTGTCAATTTTAATAACCTAGGTTCTGAACGAGGTTTGCATTAGCATTGACATCCTCAGAAGGCAAAGCGAATACGTTGAGGTTAGCCGAGAAGCCGATACCACTCTCGTTGCCACCCTTCCATTCCCAGACATACTTGCTGCTGTTGTTACCACCGAAGTAACCATAGCGGATGAGGTCGGTGCGACGGAAGCCCTCATAGAAGAGCTCGCGTGAACGCTCGTCAAGGATGTAGTCAAGTGTACAATCACTCTCAGAGACGAGAGTAGCGCAGTTAGCACGCTTGCGGAGCTCGTTGACATAGCTTGCAGCAGGCTTGTTCTGACGCTTAGCTGCCTCAGCAGCAATGAGGTAAGCCTCACCGGTACGCATCAGGAAGAAGTCCATATCTACGAACTGTGAGTGGTGAGGAGCAGCACCTGTAGAATAGGTATTACGATACTTAGCACAAGCAAAGCCAGAAGCATAGTCGGTAGGAGTTGCAACGTTAAGCTCACGGTCAACGCCATGGAGCAATGCTCGGTCATCCTTAGCAGCTGCGGTCATGCCACGATAGTCGGTAGCAGGAGCATTGCCATCAGGGAAGAACTTCTTGACGAAGGTTGAGCGGCAACGGTTGCCTGCCCAGAACTCGGTAGTGCCATAGGTTGCATCAGTATCCATATCAGCCTTCCAGGTTGAAGCCATGAGGAAGAGTGAAGTACCCCAAGAGGTGGTTGTCTGACCATCCTGAAGCAATGGAAGGATACCCTCATAAGCAGCATCTGTCTCGCCATTGTCGCCCATGAAGAGCATCTGATAAGCTGACCACTGCTTGCCGTTCTTGTCGGTAGTACCTTTGGTCAGGAGCTTGTGTGGGCCATCAATGACCTTCTGTGCATAAGTCTCAGCCTCTGCCCAACGTGCAGTACCGGTATAAACCTCAGCATTGAGATACAGACGAGCAAGGAGCATGTTGGCAGCATCCTGATCTGCACGGCCATAGCCTGGGTCAGAGCTCTTACGGGCAATAGGAGACTGCATTGAAGTCATGCAATCCTTGATCTCAGTCTCAAGCCAAGCGAAGAGTTCAGCACGCTGGATCTGCTGTGGGCTCTCGGCAGAAATCTGGAGTGCGAAAGGCACGTTGCCAAAGTTGTCCATCAGATAATAATAGTAGAGCGCGCGAAGGAAGCGGACCTCAGCCTCACGGGTAGCATCAACACCTGAGCAGACCTCAAGGTAGTGGTTACAGTAGTCAATACCTACGAAGAGACGATAGTAGAGACCAGCGAGCATTGGATGGTCAGCATCCCACTGGTTGTAGTTGAAAGCAGGAATACCTGGGTCACCCCATGCACAGATTGACTCATCGGTAGTAAGCTCGTTGGCATTGAACAGCTGACGCAGGAAGCCTGCAGTACCACCGTCCAAACCGTCAATATCGCAGTCGCCATTGCCACCGCCATTGCCTGGGAGGGCCATGTTGGCGTAGCACTTTGTATAGAGAGCTGCCTCATCGACTGTCATGATGGTATTTGGGTCGATAGGTGTCACGTCAAGATCACCTACGCAAGAGCTGAGACCCATGGTCATGGCAAGAGCAGCGCCTGAAAGCAAATATTTATTCATAGTGTTCATCTGAATTTAGAAGTTGAGAGTAAGGCCAAACTGAAGATTGAATGGACGTGGGTAGAGGCTATTCTCAAAGCCATTGTTCTGCTCTGGGTCAATGCCATCGTAGTTGGTGATGGTCATGACATTTGAAGCTACGACGAATGCACGACCATTGAGACCCTTATAGCCACCACACTTGAAGAGGTTGTTGAAGCTATAGCCGAGGGTGATGTTGTCGAGCTTCAGGAAGCTTGCATTGCTGATCCAGTAGTCAGAGAGGTGGTTCTCGTAAGTATTGAAGTTACGCTTGATACCCTCCTTGGTTACATTCTGAAGGTAACCGAATGAGCTGTCGTAGCGCTTCTCAATATTCATCTTACCCATCTCATTGCCATTATAGACATAATTGTTGAGGAATGAGTGGAAGCTCAAACCGAGATCCCAGTTCTTATAGCCGAGGCGTGAGCTCAAGCCGAGCATCCAAGGAGCAGCGCCCTGCTTGTAGAAATAGAGGTCGCTCTCAGAAATCTGGCCATCACCATTGCGGTCAACGTAAACGCCTTCAATTGGAGCACCCTTCTCATCATATACCTGCTGATATACATAGAAAGCAGATGCTGAGTGATCCTTGGCCCAAGCCTTGATGTAGTTACCGGTACCAGCACCGTTCTCGAAGTAACGGATGATAGAGCCATCACCATTGAGCTCAATGATCTTATTGTCGTTGTAAGTTACGTTGGCATTGATCTCCCAGTTCCAGTTCTTGCTCTGGATAGGACGAACGGTAGCAGAAACCTCGAAACCGGTGTTCGAGAGAGAACCGATGTTAGAGGTAACCTTGTTACGGAAGTTTGAACCTGCACTGACAGTTGCCTCGTTGAGCAGGTCAGTGGTCTTACGATAGTACCACTCTGCGCTCAAGGTGAAACGATCACGGAGGAAACCGAGGTCAAGACCTACGTTGGTAGTAGTAGTGGTCTCCCACTTCAGGTTAGCATTGTATGCATCTGGGCGATAGAGCAAGCCTGAGTCATTGACACCGAGGATTGGGTAACGGCCGTCAATGTTGTTGCTATTTACATTATAAGAAGCAAAGTACTTGTAGTTGCCAATACCATCCTGCTGACCGGTCTTACCGTAGCTGGCACGAACCTTTGCCTCAGAGAGCCAATCTAAATCCGCAAGGAAAGCCTCGTTCTTGATCTTCCAAGCCAAAGCGCCTGAGTAGAAGAGTGCCCAGTGATCCTTGAAACGTGAAGAACCATCATCACGAAGGTTGAGGGTTACTGAGTAACGATCGAGGAGGCTATAGTTCATACGGCCGAGGAATGATACGAGGTACGACTCCTGGCGCCAGAGGCCATTTGACTCATTGTAAAGCTGACCTGGCTTCTCGTTGTTGGTCATTGGATAGAGGCCTGCATAGTGGCTGTTGCCCCAATACTTCATGTGGCTCCACTCATAGCCGACCATGATGTCGAAGTGGTTAGCCTCGTTGAAGTCCTTAGAATACTGCGCCCACGCGTTGAGAGTAAGGTTGTATTTCTCCTCATGAGAAGAACCTGAGTTACCATAATACATATTAGAAGGACCCCATGGCTCATAGTCAGTATCCTGCTGGCCATTAGCATAATCACCGCTCAAGCTGAGGTGAAGGAGGAGATCCTCGAAGTTATGTACCTTATAGTCAAGGTCGAGGGTACCCTGCCAGTCGCGAGAGTTAGCACGGTCATCCTTCTCGTTGAGCAATGCCACTGGGTTCTTGACGGTGTTACGGTTTACGACACGGTCCCAGTTAGGATCGTTGAGAGCCGAAGCGTCGTCTGTCCAGGTGAAGTAGTTATGCATGTTATCAGCATGATTACCCTTCCAGTCCTGGCCGTAGAAATAAATACCCTGGGTAGGATCCATACGAGTTGCCTCGCCGATAGCTGCGGTGTTGGCATACTGAGCATGTGAATAGAAGAACTTAGCGCCAGCAGTTACCTTCAAGTGGTTGTCAAAGAAGCTTGGGTTTACGTTCAAGCCTACGTTGGTACGCTTGTAGTCAGAGGTCTTGAGAGTACCCTGCTGATCAGCGAAGCCAATGCTCAAGCGGTAAGGAAGCGACTTGAATGCGCCGGTCAAGGTTACGTTGTGCTCATGGCTCACAGCGGTACGATAGATCTCGTCCTGCCAGTCAGTATTCTGCCAGCCGACCTTTGACCAAGCCTCGCTGTCTGGTCCATAATAATCATAGATGAAGCGACGATACTCATCACCATTGAGAACCTCCTGACGGTCAGTAGCCCAACCCAAAGTAACATTACCATTATAAGAAACCTGAGGAGCTGCGCCTGAGCGGCCCTTCTTGGTGGTGATGATGATGACACCGTTAGAACCACGGCTACCATAAATAGCAGTGGCAGAGGCATCCTTAAGTACGGTGAAGGTCTCGATATCGTTAGGGTTTACGAGCGCAAGTGCGTTAGGCGCACCCTTGATACCCTGATTATCCATAGCCATACCGTCAATAACGATCAATGGGTCGTTAGAGGCGTTCAATGAAGAACCGCCACGGACGCGGATCTGTGCGCCGCCACCAGGAGAACCACCGTTGTTGGTTACGTTGACACCGGCAATCTTGCCCTGCATCATATCCTGTGGAGAGGTTACAACGCCCTTGTTCTTTTCATCTGGCTTGATGGCAGTCACTGCACCCGTAAGATCGCTCTTCTTGGCAGTACCATAACCGATGACTACTACATCTTCGAGAAGCTCTGAGTCCTCTTTCAATGTGATGTTGAGTGGCTCGCCGTTGAATACTACCTCCTGTGGCTTATAGCCGACGAAGGTGATGACCACGGTGCTACCCTTAGGTGCCTTAAAGGAGAAATTACCATCGAGGTCTGTTGTTGCGCCATTGGTAGTACCTTTGACAACAACATTAGCACCCAACACTGGCTCTCCGAAGTCGTCAATGACTGTACCCGTGACGGTGAGGTCCTGGGCATAGACGCTGACTGACATGAGAAGTCCTACCACCATGGCGGTAAGAGCTTTGAAGGTTTGCTTCAAATTCATGTGATTTGTGGTTTTGTTGATTAATATTTAGTAAGAATTTTTGTCTGTGGTGAAAGGTAAAATAAAAAAGGCGTGTTTGGTAATATTTACATGTGTTTATTAGGTGATTTTGCGCTGCAAAGATAGCAATTATTTCTTATATACGCACCAACATAATTTAGAAATATAAACAGGTAAAAAAGTTAAATAACGCTAATTGCCTAATTTACAACACTATTGATAAATAGGTAACCCTATATAAATATAATTAAATTTGAAAGAATGAAAAATGTTACATCAAAGTCTTCGAATGTTACATTAGTTTTTATCCGATTTACCGATGTGCAGCTTCTCCCATCAATATCGAGCATCTTTCCAAAGAAAACCTATGGTTTCAGAGACAAACGCCCTCAAAATGGCAAAAAATAGCATCAAAACGCGAAAATATAAATAAATAATTTGGAGTTTTTATCAAAATCTTTTATCTTTGCAGCGTACTCTTCATGCTTGAGTACACAGCCTTAATCAAAACACACCTGATTACTTAAAAGCCTTTTTATCAAACACAACATCGTATGAAAAACAGTTTTAATCTCACAGCGCTTTGTGCGGCGCTGGCACTTTCTGGATGCACCAGTAATCAGGCCACTCCTCAGGAAGATCAGACCCCTGAGGGAAAAATCGTCATCTACCAGATGATGGTTCGTCTCTTTGGCAACGAGAACACTACTAATATTATTAATGGTACGCGCGAGGAAAACGGCTGCGGCCGGATGAGCGATATTACCACCGAGGCGCTGCAATCCATCAAGCGTCTGGGTGCTAACTACGTGTGGTATACCGGCATCATACAGCAGGCCACCAAGACCGACTGGAGCGCCGAGGGTCTCCCTCGCCAGAGTGCAGACGTGGTCAAGGGCAACGCGGGTTCTCCTTACGCCATCTGCGACTATTACGCTGTCTCAGCAGACATTGCAGACAAGGTTGAGACCCGCATGGAGGAGTTTGACGCGCTGGTGAAGCGTACTCACGACGCCGGGCTTAAGGTCGTGATGGACTTTGTACCTAACCACGTAGCACGTGAATATCAGTCGGTTATCAAGCCAGAGATCAGTTTAGGCGTTTCGGACAAGACCGACGTGGCCTTCGACGCGCAGAATAATTTCTACTACTTCCCTGGCGAGACACTCACCTGGCAGAGCTATCAGGAAACACCAGCCAAGGTGACGGGCAATGACGTCTTTGGCAGCGCCACGCCGAACGAAGGCGACTGGTACGAGACCGTCAAGCTCAACTATGGCGTAGAATACAAGGCCGACGGTAGCCGCGAGAAGCACTTCTCTCCTATCCCATCCACCTGGGACAAGATGTCCGATATCCTCCTCTACTGGGCCAGCAAGGGCGTAGACGCTTTCCGTTGCGATATGTCTGAGATGGTTCCTTCGGAGTTCTGGCACTATGGCATTGCCCGCGTCAAGGAGCAGTATCCGGGTATTCTCTTCATCGCAGAGATCTATAATCCAAAAGTTTACGAGGAGTACATCGTCACCGGCGGCTTCGACTATCTCTATGACAAGGTGGAGCTTTATGACTCTATCCGCAGCGTCGTAGAAGGTCGCCGTCCGATTGACGCCATCGAGGCTTGCCTCTCTCTCCCTACCTACACCAACGACAAGGTGGCTGGCCACATGCTCAACTTCCTCGAGAACCACGACGAGCAGCGCATCGCCTCTGAGTTCTTCGGCAAGAATCCACAAGCCGGCATCCCTGCACTTTACGTCTCTGCGCTGATCAATGGCAATCCTTACATGCAGTATTTCAGCCAGGAACTTGGCGAGAATGCACCAGATGAGGAAGGCTATCAGGGTGCCGACGGCCGCACCACCATCTTCGACTACTGGGGATTGGAGCGCCAGAAGGCCTGGAAGCAGTGCGGTTGGGACGAAACCAAGCTCCCTGCAGAATACAAGGCTATCCGCGCTCGTTATGAGCAGGTACTCAAGCTGGCTCAGCATCCAGCCGTGATCAGCGGCAAGACCGTCAATCTCACCGACGAAACCCTCCGCGCCGCCAAGGTCTTCGCCTTCCAGCGTGTCATTGAGGGTGGAGAATCGCTCACTATCGTGGCTAACTTTGGCGACGAGCCATTCAGCGGGCGCGTTAATAATGAGGACGTTGAGGTGCCGGCGCACGATGCTGTAACGTTTTAGCCCCCAACCCCGACCCTTCCCCCTGAAGCGGGGAAGGGAGTAGTTTGAACAAATAATAATAATCTTATAATACGCTCCCCCAGCGTCCCAAAGTGTATACACTCCCTTCCCCACTTCAGGGGGAAGGGTAAGGGGATGGGGGCATTCTATGAAACTTAACTTCCAAATCAACTACCGCACCATCTGGGGTGAATCCCTCGGTGTGCAGATTGCCGATCAGGTGGTGGAACTCCACACCACCGATGGTGAGATCTGGGAAGGCTCAGCCGACATTGAGCTTCCTAAGGGAGGCCTTCCTCTCCTCTACCGTTACGGCGTCTATCGTGATGGCACCTGTGTCCGCGTGGAGCGCAACTCTATGGCTCACGTCATCGAGAATGTCTCTGCCAACAAGAAGAGCCTTGACCTCAAAGACCAGTGGCGCGACGCTCGACGCGTGGCTGGCGTGGCCGTACCTATCTTCTCGCTCAAGAGCGAAGGAAGCTTCGGTGTGGGCGACTTCGGTGACCTTAAGACCCTCATTGACTGGGCTGTAGCCACCAAGCAGACAGCAGTGCAGATCCTCCCGATCAACGACACCACCATCACCAACACCTGGCAGGACTCTTATCCTTATAACTCCATCTCGATCTACGCCTTCCACCCACAGTACGTCGATCTCCGCCAGCTCCCAGCCCTCAAGGACGAGGCTAAGGCCAAGGAGTATGAGGCCAAGCGCATTGAGCTCAACGCCCTCAAGCAGATTGACTACGAGAAGGTTAACGAAGTAAAGCGCGCCTACCTCCACGACCTCTTCGAGCAGGAAGGCAAGAAGACCCTCGCCAGCGCTGGCTACAAGACTTTCTATCAGAACAACGAGGAGTGGCTCCGTCCTTACGCCGCTTATAGCGTATTGCGCGACCAGTATAAGGAGCCTGATTTCAACCGCTGGCCAACCTACAAGACCTACAATGAGGAGGTGGCTAAGGCT
>JAZQQH010000010.1:0-5113 GCA_045628985.1 Bacteroidales bacterium | reverse complement strand
CCACTTGGGAAGAGGTGCCACCCTCATGCACTTGGCACCGTGCATAGGGCTTCCGACTAGAGTACTATTTACTCCCCTCCCTTGCGGTCCTCGCAGCCATAGAAAGAGCATTTTTATGCTCTTGGCGAGAAGACGAGCTTCAGCGAGGGAAGGCCGGGGGAGGGTCCTCTTTTAATTTTTTTTCTTATGCTTACCATCAACACTTTACCTTTCCTCTCGCTCCGTAACGCGGAGCACGTATCCTTCTTCAACAACACCGTGGTGGCTATCACCACCCTCGGTGCGGAGGATCTGGGACTGAGCACCGCTCAGTTCACCGAGTTCAAGAAAGCTGTTACCGAAGAGCAGGACATCGTCCTCAAGGCTCAGGGCAGCATGTATACCGCTGATATGGAGGCGGCTGACAAGGAGCGTGACGCGCTCTATGGCCTCATTCACCACAAGCTCATGGCGGTGGCGATGTATCCTGAGAATTCGGCCATGGCGACCTATAAGACGGCGCTCCAGAAGTACATCCTCAATAAGTACAACACCGACATCCCCTCGCTGGCGTACCAGGAGGAGAGCGCGCACCTCTCAGGCTTCGACATGGACATGCACGCTCAGTTCTCTGACGACGACCTCGAGGCCATGGGTGTCAGCACCGACCTCCTTCTCCTCAAGGCTGCCAACGAGCGCTTCGCCGAGATGTACAACCAGCGCGCCGTGGAGCGATCCGGCAGCAACGCCGAGGAGACCAAGCGCCTGCGCGAGCAGAGCGAGGCGCTCTACGCTCGCATCAAGCTCTATCTGGAGTATACGGCGGATAGCGCTCCTGAGAGCGATAAGGGTATCCTCTGCGCCAAGCTCATCGGGGTGATCAACGAAATCGTGCGAGATGCTCGCAAGCACCTCAACATGCGACTCGGCAAGAGTCCGGTGGACGAGGAGGAGTCAACTGACTCAACGCCATCAACAGACTCTGGCAACGAGCCAGGGCTCGATGACAACGTAAGTCCGATCCCATATCCTAAGGATTAATTATTAACTCACATGGAGTAAATGGAGTTAAAGGAGTTTTTTACGATAGAATTTTTTACTCCATTCTCTCCATTTACTCCATGTGCAAAAACAAAAACGATGTCATCCGTCCCATTACACACCTCACTAAAAACAAAACATTATGAGCAAGAAAGAAACTATCCCAGAAAGCCCCAGTAACGAGCACGGTGAGTGCTGCGACGAGTGCAAGCGCACCTGCAAGCGTAACTTTTGGACCACCGTCCTCCAGACCTTTATCAAGGTCGGAACTGCTGTCCTCGCTGCACTGGGCCTCGCAGGCTTCGGCAATGAGGAGTGAGGAGTTAGGAGTGAGGAGTAGCCAGCTACGCGAGATTGACCTGATCGTGCTGCATTGCTCGGACACACGTCCTTCTCAAACGTACACCATTGAGCAGATGAAGCGTGATCATGCCAAGCATGGCTTCGGCGCATATCCCGGCTATCACTTCTTTATAACCCGTGACGGCACCCTCTACTACTGTCGCCCCCTCTCCATCCCTGGTTGCCACGTGAAAGGCTACAACGCTCACAGCATCGGTGTATGCTACGAAGGCGGTCACCGTGAGAACGAGATCGTTCTCTCCGGAGGTGAAAAGGAAAAGGGAAAAATGAAAAATCTCCCTGTCTCGAAGTACGAGGACAACCGCACGGCGGAGCAGATGATCACGCTCCACTTCCTGCTATGTACCCTCCACGAGATGTTCCCGAAGGCTAAGATCGTCGGCCATCGAGACCTCCCCGGCGTGGCTAAGGCGTGTCCTTGCTTCGACGCAGAGAAAGAGTACGCTTATCTTATGAAGTAATTGATTAAGCCCTATAAGCGATCATACAATCAACCTATAGGGCTTAATATTCTTAAAGATTCTAAGTTTAAGCAACATTTCCGTATTCATAGACACTATCGCTTGCAAGATCGATCTCGTCATTCCAGAAAATGCATGTACGACTGCTATCGAGTTGAGCCTGACTAAATAGACCATATACATCCATAAGCGGACGGAAGGTCGGTAAAGTCTCAATGTCTTCCTTTACATCGTAGATGACCTTGTGACCATCATCGAACTCAACAGCAAGGAGGAAGTTGTCCATTGTCTTGAGAGTTTTGATACGTGGAATCATCTAACTATTTCTGGCATAATAATAATTAATTTTGTGCAAAGATAGCATCTTTATTATTATCCACCAAATAAAATATAATATTTTAAGCAGTTATTCAACAAAAACTATACTATTTTGCGCAAATAGTCGTGAATTAATACGTAAATGAACGTAAATACCTTTATTTTTTAAACATGAATTATCATAAATTATCACGAATTTTTTCATTAATAATTATTTATGATCCATTTATGACAATTCGTGATAATTCGTGTTAAAGGTAAAAAGTATTTTCGTCCAATTTCCGTTTCATTCACGGTCATTTACGCAAGCGAAAGCAACAAAACATGAATCCTATTATTTCCGTCCCACAGCTTTATTTTCAGGGCATTTCCTCCCCCATCACCCTCCCCATCCTCCGTGACCTCACCCCTCACCTCGCCCGCTCACCCGGCATCACGGGCAAAGCGCTGGCCAAGGCGGTGGGGGTGCGACGTGGGGCACTGAGCAACGCGGTGCAGCTCCTCACCGGCGAGACGCTCAATGACCTGCTGAAGCACTGGCGGCTGCTGCGTGCCATGGATCTGCTGAGCAACACAACGATAACTTATCTGGAGGTGGCGCGCCAGTGCGGATACAGGACCATCAACGGGCTCTCGAAGTTCATGGAGCGCAACGTCAAGTGCACCGCACGTGAATATAGGGAGAAACGAACGCACGGGAACCGCCAGAACCGATAGATATCAGATATCAAATAACATATCCGCTCTTTGACATTTTGGTATACCTAATCTTATATTAAAATCCGTTCACGCACAATCAGGGCGTCCGATCCTACTGACAAGATCAGACGCCCTGATTTCGGCTGTGCGAATCCTGCTGACAGGATCAGACGCCCTGATTTCGGCTATGCGAATCCTGCAATCAGGATCAGACGCCCTGATTTCGGCTGTACGAATCCTGCTGACAGGATCAGACGCCCTGATTACAGTTGTGCGAATCCCGCATTCAGGCGTTAGGCACTAGCATTTATATCGTTCTATTCTGCAAGAATGCTTCTTTCCTTCAGCTCCTCCTTGGCAACCTTCCAGTTACAGCTTGTCACAGCCTTTACCATCTCCATGCGCACCTCCTTATTAGGGATATAGCATTCCTGTGTCTCTTCGTTGTACGACAGATAGCCAAGATGGATGAGCACCGTGAGGACATCGTCCTTCGAACGGATATCGTGCATATCATTAGAGAAGCCTGTCGTATCCACTTCGCACCTGCCACCTGCAAGCATATTGATGATATCATCCTTCAGGCCTTCGTAATTCATCTCAATGTAGGTAGCAACAGAATCGTATGCTGCGGTCGACGTCCAGTAGCTCGTGTATTTACCTCGTTGCACGGCTTTAATGATCGAATACGGATTATAGATCGATGGTTCTGCACCTATCTGATAACCGTCATACCACTTTTTGAGTTCGTCCTGGTCTCTGCCATATTTATCGGCAAGCATAGCCACCTCCTGGGGCGTGAAGCCGAAATAGCCTGCCAGATCGGCGGGGTCGATAACAGAGTACTCCTCGAAGTTATTGAGTGCCGACTGGGTGTTGAACTTCTTTATAGGCAGAATGCCCGTCATATATACACCCGCAAAGACTTTCTTCGATTCATCACCTTTGAACATGCGTCGAAGCAGGTTGATATAGTCATCAACGATCTTTCTGCTGTCAGCATATTCGCGCAATATGGCATCCCACTCGTCAATGATGCAGATAAACTTCTCTCCGGTTCGTGCACTGATTCTGATCAGTACATCCATCAGATCGTCCCTCTCTCGCAGCGTGATGTCGGGATATACATCCAGCAGTTCTTCCATCACATCTTGCTGCATTATTGAAATGATCTGAAGGTCATCTTTATACTTGGTCGTGAAATTTGTGATGTCGAGTTTCAGGACAGGATACTTATTGAGGTGCTTTTCGTATTGTTCCTGATCCTTGTCGGGCTGTGAGATAGCCAGACCCTCAAAGAGTTCACGACTATCGCAAGACTTGTCATAATAGGCGCATAGCATATCTGCCGCCATGGATTTACCAAAGCGGCGGGAACGTGTCACGCATGTGTAGCAACGCTCCGTGTTAAGAGTTTTGTTGAGGTATTCAATCATGTTGCTCTTGTCAACGTACTCTCCGTTACGAGCCTGTCTGAACCCTTCATTACCTTTGTTGATGTATACGCCCATAGTAGAAAAAAGTTTTCGTGCGCAAATTTCCCAAAAATTCCCGTATTCTCCAAATCTTTCGCCCGAAATCTGCTCCTCCCCTCACTTTTTCCTTTGCTTTTCCTTGTTTTGGCAGGAATAAGCAATGTCTTGGTTAATATAAAAAGGAGTGAAAAGGGAGTGAAAGGGGAGTGAAAAGGGAGTGAAAGGGGAGTGAAAGGGGAGTGAAAGGGACGTTTGTATCGGTTTCGCCAGTACTTTGGGTAGAATATTCGGACGATCTTACACAAACGTCCCTTTCACTCCCCTTTCACTCCCTTTTCACTCCCCTTTCACTACTCTTTCACAATCACCTTCTTGCCGCCGCCCACGCGCACGCCCTGGTAGCCTTCCTCCACGCGGTTGCCATTCAGGTCATACCAGCCCTCGAAGCGGAGGTCGCCGATCTCGTTGTCGAAGGTTGCGATGCCGGTCTCGCCGTTGGCGCCCTTCAGGACGATCTGGATCTGCTCTGGCATGTCTTCACGGCTGACCTTGGCACCTCCGTCGTCGCCGTCGGTCAGGGCGCGAGTAGGAGCCTTCTTGGTCACTACGTCGATATCAACTGGGAACTCCTCTATGTTCTTATAGTAGAGGTAGCAGCGGAATGGGGCAATCGATGCACCATAGGTAAGGATTACGAACTCACCCAGCTTGAAGCCGTCGTAAGCCATGCCTGTATAGCCGTAGAAGATGAGCTTCTCGTTATAGAAATCGTCGAGG
>JAZQQH010000009.1:0-105785 GCA_045628985.1 Bacteroidales bacterium | reverse complement strand
GGCTACTTATGTCTCACGGATTCGTATCTCGAATGGAATCCAAAATAGGAACCGCCGTATGCCGAACGGCACGTACGGTGGTGTGAGAGGTCGGAAAACGAAAGTAGGAAGAAAACTACTTCGTTTTCCTCCTACTCGATTGTTTTTATGTCCGGATGTCATATACTGCGCGCGAAATATAACAAACCCTTTTCCGGATGTCATATACTGCGCACGAAATATGACAAACGAATTCCGGTTCATGCTATTGTGAAATCAAGATAGCACAAACCGGAATTTGGTGAAACTATTTCGTATCGAAATGAAAACTATTCAGATTACTTCTTTTTCTTAGCAGGAGCATCGATGAGAGCGTTCTTTTCAGCTGTCCAGCCTTCACGCTGAGACATACCGCAATTCTCACCTTGGAAGAGCTTAGCAGCTTCCTTATCACCCTTCAGCTGCCAGTTGAGCCAACCGATAGCAGGTACAGTAAACTCACCTCCATGAGGCTGAGCGTAAGTACCTCCATGACCAACTGGAAGATTCACTGCCATAGCAGGAACGTGATTGATGCGATGGAAATCATCCATGCCATTGCCATAAGCAATGTCTTCTTTGCCACCGAGGATGTAGATGATTGGAACCTTGATATCATTAAGTTTCTCCTTCTCTGGCATTGGCATACCTGGGACAGCGCCAGCAGGATTGCTAAAGAGGCCAGAGTTGCAGATCATCAAGGTCTTGATGCGAGGATCAGCAGAGTTGTCGAGTGTCTGAAGACCGCCACAAGACATACCTGCTACTGCAATATTCTTCACGTCAATCTTGTGATAATAAGGTGAGTTCTTATCTTCGTTACGAGCTATTACCCAGTCAATTGCCTCCAACTGTTGCTGAGAAGTTGAGCGTGGGAGGCCCCAGAAGTTCATGCCAGGAATAGGGAAGTAGCCAGTTGCTACAACCAGATAACCTTGTGATGCGATCTCATTGAGGAAGAGAAGGTGTTCGAAAGGAGAGTTGTTGCAAGCACCATTACCCCAGACAAGGACAGGAAGGAGGTTCTTCTTTCCGAACTGAGATAGATCCTGTGGGACGAAAAGGGTATGAGCAGGAAGCGTCTCTTCCTCCTTCATGATAGCTGGATAAGCACCTGTGCCACCGTTCTCAAGGATCGAAGACTTTGGCTCAAG
Organism: Bacteroidales bacterium; assembly: GCA_045628985.1. GTDB lineage: Bacteria > Bacteroidota > Bacteroidia > Bacteroidales > UBA3663 > Liminaster. The sequence continues at coordinate 104,613 of JAZQQH010000009.1, read as the reverse complement.
ACGTGCAGCATCGAACCAATTAACCATCTTCTGAAGGTTCTCCTCAGTATACATATTGAAACCATGTCCACCCTCAGGTTGCTCTACGAGGAAGGTCTTTACGCCACCGGCCTTTAGCTGATCATAGAAACGAGCTCCCTGGCATTCAGGTACGACATTATCTGCCAAACCGTGGAAGATACCGATAGGTACGTCCTGTGAGTCAATATAATGAGTAGCGTTGAGCAAGTTATATGCATCAGTATTTCCTTCCTTTGGCATACCCATGACGGCAACCTCAGGAGAGTTAGGATCTTTCTTCACACCGTCGCAATCCATATTGAGGAGGTCAACAGGACCAGACCACTCTACACAAGCGTTGACGTAACTCTTCTCATTGGTAAAGATGCCAAGCTTACCTTCGATGTCATACTCCACGTCACCAGATTTTACCTTGGTCTCACCATTGGTAGTAGCCATAACAGAAGCGAGGTGTGCACCTGAGGAGAAACCAGAAACACCGATGAAAGAAGGATCGAGGTGGAACTTATCGGCTTTTGCACGAAGGAAACGTACGACAGCCTTGATATCATTGATCTGAGCAGGCCACTTAGCATCGAAACTTGAACGGTGATTAGGACAAACCACAGCATAACCTGCCTTCAAGAGAGCTGCGCAGATGGTATTGATGTCGGCCATACCTTTTGAACTATTGCTGAACCAAGCACTTCCGTAGATATGTACAACCACAGGATAACGCTCCGCCTCAGTCTTAGGGAGGTAAATGTCGAGATTGTGATACTCTTCGCCATCACCGACGTAATTAATGTCTGTGAACTTCTTGCCCCATTCGGCCTCAGTTTCACTTGCCTGGTTACCTCCGAAGCCGAAAGCTCCCATCTGAGGAACACCAGCTGGCACCTGTGCCATGGCACTCATACTTGCTATGCAAAGGAGTGCAGAAATAAAGGTTTTCTTCATAGTTATTGATAAATATATTATAGATAATGTGGCACAAAGATAACGATTTTTTCACTGACTTCAGTAGATTTTCTGCAATAAATAATTTTTTTTGTCCATTTCGACAAAAAAAACTTATAATTGTTTGTTTTTTATTAACAATTGATTATCTTTGCACCCTATAAATCTAATAATAATAGTTAAGCTTATCTTTCATAGATTCGTTATACCATTGAATAATCTTTAATACTATGCAATATCAGGAAGGTCACGTCTTTGATGATCGTTATGAGCTGAAGCAATATAAAGGAAGCGGTAGCTTCGGTGAAGTATGGCTGGCTCTGGATCGACAGACGGAAGTTGAAGTAGCTGTCAAAATTTATATCGCCATGGATCAGCGTGGCATGGAGGAATTCAAGAAAGAGTTCCAGGTGTCATTTGAGCTGAATCATACTAATCTTCTACATGCAAATTATCTCGAGATTTCAAAGGCGGATAATCGTCCTTACCTCGTTATGCCATTCTGTCCTCAGGGTTCTGTGACCAAGTTCCAGGGTTCTATGACTGAGGAGCAGGTATGGGTCTTTCTTCGAGATGTAGCTCGTGGTCTTGAATATCTCCACAAGCAGGACCCTCCAATCGTACATCAGGACATCAAGCCTGAGAATATCCTTATCGCTAAGACCGGTGATTATGTGATTACCGACTTCGGTATCAGTCACAAGGTGCGTAACAATATGCGTAAGGCTTCGGCTCATCTAAATTCTGCTGGTGCTGTGGCTTATATGGGTCCTGAGCGCTTTGAGTCAGGTTATTCATCAATGATGGCAAGTGATATCTGGTCATTAGGTGTAACCATCTATGAGCTGATTATGGGCGACGTTCCATTCTGTGGCATGGGAGGTGGCATGCTCAAGCAAGGTGCTGAGTATCCGAATCTGCCTGATGAGTTCAGCAAGGAGATCAATCAGACGATGAAGGCTTGTCTTGCCCTTGAGACCTGGGACAGACCTACCGCTGAAGATCTTGCTGATTATGCAACTCGTATGGTCAAAGGTGAAGCTTGCACTGCTCCTTGGATTAAGGACGTCGATGAGCGTTTTGCCACTGAGGCTGCTCCTGCTACCGAAGGTGAGGAGAAAACTGCAGAAGGCGAAGAAAAGGCCACAGAGAATGTAGATTCTAAGTCGGACAACGATGCACAGAATGCAAAGACAGACATTAATAAGTCGGTTCTTGATGTCCCTGCTGATGAAGTCAAAGATGTGAAAGAACCTGCTAAGAGTGGCAAGGGTAAACTCATTGGCATAATCGCTGCTGTAGTTGTCGTGATTGGTGGTATTGCAGGATACTTCATCAATGCCAATAATGAGAAAGCTGAGTTACAGCGAATTGCTGAAGCTGAGCAGCAAGCAATCAAGCATTATAATGATAGCATCATGAATGTCTTTGATGGTATCATGTCAAAGGCTGATGACCTGAAGATGAAAGGTGACAGATCCCTTGAGGAGCGCGACAAGCATTATATTCCTGCAATGAACTCTTGTATCTCTGCTTACAAATCGCTTGAAGAATATAAAGGAGATAACAAGGAATCACTCCAGAATAAGCTGAGCAATATAATGAGCGAAATCGGAGATAGTATTTCTGTCTATCTTAACCAGCTTTATAATCAACGTTCTGAATACCAGAAAGAATTTGACGCAGAGGAACTGGAAGTAGATGATTACTATCAGTCACTCATCAAGCGAATTAAGGATTGTGAAGAGGCTAAAAGCTTTTGATCGGACATAATACTGAAACTTGAAAAATATTAAAAAAAATGAGCTATATTAAGCGCTTTTTATTGATGGCTTTGCTGGTAATAATGCCAGTTTCAATAGTTGCACAACAAAGTCGTGGCGATCAGCTTTATTCTGAAGCTATCACTTTGATGGAAAATGGTTCGAAGACTTCGCTCAATAAGGCAATCTCAACATTAAAGAAAGCAAAGTTGGCCTATGAGTCGTCTGCTAATAAAAGCAAGTGTGATGCAAAGATCAAGGAATGTCAGTCTTTGCTTCGAAAGGGTAAGACAGACTCTTCTTCCTCTGCTTCGACAGAAAGTGGTAATCGCAAACAGGCCGAGCAGTATTATAAATATGCTGTAGAGGAGCAGCAGAAAGGAAATATTACTGTTGCTTTAGAGTATTTTAATAAGGCTAAGAAGGATTTCCATGCTTCTGATGCAGCCATGATCGCTAAGTGTGATGAAGGTATTGCTCAGTGTTCAAAGCCTATTAAGTTTGAGAAGGAAGTTTTGACGATTCCTTGCCAGGGTGACGTTCAGAATGTGGCTGTTATCTCTAATCTGACTGGCAACTGGCTGATTACTCCTGTCGGAGCAGATTGGGTACATGCAACCATGTCGGCCAACGGTATTTCATTCGATGTTGATGAGAATGAGACTAACCAGCAACGTGAGTGCAAGGTAACCATCTCACACAGCGATAAATATACAGCTGACCTGACCATTGTTCAGCACGGTAGCATCGATTATAAGATTGACGATGAGGACGACGATGTCTTCTATCTGAAGTTCAAGAATAATGATAAGAGCAAACTCCTCGTCACCAACATTCTCGCACCAGATAACTCATCATGGGAGATTCTCCGCGATTCTACAGATGCATGGATATTCCCTGAGGTTTCGACCAACAGCATTGGTGTGACGGTTTCAAAGCACAATGGCAAAGAGGGTCGTACAGGTCGAATTGGAATGGTTTACAAGAAAGACGATTGCCAGAATATCACCTATATTCCTGTTTTCCAAGGTACCAAGATGACTGCTAAGGTTACAAATGGCATGAAGAAAGGCTGGAAGTCGTTTACAAAAATATTCACTGGTAAGTAATTTCATTTATATATATAATATGAGATGTAAAAATTGTGGATGGAATAATCCTGATTCAGCAGAGAGATGCGAGAAGTGTAATCGTCCTTTGGTAGCTTCGGTCGTTTCTTCTTCTTATACACCACAAGCTGTAAGACCAGCAGCAGGTCCTGTAGATATGAGTAGCAGAGCAACACGTTTTGATGCTAACATGGCAAATAGTGTTGCTCCACAGACAGTTGCACCATCTTATGCGCCGCAAGCTGCTGCACCAGCACCGATGGCTCCATCTCCTGCTGCTCAGAGCGTGGCTGATAATAAGGCTACTCGTCTCTATGCCGCCAACGTTGAGTCTCCTGAAGAGAATGCAGAACCTGGAAATTGTCCATCATGTGGCTATCCATTGTCTCCAGGTTCTACTGTATGTCCTATGTGTGGTACAACCTTAGGTGCTAATAGTGCAGAGAATGCATTTAAAGTTGAACTTACCTGTATGGATGATGACTCGCACACAGTCATTGAGATCTCATCACCAAACGACCTTTCACTTCATACTGGTGATGTTATTCTCTTGGGTTCTCTCAGATATAAAGTCAATTGATCTGACCATCAACCTATTATATTCAAATCCTTTTACCTTTAAAACATTCTAGCATGGAAGTTCCTCATAGAGCTGATTATAAGCAAGGCGATATAATCAACCAACGTTACCAGGTAGAGAAATCTCTTGGAGAAGGTGCGTTCGGTCAGGTGTTCAAGGTAATCGACATGCGTGATTCGCTCAATCCTGTGCGAGCTTTGAAACTGCTTCGCCTCTGGGATGTTCCATCTGATCTTCGTCAGCCATTGATTGACCGATTTAAGATGGAGTTCGAAACCGGTCAGATCCAGAGTAAATATCTGGTACACTCTACTGATTATGGTTTTGCTAATGGCAATCCATTTATTGTGATGGAGTTCTGTCCAGGAGGTGACATGAGCAAGATTATTGGTCATCCTGAGATGGATATTGGACGATATGCCGCCAACATTCTTCATGGATTACATGATTTGCATGTCAATGGTAAAGTTCATCGTGACTTAAAACCTGAGAATGTCTTGTTTAGAGAGGATGGTACCGCGGTGCTTACAGACTTCGGTATTTGTGGAGACCGTACGAAGAGAATGACCGAACGTAATATCTTCGGTAAACCCTACCAGATCTTCGGCACTTATGCATATATGCCACCAGAACAGGTCAATCGTGCTAGAGGCGAGGCAACTGTATTGCCGACAACAGATATCTTCTCTTTCGGTGTGATGATCTATCAGATCCTGACTGGATATCTGCCATTTGGTAGGTTAGAGGATCAGAACGATCTTGTGCAGTATCAGAAACGAGGCAAGTCAGGCGACTGGGATGCATATCGTCTGGATAGTGTTCCGAATGGTCATTACTGGTCAAAGATCATATCAGGATGTCTTACCCCGAATTTCAAAGAGCGTACTCAGTCGGCAAAACGAATCATTGAGAAACTTGCTCAATTCTATGATCCAAACCAGATCAATCTCTCACAGAGTATAATATCTCAAAGTATTTCACAGAGCGTCATCTCTCAGCAGAGTGTTCCACTCAATCCTGTTATAATGATGTCTGACTCTCTCAATCAGCATTGTTTGCGCGATATCGGAGGAGGCAAGGCGATTGACTATCAACTGCATATTATGCAAGGTGAGGAGTATGGAAGGATCATCGACATAACCAAGATTCGCAAACAACTCAACAGGTTAATGCTTTCTGTCGGTCGTCATTCAAGCAATGTGATTCCTATTACCGAGTTACTGAGCTGTTATATCTCTCGCTATCATTGTACTCTTGAATTCAATCCTAATCGTAACCGATGGAGAATCAGAGATGGACAGTGGAGGCCGGACGAACGAATATGGCGTCTATCGTCAAATGGTTCTTTCGTTAATTCCACAGAAGTTACTCAGGAGGGTATCGAATTGGAGATCGGTGACATCATTTCTATTGGCGATGTGAAAATGAGAGTTGAACAATATTGATAAATCAAATATTATAAACCATATAAAATTAATTATTATGGATACACAACAGAATTCTTATAAGAGAACTTTGGCTGGTTCTGTAGGAGCTGGCGTAGGTGCCTTATTTAATGGTGGAGGACGTACTTACTACATCCTTGAGCACAAGACAGAAACCGCTTATCATCATGCTGGTGAATCGCAGAAGATCATCATCGACCAGATTGAGATAGGTCGTAGTGCTACTTGCCAGGTACGTTTTGATGAGTCTTGTGAGACCGTCAGCCGTCGTCATGCAGCTATCGTAAAGGAAGGCGATAAGTGTAAGCTTATTCCTTTGTCTCAGACCAATGGAACTTATGTCAATGGCAATCTTGTTCAGAATGAGTATTACCTTAATTCTGGCGATGAGATTCGTCTTTCTTCATCAGGCCCTATCATCGGTTTCATCCAGCCACAGGGTGCACAGAGCCTTGTCAAGAGTATCGGTTTAACCGAGCGTATGAACCTTTTCCGCAAGCAGGCTTTGCGTCCATATAAGATTGCTCTCATTGTATTAAGCATTCTGTTCATTTTGGCTGTTGGTGGACTAACTGCATATAATATCTATCAGGATAATGTCCATGCAGAGGAGATGGCAGAGATGCAGCATCAGGTCAACCTGGCAAACATGGAGGTTGAGAAGACTCAGCATGATCTTGAGGTTGCAAATGCAGATGTAGCTAAGCAGCAGGAAGAGCTTATCCGTCTGCAGTCTAACCAGAATACTACTCAGGAGCAGCTCCAAGAGGCTCAGCAGAGACTTGCAAGTGCAGAGGCAAGCTCACGTGCTGCACAGAGTGCCGCTTATTCAGCAAGCCAGCGTCTGCGTGATGCAGAGCAGAAGTTGAATGATATTGCAGAGGGTAATGAGGCTCCAGCAAGTGCACCTGTAAGCAATAGTTCTTCAAGCAGCGTTTCTTCTTCTTCGACTACATCAGCTTCTTCAGCACCTGCTTCTTCTGGAAACAAGACTTTTGCATCTCTCAAGGATTGTGAGAATAACGTCTACTTTATCCGTATGGACAATGTCGTTGCTTATGATCACAATAACAATGTCGTTGCTCAGTTCACCTGCGATGATAAGGTCTTCGGTACTGGCTTCCTCCTTGAGGATGGTCGCTTCGTTACAGCTCGTCGTATTGCTCGTCCATGGGACTATTATGTAAACTCTGATGAGAAGCTTCGTCGTAACCTTGGTCGTGATGCAGAAGGTAACTACTGGAAGTTTGAGGATGTTCAGGTTCTCTACAATGCAGGTCTTAAGGTAGAGGCTAACTACACAGCATTCTCTCCAGTTGGCAACTTCAAGTTCAGCAACAACGATATGATTGTCGATGACTCTAAGTCTGGCGTTCAGACCTTCACCTTCAAAGATTCTAACGGTTTCGTTGAGGATGAGGTTAAAATCCGTGGCGATTACCAGATCTATTGGTATAACTCTAAGCCAAGTCTTGACTGGGCAGTAATGTCTAAGCGTGACCAGCTCAATAGTGAAGCTAAGGGCTTAAAGATCAACCGATCATTCTCTACTTCTCCTAAGGGTAACACTGAGATCCAGACCCTCGGTTTCCCTAACAAACAGGGCTTTACCAACTCACTCAGCGTTCATCCAGTTGCTGCAACCAACAATATCAATGCAACTGGTTTGAACAATGGCATCATCGAGCTTGCTTCATACCGTTATGTTCCTGGTTTCGATGGCGCTCCAGTATTCGTTGAGTTTGATGGCGAGTTACAGGTTATCGGTATCCTCGGTCATACTGATGGTGCTGCACGTGATAATGTAACTCCTATTGCTAACGTACGATAAGTAATATCTCTATGGAAACAACAAAAGTCGAATTCCGCCTTACAGCATCAACAGATGTAGGCTTCTCTCGTCCGCATAACGAAGATAATTTCACAGTCAATGCAGACCTGACTAAGAAAGAGTGGCTCATTCCCGAGCAATCGGAAAAACCGCTTGTCTTAGGCAAGTATGGTTGCTGCTTTGTTGTCGCAGACGGCATGGGTGGTACCAATGCAGGTGAGGTGGCTTCGGCTATTGCTGTTTCGCAAGTGGCAAAAATCTTTGGCGATGTAGATCTTTCTACCATCGTCAAAGATGATCATACAATTGAGAAGTTCCTCTGTAATCTGATAAAAGATACAGATAAGGCTATCAGAAAACATGCCAAGGATGTTCCCGCATCAAAAGGTATGGGTACGACGATCATTCTGGTATGGGTATTAGGATGTAGAGCTCACCTTGCATGGTGTGGCGATAGCCGTGCATATATTTTTAATAAGACCAATGGCCTTTGTAGATTCTCAAAGGATCATTCTTATGTGCAGGAACTTGTCGATAAAGGTATTCTTGATGAATCATTGGCATTTGATCATCCAGATAGTAATATTATCACTCGCTGCTTAGGTGATTTCCCTGCTGAAGTTAAGCCAGAGTATAAGTCTTATTATTTGCAGAAGGATGATTTTATCCTCCTTTGCAGTGATGGATTGTGTGGCTATTGTCGTGATGAAGAGATTGAAAATGTCATGCTTCAGACATGCGACGATATAGTTAACTGTAATCAGAAACTGATTGAGGCTGCATTAAATGCCGGTGGTTATGACAATATTACAACTGCATTGTTCCAGCTGGTCTCTGTGTCAAATGTGAACGTTATAGAATCTGCTAATGCTAACTCAGAAGTAATCGAAGAAACAGAAGAGCAGGTTGAGGACATCGAGAAAGATACACTTCAGTTTAAGCCGAAACCTCCAAAGAAGAACTCTTCAAAACTGACAGTGTTTCTTGTTGTAGTTTTGATAATTCTTGCAGTTCTATTTTGCCTGATCAAGTTTGGCGTGGTTCATTTCTAAATTCCATTTCAAGTCAATAACTAAAATACCCACCCTCGTACAACGCTTTGTAATGGGGGTGGGTATATTTTGATTGTGAACCAAAACCTAGAGATTTGTCTGCAATCCTTCCAGTCTCGATTCCATCTTCATGATATTATAAGCAGGCTTCTCGACAGGAATAGCCTCATACATCTGGTATGGCTTGATGGCGCGAGTAGGAGCGTCGAATATACTGAACTTCATGCCAGCTTGCTCAAGAGCTTCGCGAAGTAGAGTCTCGTGAGGATCTCCGATTTCATAGCCATCAAAGGGGTCATCCTTAACAATTGTATTTGGGGTAAAGCCATCAGGACGACTGCCATTATAGCCATTCTTGTCGGCAAAGCTTCCGATCATGACATAAATGCCCCAGTCCTTGAATCCCTCCATATATTTATTATAAAATTCCTCCTTGAAGATTCCTTCTGGACGCATCAACATACCAGTGCAGAACTTGCCGTGTGTCTGTTCTCCGATAATTGTGACGTCCATGTACGCATTGAGGCCAACGATAAGCGACTCTGAAGCAGAAGCTGTATATTTAGAGACAAGGAAATATATCTTCTTGAAGTCAGGATTATGCTCGGCAAACTTCTTTTCAAAGTATTCGTCTATGGTGTAATTCTTTTTATAAAACTCCGTAACTTTATTATTGTAGATATCGGTATTGAATACTTCTTCATTCTCAACTGCAGCCTTTGGAGCGAGCAAAGAACCCAGAGCAATACAAGTACTTACATAACCGCCACCATTATATCGAAGGTCAAGAATCAGTTCAGAAGCGCCTTGCTCCTTGAAATAATCCATTGCAGAGATGAGCGTAGAGATACTATCAGTAAAGCTGGTGTAATGAAGATAACCTACTTTCTTTGAATCATTGACATCAAATACTTTGGTCTTGATGACAGGCTCAAGATAATCCTTAACAGGTACGATTGTAACCGACTTATCCAATTCCTCGTAAACACCATTATCCTTAATCTCAGCAAAACCAAGTTTCATGGAGTTGGAATTGCTATACAATCGCTGATAATTATTGGTTGTAAAGTAGTTGCCATCCATCTTGTCAATAATGTCACCACGCTTGATGCCAGCTTTATCAGCAGGACTGCCAGGATGTACATAGGTAATGACGAAGAAGACACGACGTGATGTCTGATCAAGCAGATAGGGGATCATATCCATACCGGTCGATGTCTCAGTTCCTGACCAAGACTCTTCTCGTTCGGTTGTTTTCTCAATAAGCTCTGTCCAACGATCTTCTTTGCTGATCACACGCTTAAGTGCAGCGACGGGATGAAGACATGTATCAGTACGAAACACAGCTTCAATTAAATCGAAACGACCAGGATCATCAATCCACAGATAATAAGTCTCAAGTGTAGCAGCCGTAAACAGGTCGACCAGAGAAGTTGTCAGGTCAATCTCTATACCTGTAGTAGAACTGCTATTTTCGTTAAAATCTGGATTGACGCGTTGGATAATAGGATCATCATCACTGCAACTCAGCAGAGAAGTGACGAGGAGAAGCAAAGGAAGGTAATAACGCATGATATTGTAACTATTGGATTGTTGCCAGCAAATATACCAGCAAGAATTCTGCGATAAAAACAAGAAATGTCAAAGACCTTGCGGACTCTGACACTTGCTTTTAGATTTTTGTGTCGACACTTGGATTCGAACCAAGGACCCCCACCATGTCAAGGTGATACTCTAACCAGCTGAGCTATGCCGACATCTGGTTTTGCGATGCAAAGATACATATAAAAATAGAAAACGCCAAATATTTAAGATATTTTTTGGCGTTTTCTATGATTTTTTATCAATACTTGACCTGTTTGAAGGCGTATTCGATATCAGTTTGTGTGATTGTACTTAATTCTTCCTCTGTTGGAGCGCTCTTTTTTGAGAGTCGGTTTGCCATATTTGTGACCGAAGTCTCGAAGAGATTTCGTACATAACGACCGTTACCAAAGTTACGTGTCTTAGATTTGAAGACCTTTTCAAGAACTTCTTTCAGGGCCTCAGACCCATCGGCTGAAAGCTTGAGTGAATAAGGCTTCATACGAGCCAGGAAGATGTTATAAAGCTCTTCAGGAGAATAATCAGGGAAGTTGATGTAGCGGGTGAAGCGCGACTGAAGTCCAGGGTTGGTATCAATGAATTTCTTCATCTCGTCAGTGTAACCTGCCACGATAACAACGAGGTCCTTGCGATCATCCTCCATACGCTTCAGGAGTGTAGCGATGGCTTCGTCGCCATAGCCACCATTGTCCATAAGTCCGTAAGCCTCATCGATGAAGAGGACGCCACCGAGAGCAGAGTCAATCAGCGCGTTGGTCTTAGGACCTGTCTGACCGACGTAAGCACCGATCAAACCATTACGGTCAGTCTCGACGAGATGACCCTTTGAGACAACGCCAAGATCACGATAGATACGAGCCAGGATACGTGCCACAGTAGTCTTACCTGTGCCAGGATTGCCACTGAACACACAGTGATAAGAGATATTAGGCGATTTGAGACCCTTAGCCTCACGCTCCTGCATGAGCTTGATATAGTTAGCCAGACTCTTGACTTCAGACTTGACTGAATCGAGACCGATCATTCCTTCAAGTTCCTCAAACGGATCAGGACCCAGAATATCGTTGACTACCACTGGTTTCTCTTCGGTCAACTTCTTATCTTCACTCTGTGTGAATGATGAGTTGTCCTTGTTCTGTTCCTCGATGGCCTGACGAGACTCTTCAGAATAAGTGGTGTTCTCAACATCGGTCTGATCAGTTGTTGTCTCATCGTCGGTTGGCACAAAGATAGTCAGGAGTGCAGCGGCCACGAAGAAGCCGATGACAAGAGCTCCTTTGGTAGAGATCAATGGAGTTTTGTTTGTAGAATTTCCCATAGAAGTTTTTTCACCTTTGTTATAGCTCATATTTTACTAATGTTTATTATTTTGCGTGAAGACGTAACTAAAGTACAAAACGTAAGGAACTGCATAAGCCAGTAGATCAGCAATGTCGAATGTTCCTGGAAGCCATCCAAGACATTGCATAAGTTCGGAGAGAATTCCGAGGGTAGGGATGACGGCTGTCAAGAGATAGTCTCTTTTGACGATGGCATCAATCATCAGAATATAAGACATCGACCAAAGTCCATCTGGCAGGGCAAAGCGTATCCATTCAGGAAGTTCAATCTCTGCGACACTATTTCGCAGCATCTCAATCGTTGGCTGCAATCCACAAGCGTGAATGACGCGATGGATAAGTAGCTGTTGGTCACGCCATAATAAATATATAATGACGCCAGTCAGAAACAGACATACCGCAACAACCACCTCCAGACGTTTAGATGCCGATGACGCCATAGGCAATATAACCGACTACACCACAGCAGAGAGTAGTGTAGATAAGGTTCCACTTGAATTTGCGCGTTCCGATGAATACCGTCAAGAAAATCAGTACGCTAAGGCCGAACTGTAGCATAGCATGAACGCTCGGAACACTCCACAGCGCGCTACCATCGCTTCCGAACCAAGGCAGGTCGATGTTGTGTACAGGACCAAAGTTTGCTTCGTTCATCAAACTCAATGCAGCAGAAGCAAGGAGACCGATAATAGCAGGACGAAGCACCTTGAAGATACTCTTGGTGACTATCGAATCTTTATACTTCAGGATGAGTTTCGACACAAGGATCATCACGACGAATGGAAGCCAGACAACTGAGAAAGTTGCTAATATAGATCCTAAAATTCCCAGAAGGTGAGGAAGATAAGCAATATCGAGCGACTGAACCCATGCATCATTGACTACCGAAGTATATCCTACATACGTGGCACAGTTGATTCCGATAGGACCCGGTGTCATCTGACTGATAGCCACGATATCAGTAAATTCCGACTGACTCAGCCAACCAGCCTTCACGACCACCTCCTGCTGTATGAACGAAAGCATGGCATAGCCACCGCCGAAGTTGAAGAGGCCGATGTAGGAGAATATGTAGAAAAGTTTCAGGAAAATCACTTTTGTAATGAATAATTAATAATGAAAAATGAATAATTGTTAGTTATCTTTTCACAAAACAATGACTTAAGTTTTGTATTAATCTTTCTTTTTTAATTTTTCATTTTGAATTTTTCCATAAACATATCCCACCAGTCCCGCTATCAGTACGATGATGGCAGGAGAGACGCCACAGAGCCAGATCAGGATGGTACTGAGGATAGGAATCCAGCAGTTGCTCCAGGTGACCTTAGCTGACTTTGCCATCGAGAAGACCGGGACGGCAAGGAGCGCTACCACGGCAGGACGTATTCCCTTGAAGATACACTCCACGATGTAGTTGTCTCGGAAGCGCGAGAAGACGATGGCAATGCTGAGGATGATGAAGAGGGAAGGAGTGACAACTCCCAACGCTGCACAGATACCCATGCGGATGCCACCGAGCTTATAGCCGATGTGCGAGGCCATATCGACGGCAAAGATGCCTGGTGTGGCCTGTGAGACGGCAAGGATGTCCAGGAACTCCTCCTTCGTCAGCCAGTGGTTTTTATTGACAACCTCCTGTTCCATCATAGGAACCATGGCAGGTCCACCACCGAGGGTGAACCCGCCAATTTTCAGGAAGGTCAAAAATAGTTTTTTATTCATTTAGCAAACCTTGCTGCCGTTCTTTACCTTATCCTCATTGCATACTACATGCAGGCTTCCGTCGAAGTTGACTGCAGAGAGAATCATGCCACAAGATGGGATGTTGCGCATCACCTTTGGAGCGAAGTTAGCGACAAAGAGTATCTGCTTGCCAACAAGGACCTGTGGATCAGGATAGTGCTGAGCGATGCCAGAGAGAATGGTGCGAGGCTGATCGGTACCATCATCGAGGGTGAACTGCAGGAGCTTGTCGCTCTTCTTGACAGGCTTCACCTCAAGGACGGTAGCTGTACGGATGTCGAGCTTAGCAAAGTCCTCAAATGGGATGGTCTCTGCGATAGGCTCAGGACGCCAGTTCTTCTCTGCTTCTGCGAGAGCTACCTTATCGTTCTCTTCCTTAATACGAGCCAGACGGTCGAGCTGGGGCTGGATGTCGGCATCCTCGAGCTTCTCAAACAACAATACTGACTCGCCGAGCTGATGGCCTTCCTCCAGGAGGTCGATGCGACCGAGCTTCTCCCACTCGCACTCACCCATACCGAGCATACCACGGAGCTTCTCAGCTGAGAATGGCAGGAATGGCTCGAAGGCAATAGCGAGGTTGGCAGCAATCTGCAAGCAGAGGTTGAGGATGGTCTGAACGCGAGCAGGATCGGTCTTGAATACCTTCCAAGGCTCAGTGTCTGCAAGGTACTTATTACCGATACGAGCGAGCTCCATAGCCTCCTTCTGAGCATCACGGAACTTGAAGGTCTCAAGGAGTTCCTCTACGTTCTTCTTGACGTTCTCAAACTCAGCCAGGGTCTCCTTATCATAATCGTTGAGTTCACCACAGGCAGGAACCTTACCATCGAAGTACTTCTCTGTGAGCTTCATCGCACGGTTGATGAAGTTACCGAAGATAGCTACGAGCTCGTTGTTATTGCGAGCCTGATAGTCCTTCCAGGTGAAGTCATTATCCTTGGTCTCAGGAGCATTAGCAGTCAATACATAGCGGAGTACATCCTGCTTGCCAGGCATGTCTACGAGATACTCGTTGAGCCAGATAGCCCAGTTGCGAGAGGTAGAGATCTTGTCGCCTTCGAGGTTGAGGAACTCGTTTGAAGGGACGTTGTCTGGGAGGATGTAATCACCGTGAGCCTTGAGCATAGCAGGGAATACGATGCAGTGGAACACGATGTTGTCCTTACCGATGAAGTGGATCATGCGGCTGCTCTGATCCTGCCACCACTGCTGCCAGGTACCCCACTTCTCTGGCTGAGCGTCGCAGAGTTCCTTGGTGTTAGAGATATAACCGATAGGAGCGTCGAACCAAACATAGAGTACCTTACCCTCAGCGCCTTCAACAGGTACAGGGATACCCCAGTCAAGGTCACGGGTCACGGCACGTGGCTTGAGGCCACCGTCGAGCCAAGACTTACACTGGCCATAGACGTTAGGACGCCACTCAGGATGATCCTGGAGGATCCACTTCTCGAGCCACTCCTGATGCTGGTCGAGTGGGAGGTACCAGTGTGAGGTAGCCTTCTTAACCAATGGATTGCCATTGACTGCATTGTATGGATTGATGAGCTCCTCAGGAGAGAGGGTAGCACCACACTTCTCGCACTGGTCGCCGTAAGCACCGAGAGCGTGACAACGAGGACACTCTCCTCGGATGTTACGGTCGGTGAGGAACTCCTTGGTCTCTTCGTCATAGAACTGCTCGGTGGTCTGCTCGATGAACTTACCCTCATCGTAGAGCTTGCGGAAGAAGTCCGAAGCAAACTTGTGATGGATGTCACTGGTGGTACGAGAGTAGATGTCGAACGAGATACCGAACTTCTCGAACGAGTCCTTGATCAGGTAGTGATAACGATCGACTACATCCTGAACGGTGATACCTTCCTTGCGAGCGCGGATGGTAACAGGAACGCCATGCTCATCCGAACCGCCGACGAAGAGCACAGGACGCTTCTTGAGACGGAGGTAACGAACATAGATGTCGGCTGGCACATAGACACCAGCGAGGTGGCCAATATGAACTGGACCGTTGGCATAAGGGAGCGCAGCGGTCACGAGCGTACGCTTAAAATCTTTCTGTTCTGCCATAGATATATTTTTATGGGTTTGACAATAGCCGCCTAATGAGGGCGGTGTAATACATTAAAAACGGGCGCAAATATAGTTATTTTTCTTAATCTCTCCAAAAAAATGTCTCTTATTCTTGTTTTATATTATAAAATAATGTATCTTTGCCGCGTGTTTGCGATTTATATTATCGCATTTATTTATTCGAACAAACAAATAATCTTTATAATTTTAGCAAAAATGAAGAAACTCATTCTTTCCCTTTGCCTCCTCCTGATGTCGGTAACTGCATTTGCGCAGAACTATTATAAGAAGATGCCAAATGGCGAATACGAACTCTCTGAGAAGTGTGGCAAGACCAAGGAGCAGAAGCTCACGCTCATCGACGAGTGGGCCAGCATCAACTTCAAACCTGGCAAGTATACCGTTCAGAAGAACGATCTTGACGGCCGTGTCACCATCAACTGGGAGACCAAGGGTGAACCATTCTCAAAGTATACTCAGTGCGACGTCTCTGGCGTCTATATCATCGATCTGACCGACGAAGGCTACACCGTCAAGGTTCGCAAGCCACAATGTATACTCAACCCTACAGGCTTCCCTCACCAGTATGTCATGCCATATCGCAGCTCAGTGGTCAAGGCGGTCAAGAGCTTTATCGAAGAGACCTCAGAGAAGTACTATCGGAAGTCACTCTCGTGGGACGATGACCAGCACATGTTCGACCTCGAAACTGCACTCTACGAAGAGTCTATGCGTCTGCCACGCAACGCTGATGGCACTCCTAAGGCAAGCAAGCGCTACTTCATCATGGTCGAGAAGCACAACATCTGTGAGACCGTCCGCGGTTCTGTCATGAAGGCCAATCTCTCATTGCTGGAGAATCTCTACAAGACAATGAATCAGTAATGCGATGTCAAAGGGTACAAAGCCCTTTGACACTCGTCATTCACCATAATAAAACACATACCTTTCTTTGTAGACTTTTAATCTTACTCATGATCAACAAGAATTCCATAGAACATGACCTGCTGACTGGACTCTACAGCCGGTGGAGGATGCGTGTGGCTTTGGAAGAAATCATCGAAGCCAACGTTAACCGTGTGCTTGTACATCTCGATGTCGATAATTTCAAGCACATTAACGAGAAATATGGAAACGAAAAAGGTGATGCCGCGCTGATTGCTATCAGTAAGGCGCTCATCAAGACTTACCCTGATATGCTTATTGGCCGACTGTCATCCGATGAGTTCGCTATCATCATCGATGCCAGTCGCTATTCGCGTGTTGACATGAATCAGCAGACGCGCACGCTCTTCAAAAATCTGCATGAAATCCATGTTGATGGCATGGAAGGCTATCGTTTCTCTTTCTCCATTTCGGCCATCTTCATCGATCCTAAGCACCACACACATCCTGACATCATCATCCGTGAGGCCAACGAGCTGCATCAGATCTCCAAGAAGCATGAAGGCAATTACCTCAGTTCGCGCAATGGAATGATTCCTGATGTCGAAGGCGCTTTCCGCATCCTTCGCGAGGACCGTAAGCTCTATAATGAGATCAACAACCATCTCTTCGATACGCTCAACGAGGAATCCTGGCTTACCAATCTCCAGAATGGTGCCAGAAAGAAAGAGCAGATGTTCATTCGCAACCAGTCGCAGCTCGAAGATATCTACAACTACTACCGCAACTCCAATCTGCCAGAGGAGGAGTATAAGCTACTCTTCTTCGAGATCATGAGCGATGCAGATTCGCTCGACGCTTTCATGCGATGCAGCCTCATTGAGACCATCCTGCTCCCTTACTACGAGTCGTGCGACCGCACCAGCGACCACGTCCGTTCCTACCTTGGCCATCTCTACCTGCTCATGGCTCATAGCCTCATCTCGGTGGTTCGTATGGGCGATGACTCTCAGAAGCCACGTGTCAATGACTTCCTGCTCAAAGCATATAATATATGTAAGAACTTCCCGCACAACACCATCCAGTTCGAGCCAGCCTTCTACGCTCTATGTTCCATCGTCGGACATTACGAGAGCGTCTGCATGGAGCTCTTCTCCAAGGAGGAGTGCGACCACTACTACACATTGCTCCGTGAGCTGGTGGTAGGTCCTGATCCGTTCGTCATTCCTGAGGGCAAGGTCTTTACCTTCTTCGATACAGTCGTCAAGAACGCTTATCTCTTTCCGATCTTCCGCGTCTGCCACCTCAAGATGAAAGGCGAGCAGATTACGGCCGACGAAGAGAAGGAGATGACCGAGCGTATCGAGTTCATCCGTCAGCAACAATCCGACGGCTGCTATGATATGGTGATCAATGATCCTGAGCTGAGCAGGCTTGCTGTCTATCTCCAGCAGATGATTCTCGTCGAGCGTACCAACGATGAGATTCTTGATCAACTGCTTAACGGTCTTCATCAGATTCATCATAGCGAATATGGCAAGCTGAGCGAGTCGAACCTCATCGTCGTGTCTTATCTCTTCCTGGCCACTTCTAAACTGCTCCTCAAGACCAGCCTTCCTGACGAGGAGAAGCATCGCATCTGTTGCAAGGGACTTAACTTCCTGGTCGATATCCTGCGCAGTCGCGAATCTTTAGCCTCTGATCATCAGCTGCTTCTGCTGGTTCGCATCATGATCAATTCCATGATGAGTACGCCTGTCTTGTCTTCGCTCGACAAGGTGTATTACATGGAGCAAGTGCTGGCTGCCATCTCGCTCGACACCTATAGCCACAGCATGGCCGTGGCCAACTATGCCAAGGTCATTCTGACCAACATCATCGACAACTATCCACAACTCTTGGTCGGCAACGACCGCGTCTATGAGACCATCGAGGAGGTGAAGGCCAACCGCGAGCAGTTGCTGGAGTTTATGGATTATGTCTGTCGTCTCCATGACGTCGGCAAGCTCTCGCTTGTCCCAATTACCAGCAACGCCTTCCGCCGCCTTTCAGATCAGGAGTTCACGCTCATCAAGAAACACTGTGACCTTGGCCGTCAGATTCTCAGTTTTGATTCCTGCTTTGAGTTGTTCGCACCGATCGTCTACCATCATCATCGCTGGTATAATGAGGATGGAGGCTATCCAGTCATGCCCGACAAGGAGCGTAACTACCGGCTGAAGATCTTCACCGACATCCTCACCATCTGCGATTCTATTGAAGCTGCCACCAGCCGTGTAGGTCGTAACTATCGTCGTGCCAAGTCGTTCCTGCAGATTATGGACGAGCTTATCACCGAATCTGGCATGCGATATAGCAATGAGATCATCGATAGCATCACCGGCTGCCGTCAGGTCTATCTGCAGATTCGCTCTATGGTCGATGTCAAATGGGAAGTCCTCTACAAGTCTATCTTCCAGAGCGTTGTGCTCAATCGAGGCGACCACTACGAGCATAAGCAGGGACAGTTGCCCGACATCTATGCAAACGCTCAGCATAGAGTCGACGACAAGACATTGTCATCTCAGCAGGAAGGTTTTGTCATGCCAGGTTTCCTCAAGCAGATGAGCCAGCAGAGCCGCGACCTTCTCTTCCTGAGCATGATGTGTCTCAACCGTCAAACCGTCACGCAGAACAAGTCGCTGATCTTCTTCTACGATGTCGATAAGGATATCATGGATTATGTCGCAACCGGTCCTGATGGCAAGTTCCGTCATTCTTTCGCTACCGATTACTCGCACAATCCACAGATGGAGTATCTCTCGATCGACGGATTCCAGAAGGCCATGTCTATCATCAAGAAAGTGGTCGAAGATCCTGATTTCCCGAAGAATGGACAAGAAACCATCGAGAATGTCAATAAGTCAAAGTGTCTCCTGGCCAACTATGTCTCCGTCTGTGACGTCAATGGCAATGTGAAGAGTGTCATCGGCCATCTGGAGGATATCAATACGACCAAGGAGAAGCTCCTCAGCACCATCGATCGTCAGAACCGCTATGGCAAGATTACCGATTCGCTGGGTAGGATGTTCGAGATGGTAGCTTGTTCAGACATTGAGCTCACGCAGTTAGATTTTATCAAGGCTTCTCCAGAACTCAGGCAAAAGGTGGGCAATATGACGTCGACCAAGGAGTTCATCCAATTTACGCTCGATAACCTGGTCGATCCAAGTTATATGGATGAATTTAAGAAGTTTATCGATTTCTCTACGCTCGAGGAACGCCTGCACAGCCAGCCATTCGTCTCGCTCGAGTATAAGTCACGCCTCTCTGGCTGGCTCTTCGCTCGCATCATTCCTGTGGCTTATGACAAGCAGGGACATATCTCACACTTCCTCTTTGCAGCAGAGAGTGCAGAGGTAGCGCATAAGGAGAAGGAGCAGCTCACCGAACTAGCCAAGAACGATGGCCTCACCGGCCTGCTGAACCGTTTCTATGGCGAGAAGACCATCCGTGAGGAGATGGCAAAGGGAGGCGAGCAGATCTTCGGAATCCTTGATTGTGACCACTTTAAGCGCATCAATGACTACCTGAGCCACCTGGTAGGAGATGAGGTGCTCCGTGAGCAGTCAAAGGCCATGCAGCAAGTCTTTACCGGTTTCCACATCATGCGATTAGGAGGCGATGAGTTTGTAGTCTATGCCAACGGAGAAGTCGCACATCGCTTGATTTATTCCTACGATGGCATCGCAAAGATCTTCCATAGCTTTGCCTCGCAGATCTCCGAGATTCGTATCGCAGAGCTTGAGAATATTGCTCCGACGATGAGCTGTGGCGTAGTCTTCTGTTCCGTCCCTCTCCATGCTTCGTTCGAAGATTTCTATGCCATGGCAGACAATGCACTCAAAGAGAGCAAAAAGAAGCGTGACGGCTGCATCACCATTCAGGAAATGGGATAAACAGCAAAATTCGCACAAACATAATCAGGGCGTCTGATCTTTCTTCACGGATCAGACGCCCTGAATTCGTTTGTACGAATCTTGCATCACGGATCGGACGCCCTGCATTCGTTTGTGCGAATCCTGCATCACGGAACGGACGTCCTGCATGCAGTTTGTCCGATCTTGCATCACGGAATGGACGCCTTGCATGCAGTTCGTCCGTTCTTTCATCGCGGAACGGACGCCTTGCATGCAAGTTGTCCTATTTATTCTTTTAGCGAGGTTCCAAGCAAATTTGAGTATTTTTGTAACGAAAACTGAACGAATAATTACATTCTCTCAGGAACTTCAATGCCGAGGAGCTTCATTGCAGTCTTGATGACACGAGCCACGCAAGCAGAAAGGACAAGGCGGAACTGGCGCTTGTCGGTGTTCTCCTCCTTGAGAATTGAGGTGTCATGGTAGAACTGGTTGTACTCCTTAGCGAGGTCGTAAGTATAGTTGGCGATCTGTGCAGGAGAGTACTCCTTGCCAGCGCGGAGGATAACGCTCTCGAAGTCGACAAGCTTCTGGATCAGGATCTGCTCCTTCTCGCTGATCTCGACGCTGGTGTCAGTAATCTGTAATTCGTCATTAGTAATCTGCTGCGCCTTGCGGAGCAATGACTTGATACGAGCGTGAGTGTACTGAATGAATGGACCGGTATTGCCGTTGAAGTCTATCGACTCGGCTGGGTTGAACACCATGTTGTTAATTGGGTTCACCTTGAGGAGGAAGTACTTCAGCGCACCGAGGCCGATGATGCGATAGACGTTCTCCTTCTCGTCCTCTGCCATGTCTGCGAGGCGCTCAGAAGAAGCGGTACGAGCGTCATCGATCATACCTGCCATGAGGTCATCAGCATCGACGACGGTACCCTCACGGCTCTTCATACGTCCGTTAGGAAGCTCTACCATGCCGTAAGAGAAGTGTACGAGATCCTTGCCCCACTTGAAGCCGATGCGATCAAGGAGGAGCGAGAGGACCTGGAAGTGGTAGTTCTGCTCGTTGCCTACGACATAGATCATCTTATCGATAGGGTAGTCCTGATAGCGGAGCTTGGCGGTACCGATGTCCTGTGTCATGTATACCGAGGTGCCGTCCTTGCGGAGGAGGAGCTTCTGATCGAGGCCCTGTTCGGTGAAGTCAGCCCATACAGAGCCATCCTCCTTGCGGAAGAACTTGCCCTGCTCAAGGCCTTCGAGCACGAGGTCCTTGCCTTCGAGATAGGTATTTGATTCGTAGTAGATCTTATCGAAGCCGACACCCATCTGAGCGTAGGTCTCATCGAAACCGGCATATACCCAGGCGTTCATCTTGGCCCAGAGAGCGCGAACCTCAGGATCGGCAGCCTCCCACTTGCGGAGCATGGCACGAGCCTCCTGCATGAGTGGAGACTTAGCCTCAGCAGCAGCCTTCTGTGCATCAGCAGTCTTCTCTGCATCGACCTCCCCAGCCTCGTTCTTCACGACGATAGCCTTTACTTCTTCGTCTGATGCAAGGATCTCCTTGACCTCGGCCTTGAAGTGTTTGTCGAAAGCTACGTAGCAGTCGCCGATGAGGTGATCACCTTTCTTGCCAGCCGACTCAGGGGTAGCGCCATCGAACCACTTCTGCCAGGCAAGCATCGACTTACAGATGTGAATGCCACGGTCGTTGACGATGTTGGTCTTGACTACCTTGTTGCCACATGCCTCAAGGATCTGGCTCAATGACCAGCCGAGGAGGATGTTACGGAGGTGACCAAGGTGGAGCGGCTTGTTGGTGTTAGGCGATGAGTATTCGATCATGACGAGAGGCGACTGATCGGTCACTGGCTGGAGGCCATAGCTCTCGTTACAGTAGATACCCTGGAGTTTCTCGACCCACGAACCTGCGTTGATCGAGATATTGAGGAAGCCCTTGACGACATTGAACTTGGCAACTGTCGACTCGTTGGCTACGAGCCATTCACCGATGGCCTGTCCGAGCTGCTCAGGGTTCTTGATTGGGGTCTGCTTCATGAATGGGAAGACCATCAGGGTGAGATGGCCCTCGAACTCCTTGCGGGTAGGAGAGAGCTGTACCTGCTTATCGGACAACTCAAGGTCGTAAAGTGACTTTACGGCAGCCTTGATAGCGGCTGACAATTGCTGTTCAATTTCCATTATAGGGTATTTTATGATAATTACGTTTGGGTTGTCATCCTGAGAGAATCGAAGGATCTCGCAAAAGACAATATTGCACGTGAGATCCTTCGATTCTCTCAGGATGACAGCGTACTAAAGATGACAAATAGCCATAAAAGCGCGGCAAATATAGTGAATTTTTCTGACACATTATAAATATATAGTTAAAATCGTTGATAAAAAGAAATATTTTGATTATCTTTGCGCCCAAATTATAAATGGATATGACAGAAAACGAAATTTTAGAGATACAGAAACAGGTGGTAGATGTGTGCAAACTCGTCTATGACCCTGAGATTCCAGTGAATATCTATGACCTCGGCCTGATCTACGACATCGACGTGCAGGAGGGTGGCCATGTCAAGATCAAGATGACGCTCACCGCGCCTTCCTGTCCGGAGGGAGACTTCCTGATGGAGGATTTGCGCATGAAGGTAGAAGGCCTTCGCGAGGTATCGTCGTGCGAGGTGGAACTCACCTTCGAACCTGAGTGGAATCAGGATATGATGACGGAGGAGGCAAAGCTGGAGTTGGGATTCCTGTAATGGAAAAAGGAAAAGGGAAAAATTAAAAAATCCGCAAGTTGTGGGAAAAGTATATTTCATCTCTGATTGTCACCTTGGTGCCGGCACGCTCGAGAATCCGCTGGATTACGAGCGTCGTGTGGTGCGCTTCCTTGAATCGATCGAGGATGACTGCGAAGAACTCTATCTGGTAGGCGACATTATCGACTACTGGTTTGAGTTCAAGCATGTCGTACCAAAGGGATTTACCAGATTCCTCGGTCAGCTCGGAAGAATGAGCGACAAAGGAATCAAGATCCACTGGTTCACAGGCAATCACGATATCTGGATCTTCGACTATATCCCGCAGGAGATAGGATGCGAGTTGCATACCGAAGCTGCGGAGATCGAGTTGCGAGGCAAGACGCTCTACATTGCGCATGGTGATGGATTGGGAGAGGACTCGAAGATGCTGAAGTTCATGACGGGATTCTTCCATAATAAGTTCTGTCAGTGGGCTTTTAAGTTGATTCATCCGGACTTGTCGACACAGTTCGCACACTGGTGGAGCAAGAAGAGCCGACTGTCAGGCGATGACTTCCCTGAGTTCTTAGGAGAAGATAAGGAGCACCTCGTGCAGTTTGCCAAGCAGAAGATGAAGGACGAAGAGCCTCAGGGCAAGCACACGGATTATTTCATCTTCGGACATCGTCATATCGAACTCGACCTCATGCTCTCGCGTAACACACGACTCTTTATCCTGGGTGACTGGATCAAACACTTCTCATACGCCGTCATGGATGAGAACGGACGGATGTGGATGGATAACTTCGAGACTCCTGAAGGACTCGATGAGATGGAAACTCGAGAGGGAGTAAGTATTGCTTTTTAAGAGTAAAGAAAAGTAAGTAAAGGGAGTGATAGGGGAGTGAAAGGGACGTTTGTTCTCTTACGCGTAAACTATTACTATTGTCCTTTTCACTCCTCTTTCACTTCTTTTTATATAACCTTTAAGTACCCTTATAAAATGAACGCCATGATATTTGCAGCGGGCCTAGGAACCCGTTTGCGTCCCTTAACTAATGACCGGCCTAAGGCGCTGGTAGAGGTGGCAGGAAAGCCGCTTCTGCAGCATCAGATAGAGAAGCTGAAGGCCGCAGGATTTGAACATATCGTAGTCAATGTGCATCACTTCGGTGAGCAGATCATCAACTTCCTGGCTGCAAACAATCAATTCGGTTTAGACATTAAGATCAGCGATGAGCGTGAGATGCTACTCGATACAGGAGGTGGCATCAAGGCTGCCATGCATCTATTCGACAACGAAGATCCTGTCTTAATTCATAATGTAGACATCATCTCAGATATAGACTTGGGAGCATTGTACAGAAAGCATCTCGAGGCTCAGCACGGAAGCGACGACGATGCTATTGCTACTTTGGCTATTAATCAGCGTAAGACATCGAGATATCTTCTCTTCGACGAAAAGCAACAGATGTGTGGCTGGACAAATATTTCGACTGGTGAGTTGAAACCAGCGACGCTCTACAACAATAAGTACAGTTCATTAGAAGAAATGGGCTTTCAGAAGTATGCTTTCAGTGGCATTCATGTCGTTGATCACAGAATTCTGAGCTTCTTGGAAGAGCGTGAAGACGCAGTTTTTCCGATAATGGACTTCTACATAGACCTTTGTCAGAAAAAAACGGTTCAGGGAGTGGATGTAACCGGTCAAAAATGGGTAGATTGTGGCAAACCGGAACATCTGGATGTCGCAAAACAGATTATTTGCTCACTATGATAAGCAAAACAACGTCAAAATGTGCATTAAAATTGACAAAAAATCGCTGAAATTAGTGAATCTTATGTAAACGAATGTTAAATTATTGCTTTTGCAATAGATTGCACAAATATTTTTGTTTAGAAAAATTTGGTGGGTAAAGAAAAAGACCCTATCTTTGCATCACCTTAAATAACATAACCATAACACGATACCTTAAAATAAACACTATTTTTATTTGGCCTTAAAATCTAATACCGGAAAAACTGGATTTAGTTCTGGTTTTTCCGGTATTGACACAAAATTAATAGAAATTCTAAAGGGTACAGTCTAGGAGACTCTGCCCTTTTATTTTTATATAAGGTATTAATTTATGAGAACAAAAACAAACTATATACTATTTTTGCTTCTGACTCTCGCGATGCTGCTATCACCAGATATGATGATGGCACAGAACAGTCAGACGCAGACAAAGAGCGGCAGAACGGCCAGTCGAGTCACCTTCCAAGGACAGATCGTCGACAGTCTTACGAACCTGCCACTGGACTTTGTCAACATCGCCGAAACTGGTACTACCAACGGTACAATCTCTGATACCGAGGGTAGATTCTCTATGCTCGTACGTGCAGGTAGCACGATTTCTATCTCGAGCCTTGGCTATGAACCTATGCAGGTCAAAGTCGGAGGACGCAAGCAAAACCTCACTATCAAGCTGGTACCAAGCGACATCCAGCTCTCAGAAGTCGTAGTCAAACCTAAGAAGGAACGCTATCGTCGAAAAGACAATCCTGCTGTGGCATTGATCCGCAATGTCATCGCACATAAAGATGATCATGCCCCTGAACAAAAGTCTTTCTTCACGCAGAACCGATACGACAACATCACGTATTCGCTCAATAACTTTGATGAGTTCTACGTCCGTCAGTGGAAGAAGAAATTCAAGTTTATCGAGGAGTTCGTCGATACAGCTGTTGTTTCTGGTGCTCCTGTCTTGCCTATCACGACCGATGAGCGTGTGGAGACACATTATTATAATAAAGACCGTGGCCTTACGCGCGTTGTGACCGAAGCTGAGAAGCATGCTGGCCTAGATGACATGATGCCAGAGGAGATGGTGGCCATGCTTAAGAAGGAGGTCTTCCCAGAGCTCGACATGAAGGACGACAACATCTATCTCTATCGCAAGAAATTCGTTTCTCCTACGTCTTCGTTCGGTCCTACCTTCTACAAGTATTATATCCTCGATACACTTCAGCTGAATGATGGCAATCGTTATGTCGACTTAGGTTTTGCACCCGCATTGCCACAGTCGTATGGCTTCGTCGGCCATCTGTATGTCAGCCTTGACAGCACCTACTTCGTGAAGCATGCCGAACTAAATATTCCGCCAGACATCAACCTCAACTTCGTGCGAAACCTGCACGTTGAGATCGAGAACGACCGACTGCCGGACAGCACGCGTGTAGTTTTGCGCAAAAGCTTTGACTCTGAGCTTAATATCACCTCTGGCTCATTAGGTTTCTATGCGCATCGTATTATCCGCTATTCTGACTTCAAGGACAATGAGCCAGAACAGTCGCAGATTATCTTTAGCCGACCACCGCTCTTTGAGAGCGCGAGCCTGGCTAAGAATTCGGCCAACATGGACTTCTGGAAATACTATCGCAAGACAGATGACTTCGATCAGGATAAGTCGGTCGAAGCCATGATGGGACGCATGCGCCAGGTTCCATTCTACAAGGTCACAGAGATGATCTTAGGTTGGCTCTTCAAGGGTTTTGTTCCGATCGATGGCAAGCCGGATGAGGAGTCGAAGCTGCTGATCGGTCCTTGCAATGCACTGGCCTCTTGGAATAAGCTGGAGCATCTTCGCCTCAGAGTGGGAGGTATCACGACGGCCAACGTCAATCATCATCTCTTCGGTGCTGGTTACGTGGCCTACGGTATTGAGGATCATAAGTGGAAGTATGACGCTTCGCTGGAGTATTCTTTCCGCAGGAAGAAGATGTATGCCAACGAGTTTCCGATCCACTCGCTGAAGCTGGAGTCATCTTTTGACAGCCGAGAACTTGGCCTACAGTTAGCAACTAATCGTGATAACTTCGTGACCTCGCTGCGTCGTACGGCCGACCCTAAATTTACCTACGTACAGAGCAATTCATTGCAGTATACACTCGAATTCTGGAACCATTTCAGCATCAAGCTAAGAGGTGAACTCTTGCGAGAACATGACTCACGACTTGGTCGTTTCGAGCATATCGGAACGGGTATCAACATCCCTCATTATGATCTGGCTATGGGTACGATCAACCTACGTTGGGCACCAAAGGAAGCATTCATGCAGATGCGCACCACGCGTATTCGTGTAGATGATCGTCACCCCGTCTTCGAGTTGTCGCACCAGATTGCCAAGAAGGGAGTTTTAGGTTCGGACTTCGACTATCAACGTACGGACTTTAAGTTCTCTAAGCGCTTCTGGCTCAATGTCCTTGGCTATGCAGATGTCGACATTGAGGCAGGCAAGGTATGGACACAGTCGCCATATACATTGCTCTCCATGCCGAATGCCAACACCGGTTACACCGTGCAGAGAGGAGCCTTCTCGCAGCTTAACTCGATGGAGTTTGTCTATGATCAGTATGCTTCGTGGAATATTCTCTGGAAGCTCAATGGCCTACTCTTCAACAGCCTGCCGGGTATCCGTCACCTGAAGTTGCGTGAGATCATCACCTTTAGAGGCGTCTATGGCAGCTTGAGCGCGAAGAATGATCCTGACAAGATGATGGCCGACGGTGTCACTCCGATGAATCCTGATCTGTACAAGTTCCCGACCAACGGAGACGTCTACCGTCTCGGTGACACTCCTTATATGGAGGCTGCCATCGGCATCGACAATATTTTCAAGATCCTGCGTGTGGAGTATATCCGTCGACTGAACTACCTCGATCATAAGAACATATCTAAGAATGGCATCCAGATTGCTATCGGAGTCAATTTCTAAATCATACGATCGTATAATATGAGCAAGACAGCAGTAATCATACTCAACTGGAATGGTGTGAGCCATGGCCTGATCAGACAGTATCTCCCTTCGGTAGTCAAGTACACGAGGGGAGAGGATGCGCAAGTCATTGTGGCAGATAACGGTTCGACAGATGCAAGTTTACAGATACTGGCCGAGGAGTTCCCATCGGTCAGAGTGATTGCCTTGGACAAGAACTACGGCTTCGCAGAAGGCTACAACCGCGCCATCAAGACCGTATCAGAAGACGAGGACGCTCCGGAGTATGTCGTATTGCTCAATGACGACGTGAGAGTGACGCCTAACTGGCTTTCTCCTTTGACGGCATACATGGACAGTCATCGACGTTGTGCTGGCCTACAACCGAAGTTGCTTAAGGACTTTTCCGGATTGGCTGGCCTGACCGCTCCTGATCGGGATTACTTCGAATATGCAGGAGCGTGCGGAGGATACCTTGACAATCTGTGCTATCCGTATTGCCGAGGCCGAGTTTTCGATCAAGTAGAGGAAGATCATGGACAGTATGACCTGCCAGCAGGAGAAGCGTGGCCTGTAATGTGGGCCACGGGAGCGTGTCTGTTGGTCAGAACACAGGCTTATCTGCAAGCGGGAGGTCTCGACCACCGATTCTTTGCTCACATGGAGGAAATCGATCTCTGCTGGAGACTACGTCGCATGGGATATGAGCTGGTGTGTGTCCCTCAATCGAAAGTATATCATAAGGGTGGAGCGAGCTTGCCACAGGGTAATCCGAAAAAGACGAAACTAAACTTCCGCAACAGCCTCGTAATGATGTGGAAGAATCTTCCGGCAGAACACTGCAATCGCACGCTGCTGAAACGCAAGATACTCGATTATGTTGCTGCGCTTAACTTCCTCTTACATGGAGAATTTAAACAAGTATGGGCCATCTGGCAGGCGCATCGAGAAGCGTCGAAGATGATCAAGTCGCAATACACGGCGTCAGAACTTGTCGGATTCGGCAAGGCGCCGGAGTTTAAGCAGGAGAAAATCAGTATATTATTCCAATATTATCTACGAAATAAGAAACGGTACTCAGAGATCTTCTGAATACCGTATTTTATTCTGCTTGTCATTCTGAGCAAAGCGAAGAATCTCACGCATGCTCGTTTCTACATATCTCACTCAAGCATATCGCCGTAGCAATACCCACATTAAGCGACTCCACATGCTCCTTCGCAATAGCAGGGATGAGTATCTTCTCATTGACCCTCTTTGCAACCTCTTCAGAGACGCCTCGGCCCTCATTGCCCATAATGAGAAGTCCCTTAGCACAGAGTGTCTTCTGATAAATATTCTCACCCTCTAAGAACGTGCCATAGAGTGGCATAGGGTCATTGTTATCAAGCCACAGAAGAAGATCTTCACGCGACTTGAAATAATGCATTCTGACGCGTCCTAACGCGCTCATTGTAGCTTGCACAACCTTAGGACTAAAACAATCAGCCGTACCCGGAGCACAATAGATATCGCGTATACCAAACCAGTCGGCGGTACGGATAATCGTACCCACATTG
The DNA here is from genome assembly GCA_045628985.1 of Bacteroidales bacterium. Lineage (GTDB taxonomy): Bacteria > Bacteroidota > Bacteroidia > Bacteroidales > UBA3663 > Liminaster. The sequence goes on along the minus strand of JAZQQH010000009.1, from coordinate 75,257 downwards.
CCAGGATCCTGCACTTCGTCGAGAAAGATAGAAAGGCGAGAGGTATCAGCCTTAGGACATTGAACATCCTGAGATGGCAGGGAGAAGACTGCCATCACGTCTTGAGGAGCATGAAGCAGAGACACACGATCCATGTCCTGACGGCTCACCTCATAACACTCCTTAGCAAATGGCTGCAAGGCAAGATTATCCTGCCACCACTCACGGGTAGCAATGAGCTTGAGACAGCGGAAGGGGAGATCGGCGGTGTGGAGGAGATCTCCCACCATCTTGTTGCCTTCAGCGAGCCACGCACCCTGTTCAAGTCGTGACTTACGTTGCTCCAGGCTTCGTATTTCCTTGATGATATTTTTAGTCAGAATCAACATATATTATCTACGATAAACGACGCTTCTTCGGCATAAAGAATACCTAAACCAAAAGCGTACTTTGTACAATTAACGATGCAAAAATAGCATTTTTTATCCTCTTGGGCAAATTATTCAGGGTTTTCGTTGAATTTTTGAGTCAAAAGAACGTATTTATCAGGAAAAATCATTAAATTTGCGCCAATATTAATCAAAACAGACGTCAGAAAATGATAATTGGTATTGCTGGAGGCACCGGTTCGGGTAAAACAACCGTGGTTCGTAAGATCATCGAGAGTCTTCCTCTTAACAGCGTTGCAGTTATTTCTCAAGATAATTATTACAAGGACAGCAGCCACCTTCCGTGGGAGGAGCGTCGTGCACAGAACTTCGATGAGCCACGCGCCTTCGACTGGGAACTGCTCCTGAAGCATCTGATCCTTCTGCGCGACGGCAAGGCCATCGAGGAACCTGTCTACGACTACACTACCTGTTCGCGCCTTAAGGATAAGTCAACTCATATCGAACCTAAGGAGGTAATCATCCTCGAGGGAATCATGACGCTTGTCGATCCTTCGATCCGTGCCATCCTCGACATGAAGATCTTTGTCGATGCTGATAGTGATGAGCGACTCCTGCGAGTCCTGAATCGTGATGTGCTGGAACGTGGCCGTACGTTGGAGGATCTGGCCAACCGCTATCGCAACATCATTAAGCCGATGCACAACCTGCATATCGAGCCTACCAAAGCATACGCCGACATTATCATTCCTTCAGGAGGTGACAACAGCGTGGCTATCCGAGTGATGCAACAATTCATCCATAGCATGCTCTCAAACACGAAACCTCACGAATAGAATCACGACATAACCAGTTCTTTATTAATTTACTTTACAATGACATTTATTCGCAAAATACGGAATCTCTTTCAGCGCAGGTATTACATGCCCGCTGTTAGCGTCGTATTTGCAGCATTGATGATTTATGCTTTTGTAGAGTATATCAAGAACTTTGAGCCGATGGATCTGCCACAGTACCGCACGTGGAGCCAGATCGAACAATCGGACACCCTGCGAGTCATCTCGATCCGTTCGAGCTACTCAGCCTTCGAATACAAAAGGCGCTGGTATGGCTATGAGTACGAGATGGCACAACGTCTGGCTGACTCACTGGGTATGCAACTGGAAATGATCGAAGCTAAGAGCGAGCATGAGATCATCGACAGCCTCTTCGCAGGTGCTGCAGACATCTCCATCTGGCCGATGAGTCAGAGCGTAGCCAAAGAATACTGGTATCTGCGTACCACAGGACCTCGTTGGGAAGACGATCAGGTCGTGGCTACCATGCGAGTGCTGAAGCCTATCGCTGAAGATGATACACTCACACATTATCGTATCTCTCTCGTCGAAGGAACGCGTCAGTGGCAGGTCTTTCATGACGACTCGGTTCGACTGCATTACGACTTCAGTCACTTCGTCATCGACACCATCCCACAGGACAGCCTCACTACTGAGGAGCTGATCGACGAAATGATACAGAGTAAAGCTGAAGCCGTGATGATGCGATCGAACGTGGCACGACTGATGAAGAGCTACTATCCGACGCTCAAAGTCAGTCAACCTTTGCCAAACAGCTCTGATACGCTCAGCTGGTTTGCAATCACGGGTGCTGATACGCTCCGCAGAAAGGTCGACTCGGTGATGAATCTGATTGATTTCTCACATCAGGTTCCATTCTATTCGATCACTCATAAGCGATATTTCCAGAAGGCTAAAGGCAACCATTCGCGTCGTTATAGCTTCCAGCTTACAGATGGTCAGTTGTCGCCATACGACACGATCTTCCAGCGCTGTGCCAAGACCATCGACTGGGACTGGCGTCTCCTCGCAGCCATCGGTTATATTGAGACTAAGTTCGATCACACACAGATCTCCTCACGTGGTCCTATCGGCCTGATGCAACTCATGCCAAACACGGTGAGAGGCTTCGGTTATTCAGAAGACGAGGTCATCGATCCTTCGGTCAATGTGACCATCGCAGTGCAACTTCTCCACAGCATACAGAGCAACTTGAAGCGCAAACTTCCTGAGGTCACAGAGCAGAATCTGATCTACTTCACCATTGCCAGCTACAACATCGGCCCTGGACATATCATCGATGCCATCAACCTCGCGGAAGAGCTTGGTTACAATCGCTCCATCTGGTATGACAACGTAGAGCAATGTCTGCGACTCAAGTCCGATCCGAATTATTATGGCATGCCAGTCGTAAAACTGGGTCCATGTAATGCCAACTTTACCATCAACTACCTGCACGAGGTGCTCGACACTTACCAAGGCTTCTGCCGAGCTGGCACGAAAGGAGAGTAGTTGATTTAATAAATAGATAGAAACAACATGCAATTAAAGATACAGAAACTCATCAAGTTCCTACTGCCACTTGCCTTTGGTATCGGCATCGTGGTATTCATCTTGCAGAAGGTCGATATGAACCTGCTGATGGATACCGTGCGCAAAGGCATCTCGTGGTGGTGGGTCGTTATCTCATGGGCCTTTGCATTACTGGCCAATGTGGTTCGTGGCATCCGCTGGCGTCAGCAGTTGCGTACGGTCGATGTCAATCCGTCTCTGCACGAGATGAGCGTTTCGTTCTTTGGCAACTATGGCATGAACCTCGTGTTCCCACGACTGGGAGAGTTCTGGCGTTGCAACTACATAGCACATTCCAATGGCAAGCCTTTCTCTACCATCGGTGGCACGATCCTCTCGGAGCGTCTGTGCGACATTCTTTTCAGCTGTCTCTTTGTCGTCATCACGCTTTGCCTCGAAGCAAAAGTACTGATGAGATTCTTTTTAGGCAATGGTAAGGAAGAAGCCATCGCAGTGGCAGGAGGGGAGATCCGACCAGAGTCAGATGCACTGATTCCAATCTGGGGATGGTTCCTGATTTGCCTCGGTGTCTTCGGACTTGCCTGGTATCTGCTTCATCCTCGCCTCAAGAACTGGGGACCTTATATTTCCGCAATTAATATCTGCAAGAATCTCTGGACAGGCTTCTGCAGCCTCAAGGATCTCCCAAATATCTGGAGCTACCTCGGATGGTCGGCCGTCATCTGGATTCTTTATTTCATTAATACACTTACTCAGTTCTACTTCTTCGACTTTACTTCTCACCTCGGCATCCTTGCCTGTCTTTCGGTATTCGTCATGGGTACCATTGCGCAGATCCTACCTATCCAAGGTGGCTTAGGAGCCTGGCAGGCCATGGTGATCTTTGCTCTTATGCAGTATAATATTGATAAGGAGCATGCCATCATCTTCTCAATCGTAGCATGGACGCTCGAACAGCTCTTTGTCCTTGCTCTCGGCCTCTACGCGTTGGCCTATGTTGCCATTCAGAAAAAGAAGACCAAGGAGCAGAACCAGAAGTAAACAACCCCTCTTAACCATAATAACATGAATCGTCAGATTACAGACCTTGAACCCAAGCGCCTCTGGCAGCAGTTCGTTGCCATCTCTAAGCTGCCTCATCCGAGCGGCAACTTGAGTGCACTACGCGAATATATTCTCAACTTTGCTCAGGAATGTGGCTATCTCCCCGAGGAGGATGAAGCCGGCAATATCCTCGTACGTCTGCCAATCCTTGAGACTGGCGATACACCTCTCGTCATACAGTCGCACATCGATATGGTACCTCAGATAGCAGAGGGCGTCAACTTCGATTTTGCAAAAGATCCACTTAAGCTTATCCTCAAAAATGGTCAGGTCATGGCCGAAGGAACCAGCCTTGGTGCAGACAACGGCATCGGTGTAGCTGCTATGCTGGCTATCATGGAAGCCATGTCGGCAGGTGAGATTGAGCAGCGATCACTCGAACTCCTCTTTACGGTCGATGAAGAGACTGGTATGACCGGTGCACGTCAGCTCCGTGAAGACTGGTTGCGTGGCGACAAGCTCATCAACCTCGACACCGAAGAAGAGAATGTCCTGATGACCGGTTGTGCTGGTGCAGTCAACCTCAAGGCCGTCATGAAATATCGTCTCGACAAGAACCTTCCTGATGGCGACGAAGCCGTCAAACTCACACTCTCAGGCCTCCGTGGCGGTCACAGTGGCATGGATATCCACTTAGGCCTTGGCAACGCTTGCAAGCTCATGAATCGCTTCCTGAAGCACGCTGTCGTCAACTTCGAGGCGCGTCTGGCCAGCGTCAATGGAGGTACTTTGCGCAATGCCATCCCTCGCAGCGCTACCGCTGTCATCACCGTACCAAGCGAAGTCGTCGACTCAATCATCGAGGAAGCTCGCTACTATCAGATGGTCTATCGTGATGAGTTCAATGGTCTTGAACCTGCGCTTACTTTTGTGGCTGAGCGTACCGAACTACCATCGGCCCTGCTTCCTGTTGAGGTACAGGATGACTTGATCAACTCGGTCGAAGCCGCCTTCGATGGCGTGTGGCGTTGGGCTCACATCAAAGTCGATGGCAAGCCGACCAACGGTCACGTCGACACCAGCAGCAACATGGCCAGCGTCAAGACGCTCCCTGATGGTACAGCGCAGGTACTCATGCTCATCCGCAGTATGGACGAGGAGCGTAAGCGCGCCTTGGCGTCAAGCATCCAGAGTGCATTTATCCTGGCAGGAGCTCGCGTTGACTTCAGTTCGGCATACGATTCATGGAGTATCCCAGTCGACGCTCCTCTCGTCAAGCAGGCGCTCAAAGCTGATGAGAATATGAAGGTCTCGCAAGTTCACTGTGGCCTCGAATGTGGCGTCATCAGCGACAAATATCCTGACCTGCAGATTATCAGCATCGGACCAAACATCCATCATCCACACTCTCCGCTCGAATCCGTTGAGGTCGATAGCGTAGGGCGTTTCTGGAAACTATTACTAAAGATTATTTATGGCAAAAAAGAATAAGTTGGCCAAGTTTGCCGACATGGCAGAATATCCCAACGTATATCAATATACCTTCGAGCAATTAGAGGAGACCGGCTTCCCGCTCCAAGGCCGATGGCACGAGGAATACTTCCACAACGATAATCCTATCGTCATCGAGCTCGGTTGCGGTCGTGGAGAGTATACCGTAGGCCTCGCAGAGCGTTATCCTGACAAAAACTTCATCGGCTTCGACATTAAAGGAGCACGTATGTGGACAGGTGCTACCGATGCCATCGAGCGTGGCATGACCAACGTGGCTTTCGTCCGTACTCACATCGAGCTTATCGAGCGTTTTTTCGCTCCTGGAGAGGTTGCTGAAATCTGGATCACCTTCGCTGATCCTCAGATGAAAAAAGTCAACAAGCGTCTTACCTGCACGATGTTCCAGCGACGCTATCTCAACATCCTCAAGCCAGGTGGCCTTGTGCATCTCAAGTCAGACAGTAACTTCCTCTTCACCTACACCGAGGAGATGGCCAAGGCCAATAACCTCCCGATCCTTGCCTCAACGCGCAATCTCTACGCCGACGAGGACTTCGCCTCACCAGAGACCATCGAAGCGCTCCGTGGCATCCGCACCTACTACGAGGCTCAATGGATCGCCCGTGGCCTCGACATCAAGTATCTCTGCATCGAGCCTCAGCCACGAGAACAGTGGGTGGAGCCAGAGGTAGAGATCGAGCTCGACTCGTATCGCTCATTCGGTCGTGACAAGCGTAGCGCGCTTAATCTACATGTGTAGCATAAATGAATAATTAATAATGAAGAATGAATAATTCAATGTATGCCACACCATTTTCTTGAGCTGCACACATTATTCATTCAATTATTCATTATTCATTAATCATTATTAATTCAAAATTATGGCATTATACCCCAAACTCATTACCACCGCCCTCGAGCAAGTGATCTATCCAGGTACCAAGAAGAATCTGGTAGAGAGCGGCATGGTAGAAGATGATATCCGCATAGAAGGTTCTAAAGTGACCTTCAGCCTCATATTCGATAAGGAGACCGATCCTTTTATGAAGTCGGTCCTCAAGGCTGCAGAAGCCAACCTCATCCATTACTGTCAGCAGATGGGAGAGGAGGTGCAGCCAGAGATCAAGGTCAAGCTCCGTCAAGCTCCACGTCCTGAGCCAGACAAGCTCCTTCCTAAGGTCAAGAACATCATTGCCATCGCCTCTGGCAAAGGTGGTGTAGGCAAGAGCACCGTTTCTGCCAACCTTGCCTGTGGCCTCGCCATGCTTGGCTATAAGGTAGGTTTGCTCGATGCCGATGTCTTCGGTCCTTCTATGCCAAAGATGTTCGGTTTGGAGGACTTCCAGGCTTACGCTCAGCATATCGATGGCCGTGACCTCCTGATTCCTGCCGAGAAGTATGGCGTCAAGATGCTCTCTGTCGGCTTTTTCGTAGATCCTAACAGCGCTACCGTATGGCGTGGCTCGATGGCTGGCAGCGCGCTCAAGCAGCTCATTGGAGATGCTGACTGGGGAGAGCTGGATTATTTCCTCATCGATCTCCCTCCAGGAACCTCAGACATCCACCTCACCATCGTCCAGACACTCGCATTGACCGGTGCCGTCGTAGTCAGCACCCCTCAGGAGGTAGCATTGGCCGACTGTCGCAAGGGTATCGACATGTTCCAGAACGAGAAGATCAACGTCCCTGTCCTCGGCCTTGTAGAGAATATGGCATGGTTCACGCCAGCCGAATTGCCAAACAACAAGTACTACATTTTTGGCAAGGAAGGTGTCAAGCGCATGTCCGATGAGACAGGTATCCCTCTCCTGGCTCAGATCCCTGTCGTACAGGGTATCTGCGAAAAGGGAGACAATGGCCAGCCTATCGTCCTCGATCTCAATTCGATGGTCGGACAGTCGTTCCTCAGCCTTGCACAGAGCGTAGTCACACAGACCAATCGTCGTAACGCTGAGATGCCAAAGACACAGCGAGTAGAGGTGTCGAAATGAATAATTAATAATGAATAATTAATAATTCAATTACCTCAATCCGCAGATTCTATTCTCAGAGCCAATCTTTATTCATTATTAATTATTCATTAATCATTATAGTATGCCCAACGTCCTTCTGATCTACACCGGTGGTACCATCGGTATGGTAAAGAACCGCACCACAGGAGCTCACGAGCCGCTTGACTTCAAACACTTGGTCAGCCACGTCCCTGAGCTCTCGCAGCTGCAGGTCAACATCAATACCCTGCAGATCGAGCCGCCTATAGATTCGAGCAATATGAACCCGGATCTGTGGGCAAAGCTTGTGCACATTATTGTCGACCACTACGAGTCATACGACGGCTTTGTGATCCTGCATGGCACAGATACGATGGCTTACACGGCTTCTGCACTCAGCTACATGCTCCAGAACCTCGGCAAGCCAGTCGTCCTCACCGGTTCGCAGCTTCCTATCGGTGTCTTGCGTACCGATGGCAAGGAGAATCTGATCACCTCCATCGAGATCGCCGCTTCACGCGATAAGATCGGCCTGCCATACGTCCCAGAGGTTTGTATCTATTTCCAGGGACTTCTGATCCGTGGCAACCGAAGCAAGAAACAGTCGAGCGAGGAGTTCCACGCCTTCACTTCGCCTAACTACACTCCGCTGGCACGTGTCGGCGTACACATCTCGTGGGCCCATCATCACATTCTCTTCCCGAAGCGTCAGGATGACCTCCATCCTTATTATAATATGTCTTCTGATGTGGTAGTCCTCAAGCTCTTCCCGGGTATCACTCGCAACACCATCCATAGCCTCCTGACCATCCCGAGCCTTCGTGGCGTAGTCCTTGAGACTTTCGGTGCAGGCAATGCGATGACTTCCGACTGGTTCATTCAGGAGCTGAGCGACGCCATTAACCGTGGTGTAGTCATCGTCAATGTCACTCAGTGTCTGGCAGGATCGGTGGAGATGAATATCTACGAGACAGGCAACCGACTGAGCAAGGCGGGTGTCATCAGTGGTGGAGATATGACGTTCGAGGCAACTTTAGTCAAGCTGATGTTCCTGCTCGGACAAGGTTATTCGCAGCAGGAAGTCTGTCAACTCATCCCTAAAAGTATTGCTGGCGAGATTTCATGAAATTTATCCGACATTACATATTCCTGGCTCTCAGTTGGGCAGAACGCCGCTATTGGTCCCTCAGCTACTGGCCTCGTCACGTTACAGGCCTCTGCATCGTGGTCCTGTTCCTTACCGGCTTCGGCTATCTATGCTACGGCACCTACCAATGCGCCTCGTTCATCATTGGCACCGCCTCTGACTATATCAGCGAGCTCTTCATCGATGGCCATAGCGAAGAGAAAGACGATGGCTATGCAGCCTCCGACGAGTATAGTCGTCCTGGCAGCAACCACTATAAGTTCCCGGTGCCGTCCGACAAGCGTCATCCCAAGCGTCGTCCTAACTTCCGCAAGGACTTCGATCATATCAATGACGTCCATCTGTCAGCCGCACGCCGCTTAGGTATACATCCGCTCAGTTCGCGCGATGAACTACCAAAGTATAAGAATAAACTCGTCGAACTGCATGATACTAAGTATTATAAGGTCGACAAACTGACACAGTCCGTCCCGTATCTCGTCCCTAAGGCGGCCGACTTCCTGACCGATCTCGGACGTCTCATGCAAGAGTACAACGGCACTCACAGCCGATTTATCGTCTCAAGTGTGCTACGTACACAAGCTGATGTCAAGAGACTCCGTCGTGCCAATGGCAACGCCTCGGAGAACTCAACCCACTGTTATGCAACAACGGTCGATATAACGTATACACGTTTTGATATCCACGGCAATACCTACGAAGGCAAGATCAAGGAAGACCTGGCACGCGCCCTCTACGACCTGCAGGAGCAAGGCTACTGCTACGTCAAGTATGAGGTCAAGCAGCCTTGCTTCCATATCACCGTCCGCCCCTAAATGATTATTGCAATGAAACTATTCCGCGTTACTATTTTATTTCTGTTGTCGATGCTTTTCGTTCCTTCGGAAGGAGAGGAGCTGAGCAAGGCCTTTCGCGATAGCCTTGCCTTGCACTCCAAACTGACCAGTCGAGCCATCGGCAATGCACGTACGATCAATATCTCCGAGGCAAGAAAGCACGTCAATCGCCTGCTCTTCCTGGCCGACTCCCTGCAGCAGCCTATGGCCGAGTATTACGCGCTGGCAGGACAGGTCGAAGATATGTCGTTCAACTACGAGCGCAACAAGCCTGCTACCGGAGGCAAGACCAACGAGAAGGAGTGTCTCTCTGCTGCCAAGAAGTGCTATCTCTATAATCAGAAAGCATATAATGAGTTCCAGGCCAATCCTGACGCTTATAATAAGAAGGTTCTTAAGACGGTCCCATCCCTCCAGCAGAAGGCTCTCAACTACTATATCATCACCAAGGGCTTTCAGGTCAATGCAGGTCAAAGCTTCAAGGAGAAAAAGTTGGAGCAGTCGCTCGATGAGTTCCTGATGTCGTTCAATGGTTCGCAGTCACCGTTCCTGCTCGACATATATAATAATGATACGCTGACCTATAAGGGCTTTGCCACCTATCTGGCCGACTCTACCCAGTGTCGCACGCTCTCTAACTGTGCCAGCATCACTACGGCCTTGGCTCGCTATGATGAGTCGCTGGCTTACTACGACAGCCTCAAGATTCGTCAGTATCAGCCAGACAAGGTCTATCGTAGCACCATCAGCATCTACGCAACATTGGCCGATACGTTGGCCATGAAAAATGAGCTACGAAGTGCCATCGAAGTTATGCCAGAGGACACATGGTTCCAGAAGAATCTCCTCCAGCTGCATATTGACAAGCACGAATGGGATACTGCCAAGGTGGTTGCCGACCGCATCATCGAGCTCGATTCAACCGATGTACTCGTCATGAATATTGTCGGCCAACTCCATGAGATTGAGGAACATCCGTTCGAGGCGCTGCAGATTTACCTCAAGTCCTTTGCGCTCGACTCCATGCAGATGGACGTCTGTTCGCACATCGGTCGTATCTACTACAACCGTGTCGTGCAAACCAAGGAGAAGCTCTTCAATCAGCGCAAGACTCATCAGTACTACAGCAAGCTCACGCCACTCTATGACCAGGCGGCTGAATGGTACGACCGTGCATACGAACTCGATACAGAGCGCAAGGATCCGACCATCGCTCAAGCTCTTCGTGAGATGCTCTATTTCCACTTCACGCAGACGCGCTGTCCGAATCGAGCCGAGTTGATTGCTCGATATAACGAGATCAGTCGTAACTACGGATTGAATGAGTTCGGAAGTTGATAATCGCGTTTCTCTGTCATCCTAAGCAACAATGTCATCTTGAGCGAAACAATTTCATCTTGAGCGTTTTGCTGTCATCCTGAGCGCAGCGCATCCTTAAGACGCGCACCGAAGGAAGCAAGGACCTCACACGTAACATATCATTCATTTATGATTAAACAATTATCATCCATATCATTAGCAGTTTCCCTGCTACTTGCCTCATGTAACACATCGACACAAAGAGACGAGCAGACTTCGTCCGAAGACCTGACCATCTCCCAAGTAGCCGACATGCAACAGTCACGTGAACCTAACGCCCGTCCTTTCTACGGAGTCAGCTTCATCGACAAAGGCAATGACTACTCAGACAGCTACATGCCCGATGCTTATTACTTCCTTCCAGCGCCACCCGCTCCAGGCGATCCGCTCTTCGTCAACGATAGCATCCAGTACTTCCTCAACAAGGAGATTCGCACTACACAGCGTGGCGATACCGCCGTATGGGATGCCGAGACAAGCATCGAATACTTCATGCAGCGCTTCTCAGGTGCGATAGGTAAGGAGCTGACACCAGAGCGTTATCCCGTCCTGGCCAATACGATCATGGGAGTGATGCAGGACGTACGCTCATCCATCCAGAAGGCCAAGAATCGCTACGCGCGTCATCGTCCATACCAGCATTTCCAGGAGCATACCCCTGTGCCAGAGGATGAGTCACCAACCGACTTTACCTCTTATCCATCAGGTCACACCGTCCGCGGTTGGGCCGCAGCTATGCTCCTCGTAGCTGTTTTCCCTGAGCATGCCAACGAAATTCTCAACGTCGGCTACCAGATCGGTCAGAGCCGCGTCATCCTCGGTTATCATTACCAGAGCGATGTCGAAGCAGCCCGCCTCGCCGCCTCCGCCGGTTTCGCTCGCCTCTGTGCAGAGCAGAAGTTCCGCGATGCGATCGTGGAGTGTCAGAAAGAAGCAAAGAAGTAAATATACACAAAAAAACGGACGCCTTGCAGGCCGTCCGTTTTTTGATGCATTCGGTCAACACTAGTATTGTAGTGTTGACTCATGTAATGTATTCGGTCAACAACAGTATTGTAGTGTTGACTCACGTAATGCATTCGGTCAACAACAGTATTGTAGTGTTGACTCCCGTAATGCATTCGGTCAACAACAGTATTGTAGTGTTGACTCCCGTAATGCAGGAAGGTATCACCAGAGTCACGGCGATACCTTCTATATTATTTATCAGCTTTGTAGAAAATGATGCGATAGAGATTGCATCCGACGAAGTTGCCAAAAACGATGCTGACATAGAAGGTCAGGACCTCAAGAGCATGATCGACAATGAATGAGAACGGTACGCAGAGGTAATAGAAAGCATCGGCCACACAGTGAGGGAAGCCACACATGATGAAGAGTGGCACACCGAAGAGTAAAGGCAGGTTCTGCTGCTTACGAGCGAAAGTGACAGCCGTGGTCATGATCATACCGCAACCGATGGCAAGGACAAAACCTTTGAGAGGACCCATCAGCAGTCGGCCTTCGAGGATCTTCTGAGCTGTCTCCTGCAATGGCATAGGGCTGCAGCGAGCCATCAGGCCTACCAGCAGACAACCGATGATATTGCCAAAAAGAATAAAGAAAAGCTTGCCAACCTCGCCTTTCTGGATGAAACCAGCAGTGCCAGTGTAGAGGCGAAGACCATAATGCACGACGGTGAGAAGGCCGAAGGCGAAGAGGACAGCGCCGATGATACTTTTCTCAGCAAGGTAGCCAAAGCCGGCGATACCAATGCAGATGCCGGCGAAAATAGATGAACGTAAGGTATTCATATAAGTATAGAGTGAAGAATGTATTTATAATTAAAGTCGTTATAAATTAATTGCTTGGGTGTTAGGAGTTACTCTTTCGAGCCACACCACGTACGGCCTCTGCTTCGAGCGGATTATCCGGCCAGGAGTGTTTCGGATAGCGGCGCTTGAGTTCCTTTCGGACCTCGAAATACGTACCTTGCCAGAAACTACGTAGATCCTGCGTGAGCTGCACAGGCTTAAAGCCAGGAGAGAGGAGCTCCATCAACACCGGCTGTCGGCCATCATCGACACGAGGCGTATCGGTCAAACCGAAACACTCCTGCAATCGGACGCGAAGGACGGGTTGCTCTGCTCCCTGACGATACTCCACTCGGATGCGACTACCCGTAGGTACTGCGATGTGAGAAGGCGCAAGACGGTCGATAGCTTGCTGCTGCTCATAGGAGAGGAGTGACCAGAGAGCTGTGCAGAGATCGATCTTCTTAAGTTCGGCAGCGGTGGTAGCTTTGCCAGCAAACATAGGTAACCACTCGGAGGTGCGTAGGAGAAAAGACTCGGTATCCAACGCTGGGAAGTCGAGCTCTGGATGCCACTTCGATACGGCGCTTATTCGCTGCTGGAGGTTCTGCACAGCGTCAGTGAAGTCGAACATACTCGTGCCATCCTTCTTGGCAGCCTCGGCCATCAAGCCGATCATCTGCTCACGATTGATATCGGTAAGTGGCTTTGACTCAACCAGTAGCATACCGATGCGGTTTTCTCGCTGAGCCACGATCTGACCACGCTTGCTATCCCACGTGACGTTGTCCTTCTGTCTGACCATCGGACGAAGATCTTCTTTATTTACTGGAGAAGCAAGGAAAATTCGCTGATTTACAGATGCTACTGCGAGCCACTCCTGTGCGGACAGATCATCCTGCATGTCGAGCGTCACCATATCTCCTAAGGCTAACTGGAAGCGTCCGCAGCCTTCTTTAGTGGCCTTAGCGATTCGCTCAGGATAAGCTGCTGCAATCAATGCACCAGCTTCGGTAGGAGGTAAGATCGTGTTGTCCTCCTTGACATGAATCATCTGGCGATATTGCTCTGCGATAAGAATAATTCGGGCAAAGAGGTGATGTTTTTGCCGAAATTTTCGATTGTCTCGCAGGCAAATCAGTCGTGAATTGATATCAGCATCAACGAATTGAAGGTCATTATTGATCTTGATGAGCGGATCTTTCTCTTCGAGCAATGCGGCAATATCTGTTGCCAACGCTTGTCGAACAGGATCATCGGACGTGAGAAGCATCTGTGCGATACGAGGATGACAAGGCAATTGAGCCATCTTCTGGCCATGTCGCGTAATCTTGCCATGCTCATCTATAGCATTGAGCAATGTCAGGAGCTGTGTGGCTTGACGAAGATGTGTCGCTGGAGGAAGGGTAAGCCACGGAAGTTTCGATGCATTGGATTCTCCCCATGCTGCAATATCGAGTATCATTGGAGCCAAGTCAGCATCGAGAATCTCTGGCTGACGACACTCAACCATGCGGTGCTCTGTGGCCAACGACCAAAGGCGATAGCAGACGCCTTCAGAGAGACGACCGGCACGTCCCATACGCTGTTTGGCCATATCCTTGCTGATTCTCACGGTCTTAAGATGACTGAGACCTGTCTGTGCATCGAACACCATAGTTCTGCAAAGACCGGAATCTACGACAATGCGAACGCCCTCGATGGTCAATGAAGTCTCTGCAATGGGAGTGGAGAGTACGACCTTACGCTCTCCCTCTGCCGAAGGAGCAATGGCAAGACGCTGGTCTTTAGGTGATAGCATGCCATAGAGAGGACGGATCTGTGTATTGCCTAAAGCACCCGACAGCAGTTCCTGACAGCGATGGATATCGCCCTCGCCTGGCAGGAAAGCCAGGATGTCACCTGCCTGATCCTTATGAGCCTGACGGATGACGTGAGCCACCACCTCGGCTGCATTCTGCTCATTGGTCTCCTCTGGGGTGTGGATGATTTCGACGGGAAACATGCGACCTTCTGACTCTATCAATTCTGCATCGAGAGCCTGGCAGATCGTAGAAGCATCGATCGTAGCAGACATGATGACGATGCGAAGATCTGGACGGATAACCTGCTGAGCTTCACGGGTCAAGGCAAGAGCCACATCGGAATGCAGGCTTCGCTCATGAAACTCATCGAAGATAATCGTTGAGACGCCATCGAGCGTAGGATCATCGACCAGCATACGGGTCAGGATTCCTTCTGTTAGGACTTCAATCTGCGTATCGGCCGAGACCTTATGCTCGAAACGGACACGATAACCGACGGTCTTGCCGACGGGTTCGTCGATCATGGAAGACATGCGTTCGGCAATCTGACGAGCGGCAAGACGACGGGGTTCGAGCATCAGGATCTTGCCTTTCGGAAGCGTCTTGTCTGTATTGAGACCTTCGAGGATCGTGAGTGGCAGCAGGGTAGACTTGCCGGCACCTGGGGGAGCGGTGATGACGAGACACGAATGATCGTGCAGACGCTGATTGACAGTTTCTGCAATGTTATAGGCGGGCAGATTGAATTTTGACCACTGGATCATTCGTGTTTGCTAATCTATCAAGTTTGGATCTATATCTATCTGGTGCTAATACCTTATTAATCAAGCTTTTTCAGGAAGTTGGCGCGGATATTGCGCGTGCCATTGCCAAAGGCGACGGAATAGGATCCACGAGCTTCGTTATAGCTGACGATGGTTCCTTCGCCTAAAACTTCGTGACGAACGCGTGTTCCTTCTGGCCAGAAGCTCTGTGTGACGGTAGCGGGTGGGATAGGAGCGTTAGGATCAGCGGCATTTGACGAGAAGTCGAGGCCGAGGTACTGCACCATGCGACCAGATTCCTGCCACAACAGCTCGTCCATATCTCCCTCGGTGACAAAGAGGCTTCGCTGGATCTCCCGGAGGAAACGACTCGGATATTTGGATAGGCGAGAGGCGGCATTAAAGCCTTCGCTCTCAGTGAGGAAGAGTTCTTTTTCGGCACGCGTCACAGCTACGTACATGAGTCGTCGCTCTTCTTCTTCGCCATCACCTTTGCGCTCACGGAGTGTCTTCATGCTTGGGAAGATTCCTTCGCTCAAGCCTGCCACGAAGACGTAAGGGAACTCTAGTCCTTTGGATTGGTGGATGGTCATGAGGCGAACCTTGGATTTTGAAGGATCTTCCTTCTTATCCATATTGGTATAGAGCGCAATATCTTGCAGATACTGGTCAATGCTGAGTACATCGTCCTGCAGATGAGCCTCTTCGTAGGTCTTGATACTCTGAAGGAGTTCGGTAAGGTTCTCAAGGCGGTCGGTGTCATCATCCTCGCGCAAAAGCTGCTTATATCCACTCTTCTCAAGCACCATATCCATCACATCGCTGATGACGTGATCTCGACGCTGGGTACTGATGACCGTTCCATGCTCATCGAGGAAGACTGGCAACTTAAGACGCTCCTCGACAAACTGACGACATTCTTCAATGAGATCGATGAAATGCAGCATGGACTCTTTATAAAGCTCACGCGCAGAGATATGACGCTTCAAGGCTTCATAAAGTGTGCTATGATCCTGATCTGCAAAGGTTTTTAGTCGGCTCAGATAGACCTTGCCGATCTTGCGGCTTGGCACATTACAGATGCGAAGGAAGGAGAGGTCATCGCCCTGGCTAATGAGTCGCAGATAGGAGAGAGCATCTTTGATTTCTGCACGATCGAAGAAGCGAACACCTCCCCAGATGACGTAATCGATACCCGCGTTGACCAAAGCCTGCTCAATGCCACGGCTCAGATAGCTGGCTCGATAGAGAATCGCAAAGTCGGAGAAAGTAGCGTCTCCATCGGTCAGTGATAGGATCTTCTTGGCAATCCATTTGTTTTCTTCTTCATCGCTACGTCCATGGAAATGAGTCACTTGCGTACCTCCGTCTCGCGTGGTAAAGAGATTCTTTGGCAGACGGTTACGATTGCGACTGATAACGGAATTAGCCACCGAGAGGATAGGAGTGGTGGAGCGATAATTCTGGTCAAGAACGATCGTACGATCGGCCTTGAAGTCGATGAACATCTTCGGACGAGCACCTCGCCACTCATAGATGGCCTGATCAGGATCGCCTACAATAAACAGATTGTGATGGATGCCCTGGAGGGTCTCGACGATGGTCCAATCGGACTTATTACAGTCTTGCGCCTCGTCGAGCATGATGTATTCCATCTCGTTCTGCCAGTACTCGCAAGCACCAGGGAAGCGCTTGAGGATATGGATGGTAAAGAAGATAAGGTCCTGAAAATCGAGCGCTAAAGTCTTTTTCTGCAACTGAAGATAGCGGACGAAAGCCA
This sequence comes from Bacteroidales bacterium, assembly GCA_045628985.1. Classification (GTDB taxonomy): domain Bacteria; phylum Bacteroidota; class Bacteroidia; order Bacteroidales; family UBA3663; genus Liminaster. Next base: position 58,507 of record JAZQQH010000009.1, on the reverse strand, counting down.
AATCCTGCGCCTGTGTCATTGAGCTCTGTTCGTCGTTGCAAGAAAGATCTGACGACTTGTCATGTGCTTCGCTCAAACCTTCGGTCAGCATCATCCGGTCAATGTAGTTAGGTTGCTGCAGGAACTCTGCGATCTTGCGATTTCCAGCAGCATCGAGGAACTGTCCGACAGTTTCAACTGTACGGTTTAGACCTAATTCTTCCATCACTTGCTTAGCCAGCTGCTTCTGATCTTCTTCGTCGAGGATCGTAAAGGATTTCGGATATCCCAGTCGATGAATCTCTTTACGAAGGAACTTCACACAGAAGCCGTGGATCGTACAGACAAAGTCATTATAGTCGCCACTTGCCACCAACTGACTGATACGCTGGCACATCTCCTGCGCCGCCTTATTGGTAAAGGTAAGACAAAGGATATTGGCCGGATCGACTCCTAATACATTCACAAGATATGCGTAGCGACAGGTCAGCGCCTTGGTCTTGCCAGAGCCAGCGCCTGCCACTACACGTATACGGCCTTCAGTAGCCTCGACGGCTTCTCGTTGGCGACTATTGAGTGTATTGAAGTAATCCGACATAATTGGATAAGTGCTTGTAGAAGTGGGGATTAGTTATTCACCTCATTGGTCAATGTGATCGAACGAATTTCTTCATTCTCATGCAACTTCTTGAAGAAAAGCGGGAAATTCGGCTGTCCCTTCGCCAAGATAATGAAGTTGATAATCGTATGTTCTCCGCCATAATCATAACGGATGAACTCATCGACAATATGGATATTGAAGTCATTGAACACCTTACGATAAGGCTCAAGATTCTCAACAATGCCATGCGTTTTCACACGTATAATCTTGCTTTCGCCAGCCTTGAACAGCGTCTGCTCATAGCGCTCAGCAAACGCAAGAATGAATAGAATAAAGAGTACAGCCAGGATAGAGATCAGATACATACCAGCACCGATAGCCAAGCCGATGGCCGCAGTCATCCAGATACCCGCAGCAGTAGTAAGGCCCTTGACCGAACCTTTCATCTGTATGATCGCACCGGCACCAAGGAAGCCGATACCAGAAATCACCTGAGCGGCAATTCGGCCAGGATCTCCATTCTTAAGGCCCATATATTCCTGAGGAATGTAGATAGACACCAACATAGCAAGCGTTGCACCCATACAAATGAGTGAGAATGTACGCATACCTGCAATCTGTCCTTTACGTCGACGCTCCAAACCAATGACACTACCAAGTATCAAACTAAGCAAAAGCTTAAAAGTAGCACCAACAACGTTGACACCAGGGGACAAGATCATGTCTAAAAGATTCTCCATATATGAACTAAACTATAATATTTAGAAAGGTCTATTAATGATTGAAGAGAAGTTATGAAATATAAAGTTAACATAACTCGGATTAATCCTGTTCTTTGATAATCATTTCAAAGTTATCTGCGCCAGGTAATCATAATGGTCTCCTTCTAATACCTTTAAACAATTAAAGCCATTGTTCTCGGCTATTAATTTCAAGGTATCGAAGTCAACATAGAGCCAGTCGAACGGTTCACCCTTGACTTTCTTGTAGATCATTTGATAATCCATCTCTCCGTAGTAAGTTCCGAGCGGATCAATATCGTAAGTACCATCCTCATTCTCATAGAGATACTTCAGGTCACTTGAGTCGACGAGTAATTGTCCTCCTTTATTGAGTAATAGACGGATACGATCCAGAAAGTCTGGCATGTTCTTGAGTTTGCCTATGATGCCTGTACCGTTCATCAACATAAGGATCGTGTCAAAAGGTCCCGCAAGGCTTTCGTCAAAGAGATTGATATTCTGGACAGATCTGATGCCACGGTCCTGCATCACTTCGCAGCTCAATGGCGATATGTCGATGGCCGTAACATCATCGAGCAAGACGGAATGACAACCGGCACCAGCACCGACGTCAAGAACACGACCACGAGCCATACTGATGGCTTTCTGTTCCAATGGAGACATTTCCTGTAGAGACCTAAATAAATGTGCTACAGGGATTTCGTCCTCATCGAACATGCTCGAAAGCACGCGAAGCTTGCCAGCTTTGCCTGTCTGATGGTATTCCTTGATGGCTGCTCCCATCGGATCATGCAGTGGAGACAGAATTTTACTCATAAAATGAATTTATAAATTACTGATTACTAATTACAAAGTACAAAGTAAGTAGTATAACAAATAATTATATTTTAGGCAAATATATCATTCTGCCCAATAATTCAAAGCTACTATTTTTTTATAATGAGTTACTTCGAATATCTTTCTTCGAGGAATTTCATGTACGTACGAATAACCGTCTCAACCATTCGGATGCAAGGACGCTTCTTATAGTATTCATCCGTGCGAGCCTCTGGTGTAGCACAGATAGTGATCTCTGGGATGGTACCATCAGCACGCTGCTTATTGAGGCCGAGAAGTTCCTTGCAGTTCAGGCTTCCCGTCTGCTCCTTAAAACTGGCAGCAAGTGCTTGAACTGCCTCATAATTAAGCTTTTTGATCTCCTGATTAGCTTCTTCCGACGCAACCTCAAGTCCAGCTAACTGAAACATTCCAAGCGCTGAGCCACATGTCTCTCGCATACGGCCAATGCCACCTCCAAACGAGGCAGACATACGCGCCATCAGGCCTTCAGGGACATCGTACCAATCCGCGAACGTCAGCGCCACGGATTGGCTACAGTTATATCCTTGTTTGAAGAACGCCACGCCTTTCTGAACACGGCGTTCTGTCTCTTCCTGCCAGTTTTCTACAGTTTTCACAATATACTACTTTAAGAAGTAAATCCGTAAAGTGCTGATTATTGAGCAGTCAAGCGCTTAACATGTGTCTTGAGGATATGAAATGCTGGCGCTGGCATAGCACCATGATCATAACCCTGCATCTCATAGAGTGTAACATCCTTATGACCAACGAGTTTGAGCATACGCCAGAAATAAGCCTGCTCCTCATATCGTCCATAAAGCTCAAGTTCACGGTCACCTGAGATAACGACGATTGGTGCAGCATCCGGACGGATATGAGTCAATGGAGCGTACTGATCGATGGTTGCCTGCAGAGGGCCAATACCCTGAAGCTTACGTACATTATAATGTGTCACACACTGACCGCTGAATGGCAGAATAGCAGCGATATCATCGGCATTGACATCATACTTAGCGAGCCACTTCTTTTCCAAACCGATCATGTCGACGAGGTAGCCACCGGCAGAATGGCCAGAGATAAAGATCTTCTTAGCACTGCCATTATACTCCTCAGCATGTTTGAAGGTCCAAGCCACTGCAGCTGCTGCATCATCGATACAGTCATCGATGGTAGCCTTTGGCAACAGACGGTAGTTAACGGTAACCACCACCATACCGCTATTGAGCAGTTCCTGTGGGATGTACTTATTGCCACCTTCCAGGCCTCCACCGTGGAACCAAACTACCACAGGAGCATCTTTGATCTCGGTTGGATAATAGACATCAAGTTTACAGCGCTCAACGGCGTATGCATCGTTTGAGGTTGCATAAGGAATGTCACTCTTGGTAACATACTGTGCAAAGGCTGTAGCCATGCAGCACAGCAAGGTGAGAATTAAGGTAATACGTTTCATATCTTAGGTGATTATTAGGCCTTGCGCCTTCGCACTGAAAGCGCAAGGACATGATGACACTTAGAGTACTTCGATAAGCTCAACATCGAAGATCAATGCAGCGTATGGAGGGATCATGCCACCTGCACCACGCTCACCGTAAGCGAGGTTGTAAGGGATAAAGAAACGATACTTAGCGCCTTCCTTCATGATAGCCACGCCCTCTGTCCAACCCTTGATAACCTGATTCAAACCGAAGTCAGCAGGTTCACCACGCTTGTAAGAAGAGTCGAAAACAGTACCGTCGATGAGAGTACCCTCATAGTGGCAACGTACAGTGTCTGAAGCCTTTGGCTGCTTGCCACTACCCTCCTGGAGAACCTGGTACTGAAGTCCGCTGGCAGTAACGATTACGCCTTCCTTCTTGGCATTCTCAGCAAGGAACTTCTCTCCTGCCTCACGTACAGCCTTACCTGCCTCTGCCTGAGCGGCCTGCTCCTTGGCCTGAAGCTCAGTGAAGAAATCGTTCAGGATCTGCTGAGCCTCCTGAGGCGCAACCTTGAACTGATTCTTCTGCAGCATGTCCTGAATACCTGCTGCGAAGTCTTCCATTACGAGAGTATCCTTGATACCCATTGATTCCATCTGCTGGCCGATGGTGAGGCCGAGTGCATAACTGATTTTGTTCATTTGTTTATGTATTTTATTAGTTAATAATCAAATATGAGATGTTTCGCTATGTTCAACATGACAAGTCACAAAATGTTTATTGTCCTTGTACAACCTTTGCCAAATCACTTGCCGAGACACGCACCGGCTCGACAGTAAACTCTGGCACATTATAAGATCTCAGATTGATAGCCTCGAAATCCGGATCCTGTTGAGGAAGCTCGAAGGCCTTATGAGCCACACCTTCCCTATCAAAATACGCGAAGTAGAGACGCGAATAATTGTTGTCATAACGTCGGCTGGCCACCAGGATCCATCGTCCATTGCTTGACCAATTATGAAAACCCTCCGACTTATCGCTATTGGCAGCCGTGAGCGGATAAGTATATTTCATGCCAAGCGTATCAGTATGCGCAATGACGCTATCCAACTGAGTGACATACAGATCCGACTCAGGATGCCAGATATGGAAGCAACCATAATTACCGATCGAAGTCAGCAGATACTTGCCATCAGGACTGATTCGTGGCACGGTAGCACTCCTCTCCTCCTGAGCCACGTCAAGCACCATCTCAGCAGGGCCGAAGGTCATTGTCGCAGCATCAAAAGAGCGGCGCAAAACATTATAATGAACCTCCTGATAGCGTGCATTGGCCTCATTCTGACGAGTCATACCTGGATTATTTGACTCTGCAATGGCCACAGAATCCTTATATACAAACGGTGCAGCGTTGTAATACAGCCACTTGCCATCCGGACTCCAGGTCGGGAATGCAGCTCGCTTGTCTGGTTCCATACTGACCGTGATAATCTTGTGCTGCTTGACGTCATACACCACAATATCGCCCTGACTGTCCTGCACCTCCACCTTACCAATATACTGCGTGTGGAAGTTCTGGAAAGTCATATTCGTCGAATAAGCCACCAGGTCGAGCGTCGGATGCCAGGCAGGATAGACACCTGCGCTGATTGTCTCAGCCGACTTTGTCTGTACCTTCTCAAGTTTCCCCTGATCATAGAACACCGTACCCGCAAACTCAGCTCGCACATGAAACTGCATTCGCTCCGTATGATAGTTCTGGAAAGCGTGACAGTTCACGCAATGACCCTGTGTCGGTTCATCGAGCGTCTTGTTGTCATAGATCACACGATCCTCGAAATTCTCGATACAGCGCTGATTAAGTGTCAGATGCTCATAAGTAGAGTACGATGGTGGGATGCTTCGATACACAACGTAAGGATCAATACTATCGCCAACCACCTCAATCGCGAAAGCCGGATGGCGTGACCACAGATTTTCCTTGCAAGTATAGAGCTGAACGCTCAATTTCTGACCGACACTCTTCAGTAGCATCTCACGCCACTCCTGCTCATCAAACAAGACCTTATTGCCGTCGCCATACGTCTGTTTTCCATCGGCAAAAGTAACCTCTGCCACACAAGCCTCCACGGTCTCGTCAGCAATACGGAAGTTCAGCGGAGCAATATTGACCGGGATCACCACGTCAGTATAGTCAGGCAACAGCGCAGGAATCGTATCGCACTCCGAATAGCCAGTCGGCAGTTCAGGATGCGAAGCGGTACAAGCGCTCAGCAAGCATACACAACAAAGTATGAGTATCGTCACAAGCATGATCAATAGGTCTTAAAATCCGTGTAATTGTCGAAATACCAGCGATATGTCGGAGCATATGGTCCTCCGTATCCTTGATGCATCTGGTCATTCCCCTCATCAAAGATTGCAGCAGCTTCCTGCACATACTTTGGCAAGGTAGCGTCCTCTCCTACCAATTCACGATAATGCTTCAACGCCGAGTTAAAAAGCTCAGCGTCCTTCAGCATCATGGCATAATGAAGAGCCAGCTGCTGCGCCTTAGGAGTCTGATATTCAGCATTTGCCAGACGATTGATGATAAATCCTTCGGGGTAGCCATCATCGTTTGACAACGTATTATAATTAATGCGGAACTCGCGAATGGCGGCAATCTCCTCCTCGCACACCTCCAGGTCACCGTGGAAGATCGTCGTCTGCAGCAGTTTCTTATACTTGATGGCCAACTCCTGCTCGCCACTGACCACAGCATACCGGTACATCAGTCGTAGCAGGAACGGAGACATACCATACTCAATGCTATTCTCCATGCACCACATATAAGCATAGTTCGGCATTCCGAGCCAGTAGTAGAAATACATACCTGCCGAGTGAGCCATGTGGATAGGCAATCCCGTAGCCATTTTAGGACGGACAGCTCGCACATCGTAGGCAAAAGCCTCGTCTCCTAACTTCCCCTTATGAGCCAACGCCACATCCTTCATCATGACCATCTCGCGCGACGGCTTGGTAGGATTCTCTCGAATGATTCTGAGCATATTATCCCACTCTGCATGTTCCATCTGTCGGAGCAAAGTCAGCTCTTTATGGAAGTTGGTATTGCGATAATTAAGCATCGCACCACCGTAGAGTGCAGCAGCGAGCAATGGCAAGGAGAAGATCCAGCCATAATTGGCAACAATCCTGAATCGACGCAGGTGAGCAATGATCGGCAAAGCCATGATTGTCACAGCCATAACGTGGAAGCATACCTCCATCAGCGTACTCTGCGCCTCAGGGATGGCCACACGATGGAAACCGTAGAGCAAGAGTGGTTCGCGCCAATGCAGGTCAGGCGAGTTCTGATAATAAAGCGCGACGACGGCCAAGGCAAAGCAACTCACTCCAGTAGCCGAAAGTAGCCACTTAGGCCAATGGTGGAAGAATCCCTGGCTGACCATCGGTCCCATCAGCAGCATGGCCACTAATCCGATGGTTGCATACCATCCTAAAGCCATGAAACCGAGGATGATCCACAGAGGCAGCATGATGATTCGACCCACGCCATTGAGCGAAGTATATAGCCATAAAGCCAACGAGACGCAGGTGAAACCCACGGTAGGACCCATCCAGTAACTCGGTGTCTTGAGACAGAAGATCCAGTAGCCGAGCTGCGTCATGGAGGTGAGCAATGCCAGGACAGGGACGAGCGTCAGACACTGCATAGAGCGCTTCAGATGGAAGGCCTGCACCAGTGCGATGACGCTGATCGTCCACATCAGGACCTGCACAGTCGCACCCAGCCAAGGATAGTAGAAAAGCTGAGTCAGCCAGCCTCCCACCCATTCACGCAGGCCTCCAGGATGCGAGATACAATCCTTGAAGAACGTCTCCGTACCCAGGAAAGGATTGAAGTCCTGTGCCGCATATAGCAATTCACCCTGGCCGAAGACAAGGGTGATCCATGCATATATGAGTACACCTGCTATGAGCAGCAGATTGAAGTATTTCGTCTTTTCTTGCATCTGAGGACGTCTTATAACGGTGCAAAGATAATATAAATAGGTGAAAATTCCAAATCAATACACATTATTTTATTATAGCGCTGTCGATTTTGTCCGAAAGATTTGGAATTACCTGCAAAAAGTCTTACCTTTGCCAACTGAACAAACAATTATTCCCAATGAAAGCTACTTCTATCCTATACGCAGGTGCCACTCTCCTACTGGCCACCGCCTGCACAAAACCAGCTACAGACACAGCTCGTCTGGCCAGCGAAGAGGGAGTTTCCTACGAACTCGCACAGCTCCGTCATCGCACCATCAGCGACGTGCGCTACGAACTCATCTTCCACATCCCCGCCGAGAAGGACAGCGCCATCCTCGGCGAGGAGATCCTCCGCTTCAAGCTCGACAGCATCTATGACATTCCGCTCGACTTCATGGACGGCCATCTCGTTCTTCCTGCCGACACCTTAAAGCTTGGCGAAAATGAGATTCACCTCAACTTCACCGCCGGCAACCAGTCGCTCAACCGACGCGACGACTACCTCTATACCCTCTTCGTGCCAGCACGAGCACACACCGTCTTCCCTTGCATCGATCAGCCGAATATGAAAGGCAAGTTCACATTGACGCTCGACGTCCCTGCCGACTGGAAAGCCGTCAGCAATACCTACGCTCAGCAAGAGGAATATCTCGCAGCAGACGCCATCGTAGAGGCTCAGAATGAGGCCACACACAAAAAGATACATTTCGCTGAGACAGAGCCGCTAAGCACCTACCTCTTCGCTTTTGCGGCAGGTCACTTCGAGCACCAGACTTACACCGACGAAAAGAACGGTCGAACCATCGGCGCCTACTACCGCGAGACGGATGAGAAGCGTCTGGCTCAGCTGCCAGATATCTTCAAGGAAGTCTGCTTTGCACTCGACTGGCTCGAAGACTACACCTCTATTAAATATCCTTTTGCCAAGTACGATCTGGTCATCCTGCCAGGCTTCCAGTTCGGCGGCATGGAGCACACGGGAGCCACCTTCTATAATGACAATACGCTCTTCCTCTCTGCTCATCCTACGCTCAATGAGATCCTTTCGCGCTCGCAGCTCATCACACATGAGACCTCACACATGTGGTTCGGTGACCTCGTGACCATGGATTGGTTCAACGACGTCTGGACAAAAGAAGTCTTTGCCAACTACTTTGCTGCCGCCATCACCGAACCGATGTACCCGACGATCAATCACAATCTCAACTGGCTCTCCACCTTCCAGACATCCGCTCTTTCTGAAGATCGCACCGACGGTCGAACCTCCATCCAGCAGCCACTCGATAACCTCTACAACGCCGGTCTCATCTATAATAACATCATCTACAACAAAGCTCCTGTCGTGATGCGTAAGATGGTGGAAATCATGGGCAAGGACAACTTTCAGCGCGGCATCCAGAAGTACCTCAAGAAGTATTCTTATGCCAATGCCACCTGGGATGACCTCATCGAGATCCTCGATGCAGAGACCTCAGCTGACCTTGCATCATTCAGCGAGGCGTGGGTCAAGCAGAAGGGTATGCCAGTCATTACATATAATAATGAGGGAGCTTATCAGCAGACAGATATCATCGACGGTACGCTGACCGACAAGTGGCAGCAGCAGTGGAAGGACAGCATCACCCCAGACGGACAGATCCTCCCGAATGTCGATGGTCGCGGCTATGGTCTCTTCACCTTCGCTGACGAGAAGCAGCTGAAAGGTCTTCTCAACAGCTGGCAATCAACCCAGGGAGTGACTCGTCAGAGCTTGCTTATGACGCTCAATGAGAACTATTTAGCTGGAAAGCTCTCTCACTTGGAATGGTTCAATAATTTATTTGATGGACTCAAACAAGAAGACGACGTTCAGACAGCCAGCACACTCACCAGCTACATGAGCGAGCCATTGCTCCAGCTCTTTTATGCTGCTGATCCTCAGCTTGCAGACATTGAGTCGCAGCTGATTGATCTGGCCAAAACACATCAGCTGAACGCCGTCAGGACTCAGCTCTGGCGACTCCTCGCTTCTCGTGCTTCCTCTGAGAAAGTAGTAGATGCTTTATATACAGAATGGGACGCTGCCAAGAATCCTCTGCTCAGCGTCAACGACTGGATGACAATGGCTTACGAACTCTCCGTCCGTCGTCCTGCAATGGCAGAAGATATCCTTCAGCGTCAGCGTGAGCGCCTCGACAATCCTGATCGTCAGCGACAGTTTGACTTCATCCGTCAAGCCGTGGTTGCTGATGACGCTCAGAGAGATGCATTCTTCGAAAAACTGATCACCGATAGCGAGACACGTCGCACCGAGCCTTGGGCCCGCTCAGCGTTATATTATCTCAACCATCCTTGCCGCCAGCAGTATGCAGTCAAGTATGTCTATCCAGCGTTGGCCGTATTGCCTGATATCCAACGTACTGGAGACATTTTCTTCCCTGCCAACTGGTGTGCAAGTCTTCTGTCTGGTCATCGCTCAAAAGAAGCAAATGCAGAAGTGCAGCGTTATCTCGACGAGCATCCTGATTTGCAGCCTTTGCTGAAGAACAAAATCCTCCGCTCTTGGCGAAAATGACAATTCTTGATCATGGCATCCTTCAACGCGTACCGGATGAAGGATGCCTTCCTTAATAAATTCGTCACCCAAAACCTAGTGCCGAATTTTTTCATCATGGCATCCTCCAACGGGTACCCGGTGAAGGATGCCTTCATCACGGGATCCTCCAACGGGAACCCGGTGAAGGATGCCGCGCAAAAAGCATCCTTCATTACGTACTCAATTGAGGATGACATCGTCAGTTTGGCAAAGAAAAGGTATTATGTCAGCCTTTTTCTTTGCCAAATTGACTTTTTAAATAATTTGGCACAAGATTTGCAGTACTACAAGCGCTGCCAGATATCACATGATGGCAACGAAATTATTCATTGTTAATTATACATTATTAATTTATACTATGGCTACAGGTAAAATTAACGTGACTTCGGAAAACATCTTTCCAGTCATCAAGAAGTTCCTTTACAGTGATCACGAGATCTTCCTCCGTGAGTTGGTAAGTAACGCTGTCGATGCTACACAGAAGCTCAAGACGCTGGCTCGTGCTGGCGAATTCAATGGCAGCTTGGAGGACCTTAAGGTCAACGTCAAGATCGATGCTGAGGCTGGCACACTCACCGTGAGCGACTCAGGTATCGGTATGACCGAGGAAGAGATCGATAAGTATATCAACCAGATCGCCTTCTCAGGCGCTACTGAGTTCCTCGATAAGTATAAGAAGGACGGTGCATCGATCATCGGTCACTTCGGCCTCGGTTTCTATTCAGCTTTCATGGTTTCTAAGAAGGTCGAGATCGTCTCAAAGTCATATAAGGACGCTCCTGCTACCCGCTGGAGCTGCGAGGGTGACCCAAACTTCACTATGGAGCAGTGCGAGAAGGCTGAGCGTGGTACCGATATCATCCTCTATCTCGACGACGAGAACAAGGCCGACATGACCAACAAGTCGAAGATCGAAGGCCTCCTCAAGAAGTACTGCAAGTATCTGCCAGTGCCAGTAGTCTTCGGCAAGAAGACCGAGTGGAAGGATGGCAAGGAGCAGGACACCGAGGAGGACAATCAGATCAACGAGACTACCCCACTCTGGGTCAAGGCTCCAGCAGATCTGAAGGACGAGGATTACCTCAAGTTCTATCACGACCTCTACCCTATGGCTCCAGATCCATTGTTCTGGATTCACCTCAACGTCGACTTCCCATTCCACCTCACCGGTGTACTCTATTTCCCTAAGATTGAGAACAATGAGTTCCATCGTGACCGCATTCAGCTTTTCTGCAATCAGGTATTCGTAACTGATCAGGTAGAGGGCGTGGTGCCAGAGTTCATGATGTTGCTCCACGGTGTCATCGACTCTCCGGATATCCCATTGAACGTGTCTCGTTCTTACCTCCAGAGCGATGCGAATGTAAAGAAGATCTCGGGTTACATCACCCGTAAGGTCGGCGACCGTCTGCAGGAGATCTTCAACTCGGATCGTAAACAGTTCGAGGAGAAGTGGGATGACCTCAAGATCTTCATCCAGTATGGTATGCTCTCAGATGAGAAGTTCTACGACAAGGTAGCTTCTATCGCGCTCGTCAAGAATGTCGATGATCACTACTATACACTCGATGAGTATAAGAAGCTCGTAGAGGGCAACCAGACAGACAAGGACGGTCAGCTCATCTACCTCTATTCTAATGATAAGGTGGCTCAGTACTCATACATCGAGGCAGCTAAGGCTAAAGGTTATGACGTGCTTGTAGCTGATGGTCAGCTCGATACTCCATTCATGAACCAGCAGGAGCAGAAGCAGAGTAACGTAGAGGGTAGCAAGGGCGTACACTACAACCGCATCGACGCTGATACACTCAACAACCTCATCCGCAAGGCTGATGCCAAGAAGGTTGAATTGACCGATGCACAGCGCCGTGAGGACAACACCCTCTTCTCTTCACAGATCCCTGACGCTTACGCAGCTGACGGTAAGAAGGTAGAGTGGAGCGTGGACTTCCAGGCCATGGATGAGACCGACAAGCCTGTGATGATCGCTCAGAACGAGTGGATGCGTCGTATGAAGGAGATGAGCAAGATGCAGGGCGGTGGCATGAATTTCTATGGCCAGATGCCTGAGCAGTACAACCTCATCGTCAACACGGAGCACCCAGTAGTTAAGAGCATCCTCTCGGCTGCTAACGACAAGCTCGGTATCGTCAACGCTGAGATTATCAAGGACATTGACGACAAGCAGGCTCAGGTCAAGCCATTGGAGGACGAGAAGTACAAGGCTAAGGCTGGTGAGTTCCCACACGACAAGGACGAGTTGCTCGACAGCCTCCGCAAGGATGTAGAGAACCTCAAGAAGCAGGAGACCGACAACGTAACTACTTACGCTAAGACCGACAAGACACTCCGTCAGCTCATCGACCTCGCATTGCTTGAAGGTGGCATGCTCAAGGGTGAGGCCTTGGCAGCATTTATCAAGCGTTCGCAGGAAATGTTGAAATAAAAATAAAAAATCGGGCGTAAAATTTGGAATTATCGAAATAAATTCCTAACTTTGCGCCCGATTTCTAATAGAAATATGATGGTTCGATAGCTCAGCTGGATAGAGCAACTGCCTTCTAAGCAGTCGGTCCGGGGTTCGAATCCCCGTCGAATCACACAGCTATTCGCCGGATCAATTCCGTCGAATCACTTTATTAATAAAACCATCATAAGCCTTACGGTTTTTGGTGGTTTTTGCTTTTTCCGCCAATAATCTCAAATAATCATATAATGAAAAAGACATTTCTTCTTCTCCTCTCGCTCCTCTCGCTGAGTGTCATTGCTCAGAACCGAGAGAAGGATCTTGAGTCGTGCACCAGTATCATGGTCGGCAAGAAAGCCAGTACGGATGGTTCGGTCATCACCAGTCACACCTGCGACAGTTGGTATCGTACATGGGTCACGATGACTCCTGCTGAGGATTATGAGCGTGACACCGTCATGAATATCTACGACGGTCGCATGCACACCGAGTTTGCCAAGGATCAGACAGGTATGACTGTCAAGGGTCAGATCCCTCAGGTGAAGCATACCTACAAGTACTTCGACACGGCTTATCCTTGTATGAATGAGAAGCAGCTGGCCATGGGTGAGACCACTATCGTCGGCCGTCGTGAGTTGCAGAATCCTGACGGTATGTTCATGATCGAGGAGCTCGCTCGTGTGGCTCTCCAGCGTTGCACCACCGCTCGTGATGCTATCAAACTCATGGGTCAGCTCGTCAAGCAGTATGGCTATGGCGATATGGGTGAGTGTCTTACCATCGCTGATACCAAGGAGGCTTGGCACTTCGAGGTCTTCGGTGAAGGTAAGGACAAGATCGGTGGCGTATGGGCCGCTGTACGTATCCCGGACGATCAGGTGGGTGTGTCGGCTAACATCCCACGTATCAGCACTTTGAACCTCAAGGATAAGGACAACTATATGGCTTCTGACAATGTGTTCGATGCTGCTAAGCGCCTCGGTTACTGGGACGGCAAGGAGACCTTCAAGTTCTGGAAGGCTTACGGTGGTGGCAAGAAGGCTTATAGTGTTCGTGAGCTTTTTATCTACCAGTCACTCGCTCCATCGCTCGGTTTGACTGATGAGTTAGAAGAGCTTCCTTTCACCATCAAGCCAGAGAAGCAGGTTTCTGCAGCTCAGGTCATGGCATTGCTCCGCTCCTATTATGAGGGTACCGACCAGTGCATCACCAAGAACCTCATGGTCGAGGTCAAGGATCGCAAGACCGGAGAGGTCACCGACACTATCCTGAGCCCTAAAGCCAATCCTTGGATGCGTCCTGAGGAGATTGCCATGCTTAACCCTGTCGGCCGTGAGCCATTGGTCAAGAGCATCCGTAATATCGCTGTTCCTCAGTGTGCTTATTCTACTGTTATCCAGTGCCGTGACTGGTTGCCAGATGCTATCGGTTGCCTCTGCTGGTTCCTGATCGACAATCCTGGTCAGAGTCCTCGCATCCCTATCTATTGTGGTTCAACCGACGTACCAGAGAGCTTCAAGATCTGTGGCAACCACCGCTATCGTGAGGATGCTGCTTGCTGGCGCTATCGTCGTACCAACAAGATTGCTGCACTCCGCTGGGGTGAGAATCGCAAGACTCTTGAGAAGTACCGTGACCACTTCGAGGCCAAAGCTTTCGAGGAGCTCCCTGCTGTTGAGGCTCGCTATCAGGAACTCGTTAAGACCCAGGGTGCTGATAAGGCTGCACTCTATCTCGACAACTACTCAGCCGACTTCGCTGGTGCTACCTTCCTCCGCTGGGATGAGATGTATCAGCAGTTCTGGAATGAGAATCACTTCGGATTGTAATCTGATGAATGAATAATTTGTATGAAAAGATTCAATACAACAGGTACTTGTAACCCTGAGGTTCACTACATGGTCAACATAGACAGACAAGTAGAGGCGGCTGCCAAGCTTGTCCGTCAGGGTGACTATTTCTGCATCAACCGTGGCCGCCAGTATGGCAAGACTACGACACTGGCAGCCCTTAAGCGGAAGCTAGAGAGTGAGGGATACGTTGTATTTTCAATCAGCTTTGAGGGACTGGGAGACAACGAATTCCAAGGCCTGGAGCAATTGCTGTTTGCCACAATCCAGAAATTCAATGATTGTATAGAGTGGGCAGAAGAATTCCGTCTATCCAAGAGTGCTGTAGATCAGATCAAGTCATTGGAGATTGACAATACGGAAAAGGCTGCAGTGAACGCCTTGTCATTTGTAAGGACAATAGCACGAATTTGCAAAACGGAACCGCTTGTACTGCTGATTGACGAAGTGGATCAGGCAGGCAACTATCCAAGCTTCATCAGGTTCCTAGGAGTATTGCGAGAAATGTATCTTAGCCGTAGAGAACGTCCCACCTTCCAATCGGTTATCCTGGCTGGCGTCTATGACGTGAAGAATCTTAAGCTGCAGATCCGGACAGAGGACAGTCATCAGTACAATTCGCCGTGGAACATTGCTGTGCCATATAATGAGGACATGTTCCTATCTGCCGATGGCATTGCCGCGATGCTGGAGGAATACAAGCAGGATCATCAGCTCGCCTTCGACTGCCAGCAGATTGGCCAGATGATCTTCGACTACACCTCGGGCTATCCATTCCTTGTGAGCCGCATCTGCCAGATCGTTGATGAGGAGGCTTACACCTGGGACAAAGAGGGCGTGCTAAAGGCTACGCATGACCTGCTGATAGAGCGCAATACATTGTTCGACGATATGGTCAAGAAGCTTGACCAATATCAGGAGCTGAAGGAACTGCTGAAGAGCATCCTCTTTGAGGGCAAGACCCGCACCTTCTATATTGACGAGAAGTATCTGCAGATCGGATTGATGTTTAACTTCCTCAAGAACAATAATGGTTCTGTAGCGATTGCCTGCCGCCTGATGGAGACGCGTCTCTACAACATGTTCATCGGAGAGGAAGAAACCTCAGCAATATTCAGCCAAGGCCAGATCGATAAGTCCCAGTTCATCCACGACGGCCGTATCGACATGCGCCGCCTGATTGAGCGCTTCTGTATCCACTTCAACGAGATCTACCGTCCTGGCAATGATGACAAGTTCGTGGAAGACAATGGCAGAAAGATCTTCCTCACCTACCTCCGCCCTATCATCAATGGTGTGGGCAATTATTACTGCGAGGCCCAGACGCGCAACCTGACACGCACCGACATCATCATCGACTATCTCGGCCAGCAATACATCATCGAGCTCAAGATCTGGCGTGGCCAGTCATATAACGAACGTGGCGAACAGCAGCTTGCCGAATACCTCGACTATTACCACCTCCAGACCGGCTACATGGTCAGTTTCTGCTTCAATAAGGATAAAATGCCTGGCATTAAGGAAGTTGTAGTTGGTGATAAAAAGCTTGTCGAAGCCATCGTCTGAGAACCTAATAGGAGGCTCGTGAAGCATTCCGTCGAGCTATCCAGATGCGTAGCATTTGGTTGCAGAAAAGCAAGGATAGAAAATAAAAAAAGCTGGAGTTAGGATTCAATCTTAACTCCAGCTTAATAGTTTATAAATATTCTCGCATTTCAAGCATATAGTTCTCAAATTGCTTTCGTTCTGAATACTTATTGTTTCCATCAGGAATCCAATCGTCAATGAACCACCGATCTTCAATACGAACCATCTTTAGTATTAATGGATGAGGTTCACCGAAATTGTAAACAGAAACATCAGCATTGGCGTTATCTGAATCAATCACCTCAATGCCATTGATAACAATATGCACATTGCCATCCGTATCCTGACCTTGAATCCAATGCTCATAGTCAATAGGTCCAATATCTCCTACTTTGCGAGCCAGATCTTCTGCTTCACGTAAAGCATTATTGTATGCTGGAGAGCAATAGATTTGATCGGCATTTATTAAATCCTCAAACTCCCAAGCCTCTTTTAACATGGCAGAGATCTGTTCTTTGATTTCTTCTGTATTCTGTGTATTATTCTTATTACCGCATGAAATAAAAGATATCATGCAGAATAAGAATAGTACAGTAAAACGTCTAAAAAAAATCTTCATATCAGAAGTATTAATTATATACTATATCATCAGAGCATCGATTAGTGACTTAATATTATTTACTGACATATCTACAAAATCAACACCATTAAAATTATAATGAGAACTTAAACCTCCCGTTTGGCTTATAGTTTTCCTAACTGTTATATCAAAATGCTCCCAAATATGCGAAGTAACTACTACATTATATTCTTTGTTACGATAATTAAGATTCCATTTGTTTGATTTGCCTATAATTGCCTTAAAACTTGAATGAGTTTCATAACGTGCTGCTGTAACGATAATATCGCAATCAGCATCAATCAAAGGCTGCACTTTATCAAAAATATCAAAATCTGTATCTCCTGCAGTATTAATACCAAGTTTAATTGTCTTATCATTAGCGGTATAATTATCATAAGCACTCACATTATATTGAATTTTATGTTTTGTTGGGAATACAATAGTTCCATTTGGAATAAGTCTATTATACAGTTTAAATAACGTCGTCGTCTTTCCTGTATTTTCAGGAGCTGATAATACAATAATTGTCTTTGTCATAATGGTAAGTATTAAAAGTTTATTATTAAAAAATTGTTTAGTAAATTAATACAAATCTTTTGGATCAATCTATCATCTATTTATATTATTTTCCACGAAATATAACTAGAATTTAAGTAAGTATTCGATGATAAAAATTTAGATTTTGTTCCTTGTGTACAAGTAATTGTACAGTATTTAGATGAAGATGCAAAATCTTGAAACATAAAAGAAATAGTTGTACTATTATTAACTATAAACTTATGAGAGAGGATCAATGATTTAAGCCTATTACAACCCCTAAACATTGAAGCCATGCTAGTAACATTACTGGTATCAAAATGAGACAAGTCTATTGTGGTTAATCCAGAACAACCATAAAACAATCCTGCCATTAAAATTACATTACTTGTATCAAAATGGGACAAGTCTATTGTGGTTAATCGAGAACAACCAGAAAACATTGAACTCATGTAAGTAACCTTACTTGTTTCAAAATGAGACAAGTCTATTGTGGTTAATCTAGAACAACCCCTAAACATTGAAACCATGCCAGTAACATTACTGGTATCAAAATGGGACAAGTCTATTGTAGTTAATCCAGAACAATCAGCAAACATTGAACCCATGTAAGTAACCTTACTTGTATCAAAATGGGACAAGTCTATTGTGGTTAATCCAGAACAACCCCAAAACATTCCACCCATGTCAGTAACATTACTGGTATCAAAATGGGACAAGTCTATTGTGGTTAATCCAGAACAAAACGCAAACATTTGACCCATGTCAGTAACATCACTAGTATCAAAATAACTCATGTCTAATGTGTTAATTCTCGTAAAATGCGTAAACATTAGTCTCATATCATCTACATATATATCTTGAGCAGAAGTATAAAGTGTAATCATGCCATCTGAGTATGAAGCATAGATAGGAACAGATGAACTTCTGTCAGACACAAGAGTATTTGTTGTAACCTGAGAATTACATTTAACTACTATACTTTTTACTAATTCATCTTCTGTAGTCCAATCCAAATTAGAAGAACCATGTGCTAGTGTTTTAATGGCCCCATTAAAAGAACTACCTCTTAACAAAACTGCTCTAGGTAACTCTTTCTTTTTCCATCCATCATATATAGATTCTGAAGGAATCTGAATCATACCACTAAGTCCATTTACGAACAAAGACTTTTTGAAAGTTTTTGTAAAATTATAACGCTTAGTATCAAGTGACAATTGAATATCATCTTCTGCTGTAACATAGAGATAATCAGTATAACCATTAGTATTAACAGATAATGTCATATTACAAGGACCTGAAGATAGTTCATCACTATTGAAAGAATAGCTGTTATACTGAAGGAAATTTGATGAAACTTTAATTTTCGATCCAATCTCTCCTTTAAAACGAATTCTTGAGACCATAGGGGTAAGAGTAGCAGACACCACTAAATCTCCATTATTGTATGAATAGAGCGCAGTTTTGGTGCCATAGACACAAGTATTGGCATCAAAAGTAACTTTTTCACCGATACTAGTCACATTTTTTCCTTTAAAATAATAAATAGAACATTGAGCGCCAGTTATAGTGTGTAACTTAGTATTAGGTTTAAAGTCCCAATCTCCTTTTGAATATTCACCTGTACCATAAACAGTAGAACTGAAACGAATAAAAATCTGATCACCTTCCTCCCAATTAGAACCTTTGGCACGAGTTCCAACTTCGTCTACAAAACCAGGGCACGGGACATCAAATATCAGGTTGCAAACTTCGCAATCTGACTCATCTACAAAGTCTAAATCCGACTGACAACTATTAAAGATGCAGAAGAATAAAGCTGAAATGATAGCTGAAAAATATGATTTGATATTCATAATAATAATCTTTTAATAATTACAATACTTCATCATCATCAAAATCTTTGATGGTAATACCAAAACCTCCACTCTGTGAAATTTTGATACTACGGGACAAGGAAGAATTCTCAAGAGAAATAGAAACCGTTGTTTCTCTGCTTTCAACCTCAGGATTAGGTTTTGCATTTATTTTAACTGTTTTGCCACTTATTTCACAAGTTACCCAATCAACAGGATTATTCACGGTAAAACGTCCTTCTGTGTTAACTTCTATAGTCTTTGTTCCACCTTCGTATGAGAACTCTAATGATTCTGTATCGATAGTTAATGTCATACCAATTTGGTTAACTGTCACTGTACGGGTCAAATTACTGTTTACACCAACTACAGTTATCCTTGCTGTTCTTGTTTGATCAGAAGCATTCTCCTGCACTGTAAATGAAACGTTGCCGTTACCACTGCCAGATGAAGTTGTAAAAGAAATCCAGCCATCTGAAGATGTTGCTTTCCAGTCATCAGTAGATGTAACAGTAAAGGTCTGACTAGAAAAAGTCGCTCCGACATTAATTTTCTCAGTGTTTACATCCAACTTGAAAGAAGCTATTCGATTGGATGACGAAGGAGTAAATTGGGAGTCTATATCGCTATCATTACACCCTGATGTAATAATCAGGAGAAATAGGAAAACCAGTAAGGAAATATAATTGTTATTTATCTTCATAATTGTAAATTTTGCGGATTAGAAACAAACAAATACACCTAACTTAGCATTAAATCCTTGACCAAAATTGCTAATTGAAGAAACAGCATCTGTCATTCGTGTAAAAGCTTCAGACTTAGAACCTGCGAATGATAATTCAGGAGTAAGGCTAACACCAAAATGATTTCCAAACAAAGCTTCGATACGGACACCAACGGAAATAGGAACGACATAAGCATCGGTAGCTTTAGGATCACTACCTGTTCCGCGCTGTTTCTCTGTACCTGAAATAGAAGAAACACCCAAACCAATCTGAGGAGTAAAACGAAATTTTTCACCAGATGGTATTGCATAACCTATTTTCACACCATATTGCATGGCTTTATAAGTATAGCTATAGGCGTTTTTTGTAACATCTGAAGGAATCCAGAAAACTTCGTCGCTCTCACTCATTCCAATAATGGCAAATGCTTCGAGATTGAATTTATTAATATATGCACCGATGCCACCTCCGACACCCATCATGCTTCCTAACTGGAACTTACCTTCAGCATACATACTGAAAGGACGATTTACGACGGGAATATCTTTGATAGTAAGTACACCAGAGTCATCAATCTGGTATGAGATGTTTGAATTAGCAGCCACACTGACGGGTGTATGAACCTTGATGGTATCTACAACCATGACAGTATCAGAAACAAGGACGGTATCCGTTTCAAGTCTGTCAGCCTCAAGTTTGAGACCGTAAGTATTACGTGTCTCAACCGAAGTAATTCCTAAATCTGGAAAGTTAACAAACAGAGTCTGATACTTAGGATGACGTATCATCAAGCCTTTACTACCACTGGTCATGTAAACAAAGTACTCATTGGTATGATACTCCGTCTTGCCAATGACATTGCCCTCAAACTGAAGGCCCTCGATAGGTAACTGTACCTTAACGAGTGCACAATAATCACCATTAAGATCTTGTCGTGAATTGACACGAGCTGTCAAGTCATTGCTTAACAATTCCATGCTTTTCACTCTGATTTCCTGTGCGAATGAATTTGTCAAAGCAATGAACAAAAACAATAATAACAATAGTCTTCTCATGTTATAGTAGTATTAATTATTACGGAATAAAGAAATCATCTAAAGAAAATACATCAGTATCTGTCTGGATAGCCTGATTAGGCTGCCAGGTACGGACATGAATGACAGGATTCTGTTCATCACGGAAATCCCAAAGCAGGAAGAGCCAACCTTTATCACTATAGGTAGAAGTATTCCAATCCTGCTGAAGTGTTACACCATAAAAATCAGGTTTACTACCATGACGTACTACAGATATTTTGCTGAACTTAATATCAATATACTTATTACGAGCAAAGATACCTTTCAGTGACTGCATGTACTGCTGCTTGTCCTGCTTACGATATTTGACTGTAGGAACTAAACCAGTCTCCTTATTCTTAATAACACTACCTGTAATAATCAGAGCATCGTCAGAATATACTTTTTCCAATGCTGCCAGATTCTTCTCATTATAATAACAGCGGAAGTCCTCGACGAACTTCAGAATCTCGAGACGTCGACGCGTATCAGTCACAGCAGATCCTTGTTTCATAATGTTAGTGACCTGATTATTCTCAAGTGCCATACGAACACCGGTTATGGAACCATTGCGATTGAAGCTAATGGTGAGTTCTCGATTGCGTGATCCCTCAAAATCATCGCTTAATGGAATGATAGTAACAGGAATCGATCGAACCTGATAACCTTGCGCATCATTCAGACATGGTTCAATCGTCTCATCATCTTCACAAAAGAAATGAATATTCTCCCAAAGAGACGTAAGATTCTTGCGCGCTCCATCCTCAAGAGTAATACCATTGAGATTCAGACTTCTTTTAGCAATACAAGCCTGATTGATCTCAGTAAGAAGACTACAGGTGCTTCGCTCCATGTTATCTTTCAAACTACCTGCACTGATACTACCCGGCTGGAATTGAAAACGTACACTAGATGGAGCATTAATCTGTGCGGACAAAATACAAGCACAAAACGCAAATACGACCAAAAATAATACTTTCTTCATTTGAAATAAATTTTATCTGAACCAAAGAGAGCCACAACCGCTATAGTTGGTAATAGCATCAGGACAATTTCTTTTTACATTGTAATACTCATTGTTCTCAGGAGCTAAAATAGCTCTTACAGTATGCTCACGATCATATATTAACAAGTAAGACTGTGAAGGAATCTCTGCAAGAGACTTTAATTGACCAAAGCCGCTGATCTTTCCTTTATCTTTATATTCGGACAACAGTTTTACAGCTTCAGTAACCATCTCCATATTACTTAACAGCAAGACAAGATCTCCCATTGAAGATGGTGTGGAAATAGTTTCCGCTTCAGGCTGAAGAATATTGTTTGATTCTATAGGTTTTGTTTCTTCTTCAATTTGTTCTACTTTATTGTTTTTAGATGAAACATCTAATAAAGAATCTGCAACTGCTAATTCTACAAATACAAGTACACGCTTTATTGAACCTCGTGCATACACCAACGATTGTAATGCAGGACGTATAAGTTCAACGCTGATAGTATCAAGATCGCGACCCATTCGATCTAAATTATAATTATAAATCAGTTCGAGTGCGGCAGCATTCACAGCTTCGCTTTCAACAGAGTCATTAGCCTCTGCTTTGATATATGACTCATCTAATTTAATAGCTCGTATCTGTTGACGAACATCATCCTGTGCATAAAGAGGATATGTAGAAAACAAAACAACTATTAAACTAAGAAAAAATATCCTGATCATTGCCATTTAATTTTTTCACTTTCTTGTTTGGGTTTATATTGCATGTGCAGATCCCTAATATTAGTCGTTGGTACAAACAGACTTGCAATACACGACAGATGATGATCGTTTTGCGGCGAATATGAAACCTTAAAAATATGATTATACCCTCCTTCTGGACAATAAGCGAAAACCGATCCTAAGACTTTAGTATCATCAGTTCCCTCATTGCCCCAAAAGATTGAACACCCAGAAGATTTCAGATAATCGGTAAAGTCAATAACTGATATACTGAGAGTATCTTGTAAAGACTCATGAAGATTGAAAAGAATATGAAGATCCCAATCTCTGCTAATAGTATCTCCAGCACAAAATATATTACTTAGAGTTGCTGTAATATTAGTCGTATCTGAGACTAACTTAAATTCCTGATCTTCTGTAAGCTGAAAATAGGAATTATTATTTATACTTGAAAGAATATAACGATCACCTTTAAGAAGATAAAGACCATCTTCTTGTTTCTGTAGCTGTAAAGAATCTGGTGCCTGAACAAAAGTGACAGAAGACTTATGAACGCGCAAATCGGAAATCAGATTCTTCTCAAGTTCGCCGCGAGAAGCTGTACTGATGATCTCGTAGTTGACAGGTATTGAGATACGTAGATCAGAACCATCTGATAAATTCCATGCAAGATGATAATGTGAACCATCGTCAATAGATACAGAACACGGTGTTTCTGCGCTTATTTTAAGAAGTGTATTCCAATCTCCTGTTTCAAAAAATACATCTCTATATTTATAAGGATTCTCCGGAGAAAGCAATGATTGTTCAAGCCATGCAAACTCCAGATAATCATAGATAGGAAGCGGATTCAATTCTCTTAATGACTGGGGGAAGATGACACGTCCTATATGATCGATACGATCTCCATGCTTGATGACACAAAGTTTCTTCCCCGTGTAATCAAGAGATGTGTATCCTGATGGAAGATCTTGTAATCCATGGAGCTGTAATGTCTCAGCGCTTTGCTTCAATAAAGAAGAAGCAAAATGCTGAGCATTGATAGAATTGCACCAAAGGAACATTGATACAATCAATGTAAAAGTCCTATATAAAGAAGACATTATAAATTATTGTATTGAGTATTATTCTCCTAAAAGAATGGATTTATCTCCATTGGCGCTATGCCATTTACAGTAGCCTGTAAGCTTTCCATTCTCACATTCACCCATAACCGTATCTCCTGCCTTAACACTATGTCCTTGAAGATCATAGTCACGACTGAATGTCATAGTACCTTGACCATGAGGTTTTCCATTCTTAAGTCCACCGGTCCAACTAGCATAACCAAGATTTACGGTTCCACTCGAAACACTATTGCTTGTAGGTGTTGATTTCTCCTGGACTTTCTTTTCTGTCTTAGTTTCTGGAACCTTCTCTACTTCGGATGGAGATGTTTCTTTAACTGGTTCTTCTACTACTGGATTTGGATCTGGATTTACAGGCTGTGATTCTTCAATATCCGGTTCAGTCACTGTTACCTCCTGAACAGCAGAAGGGGTATTGTCTGAAGAAGGAGAATCATTTGATCCGAAAAGCATATATCCAATAAAACCGATTAATGCTACTGCTACTACTCCGCAGATTGTATAGATAAGTTTATTGGATTTATTTTCCGATGAAGATACAGAAGAAACTTCTGTGACAGACTCGTCTGGATTCGGTGTCGGTGTAGTTCCTACTTTAGAAGAAGTGCTGTCTATGGTAATAGGACGACCCTTAAGAACTGACTCGGCAATATCTGCGAGTTGACTTGCAGAAGGTCTTTCCCAAGGTTCTTTAGCCATACATGATCGCATAACCTGATTGATCTCCTTTGAGAAAGTCTCAGGAAGATTAGGAAGTTCTGCTCCCGCATTAAGTAAACTTCCTCCGCGACCTTCGAAAGGAAGACGTCCCGTAGCAAGCTCATAAAGTGTAGCTCCTAATGACCATATATCACTAGCCTTGATTGTCTGGTAGTCACCAGAAAAACGTTCCGGTCCCATATAAGCAAGAGCTCCACTCGTATTGTTGGCAGTGGAGTGAAGTGTTGCTCGCATCTGCTTACTGATACCAAAATCAGTAATCACGAAATCTCCATTTTGAGACTGAAGGATATTATCTGGTTTGATATCCTGGTGAACTATCGGAGGATTCTGATTATGAAGATATGCAAGACCATTTGCCACATCATGCAGAAACTTCCAAAGTATATGTTCATCGACATTGCCAACCATACTTGAAGTGCCGCGCGGGCAAAATGGCATAACAAGGTAGGGACAACTGTTCTCCTGACAGATGCCCATATAATTAGCATGAAGTAAATTTGAATTGATCAAGTTACAAGATAGCTGATATTCCTTACGGAATTCCTGCAATCCTTGAGAACTCATCGCTACATAGATCTTTATAGCAAAATCTACTCCGACTTGCTGATCAGTAGCTAGCCATACTTCTCCGAATGAACCACGACCTTTCTGCTCCTTTAGCAGATAACGTCCATCAAATAAAGTACCAGGACTATACATATTATATATTATAAGATAGAGAGCAATGCGACAGTAACATTATCGTAACCACCAGCATTTAATGCCTGAGCCACAAGTTCATTACGACATGCGTTCAAATCATTATTCTTAAGAGTTTGTTCAATCTCATTATCTCTGCAATACGCAGATAGACCATCCGTGCAGAATAGGAAAGTGTCAGAAGGCTGAACACTATATAAATAATAGTCAGCTTCGGCTTCTTGCGGTATATCTCCAAGACAACGCAAAATAATATTGCTTTGAGGATGACCGAATGCTGCTTCTTCAGTAATTAATCCTTGATCAATATACGACTGAACACGAGAGTGATCTTTCGACAAACGACGAAGTCCTTCTTCGTTGTTATAAACATACGCTCTGCTGTCACCGCACCATGCAATATGCATACTTTGACCAAGAAGCCAACCAATTACCATTGTCGTTCCCATTCCACGACTTTCAGGATGTTCAGAGGCATATTTTTTAATTGATTGATCTGCTTCTGTAAAAAGGCCTTTCATAAAATCAACAATTGCATAGTCAGACTGAATAATAGATTTCAGATCTGCATTATTGAAGGCTTCTTTTACATAATCGATGGCGATTGCTGAGGCTACTTCCCCACAGTTCGCTCCTCCCATGCCGTCTGCAACGACAATAACACAACCGACATCACTAAGACTTAAAGCCTTAGTGATGTCATTTGGTAAGAACCATTCGGATAACGACACGTCTGGATTAAGAACGAAATTATCTTCATTGTTATTTCGAACTAAACCAACATCCGTTCCTGCCGTTATCTTAAATTCTATTCTTTTTGTCATGAGAAAGACTATTTATTGAACATTACCGATTGGAATGACAATATCTCTCTGGTTATTATAAGAATTGCTAAGGATGCCGATAACTACCCAACGGCCATCTTTCTGGATCAAAGCTGGAGCACCGCTCATGCCTTCTTCCCAACGACGGCTGGAAAGTTCAATAACTCTATCTTTATTAAGCTCTGAAACGTTGACTGCATTTGGGAAATTAGAAACTTTCAAATTCTGAATATCGGTGCTCTTAGTATAACCTACCAAAGAACATTCTACACCATATTTTGGATTATTTCCCCAAGCTGAATCTAATGTAAGACCAGAAACAACACTTAACTGATCTGCCTTTGGAAGGCTAACCCAGTCAGTCTGCATACTAATATAATCAGGCTTCTTACAATCAGTATTACGGAACTGGAAACTTGTACCAGCAGAGGTAAATGCTGTGCAATTTGTTACGATATCGTATCCTAAACTAGAAAGATCGCCATAGTTCCAAGCACGATTATCCTGATCATAGCCAACAAGACCGCTGTCATTATATGTCCAAGGTTCAACGACACGACGAGCAACAATAAACTTGCCATTATTTGCCATGAAGCCTGTACCATAGTATTTATCTTCTGTATTATAAGTGAAGACAAGATTATGACTCTTATCAAATACAGAAATATCATTTACTTTAACAAAATAAATAGAAGAATAGCACTCTTTGATATTCTGAGAAATCACCTGAGGCTGTGTCGTTGGAGTGTCTGGTTTCTTATTCAACCAAAGAGCAATACCAGCAATTAACAAAACAGCAACAGCAGCAATTACTCCATAAAGTGTTTTATTCGACTTAGGTTGTGCTGGAGCAGGTTTGTTTGAAGTAGCAGAAGCCTTAGCTGCAGCAGGTGCATTCACTGAAGTCTGAGTAGCGGATGTTGCAACTGTTGACTGACGGAAAATAATGGTCGGACCCTGAGATGAAAGCTTAATTTCATCACCAGAATTCAAATAATACTCACCTTTGATAGGTGAACCATTGACATAAGTAGCATTTGTCTGAGAAAGTGCTATTACTTTATAACGGATACCTTCTCTTTCAATCTTTGCATGTTTACGACTTACAGTAGGTGTAGAATCATCAAAACGAACTTGACAATCAATGTCACGACCAATCTGTACTGAATCAACAGCTAATTTGAGTTGCTCACCAGCAGAATGAGATTGTGTTGCAGTTTTAAATTCAATAATAAATTCCATAGTACAAAAAATTATATTTATATTACTTTATATCGTAAGTTTTTTGCAAAAATAATATCTCCAGAGCTTAATCCTAAATCTTGAGTTGATGTTATCTGAATCTCTCCGATGTTCTTGTCATCCATGCAGAATAATTGATATACTTTTGTATTTGGTGCTATATCAACTATAGTTGCTCGTGGGTTAACTGGAGATTGAGCAAAATCAACCATCGTTTTTTGAGAATTATTTTCAGGTATTTGGACATCAACCTGAGTTTCTCTTGTATTAACTCCAGATTGAATAGGATCTACTTGGGTTGCACGAGAATCCAATCCAACCTGTACAGGGTCGATCATTGTTTCGCGAGGGTTTACAACTGATTGTTGAAGTTCTACCATAGTAGCACGAGGATTAAATGTACTACTAGTGGTTTGTATTGGTGAAAAATTTAAGGGCTGGTTACACTTTTGACATGTACTTGCACCATCTGGATTATTCCATCCGCAATTACTGCATCTCATATTTATATTATTTATGTGTTTTGTGTTGACAAAGTTAAATATTAATATTAAATATACTATTATTACTTTGAAAATACCTATATAAAATACTTAAATAACTATTGAGAGATATAGTATGGACCAGAATGGACTTATTTAACAAAACAATTTTGACAAAACAAATAAAGTAAAATATATATAAAGATGCCATAACTATCAATAACTCATTCGATAGTTATGGCTTATTTTAAAATATTAATGAGAGATTTACTGTATTATGAATACTAAACTTCTGTAAGCACCTCGAACTGTACTCCATTCACACTTCCCATATGATATACACACGGCTCAGCCGTGCCACCAATGCAGACATGATCGATGAAAAGGGGCTCGCCTGCGACTATCAGTGAGCACTGAAATGTAGTGTTCTGAATGAGACGAGTATTCTCTGAGCGGAGGACGATAAACATGTTCTGACCACGGTACTGGCAGACACAGACACGATTAGGTTGCCAGGTCAATCGGATGATTGAACCGACAGTAAGTCCAGAAGATAAAAGGCTGCGAGAGAAGACCATAGCACTCTCTTGTGGTTTTCCGGAAGAAACTGAATTGCAGAAAGCATGCCAGTCAGAGTAGCCTACATATTGAGCCAGTATGTTCAGAGTATGCTGACGTGGCTCTACTTGCTGTTTGACATAGCCATAAAGGCGTTTCAATGTAGAAACGCCGATGGTTTGACCAGTGCGGAAATGTATAGCCATGCTAAGCTTAAGGAAGTCGGTACTTGTCTGCACCTTGTATCCAATCATACGATCGATGGCCGCAAATAGAGCTTGAATATACTCTGAGTTCTGATTCTGATTATCCATGAGTATTGTTTATCTTTCTGGCACAAAGATAATCATTTTTTCATAAAGTTCCAAATTTCTGGCTCAATCACCTAATGAATAAACCAGTCGCACAGAGTGACGAGATGTAACTGGACTATATGACCAGAATGCGGAATCTGGAGATAGTGACATGATACTTTGAAAGGTATTTGAGACTCGTGATTCTGATTCTGACCAATAACTATGAATCGAATAGAGTGAGGAAGCCGGGAGGAATATTGAATACTTTTCTGTGTCATGCGCCACGCCACGGACACGAAAACCGGATATGCCATTAAGTACTTCTTGTTCCCATTTACAATCTCGACGCAAAGATTCAAGTTCTTCGGCTGTAGGAAGTCTCCAGTGGTCTCCCCATTGGTGATTTCTTGCTTCTTCTAATGTCATGAGACTGCCAGTCTCCTCTGGACTAGTTGCTCCGACATCCATCGTAGCCCATCTGAGCAGATTACCTATTCCTAGATTAACACATTCATGACTCAGTGGTGTGGGATCCATCACCTCCACACGACATACTCCTGCCTGACTGGTACCATCGGTAGCAATGGCAGTAATATAGCACCAGCCAGGAGAATAAGTAGATACATTGCCTTCTTGATCGACAGAAGCAACACTGTAGTCACTAGAAAACCAGTATAAATGAGAACGAGTAGCATTGGTAGGAAAAACGTTTGCTGACAACTGATGAACAGGATCTCCAACGAATAGCTGAAGCCGAGTTGTATCAAGTTCTACTTTCTCTACCAGAACTTCTCCTGGTTGAAATACTGCACGAATTGCCTGACCTGTGTCTCGAGCGTATGAACTACGTGAAATGTATTCCTCATTGGCAACAAGTCCATAAGAATTGGCACAAGCATCATCTACCATATCCTTTGCCCAAAGATAGACTCCTTGGTTCTGACGAATGATGGAAGTATATTTTGCTGCTCCTGTGAATGGTAAAAAGATGGAACGATCTTCATAACCGGGTTTCTTGCTGGTTACTTTATATCCTCCTATACCGTTGATTTCGACCTTCTGCCACGAACAGAGAGCCAACAAGGAATCGATCTCGTTACAATACGGCATTCGCCATCCTCCACCCCAACTAAACTGAGCTGCATCGTCAGTGGCTTCAAGGGTAAGTTTCCCGTCCATGTCTAACAGACGTCCATGTCTTTTATATTCAGGATCTATTGAGATGTACTTAGAAATAGGATTGCCAAATGTGTAAAAGTCGAGTTGAAAAAAAGTTCTTTTACGTTTGGATATATCCGCTTCACCCCAGAAGAAATGTTCTCCTCGGTCTTCTATACGCTCTGCTCCTATATTCATGGTGGCCCAACATAATCCGTTGCAAATACCGAGGTCTACGTAGTCATGTCCATTGGCCAGTAAGGCTGTGTCAACCTCGATATTAAGGTCGGTATTGTCTAAAACCTTAATATCTGAAGGATTCTTGCTGCATGAAGATATGATCAG
The DNA here is from genome assembly GCA_045628985.1 of Bacteroidales bacterium. GTDB lineage: Bacteria > Bacteroidota > Bacteroidia > Bacteroidales > UBA3663 > Liminaster. The sequence goes on along the minus strand of JAZQQH010000009.1, from coordinate 28,443 downwards.
CAGCAAAAACAACTGGACGAAATATGAAAAGTTTGATTTCATGATTAGTGCGATTCAATGCTTGGATAATAATATAGCAAGAACCAGGCATATTCAACTAAAGACCATTGGTTCAAAGATGGATAGATGTCATGTAATGCAACAAGGATATCGCGATTGTCACGGCTTCCTTCTGGTCGTAGCAAACGACGTCTTTCGGGATCGGGGATCATCGTCTGAGTAATATAGTTGACTTGCTGCTGATCAATGATCGGAAGATGACGGTCAGGATAATAAACAGATAATAGCCTGTGATAGAATATATCAGAGAGCTGGCTTTCGTCAAGGATAAAGCTATGACCAGACTCATACGCCGAAAGGGCTTTGATAATGTCGCGGAGCAATGAAGAAGTATTCTCCTTGAAAACCGTCGATGAATAGCGCGAGAACTTTCCTCCAAGCATAGGCATTTCAAGCGTCAAACGATGGCAAAAGCTATGGGCGTATTCTGTGCTATAATCAACATTAGAAAGACGCATAATACTATCTGGAGTAAAAGCAAGAACGAAAGCGTCACGCTGCTCCATGGTTTCCTTGATCATGGCAGGGAGCTTATCCTTTCGATCTTTCTCAAAGCGTTGCAATGCATTTATAAATTCGCTTTTATCAGAACCTTGCCAGCCATCAGTTATACTGTCGATCTCTGACATAAGAATATTCGTACCCGGTAAAACTAAACGTTCTGATCGATGCATAAAGACAGATCCAAGGCAAATCAAAGCAACGATGATAAAGAAGAAATACGGTTTACGCCAGAATGGCTTAAATGCAGCTGCCTGGCTGAGCAACTTCAGAATGTCTTCATCGTATTGCAATCGCTGCTGAAGGGGAAGCGTACATTTTCTTGCAATATCTAGATAAAAACGAGACCTACGAGTCTTAATATCAGAGAACAAATCCTGTAATATCCTTCCATAACTGAAAATATCAGCACGAACGTCACATATCGGTTTTTCTTGCAGCATCTCAGGAGCAAGATAAGCCAGCGTTCCTGCTGGTTGTTTCAGAATAGCATAAGAATCGGTGTCTGAAAGACCGAAATCTATCACCTTGACGCTCTGGCCATTGTCTGTGATCAGAATATTCTCAGGTTTCAGGTCTCTGTGGATAATCTGGCAGTCATGCAAGTTCTTCATGGTTTCTGCCAGCTGTGTAGCAATACGAACAGCTATGGTAAATCTTTGGCTGGATGGCATATCCTTGCTCTGATCTATCCACTGACGCAAAGACTGTCCTTGAATATATTCTATTACTAAGCATTTGCCAAGGCCTGGAACCTCTACTATCCCATCACAACCAGCAACATTCGGATGATGCACTGATCGCATAATATCATATTCCTTCAAAAGGATCTGTTGATAGACTGTCTGATCAGCGACTTCGGGTTTCAGTCCTTTGAGGATATACCACTTGCCATCACGACTTGCCTTAAATAATCGGTTAAATCCACTGCTTGGAATTTCTTGTCGCAAAAGAAACATATCATTCACAGCAGTGTCTTCAACCAATGGACTTGTAACAAATCCTGATTCAAGTGTATTAATATCTATGGTATGAGTAGAATTCTTCATTGTAATTCTTTCAATTCGACGTGCAAAGATAATGTTTTTTCTGAATTTATGCACATGTTACTAAAAAAATAATTATATTTGCAGCCAAAAAATAGCGAACTAATGAATCTTATTCAACTTTTCCGCAAGCTCTGGCCATTTGTACGACCCTACAAGTGGCTGGTGCTTGCGACTTTAGTACTTACCCTTATCGGTTCGAGCATCGCGCAGGTCAATGCACTGGTGCTCGACCGAACTGTGGATGCTATCAACGAACTCATCGGAAAACCGGGGTTTGAGTGGAGTCATGCGGCACATATCCTGACGGTTATCAGTATCATCCTGTTGTCGAAGGAGGCGCTGTCTGTTGTTATCAACTACGCGCAGAACTATTATGGTGAGCGTATGCGTGTGCAGGTGAGCAAGGACCTGGCACAGATAGCTGTAGAGCGAATCCTCTCCTATCGCATGGCATTCTTTTCTCGCAGTGGCAATGAGGCAGGAAGACTGCAGACGCGTATCGATCAGGGTGTCAGCTCATTGTCTACCACGGTGCAGAATACGTTTATCGATCTGTTGCCCCTCTTCACGTCGGCTATCTTAGCGCTGATCCTGATGTTCGCGGCCAATGTCTTCGTCGGACTCACAGCACTTTTCATCGTACCTATTTATATATGGATCACGGTGCGACAGGGTAAGCGACTGCATGGATGGCGTCAGCAGATGCGTCAGTATCGCGAACAGAAGTCGCATGGCATCGTCGGAATCATTGAGTCTATCAATGTCATAAAGTCATTCAACCGAGAGAAGATTGAGTCGGACAAGCAGTGGAGTATCCAGTCGAGCCTCACTGATAATCTGCTCAATACGCGCAAACTCATGCTCTATTACGACGGATGGAAGCGCTTTATCCAGCAGATCGGAACGGTGCTGATCATCATTCTCACCGCGTATCTCGTGCTTATCGACTATCCGGGAATGACCATCGGTAAGATCATGTATCACGTCATGCTCTTTGCCAACGTCACCGCTCCTATCACACAGCTGCAGCGTATCTTCGACACGCTCAATGACGCGCTGATCTATGCAGAAGGCTATTTCAGTGTCATTGAGGCAGATGAGGAAGTTGAAGCAAGTGGCAAGTACCGTCCGGAGAAGATCGAGGGACGCTTCCAGATTGAGCATGTAGACTTCTCTTATCCGAATGGCACCAAGGCGCTGCATGACATCAACATGCAGATTGAACCTAATCAGGTCACCGCCTTTGTAGGCCTCTCAGGAGCCGGTAAATCGACGATTGTCAACCTGTTGGACAAATTCTACACGCCACAATCAGGACGCATCCTGCTCGATGGTGTGGACATTCAGGAGTACGACACTCAATACTTGCGCGACAACATCGGTCTCGTCTTGCAGAAGAATCATATCTTCGACGGAACCATCGAGGACAACATCCGCTACGGTCGCACCGACGCTACAGACGAAGAGGTGCGCGATGCCGCTCGTAAGGCATTCATCCTCGAACAGGTGGAGAAGCTGCCTAATGGCTTCAAGTCGATGGCAACTCAGCTCTCTGGTGGTCAGCAGCAGCGTATTGCCATTGCACGCATGTTCCTCAAGAATCCTCCGATCATCTTCCTCGATGAGCCAACAGCTTCGCTCGACGCTATTGCTACCGAGCAGATCAAGAACTCTATCGATGCCATCAAGCAGAATCGTACGGTCATCATTATCTCGCATTCCATCTCGCAGATCATCGACTCAGATCTCGTCTATGCACTCAAGGATGGACGTGTGGAGGAAAGTGGCGATCCGGATGGACTCTATCACAAGGGAGGTATCTATAAGGATATCGTCGATGCTTCGGCTCGTAGCTTGAATATTGATAAATTAGCAAATACGATTAAGTAATGAATTACTAATTATCGATTACAAATTACAAATTACTGATTTCAGATTACTGATTACAATTTGCCAATATCAATTATCAATTAACGAATATTCTACATTTATATAATATAAAATAAAGAATAAACCGACAGGAACGTTTGCAAATTGCCAAAAGAATTGTAATTTTGCAGCCGTTTTCTAAGTATTCAATAGGTGTTTATTATTATTCTAAGTGTTTATGGAGTGGTTAATCAAACTCTTTCAGAATCCTGAGGGTATCGCCCATATCATGATTCTCTACGCGCTGGTTATCAGCCTTGGCGTCCGCCTCGGCCAGTGGAAGATCGGTGGTAAGAAGAATGGTATTGCTTTTGGCGTAACCTGGGTTCTGTTTGTTGGCATTATCGTCGGCCACATCTGCACACACGGTCTCTATGCAGACGCTGCAGGTGCTGTGGCTTATCAGAAGCCAATCATTGATGTTGTTAAGGAACTTGGCCTGATTCTGTTTGTCTATTGCATCGGTCTTCAGGTAGGTCCAAGCTTTTTCGAAGTATTCAAAGGCGGAGGCGGTGGCGTTAAGATGAACCTCCTGGCCGTAGCCATCGTAGTACTCAACGTAGCTGTCATGCTCGGCCTCTGGGTACTCGGTTCGAATATCGGACTCCTTACCGCAGAGCCTATCGATGGCCATGATGGCAACCTGCCAATGATGGTAGGTGTCATGTATGGTGCTGTGACCAATACCCCAGGTCTCGGAGCAGCCAACAGCGTACTCTCAGAAGTTCTCGGTGATGCAGCTCCAGCCATTGCCAATGGTTATGCTTGTGCATATCCTCTCGGTGTCGTTGGTATCATCCTGGCAACCTTGTCCATCCGCATCCTCACCAAGACCAGCATAGAGGCTACTCGTAAGGAACTTGCTGATTCAGAGGGCAACAATGCTGACCGTGCCGCTTTCCACATGGCTATTAAAGTAAAGAATGCTGCGGTCGTAGGTCGTAACCTCATCGAACTGCATGACCTCCTGAAGCGTCAGTTTGTCATCAGTCGCGGTTTCCTTGAGAACGGTGAAGTCATCATTGCCAATGGTGAAACCAAGCTGCAGATGGGTATGGAGCTTCACGTCACTTGCGCAGAATCAGAATCTGAGGCCATCGCACTGTTCATCGGTGAAATCATCCCACGTGGCCAGTGGCAGGAAGATGACAGCATTGCCGACTATGTCAGCGAGCGTATGATCATCACGAAGCCAAATATCAATGGTAAGACCCTCGGAGACCTGCACATCTCTACGCTCTATGGCGTCAACGTCACCCGTATCACCCGAAATGGCATTGATCTCTTTGCCGCACGTAACCTTCGTTTGATGGTCGGTGACCGTCTGTTGGTTACAGGTCGTAAGGATAATATCGAGCAGCTTCGCAACTTGTTCGGCGCTAACATCAAGCATCTCGATCATCCTAACGTCGGTGCCATCTTCTTCGGTATCCTCCTCGGTGTATTGCTCGGACAGTTGCCTATTCCAATCCCAGGCGTTGCCATCCCTGTCAAGTTAGGTCTCGCTGGTGGTCCTCTCGTCGTAGCCATCCTCATCGGTGCCTTCGGTTATCGTTATAAGATCAACACCTACACCTCTACTTCAGCCAACTTGCTGCTTCGTGAGGTAGGCCTGATTCTCTTCCTGAGCTCAGTAGGTATCCAGGCAGGCGCTAAGTTTGTCGATACCGTTACTCAGGGCGATGGCATCCACTACATCTGGATGGGCTTTCTGATCACCGTGCTCCCAATCCTGATCGTCGGCATCTATGCTCGTCTCAAGATGAAGGTCAACTACTTCACTTTGATGGGTCTGATTGCTGGTTCGAACACCGATCCACCAGCTCTCGCCTTCGCTAACGCCACTGCAGGCAACAACGCTCCAGCTGTCGGATACTCTACCGTCTATCCGCTCTCGATGTTCTTACGAATCCTGATGGCTCAGCTTGTACTGATCTTCTTTATGTAAGACATTGGTCAAAAGACACAGCAAATATACATTGGGAAGTATTTATAAGTCCTAAATGTCACAACGAAATAGTTCACGTCTCTTCTAATAAGACTTTTTTGAGAGTGATAGCAAGAGGGAACCATCGCGGCTACCTCTTGCCTTCACAATGAAATAAACAATGTAGTGTATCTTTAACTACATATTTCTTCAACGTCATCAACCGGATAGAGTGGATTTGCTCAATTAGTTTGAACGACAACAGCTTTCGCCCAACCGACCTGTTGTGGCTCCGTTGAACGCTGGCCATTCTTTGTGGCAGGTTCCTGCGGCTTGAATCGTTCTGCCTTTGGCCAATCCTTTGGCTGAATCTGAATCAAGCCATTGTTTATTACCCTTGGATGATCTGCTATATAAAATGGAATGTCTGGATCGCCAGGCTCGTATCGGAAAATAGCATAGCCAGGTATCGGATTAGCAAGATATGCTTCATATTCCTTTATATCTATTATATCTGCGGAGTACATGTCTTCATTTGTCTTCTTGAAAAGGATGACTAATGGTTCGTTGGCTTCGCTCTGAAGTTTGGCTTCATGTGCAGCAACTCTTTTCAACTGCTGGCCGTAATCAGTGGCGAGTAGTGATTCTGAGGCAAGTGCTACGAGTTCCTGACAGGACAAGTACTCTTTCTGGAAGTAGCGGAAGCAAGCCTCATCAGACGAATGCTCCTTGATGTAATCGATGACGATCTTGCGGGTCTCATCGGGTGTATGGAAACGCTTGGCATTCTCAAAGAGTTCATCTGCCTCGTACCATCGCTTATAGAAGTTTGTACCCGTGAGGCTGAAGACACCATTTTTGACTGTCAGCTCGGCTGTTTCACCTGGGATGAATGGGAATGACATTACGTAACGACATACCGATCCGTCGGGAAAAGTGGCCTGAACGACACCTTCCAAGAGTGAGTCGAGGTGCATACTGAAAGAGCACTGTCGGTTGACGTCCAGAGCGATATCGTCCAGCTGCTCATAAGATCCCCATTTGTTCCAGCATTTGATTAGATAACCAGAATCGCCAATGCCAGGTGTGGCTGTGATGTTGAGCTTAAAGTTAGGAGTCTCATCTGTTGGCTTTGCTTCTGTGATATGGGTCACATTTCTTACTGCATCAGGACCATTGAAGAATGAGAAGGTCTTAATACCTTTTGGCAGTGGTTCGAAGGCATAGAGTCCGCCGAACACATGCACCTGCTTGCTGCAGTTATCATCGAGTTCGCTGCCCGAGATGGCACGCAAGAGCTTGTATTGATTACCCTGTTCATCAGTTAGATATGAACGACTGGAGAAAGTCAGACTACCTGTATTAAAGTCGGTTACAAGACGGAGGACAGTCTCTTTGTCATTGAAGATCACCTCCTGAACGTGAAGACCCATGTATCCGTTCTGACAGCTCTGCTCAGGCTTCACCCAGCGCTGGCCTTCAATCTTCTCTATGTGTGGCGACTCCCAGTTTGTGGCTTTACGTGTGGCATAAATAGCACGACGGAGACGATTATCATAGTTCTCATAGTTGTCATCGGGATAAAGGAGGGTATAGTTGCCATTGTGCACTGTCAGATCAACCGTTGTGCCAGGGACAAAGAAGAGATCGATCCATGCCTCACAAAGCTCGCCTCCTGGGAAGATACAGCGTAAGCGTCCTGCGAGGGTCTTGGTGAGTGGAATCTCATAGCGGAACTGCTTATCGACCACAGGAACACATGCCACCGGCTTATCTCCATCGATGTGGAAATACTCGTCCGACAGGTAGATGTTGTAGCACGAGTCAGTGATATTCTCATCCACATGACCGATGATGGTGAATAACTGCGGATCTTTGAGCTCAGGGACAGTATTTGCCTTTACTGGCTTGAACGAGATCGTAAAAAGGCAGATGAGTGCAACGACCCATGCTGCAGTGCCGAACTTACCCATTCGGCCGAGGGTATTGACAGTTGATTTTTTCATCTCGATGAATCTTTGTCGTATAAAAGAATGATTGAACCCACTGACCACTGGCGAACTTTCGTTCATAACCATTTCGAGCAAAGTGGTCTGATAGGCAAGAATATCTGCGCCACTCACGATTACGTCATGGTCAGCCTCGAATTCGTGGATATTGCTTAGTTCAGAGCGGCAGTACCACACGAAAGGATTAAACCAGAACATACGCGCGAGGATTTCTGCGATCCACACATCTATATAATGGCCGTGAGTGATGTGAGCCTTCTCGTGACGGAGGATGTACGACTCGCGGTCGGCATCTAGCTTTTCTGGGATGAAGATGGACTTGCCGAAAGAAAATGGTGTCTGCACGGCTGAAGAGTGTATCAGTTCATAGCCTTCTGCGGTAGTTTCGACAGGCAACTTCTGCTTGATGCGAAGCAGTTTGATGATATGGAATGCGGCCATGAGCAACAGGATGACAGAAATCAGTGGAACAATGACGCGGATAATGGCTGCATAGTCTATATTGACTTGTGACTTTTCCGTTTGTGGCTCCTTTTTCATTGGGACCTCAATGGCAGATGACGACTCTGGCGCGCTGACGGTTTCTGTTATGCTATTGTATTGCGGCTCATTGATTATTAAAGCAGGTGTAATTTTAGATGTCATAGCTTCGGTTTCTGTCAGGAAAGGCATTGCTGGCACCTCTACCTCGAACTTCACCCCACACATCATAGCACTCAGCATCGGCACCCCGATCAGATAGAGTCGGCTAAGTTTGTAACTGGCACGATGGCGAAGCACCACCCAATAGAAAGTCACAAGTAAGGCGGATGCACCCAGGAATTGGGCGTAAGTAATCAGTAATTCAGTCATAGCTTTATCATTTATAAATTATCCTCTTCGATCATCTCCTTGAGAATCGCCTTGAGCTCCTCCTTGTCGATCTTCTCGCTCTTGGCAAAGAAAGAGAAGAATGAGCGGATAGAACCACCGAAGACATTTTCCTTGGCATCGTCCATAAACTCATTTATATATTCTTCGCGCGTAAGGAGTGGCTTATAGACATTGGCCTTACCTCGCTTCTCGAAGGTCACGATGTTCTTCTTGGTCAGCACTTGCATGACAGTGAGCGTGGTAGTGTAGGCAGGCTTAGGTTCCTCCAAAACGTCGTGCAACTGTTGCACGGTAGCTTCGCCCTTGTCCCAGAGGATGTTCATCAGATGCAGTTCTGCTTTGGTCAACTGTTTGGTCTTTGGTTCGTTACTCATATCTATTATTGTTTTGAGGTTAATAATTCGTTTTTCGTACGGCAAAGATAGTAGTTCGTCGAATACGCTCCAAATCCATTTAATAGTAGTTGACTTTTTTCTCTCCGTTTCTCGTTGGTTTTAAGGATTATTAATGTTTCTACGTAAAAAATAGTATGTATATTTGTTAGTAAATACGATTTTTGTAGTAGGTTTTACAATATACCGTTGTGAAAGATTGTTCTTTATTTGATACTTTACGTCTAAATCCACTGATGTCAATTTAGTATGTCTCGCAACAAAATTCAGGGAATGATATTAAATAATTGCATTAAAATATGGGGAATGATAGAACTATTATCAATATCAAATTATATCCACTCCCGCAACATACACAGTAGCGAGGGTGGATATAATATTTTTTAGTATTAATAAGTACAGAAGAAAACATGGCGTCCAATCCTGCACGAAGGATTAGCACACATGAAATCAGGGCGTCCGATCTTGTTTGCAGGATTCGACGCCCGGAATCCTGGCGTCTGATTTTTCTTGCAGGATTCGCACACAAGAAATCAGAATGTCACAATTTGTTAGAATTGATCGTATCAATGACAAGCTCATAAGAGGCCGTGACAGCGCTTAGCAACTGTTCGTCTGCGGTGTTCTGACGGTCACGAAGTTGTTCGGTCAATGCTGACGCGTTCTGCTGGAGTTCGGTAAAACCGAGGTTCGCAGCCACACCTTTGAGCGTGTGTGCAGCGCGGAATGATTCTTCAATATTGCTGGCGGCAACGGCATCGAGCAACTGCTGATAGGTTGGATCATTGAGAAACTTGAGCAGGAACTTCTCAATCAACTTATCTGTCATGAGACGACTCTTTGCATCGTTATAACTACCGTGCAACTGGGTATAGACTTCTTGAGTATTCATAATTAGTGTTTTTATAATTTTTCAAACTTAAATCGGATGCCGATGTATCCCATGGCACCTTCGGTAGGTCCCCATACTTGTGTGGCGTCAAAGCTTGGGGAGAAAGGATCGTCGGCATGAAGAATAGGGTTCTTCATCTTGTATCCAGTGAGGTTTTCGCCACCTACATAGATGCTGAAGTAGCGGAATTCTCGCGTCAGCTGTGCATTGAGAAGTCCGTATGACGGAGATCGAGTACCGTCATAGAGTGCGCTAGGACCAATCAATTGGCCTGTGACATCGAATTGCCACAGTTCGAGTGGAGTCTTGTAGCTGAGCGTGAGGAGTCCTTTGTAGCGCGAAGTGAGAGGCTTCCAGCGAAGCAGATCATATTTATAAGTTTCATGATTGTAGTAAGTACAACGGACATCATTAAAACGGAACGCTGCTGTTGCTGTAAATCCATCAAAGAAAGGATAGGTTGCATCTACCTGAACTGTGTGGCTGTAGCTCTTTCCCACCAGATTATGGAATTCAATAGATTGATGCTCCGGATTGATGTCAACCACTAATTGATTCTTAAAATCTGTATAGTAATATTCTGCATTCAGTTCGAGTGACTTCTCTCCTACAGGAATGTCAAAACTGGTGCTAAGTCCATAGTTCCAAGCTTCTTCCTGACAGAAGGCAACTATCATCGGCTCAATATATCCATTAAAATCATATCCTGTAGCCAGCAATGAATTATTCTCTGCCAGCGCATGAGGTGTGCGATAACCTTTGCCTGCTGAGGCGCGGATGGTAAAGACTTCGTTAGGAGAATATTTAATATGTACGCGCGGAGTTACGAATCCTCCATAACGACTGGAATGATCGTAGCGAAGACCTCCCATGAAGGTGAACATCTCATCGAGCTTGTAAGTATACTGTGCATATACACCTTTGGTAGTTTCTTTGTCAATGCAATGCTCATTATTCGGTTGCCAGCGCGCCAGATTATACTCCTCTTTATAATAGTCATGATTGAGCGAAGCACCTACCGAAAGATTGTGTCGCTCAGTAATGTCTGTCTCATACATCAGCTGCGCGTAGCCATTGCGCTGATTGACATCATAGAGGCGATGTCCGTACGATTGTTTACTATCGTGTATCGAACCATGCAGCATCAAAGCTACTGAGGCGTTGTGATCAGGATCAAGGATAATAGCATTCTTCCATTGACCTTCGTAGCGATGCGTGTTGATATCAATGCGATACAAAGGCTTGCTCGATGCAGTATTGTGATGCTTCAAAGACTGACCGCTCTCTCGCTTATCGTACAAGACTCGTGCAGAGAGCTGACTGATGAACTTAGGACTCACGTAGGCCCAGCGGTGCATCACGTTGTACTGACGCTGTTTCGGCATATCCATAAATCCGTCATCATTTCCATCATGATCTTTTTGACGATCTTCGTAATGCACGAGGAGGCTGGTACTGAGTTCATCCGTCAGATGCACGCTGGCATCTGCGTTGGCTTCGAACTTCTGTTTGGTGTCGTAATATAGATTGCCTCGCACGCCATCGATGGCCTGAGGCTTCAGGAATTCAATGTTGATCTGACCCGTGGTGCTCTCGTATCCGTTCTTCACGCTCGATGCACCCTTGCTGACCTGGATGGCTTGCATCCAAGGACCTGGCACAAAGCTGAGGCTGTAAGGGATCGAAGCGCCTCGCAGGTTAGGGATATTCTCGGTGAGCATCTGCACGTAGGTGCCGCTGAGGCCGAGGAGCTTGATCTGACGCGCTCCGGTAGCAGCATCGGAGTAGTTGACGTCGACCGAAGGATTGGTGGTGAACGACTCACCTAAGTTACAGCACGCTGCACGTACAAGCTGCTGAGCGCCGATGATCTCGGTGTTCGACGTCAGATGCTTCACCTTCAGTCGCGACCCGTTCTGCGCGCTGATTTCTACTTGCTCGAGCTGCAGCGTATCGTTATCAAAGTCTGTGTATTTGTCTTTTCCGTTTGGATTATAGATGATTTGTGCCGACACGCCTTGCACAAGCATCGACAGCGTCAACACAACGAAAGTAAATGAGATATGCAATTGATAGAAATACTTCATTTAATCTCTTCGAATTCAATTTCTTTAGCCGGGGACGAGTCAGGACTCTTTTCGAGCGCCTCCTTCCCCACCTTATATTTCTGTAGTTCCTCTTCAAGCTTGGCAATGGCCCATGTGACGATGGCAATATCATCGACAAAACCGAAAGGAATCAGGTCTGGCAGGATATCCAGCGGTGAGATAACATAAAGAATAGCAGCCAGCGCCATGGTCAGCGCTGACTTACTATAGGCCTTATATCGACCATGGATAACGTCAGTAATATAGTCGTAGAGCAGGCCAAGCTGCACTCGGACCTCTTTCAATCCTCCCTTTTTCATATATCGGGCAAGGACGGTGAGAACCGAGAGCACCTTGGACTTATCAGCCAGCAGAGAGTTCGACTTATCGAACCACTTGCCTTTCTTGAATCGCTCTACGAAATTCATGTACTTTATTTACTTGCCCATGATTGACATACCCATCTGGAAACCGAAGTAGCAGACGATACCAGCGAGGATGCAGAGTGCAATGAGCCAGCAAAGTACCTTCTTGCCGGTAGAGGTCTTCTCAGCAAATGGATCCTTAGAGTTAACCTTGACACCCTTTGGCAGCTTAGCAGCCTCAGTAAGCGTATTACCGAATGGGATGTTGATCTTGGCACCGGCATTGACTGCCCAGCCATTGGCATTGAGTACAGGAGCGAGGTTACGCTGACGGAGCTTGCGCCATGCGATGAACATCGAAGGACCAGAGATGACAACCATGATACCCAGGATGATAGCAGCAATGATGAGGATCGACTTCCACAATGGCTGGTTGGCAATCATTCCTACAAAGCCACCACAGATCGAAGCAAGAGCCGAACCGATCAAGCCAACAGCCATGCCTACAGCTGCAAAGATACCAGCATACTTGGCGATATCGAACGAAGTTGCCTTTGCACCTGCCTCCTTAGCGGTAGCAGCCTCGGCGGTAGTGACGGCTTCGGTCTTCTCGTTGACACCAGCGGTGATGCTGTCGTTAACTGCTGAATCCTTGCTTGCTGCGAACTTGTCGATCTGGTCGCTGATCATCTTACCCATCTTCTTATAAGGAGTCCACATGGCCTGCTTAACTGAGATTGGGTTCTCCTGGATGTTTACGATCTTAGCATCGTAGTCAACACCGTCACGATCATAGAAGAGACAGTTCTTGCCGACGTAGAGATCGTTCACGTCACCTACAGTAACTGCACCGATCACCTTGCAAGACTTGCCGGTGTGCTTGCTGACACAGTCGCAGGTGAGCAGGTAGAGATAGCTCTTGGTAGCCTGTGCAGCCATAGCGCCTGGATCAGCCACCTTGATACAGAGCTCAAGAGCGCGCTGGTCGACGATGAGTGTACCTGCCTGGAAAACAGCCTTCTTCTTGGTATCGTAGAGATCCTGCAGAGCTACGTAGTTGCGGAGGAGAGTATAGAAGTCGCGAGTCACATGCAGGAGCTTGTCGACCATCTGAGTAGCTGCTGCTTCGTCATCGAGCGTAATATCTGCCTCGGTGATGCTGATGCTCTTCTGATAGTCAGCAAAAGCCTGGAGCTTAGCACCGATCTCTGCCCATGCAGCCTCAGTGAGCTCGGTAGCCTTCTCGTCGAGTGCACCCTTGACGGTAGCGAACTGAGCGGCCCATGCTGGGTTGATAGGTGCAGAGAGTGGAAGGGTCTGCTGACCTGCTACGATGCGAGTCAATGGATAGGTAGCGATCTCGTCCATCTTGTCAGTAAGGTTATCCTTCGAGATAGCCTCGATGCTGCTGACCTGAACGTCGAGTGCAGCAACGCTCTCTGCTGAGAACTCGGTGAGCTTAGCACGCATGAAGTAGTCCTTCACCTTAGCATCAAGAGCCTTGTATGCAGCGTCGATGTCAGCGGTCTTGTCGCCATAAGGAGCAGCCACCTCTGCAGCAGCCTTAGCAGCAGCAAGAGCAGCCTCGAACTTTGACTTACGATAGCTGTCGAGTGATGAAGAACTGTCGGCCAAAGCAATCTCATCGCTCTCTTTGCCCAACTGCTTAAGGATAGCCTGTGCAGCCTCCTGCAGCTTCTTGCCTTCTTCGTCAGCAGTATTGAAGATGCTGAGTTTCAAAGTATCCTTACCTTCAAGAACTGGTGTCAGATCGGTAAGAACCTTGCTGAGCCACTGTGAAACGCTCATCACCTCGTCAACGTGGATAGCACCGTCATTATTGGTGTCGATGTACTTGAGTGACTGCTCGTCGATCTCAAGTCCCTTGGTTGGACATGAGAGGACGGTCCATACTTTCTTGTCAAGTTCAGCCAGATGCTTGATATCCTCAACTGAAGTGATGTTTACGCGGGTGTTACCACCGATGATGGTGTAATTGAATTTGTAATCGCTCATAATATTGTTGTTTTGTTGTTTTGTTCCTTTGTTGTTTTGTTTATTTATAATAAGGATGTCAATTATATTCTTTGTGAATATGCTGCTCACGATGCTCCAACACGATGTGTGCATCAGGATACTTGGCAGCCAGGTGTTCTGCCAGATGCTGAGCGCCATAGACGCTGCGATGCTGGCCACCCGTACAGCCGAAGCTGACCATCAGGCTTGTGAAGCCACGCTGCAGATAGGTCTCAACAGCAGGATCAACGAGATTGTAGACGTTCTGTACAAACGCTGGCATCTCAGGATTGGCCTCCAGGAAGTCGATGACTGGCTGATCGAGGCCAGTAAGCTCTTTATACTCAGCATAGCGTCCTGGATTATGTGGAGCTCGACAGTCGAAGACAAAGCCTCCACCATTGCCAGAATAATCGTTAGGAATACCTTTCTTATAGCTGAACGAGGTGACTCGCACAGTGAGCTTTCCTTCTGTCGGAGGAGCCTGGAACATCTCCATCTTTGCCACCTCGCCTAAGAGCTCGCAGAGATAAGGACAATCCTCCTCGATCTCGAATTTGTCGATGGCTGGTTGCGTGTCTTCCATATAGCCATCGTCGCTGATGGTACAGCCGGCAGAGTCATCAGGTCCCCAGTTGCCATCGATAAAGCCATCACCGAAGAGTTCTACCAGCTTGGCATTCTGACCTGCACGGAGCGAACAGTTCTTGAACGATGGCTCACTGTCCTTCTGCGAGATGCGAACCAAGGCCTCAAGCGCCTGACGGATCGGTGTCTGGAACATCGTCTTCTTCTCATACAAGCCACGATAGCCGTAGGTTCCTAAGGTCTGCAACAGTCGGAAGAAGACAAAGACGCGCAGACGATGACGGAACACACGAGTACTCAATGGCAGGAACTCCTGTAGCGCGTCTACATATTCAGTGAGCAACAAGTCACGAAGCTCAGGAGCATAGTTGGCACGCGTCTGCCAGAGGAACGAAGCCACATCATAATAGATAGGTCCTTCATAGCCTCCCTGGAAGTCGATAAACGCTGGTCGACCTTCATCGATCATCACATTACGGCTCTGGAAGTCGCGATAGAGGAATCCCCACTTCTCGTCCTCGTTGGTGCAGTCGAGCAAAGCGGTGGTGAGCTTCTCAAAGTCGGCTTCGAGTCGCAGCTCGTCCATCGGATAACCAGTGAGCTTAAGGAAGCAATACTTGAAGTAGTTGAGGTCCCAACGGATCGTCGTACCACAGAAGCGTGGCTCACGGAAACCATCGACCTTGAAGTCGAAGCCTTCTGCTGTCTTGAACTGGATGCTTGGCAACTGTCGCATCACCTCCTTGAGCAATGTCTCGCTTTCTTCCTGACGCTCCGGCTTGCTGATAATGTCATAGAGCGATGTGGAGCCAAGGTCTTGCTGTAAATATCGCATCTCATCTTCGGTCGAGATGAAGACACGTGGAACGGACAGACCCTGATCGTACATGTGACGAGCCAAGGCAAGGAAAGCGTGGTTCTCTTTGGCATTCTCTCCGATAACACCGATGACCGAACCTGCATCAGGTTCCAGGCCATGCCAGAGACGGAAATATCGACGGTTGCTGGCAGCGCCTCCCAGGAGTTTGACGCGCGCTGGCTCCTGTCCGAAGAATTCTTTGTATAGTTGAGTAAGAAGTTGCATGTTTCTCGAGTTTCGATAAAGTGGAGTTAAGACTCCTCTTCAACACATCTTTTCTTATATTATTTTATTGTGGGCAAAGATAACTCTATTTTGCCTGAAAACCAAAAAAAGAATAGAAAAATTTTGCATTCAGATAAAAAATGACTATCTTTGCACCCGATTTATAATAACAAATATGCAAAACCCCGACGTACAGAACGTGATGAATAGCCTTGGCATCATCGGTAGGAGCCCCCTCCTGATGCAGGCTTTGAATGCCGCCATACAAGCGGCACCCTTCGACGTGAGCGTACTCGTGACGGGTGAGAATGGTGTCGGTAAGGAGGTTTTCCATCGCATCCTGCACAATTACTCGCCACGTAAGCATAGCAAGTGTATTGCCGTCAACTGTGGTGGCTTGCCTGAGGGTACAATCGACTCAGAGCTCTTCGGTCATGTGAAAGGAGCCTTCACCGGTGCGACTTCCGACCGTAAAGGTTACTTCGAGGAGGCCGATGGCGGTACCATCTTCCTCGATGAGATTGGTGAGCTTCCAGCCATCACACAGGCCCGTCTGCTTCGTGTACTCGAGACGGGTGAATATTACCGTGTCGGCAGTAGCGAAGTCCGCAGGACCAATGTCCGTGTCGTGGCTGCAACCAACGTAGATCTCCATCAGGCCATCCAGGATCATAAGTTCCGCGAGGATCTTTTCTATCGACTCTCTACGATTACGATCAATGTTCCCTCCCTGCGTGATCGTCAGGGAGATATCGAACTTCTCTTCCGCAAGTTTGCCAACGACATCTCTGGCAAGTATCGTATGCCGAAGATCGAGCTTACCGAAGAGGCCAAGCACCTGCTCCTCGCCTACCACTGGCCAGGCAATATCCGTCAGCTGCTTCATACGGTCGAGGAAATCTCTATCGTCGAGCAGGAACGTGTCATCACGCCTCAAATCCTGCAGCGTCACCTGCCTCAGTTCGTGAGTGGCGTCAGCGTAGGAGGCGCAGCAAGCGATGGAGGTTCGACGTTCGGTCCTGGCGAGAAGGAGATGCTCTATAAGGTGCTCTTCGATATGCGACAGCAATTGCTCGAGGTTCGTGAGAAGTTAGGCTTGAACGCCACCTCTGGCATGTCGCACCCTGCACATCATCTGATTGCCTCAGAGACGTCTTCTGCTGAGCCTGGAAGCATCCATGTAGAGAAGTCTCCATCGTCGATCTCAGAGTCGCTCGAGGACATTGAGGAAGCGTTGGAGGTCGAAACATCCTACACGCCTTCTACCCCATCGGCCGTGTCTTCAACGACGCCTCAGAACGCTCCTATCCGCACCATGGAAGAAATCGAGAAAGAAGCTATCCAGCAGGCTCTTGAGCGTAACAATGGCAATAAGCGCAAGGCGGCTGAGGAACTGCAGATCTCTGAGAGAACCATCCATCGTAAGATTCAGGACTACGGTTTGTAACTCCTAATTAAAGAAATGAAAAAAATTTTATATTTTGCATTTATTTCATTGATCACCGCCATCGGTGTCACCTCCTGTGCCATCAGCTATAAGCTCAATGGTGCAAGTATCGACTATGAGACCACCAAGACCATCAGCTTTGAGTATATCCCTATCAAGGCTCCGATGGTGTACGCTCCTTTGGCTGTGACCTTCAATGACGAGCTGCAGGCCAAATATGCCAACCAGACGAAGCTCGAACAGGTAAAGAGCGATGGTGACCTTCAGCTCAGTGGTACCATCACCGGCTATTCGCTGGCTCCTCAGGCCGTCAAGCAGGATGCATACGCTGCTGAGACACGTCTCACCATCAAGGTCAAGATCAAGTTCGTCAATAAGAAGAATAAGGCCGACAACTTTGAGAAGGAGTTCTCCGCTTATCGTGACTTCGATGCTACACAGATGATTACCGACGTTCAGGACGGTCTTTGCGAGGAGATGACTAAGGAGCTCGTCGAGCAGATCTTCAATGCGACGGTGGCGAACTGGTAACAGTTAACAGTTAACAATTAACAATTAATACTGATGATCGAAAAGTGGCTGAAGAATCCCGAGGAAATGGGTGCTGAGGCGGTTGCCAAGCTCCCTGAGCTGATAGAGCAATATCCTTATTGCGCTACCTATCGCCTGCTCTATCTCGTAGCTTTGGCCAACGTCCACTCTACCCGTTTAGAACAGGAACTCAAGCAGCATGCCGTTGCGCTTCCTGAGCGACTGAAGCTCTTCCAGCTGGTCAATAAAGGCGAATACGAATGGGTATCATTGATGCAGCAGCTTGAAGACGCTCGCAAGAATAAGCCTGAGTCCAACGACTTCGAGCTCATCGATAAGTTCCTCTCTACCATGCGCGATAGCCAAGGTAACGAGATTACTTACAACGTGGAGGATATTGTATCGAGCAACCCTATTGTCGACAGCGAATTCGAAGAAGAAGAATCTTCGCTTATCGACATCGATCCGACTCAGGATGAACTCATCGACAACTTCCTTCTGGCCGAGTCACAAGGAACGCTTTTTGTCCCGAAAGCAGAGCCTCAGATAGAGGAAGAAGATGACACTTCGGTGATCGATAGAATAGCAGATCGTGCATTTTTAACCGAGAGTTTGGCAAAGGTATATGTCAAACAGCACAAATATGAGCAGGCTTTGGCCATTTTTTTGGAATTAAATTTGAAATATCCAAAAAAAAATTGTTACTTTGCAGACCAAATTCGGTATCTCGAGAAAGTCATCGAGTATCAGAAGCAGAAATGACCGAGCCAAATTCCTTTGGAATAACGGTCATCTGAAGCCGAGAAAAATTAAAAAATAATAACTAAATAAATCAAAAAACAAAATGGTAGTTCTTACTGTAATCATTGTAATCATCAGCATCCTTCTTGTTGCTGTAGTATTGCTTCAGAAGTCTAAGGGTGGCGGTCTCGCTGCTGGCATGGGTGGTGGCAACCAGGTATTGGGTGCTCCTAAGACTGCAGACTTCCTCGAGAAGGCAACTTGGACTCTTATGGGTGTCGTTGCAGTTTTCTGCATCTGCTGCACTCTTATCCTCGGCAACTCTGGCAGCTCAGTAAAGGCTTCTGCTATTGAGGCAATGGAGGGTACCGCTGCTCCTACTCTTCCAGAGGCAGTTAGCGAGGATGCTCCTGCTGCTGACGCTCCAGTTGAGAACGTAGAGGAGAACTAATCTTCTGCTTTCTTACGTTGGATTACAATACAACAATCCGCCAAGCACATCATCGTGTCTGGCGGATTATTGTTTTTAATATACTTAGCGCACATCAAAAGTACCTTTATACGCTAGCGCGGTGCTAAAATACGATAATATTTAACTTCCCCTTTTCTTGTGCAGATATCGCAGCGAGAAGAACAGCGCCACGATAACCACGACCTCCATGCCACAGATCTTCCAGAAGTCGTCTGGCAAGTTCCATCCATTCTGCTTCGTCATAAACACAGTCATGACAATGAAATAGACAAGCATGATCGATGGCAGGACGATATATTTAGGATACTTCTTCATTACTTATCATTATTTACTGATCCGTGTTTGGTGAGCTCCTGATAGATCTCCACGCAACTGATAGCGTCGAGCGAAGCGTAGGCCTGCTGTGCGAACGACAGCTGGTCGGCCTCCCAGTTGGTCATCTGCTGTCGCTTTGACAAGCGTTTCTCAAAGACATCGGCATAGATCTTCGCCAGGCTCTTGTCCGTGATACCATATTCGGTGACAAACTGCTGCAGCTCGATGAATCCCTTTGGTGAGATCGATCGCCACTTATTAAGGTTACGGAAGTCATCAGGCGTACTAAGGCCGACTTTGACCACCTCAGGATCTTCCAACAGCTCCTTGAGGCAATCTGGCATGCTTTTGATCTTATTCAATCTGAAGAGGAAGCAGAATCGACCGATAGAAAGCTGCACGAGAGCCACCTTATGATACTCGCCTTTCTTGAACGAAGGTCGTGTCTCTGTGTCGAACCCTACCGGACAGTTAGCCTCGCGTATCTGACGTACGGCAATCTCCGCCTGCTCCAGGTTGATCACCGTCACAGGATGTCCGTCAAACGCGCGCTGTGGCAATTCTGCCAGTTCTTCTTTCGTGATACTTGTTCTCATTATTTATATCTTACTTCGTGCAAAGGTCTCATCGCATTGACGAGCTTCTGTCCCCAGTAGGTTGCAAAGTTCTCCTTAACCTTGACAATAGCGTCATTCATCGTGATCTCGTTCTGTTCTGCAAACGCTGCCACGAAGTTCTTCAGGTCCTGATAGATGTCGGCCAGGTCTTCGCTGATCGTTGCCATCATCGGACCTTCGCTATACTGCATGTCTGGCGTAAACACCTCCAGATACTCGTCATCAGCACGCAGGAGGTTCCACACGCTCTGTCTTACCTCCTCATAGTCCTCTTCGGTCACAATCTCCTGCAGCTCGTCTATTCCCTGTTCCTCCAGGTCTGGCAGCAGCGAAGCCTTCACGTAGATCAATGGCAGCACCATGGTGATCTTCTTCAGGAAGTCCTCACGTTCCGTACCAGCCGAGCGCAGCTTCTCCAGATACACACAGTATTCGGCCGATACGGTTACCATATCGATCACACCCGGCATCTGCATCAGATTCGTTTCACTCATATTTATATATATAGTGCTTTATTCTTAATATAGTTCAGTACTTTAGGGTCGATCAGCTTCGGTTGCTCCTCACGAGCGATGGCCTCACGTATCTCCGTACTACTCACGTCATACAGTGGCGCCTCCACAAACTGCACATGTTCCGTCAGATCCTTAAGCTGTTCGTTGGTCGATGGTTCATAGCCAGGACGAGGATAGACGATCAGGTGGAAGTCATTCAGTATCGTGTCATACGCTCTCCAGCGGTCGAAGATCAGCCAGTTGTCCATACCTACTATCAGATAGAACTCCTCGCCAGGGAAGAGCTTCTGAAGCGCCTGTAGCGTGTTCACCGAGTAGTTCGGCCGTGGCAAAGTATCCTCTATGCAGCAGACCTTCATCCCTCGATGTCCTGCGATGGCCAGTTCGAGCATCTTCTGTCGGTCTTCATCCGGAGCCAAAGCGTCAGCAGAATGAGCCTTCAGCGGATTCAGCGGACTCCTGATCAGCCACACCTCATCAACCACGCCTTCCTGCGCCAGATAATCGCACAAGGCAATATGACCCTCATGCACAGGATTAAAGCTTCCGCTGTAGATTCCGATTTTCATGTCCAATTACTCCTCACTCCTCACTATCAATGAACTCTTTTACGACACGAAGCGTCTCCGCCTTAGCCGTCTCCAGATCATCATTGACAATGACCTTATCGAACTGTGGCGCGAAGGTCAGCTCATAAGCCGCCTTGTCCAGTCGTTGCTGGATGACCTCCTCCGCATCCGTACCACGTCCATGCAGTCGCTTGCTGAGTTCCTCGATCGATGGTGGCTGTATGAAGAGGCTCATAGCACGATCACCATAGAACTTCTTGATGTTCACGCCACCCTTCACATCCACGTCGAAGAGAACCGTGTAGCCAGCCTCCGACAGTCGCTCC
Organism: Bacteroidales bacterium; assembly: GCA_045628985.1. GTDB lineage: Bacteria > Bacteroidota > Bacteroidia > Bacteroidales > UBA3663 > Liminaster. Next base: position 7,138 of record JAZQQH010000009.1, on the reverse strand, counting down.
ACCTCGCTCTTCAGCGTACCATAGAACTTATCAGTATACACCTCCTCATACTCCAGGAACTCGTCATTAGCAATACGCTGACGGAAGTCCTCAGGAGTCAGGAAATAATAGTCCTTGCCATGCACCTCCTGGCCACGTAGCGCACGTGAAGTACATGACACCGAGAATGCCAAGTCATTACGCTGCGACATCAAATACTGCACCAACGTGCTCTTACCACTGCCCGAAGGGGCGGAAAATATAATGAGTTTACCTTTCATTTTGTCCCTTAAAATCCCTTAATATCCTTTAATATCCCTTAGAATCCCTTAAAAATATTACATCACATTCAGCACCTGTTCCTTGATCTGCTCCAGCTCGTCCTTCATCTTCACCACGATACGCTGCATCTCGGCCTGATTGCTCTTGCTGCCGAGCGTATTGATCTCGCGTCCCATCTCCTGAGCGATGAATCCGAGCTTCTTGCCATGGCCACCGGCATCCATCTCGCTGTCCATGGTCTCCAGGAAGTAGTCGAGGTGGTTGGTGAGGCGATGCTTCTCCTCGTTGATGTCGAGTTTCTCGATGTAGTAGATCATCTCCTGCTCCAGTCGGTTCTTGTCATAGTCGACAGGGAGCTTCTCCAGTCGGTCGAGGAGGTTCTGACGGATCTTCTCGGTCCTCTCCTTCTCGTAAGGCTCTACGCTGGCCAATAAGGCGCGGATGTTGGCAATCTTCTCTGCGAATACGCGATAGAGCGACTCACCTTCCTGCTTGCGGAATGCCACGATGTTGTCCAGCGCCTGCTTCACCACCTGAGCAACCGCATTCAGCTCCTCCGCCTCGATGGCTTGTGGCTGCTGCACGCTGATGGCCTCTGGCATACGCAGCAAGAGCTGCAGCATCAAGGCCGACGAGTCTCCTGCCAGGCCTGGCTGTGCCAGATTAAGGTCCTTATAGATACCGTCGATCTGCTGCTTATAAGCCTTGACGACCTCGGTGTTGATACGTGGGGTCGTCTCGCTCGCCATCAGCTCCACGCTGACCATGAAATCCACCTTACCACGCTGCAACTCACGCTGTATCATCTGACGGAACTCCATCTCGCGCTCACGATACTGCGGACAAACCTTTGACATCAGATCGAGCTGCTTCGAGTTGAGCGACTTGATCTCCACCGTCACCTTCTTATGGGCGATCTCGGCCGTTGCCTTGCCGAAACCCGTCATCGATTGAATCATATCTACGATAAATTACGAATTACAAGCGCTAACGCTGATTACTAATTACAAATTACGAATTACAAAAGCCTTCTACGCAAATTAAATTTTCTGCAAAAATAATAAAAATAATAATATGTCATACCACTCTATCGTTTTTTTTACTATTTTTGCGTCGAATTATAATCTATAATTCATAATTTGTAATTAGTAATTTGTAATTTGCCCTGTCATCATGGCCAACATCCTCATGATCGAGACATCGACCAAAGCCTGCAGCGTGGCTTTGAGTCATGACTTCAATATAGAATTCAACAAAGAGACCCTCGAAGGTCCTAACCACGCCATCGCTCTTGGTCAGTTTGTCGAAGAGGCTATGCAATACGCTCGCGAACATGACATCCTACCCGATGCCATTGCCGTCTCAGCAGGTCCTGGCAGCTATACCGGCCTCCGCATCGGCGTCAGCGAAGCCAAGGGTCTCGCCTTCGGCCTTAACAAGCCACTCATCGGCGTCAACACGCTCAAGGCGCTCTGTTGCCAGATCATGTTCCGTCCTGACGTTGAGACAGCTATGGAAGAAGGCGCGCTCTATTGCCCTATGATCGACGCTCGTCGCATGGAGGTCTATTGCGCGCTCTACGACCAGGCGCTCGGTGAGGTCAAGCCTATCGCTGCAGAGATCGTCGATGAGAACTTCCTCCGTGAGCAGCTCGACGAGCACATCATCTACTTCTTTGGCGATGGAGCCGACAAGTGCGATGGCGTCATCAAGCATCCTAACGCGCGTATTCTCAAGAATGTACGCGTCCTTGCACGCGACATGATGGCCCTCTCCGTCCAGGCCTTCAACCGTGGCCGCTTCGAAGACACCGCCTACTTCGTGCCATTCTATCTCAAGGAGTTCCAGGCCACGAAGGCAAAGAATCCTCTTTTAGAAAACTAAGGATTGAGAATATTACTCCTCACTCCTAACTCCTCACTCCTCACTATGAACAACTATAACACCCAGCTCCCCCAGATCACCCTACCCGAGTATGGTCGTAACATCCAGCAGCTTGTAGAGTATTGCAAGACCATCCCCGATCGTCAGAAGCGTACACGCTACGCTTATGGTATCGTCGATATCATGGCCGACCTGAAGAACAATACCGAAGGCGTCGATGACCTCAAGCCAATCCTATGGGATCAGCTCGCCATGATCTCTAACTATGAGCTCGATGTCGACTACCCCTTCCCTATCACCCCTAAGGAGAAGCTCTCTGATCGTCCTGAGATCCTGCAGAATCCGCAGAAGGACTTCATCCGCTGGCGTATGTATGGCAAGGTGGTTGAGGATATGATAGCACGTGCCAGCATCATCGAAGATCGTGAACAGCGCGTCCGTCTCCTTCAGCTTTGTGCCAACCACATGAAGCTGCACTTCCACAAGACCTATCCGAATGCCGACGAAGACAACGGCAAGATCATCAACGACCTCCTCGAATATACCCGTGGCAAGTTCGCTGACGAGATCCACTCACTCCACCTTCTTAGCATCAAGGAACTCCTCGTCAACGACCAGTATGACGCCTCTTCTCTCGAGACCACAACCAAGAAGAAAAAGAAGAAGAAAAAGAAGTAAATCCGAATGTACCATATTGTACAATAATACGATAAGTATTTACTCCCAAATTTCATCATAGCCGGACAAGAACAAACTCTTGTTCGGCCTTTTCTTTTTCTTGTTGCACTTAATGATAAAAAAACTGACTTTTCATCGTTATTTTTATGTTCTACAACATATAAATCTAAAAAACAGCACTTTTTTTGCCCATTTATTAATTTTTTTTCATCAAATATTTGGCAAATTTATACAATCTCCTTATCTTTGTTGCGCATTAACGATACTAATTATCGTACAATAAGTTTACATTGAAGTTTTGTACATACCAAATATACATCGACTTCACACATATTATTGCATCGAAAATATAATTAAATAACAACAATACAATGCAAAACTTAAAACTTACTACCCTTGCTTCCCTAAGCATGGCTTCTCTCGCCATCCTGGCCAGCTGTCAGGATGAGGATTTCGGGTACACTACCCAGGATGTCCGGAATAGCGTTTACGCGCGTAATTTCGAAAAACACTATGGAAAAATTGCTGCAGATCAGACATGGGATTTTTCTAGGGACAATCTTGATCGTTTAGGATTAGTAGGTGGTCCAACAGCTCAAACTCGCGCATTAACACGAGCTGGTGGATCTCATCCCGTTCTCGATGGATATGCTATGGGTGGTCAACCTTCTGGCTTGTTCTCAGGAAAAGGTTCAGAAAGTGCGACTTATGAATTGCAATCAGATAAAACGAATGGACAAAGTGGAGCTAAGAATATCTCAAATATTCCAGTGAGTACTACACCTGATGGCTGGTATCCAGTAGATAATAGCACCCTTACTTGGCTTAACACAAAACTTTCGGAAAAAAACAATCATCGTAGTTTAGGCGATGCGTTCTCTTTTTCAAAATCTGATAGAGAGTTCATGATTATTCCGATCTATGAAGGTCAGGCTGGTATGCGATGGAGCTTGCATATTGCTGATCAAGGATCTGATAGTAGTACCCCTACAGATTATATGATCTGGTCAAGATCTGAGGGTTTGCTATATAAAGCCAATGAATCAAATACTGCCGGAAATACAGAGTCTTCTGAATATTGGGTAAAACCAATGGCAGGTTCTAGTGATGATAACAATGGCTATAAATATGAACATACTGTCTCTACGAATGTAGACTTGACAAATGGAAATACCATTAGTGATATGAAGAAGAATATCGTTGTTGGACGTCCTATGTATATAAATAGTGACGTTATCAAAGGCGACTTCTTCCTCTATCTTGAAATTACACAAGGTAGCGATAATTATGCTAATACTGGAAAGGTTCAAAGTTCTATCGACAAGATGATGCTTGCATTGTCTTGTCCACGTCCTGAAAACTTAAATAGTTTCTTAACCTCACAGATTGAAGCAGGTCGTATTCAGCTACCTGCCGAAAAAACTGCAGAAGATTGCCAGGCTATGATTATCGGTTGTGAGGATGCTGATCTCAGCGGCACTGATAATGATATGAATGATATCGTTTTCCTTGTTGTTGGTTTCCCTGAACTTCCCCCTCTTCGTGAACATCATAACAAACGTTATATGATTGAGGATCTCGGTTCTACTTTTGACTGGGACTTCAATGATATCGTTATTGATGTTAACGAAGTAGTTGAATATAATTGGATTAAGAATACAGATGGTTCATCTGTCAAAGATGAAGCACATAAAACTGTAACCCAGACAGCCACACTTAAGCATCTTTGCGGTACTATTCCTTTCAAGGTTAAGATTGGTGATACTGTATTGGGACATGAATACACTGCATTAGGTGGTGTAGAAGGCAAGTTTAGTGGAAACAATGCTAATTGTGAAACTGGAGGTAATGGATATGATCCACATTCTGGTGATGAATATTATTCATATGGCTTAGACAAATATACTATTACAGGATGGGATTATAAGACCAACAATATCGAGGTTACATCATGGCCAGGAGAAGCTGGTGCTTGGGACCCTTATACTGGTCAAGATAATGGCCTTCAGTTGACTCCTTTATCAAATATTAGTTCTTCACAACCTTACACATACGGTTTCCCTGCTGACGGCAAGTTCCCATATATCATTGCGTGTGACCAAAATGTAATGTGGACAAAAGAAGGAGAAAATGTCGACGCTTCATGGTTTAACGTAAAACCAGCAGATCCTTCTATACCAGAGCAGACCTCATACCCTACTGTATCTAATTTGAATAATATTAATAGTGACAAGTTTAATTTGCTCATTTCTCAGCTTGTTTCAGCAGGTGCAGCTTCAGATGATGACATTATTAAAATTAATGTTACAAACAATTCAGGCCAAGATAGAAATGGTTGGGGTATAGGTGGTATCTATACATATAACACTAATGACAATGCAAATAGAAAGTCTGATGAATGGAAGGCTACTAGCACAACCTCTTATACTTACCAGTACACTCTTGGTCAATTGAAGTCTTGGGCTGGCTCAAATCTTGGCGTTGCTGTAGTAGCTTACAATGGATGTATAGTTTCAAGTATTGAGATCGTAATTCCTACAAAGTATGCAGTTTCATTTGGAGAAATGACAAATGGTACTGCTACAGGTGATGGTACCTATGCGGAAGGCAAACAAGTTACAATTAAAGCAATTCCTGCAAGTGGTTATCATTTTGAACAGTGGAATGATGGCAACAAGTCTAATCCACGAACTATTACTGTTACAGCAGATGTCGAGTATACAGCGCAGTTTGCTGAAGGCGAATTGGATTATTTATGGAGTGTTTCATCTGTATTAACACCTGGTCAAAATCCTACTTTCACTTTGGATTTTGGCAATAAAACTTATGAAGAAGGAGATAAACTTGTATTTAATGTTGATAAGAGTAATGACGCAAGTTTAGACCTTGCATTCAATAATTGGAGCGTAAAATGTTCAAATAATAATGATGCTAATGCTCCTGCTCCATCAAAAACAGAATCTGGATTTGAAATTACATTAACACAAGCAATGGTTAATGCACTAAACAGCAACAAAACTATTCAGTTCTACAGTATAAATGGTTCTATTACGCTAAATAGTATTGAACTTGTTAAGCCAACCAAGTATGCAGTTTCAATCTCTGCAGGTTCTAATGGTTTGATTAGTGTTAATAGTGCAACAAACACCACTTCTTATATTGGTAGTGCAATTACAGGTACGACATATAATGTTCAGGCAGTTCCTGCTGATGGTTATAAGTTTACTAGATGGAGTGATGATAATACTACGAACCCTCGTACATTTACTGTCGGAACGTCAGACTTGTCTGTAAGTGCAATATTTGAAGCAATCCCATATTATACTGTTACAATCAACACCGTTACTGGTGGTACTGCATCTGTCACAAGTGGTCAGAATAAGTCTGGAAATGAGTACTATGAAGGAAATATCACCCTTACTGCAGTTCCTGCAGCACACTATACATTTACTCGTTGGGTAGAAGATAGTAATACTGCTAATCCTCGTACTTATAATCTTACTAGTAATGTAACTTTCACCCCATTATTTACTGAGGAAAATACATACGAGATTACACTTAGCAACAATATATCAAATGGTACTGCTTCTATCAAAACTTCAGCAGATAAGGATGGCAAATACTATGCTTCAACACAAGTAACTATTGAAGCAAGACCTGAAGATGGATATGTAGTAGATTATTGGACAAAAGATGGCTCTCCAATCTCTGGTGCAACAGGAACAGAATATAAGTTCAATCCTGATGGCAATGCTGAATATAGTGTAGTATTCAAAGAAAAGCCTGCGGGTCCTGAAAAAATTGATATTACAGGCTACAATAATGGAAGTACAATTCCAGCCTCAGTATTCAATTTTGACTTCGAACCTGGATCTGTTAAATTAGAAATAAATGCAGATAAAAAAGGTCAAGTACAGCTCTTATTTACCAATGGCAATAATCAAGGAGTTACAGTAAGTAAAAATACAGAGACCTTAGGAAATACAATTGAGGCTGAAATCTCTGATTATAATATGTCAGAATTTAAGCGAAATGGAGCAAAACTTGAAATTACTAGTTGGTGGGAATTTAAAATTAATTCAATAAAGATTATTTATATGCCCAAGAACTAATTGAGGGGGAGCAAAGGGACATCCTTGACCCACCCATATAACGAAAAAATACTCTCAATAGCATGAGGGCGTGTCAAAAGTCCATGATTAGACTTTTGTACGTCCTCTTTTTATTTTCAAGCCACTATCTTTATTGAGAAGTATTCTTCAGGACTGAAATCTTTGATTTTGGTCAAATCTGGGCTTAATACCGGCTCATAGCC
>JAZQQH010000008.1:0-46844 GCA_045628985.1 Bacteroidales bacterium | reverse complement strand
ATCCTTATCAGTAAATTGCATTATAACCATCACTTTTGACACTTCCACAAGGCAATCAAGGCTCAAGAATGTTAAATCTCTCACTTTTAAACCTGTCTCTTAACTTTTCTACCGTTTAAATCACATTTAGCTGTATTTCAGTATGTTGTAAATTCGACTCTATCGTCAAGCTGGCCGATGCTGATGAGACCGGCTGTCTGGTACGTGTCGGTGAGATGGCTCCAGACTTCACCGTCACCTTGGCCGATGGCCGCAAGGATTTCTGTATTGATCGGATAAAATAGCCAAGGGTTACCATTCTTTCAATCCAGATGCCATTATTGATTTTCCGTTTGTCATCCAACATATTCCCAACTAACATCTTTCCAAGTCCGGCAAGCACGTGAGTGTATGTCGGGCTCTTTTTATTTCTTATAAAAGACTGAAAAGGTTACAAACCGTCACAAAGGATGTTAAAATGGAGGTCTGATTTAAGTCTATTCCAATTAAAATTGGAAGATATTGGAAAAAATATTATCTTTGCGCGCATTTTATGTTTTATCATGAGTACAATCAATAAAATCGGAATTTTCTGTTCATCGTCCAATAAGCTGGATGAAAGTTATTACGAAGAAGCTGGCCGTCTTGGCAGATGGATCGGCAGCCATGGTCTTACCCTTGTCTGTGGAGGAGCCAGCTGCGGACTTATGGAGACACTATCGCGTGCTGTCCATGAATCTGGAGGTAAGGTTCTGGGTGTCGTTCCTCAGATTCTCATCGATCGGGAGCGCGTAAGCACTTGCATTGATGATATGGTTGTAACCGAGGATCTCAATGACCGTAAGCAGAAGCTTATTGAAAATTCCGACATCATACTTGCCCTTCCTGGTAGTGTCGGTACTTTGGATGAGGTCTTCACAGTGATGGCTGCCAATGCCATAGGTATCCATGAGAAGAAAGTCGTTTTCTGGAATATCAACGGATTCTGGACTGGACTGTTCTCTTTGTTTGATCAGATGATGCTCACGGGAGTCGTCAATAAGCCTTTCGACAGTGTCATGGTAAAGGCCAACACCTTCGAAGAGATTGTCCGCATCATTGATAAATAGTAACTCAACCAACACGTCTAACAATGAAATTCTTAGGTAACATACTATGGTGGGTCTTCGGAGGTCTTGAGGCCGCCATCGGTTATTTCACGGGCAGTCTGGCCATGGCCTGTACGATTATCGGCATACCTGTAGCCCTACAGACCTTCAAGATCGGATTGCTCTGTCTATGGCCATTCGGTTCAAAGGTCAAGAACACGGATTGTCCTCCTGGGTGCATACGCATCCCGCTGAACCTTCTCTGGCTCCTCTTCGGTGGCCTCTGGTCATGGATCTGCCATATTTTCTTCGGACTGCTGCTTTGCATCACGGTCATCGGCATACCTTTTGGTAAACAGCATTTCAAGATGGCTGGTTTGTCGCTTGCTCCGTTTGGTAAAGAAGTAGAATTACATTTTTAATTAATTATGGCAAAACTCTACCGCCACTACAAAGGCAATCTATACGAATACATCGGAGAGTGTTATCACAGTGAGACACTCGAAGAAATGGTGATTTACAAAGCGCTCTATGGTGAGGGCAAGACCTGGGTGCGTCCTAAAACAATGTTCTTTGAGGAGGTGACTCTGGCTGACGGAACTGTCGTCAAGCGTTTCGCTCCAGTCGAGAACGAATAAAAACAAACGTTATGAGAAATTTTATCTTTATATTGGCCATGATCCTTGCTATGGCATCATGCAGCCAGAAGAATGAGAGTGGACAGGCAGCGGAAGATGCTGTGAAGTGTGAGGCTTCTGTCAAAGAATTACCCTGGCAGGAGATTACGCCTCGCGACATCGAGGGTAATCCTGTCAGAATGTTCGCAGATGAGTGGTTTGAGCTGGCTGCAGGCAAGGAAGGTGATATGAACCTGATGACAATCGCATGGGGTACATTGGGCGAACTTTGGAGTAAGCCGGTAGTGACCGTCTATGTCTCTACCAGCCGCTACACTTACGAGTACATGGAGAAGAACGACTATTTTACCATAACGCATTTCCCTTCGGCCATGCGTGAAAAGCTTCAGTATCTTGGCACAGCCTCGGGTCGTGACGAAGACAAGGTGAAGGGTGCCGACCTGACGGTGGAGTTCACGGATCTGGGTAACCCCATATTCGCAGAAGCTGATCTCGCCATCGAATGCAAGAAGATCTACTCCGATCAGTTCAAAGCCGACAAGATGCCGATAGAGCGTCGCCAGTGGCATGAAGAGACCGGCACAGGCATCCATGTGATGTATGTCGGAGAGATTGTCAATGTGTGGAAGAAGTAAAAATTAAGTAATATGGAAAAGAAACACAACTGTACGAACTGCCCATTCAGGGCAAAGTATGAGAAGAACCCTAAATCACTTTTAGGTCGTTTCTGGCGCTGGCATATCAATTTCTGCCCAGGTTGGAAAGCCTATTTCACCTCTCTGACTCCAGAAGATCAGACTGGCCTTAGAGATAGATATGGCTTTGAGAAGTATTGAATAGCGTTATTTTTGTGAATGAAACCTTATAGATACGACATATTAGACGGATTAAGAGGCGTAGCTGCCATCATGGTGGTGATATTTCACCTGAGCGAAGCCTTCTCCTATGATCCTGTTTACAAGCATCTGAACCACGGATACCTCTGTGTGGACTTCTTCTTTGTCCTCTCAGGCTTTGTCATTGGCTATGCCTACGAGGGGAAGATGAGAAACGGATTGATGTCTCGCTGGGATTTTCTCAAGGCGCGTCTGATCCGACTTCAACCGATGGTGCTGTTCGGTATTGTCTTTGGAGCTGCGCTGTTCTTCTTCCAGGAGTGCAACTATTATGCAGGTATTGGAGATGCAAGTATCTGGTATGTGTTGCAGAATATGGTCATGAGTTTCTTCATGATCCCAGTGACACCAGAGTTCAATGTCAGAGCCAACGAGGAGATGTTTGTACTGAATATCCCCCAATGGTCGATGGTATTCGAGTATATCGCCAACATCATGTTTTGTCTCTTCGTGTACAAACTTGGCAGGAAAGGACTGATGGTGTTGGTCGGAGTCTTTGCCCTGATGTTGGTAGACAGTGCACTTTCGCTGAATCTCTTTGGAATGCTTCAGCCGCATGATTACCCTTGCTCTCTGAATGCAGGTTGGTCTCTTACCTCGGAGCAGTTCTATATCGGAGTGGCACGAGTGGGTTATTCGTTCTTTGTCGGTCTGCTGCTGTTCCGACTACTGGCTAAAAAGTCTGACATAGAGCCCAAGACTACACGCATCCCGGTCTTCGCTATCTGTTCACTGATCATTATAGGCATTGTATGCGTGGATCAGATTGGAGGTTATGAGCACCCTCTCTATGACGGCATCTTCAATCTGTTCTGTGTCGGAGTCCTCTGTCCGTTGACAGTATGGCTGGGTTCACGTCGTATCGTCCTGAGCCAGCGTACCCGGAATGCCTGTGATTTCCTGGGAAGGCTTTCTTATCCTCTCTATCTGGCTCATTATCCGCTGCTGTACATGTTCTTCATGTGGATGGATACACATCATGATGCATCTTTCGGAAAACTGGCCTTCATGTCTTCGGCCACTTTCTTTATGTGTTTAGGGGCGGCTTATGCAGCTCTGAAACTCTGGGATGAACCTGTCAGAAAATGGTTGACGAGTAAATTGAAATAAAGATACAGAAACATGGCATTACTGACACTGCATCGCAAGCAACGCTTCAAGCTTGCAATCCCTTACTGGGTGTTCATCGATGGACAGCCGGTAGGCATGATGCGGAGCAGTGATGTAGGCATAGACCTTCCAGAAGGCTCGTATAACCTTGCTGTCAAGATTGTGCTCGGCTTTTGGAAATGGCGCTTTGACATCGGAGGTGATACCGTAGTTACACTTTCAGAGCAGCTGCCTACGAGAGTGAGGATTACGGACAGGGAACGGTGGTGGAACCTGCTGTTCGACCTCGACCTGATTATCTGGATAGCCTGCATGTTTATCGAACTGCCAGAGCCCTGGAACGTGGTCTATCATGTTTTGTCTGAAGGGTTCTTCGCAATCTGGTTTCTCCGCATCCTCATAATCAGGAAGCGGTACTTCAAGTTAAAAACAAGTTATTGAACAACATAATATGATATTTGCAATTCCTACAAGGGACGGCATGGTGGATAGCCACTTCGGACACTGTGCCTACTATACGGTCATTGAGACCAATGATGAGAAAGAGATTGTCAAGACCTATACACTTGACAGTCCTGAAGGGTGTGGCTGCAAGTCGAACATCGCCTATCAGATGCAGGAGATGGGCATCACACTGATGCTTGCCGCCAACATCGGACAGGGAGCCATCAACAAGCTCGGTTCATGTGACATCGAGGTCATCAAGGGTTGTAGTGGTGAGGTCATGCAGCTCGCCAAGGATTATCTTGCAGGCAATGTAAAGGATAATCCGAAGGTTTGTGACCATCATGAGTGCCACAGCTCTGAAGAAAAACCAGTATTCACTTTTGCAGGATTCAACAAGTAAACAATGATTCAACAGGTAGAATTTTCGCTCAGAGAGAAGTGTCGCGGCTTCCATCTGGTGACTGGAGAGATCCTTCAGCACCTTCCACAGCCATTGCCAGAGACAGGACTTCTGAACCTCTTTGTCAAGCATACCAGCTGTTCGATCAGCATCAATGAAAACGCTGATCCTGATGTCCGCACGGATATGGAGCAGATCTTCAATCATCTGGTCAAGGAGAACGAGCCCTACTATGATCATGTATTAGAGGGTCCGTCAGACATGCCTGCGCATGCCAAGAGTACGATGATCGGTGTTAGCCTGACCATCCCGATCACAAGGGGACGACTTAATCTCGGTATCTGGCAGGGAATCTATTTATGTGAACACAGAGACTACGGCGGTTCCAGAACGATCGTTGCAACCATTTACTCATGATAAAGAGCTAAGAGTATGAATGCTAGTGAAGAATGCCTTATCTGCAAGGCTCCTTTGGAATACCTCACGGAGGAGGTGGAGATGGAATGCTGCATCTGCCACAAAAAAGAGATGAGCCGCACGCGCTGCATCAACGGGCACTACGTATGCAGCGAGTGTCACACCACAGGTTTGACGGACATCATAGGCTATTGCCTGACAGAAACCTCTACCGATCCGATAGAGATCATCAGGAAGATGATGGCAATGCCGTTCTGCCACATGCATGGCCCCGAACATCACGTCATGGTAGGTTCTGCACTACTGACGGCCTACAGGAATGCAGGAGGTGAGATAGAGCTCGCTGCTGCTTTGCTTGAAATGCAGAAACGTGGCAAGTGTGTACCTGGTGGTGCATGTGGATTCTGGGGAGCGTGCGGAGCCGGTGTAAGTACCGGCATGTTCATCAGCATCGTCACTGGCTCGACACCACTTACACAGGAGCCCTGGGGTTTATCCAACCAGATGACAGCATCCTCGCTGAAGGCTATCGGCGAAGTCGGTGGGCCTCGGTGCTGCAAGCGCGACTCGTACCTCGCCATTCTCTCGGCTATAGATTTCGTCAAGGATCATCTGGGAATCGGAATGACCAGGCCTGAGGTCAGGTGCATACATTCAAGCAAGAACAACCAATGCATTGGCAGGCGATGTCCATTCAATGCAGAATAAACCATAAAACCATGCGAATACTGATTCTCTGTACAGGTAACCGCTGTCGCTCACAGATGGCTCATGGCATACTGAAACATCTCGCTCCTGAGTGGGAAATATGCTCGGCTGGCATACGACCTGCTAAGGAGGTGCATCCCCTAGGGATCAAGGTGATGTCTGAGCTGGGCATCGACATAAGCAGACATTATCCCAAGAGCATCGAACGATATCTCGATCAGGAATGGGATTACGTCATTACCGTATGCGGTGGAGCCAAGGAGTCTTGTCCTGTATTCACAGGAAAGGTTGCCCATAGGTTACATATCGGTTTTGACGATCCCGATGCCTTCAAAGGGACAGAGGAAGAGATCTTACCAGAGTTCCGCAGGGTCAGGGATGAGATCATCGATCGCTTTACGGAATTCAGGAATGAAATCGCATAAAAAGATATAAGAATGAAAGGGAAATGCGCTGCATGTACACACCATGCATGTTACACGAAAGGCATAAACTGTACGGAGCTTTCTTCGGATGAAGTGACGTCGGCATACACAGACGAAGAGCGTCGTCTCATGGAAGCGGCAGCATACGTCGAAGGTACGTTCTACAGCAACATCACACGCCTTCAGGAGACTGCAGAATTTGCCAAGGCCATGGGTTACAAGCGTCTGGGCTTTGCTTTCTGCATCGGCTTGAATGATGAGATGCGCTATATAGCCCGATTCTTCGAGAAGGAAGGGTTCGAGGTATTCAGTGCCTGCTGCAAGACATGCAGCGTGGGGAAGAATGAGCTCCGGCTCAAGCAGGTGAAGCCGGAGCTGGAACACGAAGCGATGTGTAATCCGAAATTCCAGGCACGTTTCCTGAACGAGGCTCAGGTTGACCTCTATATCAGCGTTGGCCTGTGTGTCGGTCACGATGCCATCTTCAATGCCAACTGCAAGGGGCCTGTGACAACGCTCGTTGTCAAAGACCGGCTTCTCTCGCACAATCCGCTTGGAGCCATCTACAGCAGATATTGGAAGAAGAAGCTTGGCATTATGGACGAAGGACAGATTTGAACAGGCTGTAAATGTCAAAGATTATGATCTGGGACAATTCGACATATTACGTCTGGGTCGGTGGCTCATGTGACTATGGGCATAAGGAGAGAGCCAGCGGCTGGGCCTACATCATCCAGCATGACGGTGGAGAGATAGGCCGTGGCGCGGGTGCGGACCATGACACCACTGAGTTTCGTATGATACTCACGGCGATGATCCGGGTGATGAAGGACCTGCCTGAAGGTTCCGACATTGTGTTCCTGACCAATGTGGCGTACATCCAGAACTTCGACAAGGCACCTACCGCCAAGTCATCAAATGCAGACCTTGTTACAGAGTGCATAGAACTGAAGGAGAGACACCATTCAGTGACTGCCAGGATCGTTCCATATCACAAATATCCGTTTCTTAATGAGACACATGAGATGGCTCATGAGGCGATGATGAAACATAAACAAACACTATTTTCCTCAAAATGAAAGCGAATAACATTATAATGCTGTTTGCCATGTGCCTGATTACGATAGGGTGCGGCAGACAAGTACCCAAAGTCGGGGAAAACAACGTTGCATCAGACAGTGCGGCGGTGATCAGCAGCATCATGACCAGAACAAGTATACGCCAGTATACAGACGACCCCGTCACAGAGGCTCAGATTGAGACTCTCCTTCGTGCTGCCATGGCGGCCCCTACGGCTGCAGATGCACGTCCCTGGCAGTTCGTGGTGGTCAAAGAAAGAGCGATGCTGGATTCTATTCCTATGCACCTGAGGCAGGCCGCTCCAGTTAGCCGTTCGCAGGTAGCCATCACCATCTGTGGCGATATGCAGAAAGCCTTTGGCGGAGAAGCAAGGGACTATTGGGTTGAAGACACATCCGCTGCAACTGAGAATCTGCTCCTAGCCGCCCATGCCATGGGCTTAGGCGCAGTATGGTGTGGCATCTATCCACAGTCAGAAAAGGTGAAATACATGAGCGAGCTCCTGCAGCTTCCTGAATACATCGTACCTATGGGCATCGTTGCAATCGGTCATCCGGCGGAATCTCCCGAACCAAAGGATAAATGGGATGCTGAGCGTGTTCATGTCAATGTTTGGTGAAGATGATCAGACAGTTTCTCATTATATTTGGGTGTCTTGCCGTGGGTGAGATTATCGTATGGCTGACAGGCATCAGCATCCCGAGCAGTATCATCGGGATGCTGTTCCTTGTTGCATTGCTACAGATGAAAGTTGTCAAGGTTGACTGGATTAAGGAGATTTCCGGTTTTCTGATCAGTAATATCGGATTCTTCTTCGTGCCGCCGGGAGTAGCATTGATGCTTTATTTTGATCTGGTCAAGGCTGAGTTCTGGCCTATTGTCATCGCGACGGTCATCAGTACGGTTCTCGTACTGGTAGTCACGGGATGGACGCATCAGTATTTGAAAGACAGAAAGGAGGGTATTGCCGATGGAACTGCTAAGTAATGAAATCGTTCTCCTCGCCATCACCTTTGGCGTGTTCTATGCCTCAAGGCAGCTTCAGAAATGGTCAGGGTGGGTGGTACTGAACCCTATCCTCGTCACAATCATCGTCCTGATCCTCTTCCTGAAAGTTACAGGAATCAGCTATGACACCTATCATAAAGCAGGTGGATACATCAATTTCTGGATGAAGCCTGCCATTGTGGCATTAGCTGTACCTCTATATCAGCATCTGGGTCAGATCAGACGGCAGTTCTTGCCGATTTTTCTCTCACAGATCGTTGGATGTCTGGTCGGTATAGCCAGCGTCGTAGTCATTGCCAATATGATGGGTGCGTCAAGAGAGGTCATCGTGTCTCTGGCACCGAAGTCGGTTACCACACCGATTGCCATGGAGGTATGCACTGCCCTTGGCGGCATCCCTTCGCTCACGGCTGCCATCGTGATCGCCGTCGGCCTGTTCGGTGCTATCTGCGGATTCAAGATACTGGAAGTCTGGCATGTCCGCAACCCTTATTCGCAGGGCCTGGGTCTTGGCACAGCTACCCATGCCATGGGTACGGCAAGGGCGATGGAGAAAGGCGAGACATACGGGGCATACGCCTCAGTTGGACTTATTCTCAATGGCGTACTCACTGCGATGCTGGCCCCTCTTGTTTTGAAAATCATGGGATTATAATATGACTCCAGAAGAGTCAGTTTTTTTCAAAGCGGGTCCTGATTATTGAGGATACCCCGCAGTTCACATAATGCCTGGCCGTATCTTTCCATTTCATGCCTCATTTCCAGTTCTCTGAGTTTTGAAGCCTTTATCACAGACAGCTTCCATTGGCTCCACCATAGTTTCATGGAGGAACCGGCTTCATCAATAGGAAAGCTCTTTGAGACACTGATAAAAGTGCCGGCACATGAATCCAGCCCCAGTCTCAGGCTGCCGGTCTCCAGCGGGTACAGTATCAATCTGTAGAGAGGCTCCTCCCCGTTTATCGGAACCAGCAGGCTGCCGGTCATGGTAAGAAAATCACGTAGTCCTTCCTGTCTCCTCTCGAACGACTCCGGATCTTCCCTGATATCTCTCATAACCAGGTCTATGACTGCCAGAGACTCTTTAAGCTGATTATGACAGTCGCATAGCGACCGCACGCTGAAATGCGTAGACATCCGCTCCATCTGATATTCGAACCTGGTATCCTCCACGGAGATCTCCGAGACGATCTGGCCGCCAAGGGTAATTATCAAATTACAGACAGAAAAGTCATATATGGCATCGAACAGGTCGAAGTGGAAATGCAAGGCTGTCGCCTTCCCTGCTTCATTCCGAACTATACGGGTATCAGCTTCCGTGCATTTCTCCGCATACTCCACCAGCTTCGAGGAAGACCTCCAGCCTTGTACATAGAAACGGAATCTGTTCAGGAATGCACCAGCCTGCAGCTTCGGTGTCTTTCCTTTAGCCTTGCATAGCACCATGTTCAGGTAATACTGCTCACGGGCGTCATTTCCCCTGTTCTCCACAGAGAGACCGGCGATTTCGTCCTGGGTAGCATTATGGGAAAAACGCTGCTCCAGCATCTCTCTATACTCCAGTTCCTTGTCAATACGCTGCTGTAATATGGCAACACGTTGTTCAAACCGTCTGCCAAGCAGTCTGTGAAGACCTGTTCTCCATCCCTCCAGCCGGAACATCTCTTTTCTCTGCCCTGTCATTGACGCCAGTTCTTCTGACAGAGACAGGCTTATCGTACCCTCCTGCGGGAATCCGAAGGTCAGGCAGTCCGACCACTCCTGTGGAGAAAAAGACAAGACAGTTTCAAACGCTGCCATCATATCCCTGACAACGGACTCCGCCTTCCTGCATTCCTCTGAATTCTTCCATGACTCCAGAAAATCATACTGCTCCTCCAGTTCACGGCATTCATTCTCCATCTCCATGAACACAGCCAGTGGAGGGAAATGAAGGGAGGACACCCAATATCGTTGGGTCTTCAGACGGATCTTCCTGTCTCCGGATCCCTTCTGCACTTTTTCAAAAAGTTCCTGACCGGGAAGAATCGCAAGACATTTCTTCTGCGGCTCATAATCCAGTGAGATATGGCGCAGCCTGACAGACAGCATATCCTCACGGGCAGTCTCGATTTCACAGACTGCGGACCTTCCGCACTCCCTGACAAAGTTCTCCAATGGCTTTCCGGGAACTTCGGTAAGAGCACGGCGCATGCCGAATATCTCCCCTATCCCCTGAAGACAGCTAAGCTGAACATCATGGAACCGGAAGATACTCTGATAGATGAATTCCGCCTTGAGGTCATCATCTTCAAAACATATCCTGTCTGACAAGTCTCGGTTGCTAAACTCCATCTCTTTCTATCCTTCCCTGATTTTTATGTCCTGGCTGATTTGCGAAGCCAAGGACTGGATATCTGCATTTTTTAATCGCCTTCAGGCCTCTCTTCCTTTCTTGTTTTCCATCTTATCCCCCACAAAGCGGTCGTACAATGCTGCTGCTTCCTGCAGCTTGTCCTTCATGAAGGAGACTGCATAATGAGGAGAGATGACCCTGATACCCGGTCCATAGCTCATGAATACCGAATACATCTCGAAATTGATGATGACCTCAATCTGGAAGATGCAGGTCCCGTCATCAGGATTCTCCTTCACCACCTTTTGTGAAGGATGTATCGGTTTGGTCTTGATATACTTGCTCTGCTCGGCAGATGCCCAGAAACGGACCTTTCGAGGACGGTCATGCATGTTCTTGCTGACACCTATCATATCGTCAAAGAAATGCTCTGCATCGAACTCTGGCTTTTCCCTGAATGCCACATCCGACGGCTCGACGCTGACGATTCTGTCCAGCGCCAGATTGTACATCAGAAGGTTTTCTGCCTTTGCCCCAAAGAGGAACCATCTGTTTCGGAACTCCTTGAGAAGATAGGGACAGAGGATATACTCCACAGGCTCCAGCACATTGAAAGACTGGTAGAGGACACGCAGCGTCTGCCTGTGCACAATATAGTTATACAAAGGATTGAGAAGTTTAAGTCCCTTCAGATCCGGGACGCTGTCGAAATGAATGACTGGCTTGCGGTTGTTCCAGTGGCGATGGTGGAATATATGCTATTTACAAAGACGGTGATTTGATTGAAGAGCTCTAAGAAGGGGTCAAGGGCCTACTTAAAACATTATATCCACCCTCACTACAATTACTGTAGCGGGGGTGGATATAATATTTATGATTTAGTATTTGCTGGGTCTTTTGACTTAGACTCGGGTTTATACCTCGTCCTCAGCATAGCCGAACTTAGCGCAAGCTACGTTGTCGTAAGAGAAGAGCTCCTCGTCCTTGAAGAAGCGCTTGATCTCTGCCTCGGCTGTCTCAGGGCCATCGCTGGCATGAACGATATTCATCTGGCCGCTCATAGAGTAGTCGCCACGGATGGTGCCAGGGAGAGCCTTACGGCCATTGGTAGCACCTGCCATGAGGCGTACGACTTCGATAGCGCCGACACCCTCCCATACACATACGATGACTGGGGTAGCCATCATGCTGCGCTTGAGGCCAGGGAAGAATGGACGGTCAACGAGATGTGCATAGTGCTCAGCAAGAATAGCGTCATTGAGCTGCATCATCTTCATACCGACGAGCTTGAGGCCCTTCTTCTCAAAGCGGTTAATGACCTCGCCGATCAGACCACGCTGGATGGTAACAGGCTTAAGGATAACAAATGTTCTTTCCATGTTTGTTTAGAGTTTAGAGATTATAGTTTATAGATTGTAGAAGTCTTTAGTTGATAAGTATTTTGAGCAATTTGCCCGCTGCAAAGTTATGAATTATATTTTGAAATTGCAAAGAAGAGTTGCACAAAAAGCAAAAAAAATGTAAACATGGCCGATTTAGGGCCAAAAAGAGGTGTGTTTTTTTGTGTATTTCATATTTAATATGTATATTTGCGCGCGCTTTTTGAGTAATCTAAAACATAGGACTCAAAGAACCCCATTGAGCAATATATTAAAAACAAGATATACAATTATGAACATTTCTTACAAGTGGCTGAAAGATTATCTGAAGTTTGATCTCACCCCAGAGCAGACTTCGGCAGCCCTTACTTCTATCGGCCTTGAGACCGAAGGCGTCGAAGAAATCGAAACCATCCGTGGCGGATTGAAGGGCCTGGTAGTGGGTTATGTACTCACCTGCGAGGCTCACCCTGACTCTGACCACATGCACGTCACTACGGTAGACCTTGGCACTGCAGAGTGGGTCAAGGAGGCATACGGCGCTAACTGCACCATCACCGACGAGGGCCATGTAGTGGCTCAGATCGTGTGCGGCGCTCCTAATGTGGCTGCTGGCCAGAAGGTCATTGTGGCTACCCTCGGCACCGTGCTCTATGACGGCGACCAGAGCTTCACCATCAAGAAGGCCAAGCTCCGTGGCGTCAACTCTAACGGTATGATCTGCGCAGAGGACGAGATCGGCGTAGGTACTGACCATGCCGGCATCATCGTACTCCCTGAGGACACTCCGCTGGGCATGCCTGCCGCTGAGTACTATCATGTGGAGAGCGACTATGTCATTGCCGTAGACATTACTCCTAACCGCATCGACGCTGCCAGCCACTACGGCGTGGCACGTGACCTCAACGCATACCTCGGCGCTCATAACCTGCCAGGCGAGCTCACCAAGCCAAGCATTGCTAACTTTGACACCGTGCTGGCTGCTGACAAGCTCATCGCTAAGACTATCCAGTCGCCTTATAAGCCAATCAGCATCAAGGTAGAGAATGCAGAGGCTTGCCCACGCTATTCAGGTATCACCATCAGCGGCGTGACCGTGCGCGAGTCGCCAGAGTGGCTCAAGACACGCCTCCAGGCCATCGGCCTCCGCCCAATCAACAATATCGTCGATATCACCAACTTCATCCTGCACGAGACCGCTGTGCCAATGCACACCTTCGACGCAGATAAGATCAAGGGTGGCCAGATCGTGGTGAAGACCTGCGCTGAGGGCACCAAGTTTGTGACCCTCGACGGCAACGAGCACAGCCTCTCTGAGCGTGACCTTATGATCTGCAACACGGAGGAGCCAATGTGCATTGCCGGTGTATTCGGGGGCCTTGAGTCAGGTACTACTGCTGAGACAAAGAATGTCTTCCTGGAGTGCGCTTGCTTCCACCCAACCTGGGTACGTAAGACCGCTCGCCGCCAGCAGCTCTCGACCGACGCTTCGTTCCGCTACGAGCGTGGCGTGGACATTGACAACATCCCATACGCACTGCGCCGTGCTGCTCTCCTCGTGAAGGAGCTGGCCGGTGGTACCATTGTGGGGGACATCGTGGAGGAGTATCCAGTGAAGAATGTTCCTGCTGTGGTTGACCTCACCTACAAGCGCGTCAACGGACTTTCGGGTATTGACATCCCGGTAGAGATGGTCAAGAAGATTCTGGGCATGCTTGAGATGGAGATCTTGGAGGAGAATGCTGAGGGCGTAAAGATCCAGATCCCAGCTTACCGCGTGGATGTGACCCGTGACTGTGACGTCATTGAGGACATCCTCCGTATCTATGGCTACGACCGTGTGGAGTTGCCAAAGAGCGTCCGCACCAGCCCTGTACAGAAGAGCGCTGCTGACGTGAGCAACCGACTGCAGCAGATCATCAGCGAGCAGCTGACGGGTGCCGGCTACAGCGAGATTCTCTGCAACTCTCTCACCGCAGAGGCTTTCTATGACGGCTTGACCACCTACCCATCGGAGAACCTCGTACGTGTGATGAACCCACTCTCAAGTGACCTCAACGTACTCCGCCAGACATTGCTCTTCGGCGGCTTGCAGAGCATCATCCGCAACATCAACTATAAGAACCAGAGCTGCCGCTTCTATGAGTTTGGCAACACAGAGCACTACAACGCTGCCAAGCAGGCTGTGGTCAACCTCCAGGTCATGGACGGTGAGAAGACTGCGCTCGAGGTTCAGCAGGAAGGTCGTGGCATCATCGGTTATAGCGAGGAGAGCCACCTCGGCCTCTGGATGACCGGTAACCGCAACCAGGGTTCTTGGGCAGTAGCCGACACCAAGGCCAACGTTTACGAGCTGAAGGCTGCGGTATTGAACATCCTGAAGCGCCTCGGCTTGGAGCAGCAGGGCTTGAAACAGCGCCAGTTCAACAGCGACATCTTCGCCGTTGGCCTTGAGATTACCAACATGAAGGGTAAGGTGCTCGCCACCCTCGGCATTGTGAGCAACAAGATCCTCTCGAAGTTCGACATCGAGCAGGAGGTTTACTATGCCGACCTCAACTGGAAGTCGCTCATGAAGGATGCAGCTAAGGTAAGCGTTCAGCAGCAGGAGATCTCTAAGTTCCCACCTGTGAAGCGTGACCTCGCACTCCTCGTCGACAACACCGTACAGTTCGCAGAAATCGAGAAGATGTGCTTCGACAATGAGAAGAAGCTCCTCAAGAGCGTCACTCTCTTCGACGTATATGAGGGCAAGAACCTGCCTGTGGGCAAGAAGTCGTATGCTATTTCATTGATCCTCCAGGATCCTGAGAAGACTTTGAATGACAAAGCCATCGAGAATACGATGAACCGAATCATCAAGGCGTTCGAGGAGAAGATGGGAGCATCATTGCGATAATGCATGGGTCTTTACAATTAATAAAAAATAACAAAATACAAATAACAATTAAAACTGCCTCGTCGAATCTCTGGGAGTAACTACTCCCTTCCCCACTTTAGGGGGAAGGGCTGGGGATGGAGGCTTAATATTATGGGAAGAGCTTTTGAATACCGTAAGGCGCGCATCATGGCGCGTAACAGCAAGAACAGCAAAGCATTTTCAAAATTCAGTAAGGAAATCACAATGTGCGTAAAGAGCAGTGGTCCTGATCCAGACACCAACAGCCGCTTGCGTACTCTCATCGCATCTGCTAAGTCAGCAGGTATGCCAAAGGATACTATCGACCGTGCCATCAAGAAGGCAACCGATAAGGATACCAGCGATTACAAGGAGTTGACCTACGAAGGCTACGGACCATTCGGCATTGCTATCTTCGTAGAGGCAGCTACTGATAACAACACCCGTACCGTGGCTAACGTACGCTCTTACTTCACCAAGTATGGCGGCACCCTCGGCACCCAGGGTTCACTCTCATTCCTCTTCACCCGCAAGGCCGTCTTCACCGTTGGCGCTAAGGAGGGTATTGACATGGAGGAGCTTGAGTTGGAGCTCATCGACTTCGGCGTAGAGGAAATCAACTTCGACGAGGAGGAGAACACCCTCACCGTAGAGGGCGAGCCAGAGAGCTACGCTGACCTCCAGAAGTACTTCGAGGACAATGGCTTCGAGATCAAGAGCGCCGAGTTCCTCCGCTTCGCGAATGACTACAAGGAGGTTACTGCTGAGCAGCGCGTGACCCTCGACAAGCTTCTCGACAAGTTTGATGAGGATGATGACGTAACAGCAGTATATCACAACATCAAGGAGGACGAAGAATAATTAATATTCACGCGTGAACATTAATTATTCAATATAGCAAATTAAAATTGACATTTGATATTTGACAAATGAGCATACAATTACAGAAAATTCAGGAACTCATCAAGAACCGCGAGACAGCACGCATGGGTGGTGGTGAGAAGCGCATCGAGGCACAGCATGCCAAGGGCAAGCAGACAGCACGTGAGCGCATCGAGGCACTCGTTGACCCAGGTTCGTTCGAGGAGACGGATATGTTCCTCATTCACCGTTGTACCAACTTCGGCACTGACAAGAGCCACCCATTCGGTGACGGTATCGTGACCGGTTCGGCTACCATCGGCGGACGCCTCGTCTTCCTCTTCGCTCAGGACTTCACCGTCTCTGGTGGTTCGCTCAGCGTAACCATGGCTGAGAAGATCTGCAAGATCATGGATATGGCAATGCGCGTCGGCGCTCCTGTCATCGGCCTTAACGACTCAGGTGGTGCACGTATCCAGGAGGGTATTGCTTCGATGGCCGGCTTCGGCGAGATCTTCGAGCGCAACATCCTCGCATCGGGCGTCATCCCACAGATCTCGGCTATCATGGGTCCTTGCGCAGGTGGTTCGGTATACTCACCGGCCCTCACCGACTTTGTCTTGATGGTCAAGAATACCTCATACATGTTCCTCACCGGACCAAAGGTTGTCAAGGAAGTCCTTGGTGAGGTAGTGGATCAGGAGAGTCTTGGCGGCGCTTCGGTTCATGCTACCAAGTCGGGCGTTGCACACTTCGCTGCAGAAGACGAGGAGGAGGCTATCCAGATGATCCGCACCCTGCTCTCTTACCTCCCTCAGAACAATATGGAGGAGGCTCCACGCGTAGAGTGCACCGACCCTATCGACCGTATGGACGACGCGTTGAACGAGATCATCCCAGAGTCAGCCAACCAGGCATACGACATGTATCAGGTCATTGCTTCGATTGTCGACAATGGCGAGATGTTCGAGGTTCACTCAGGTTGGGCAAAGAACATCATCGTTGGCTTCGCTCGCATGAACGGCCAGTCAGTAGGTATCGTAGCTAACCAGCCAAAAGTTATGGCCGGCTGTCTCGACTCTAATGCTTCGCGCAAGGCTGCTCGTTTCGTACGTTTCTGCGACGCATTCAACATCCCACTCGTAACTCTCGTTGACGTTCCGGGCTTCCTCCCAGGTACTGGCCAGGAGTATAACGGTGTGATTGACCATGGAGCTAAGCTTCTCTACGCTTATGGCGAGAGCACCGTACCTAAGGTAACCGTCACCCTCCGCAAGTCATACGGTGGTTCGCACATCGTGATGAGCTGTAAGCAGCTTCGTGGCGACGTCAACTACGCTTGGCCATCGGCTGAAATCGCAGTTATGGGTTCTGGTGGTGCTGTAGAGGTTCTCTATGGCAAGGAGCTCAAGGCTGCCGAGACTCCAGAGGCTAAGGCTCAGGTGATTGCAGAGAAGAAGGCTGAGTATGAGGCTCTCTTCTGCAACCCATACGACGCTGCTCACAAGGGTTACATCGATGACGTTATCGAGCCACGCAACACTCGTTTCCGCGTAATCCGCGCCCTCGAGAAGCTGCATAACAAGCGTGTGGAGAATCCGGCTAAGAAACATGATAATCTGCCGCTGTAAATAAGAAGACCCTCCCCCTACCTTCCCCTCGCTAAAGCGCGTCTTCTCGCAAAAGGCTTATCAAGCCTTCTATTCGCTGCGAGGACCACAAGGGAGGGGAGTAATTACAATTAGCATATGAAAAAAATAATCATATTAGGAGGTCTCCTTTCTGCAGTATTCACTCCTGCATTGGCCAATAATGCAGATCGTTTCGGCGAGCAGGATCCTATCGGCTGGATGATGGCAATCATTTCGATGGGTGTGGTATTCAGTGCACTGGTGGTTCTTTTCCTGAGCTTCAAGTACCTCTATCCTACCCTGACATGGTGTGGTCTTCAGATCAAGAAGGCTTTCCACCGCAAGAAGCAGATCGAGCAGGTCAATGACCGTCGCGCACAAGCCAGCAAGGCTCGTCAGGAGGCAAAGGACAGCATCAGCAATGAGGAGGAACTTGCAGTTATCATCGCCGTAGGACTCTTCCTCAACGAAGATGGCATGCACGATCAGGAATCGGGCGTTCTCACCTTGGCTCCATCGGCATCGGCTTGGACAGGTGCTGGCAATAACCACAAGCGTTCTCCACTACGTAAATAAATAAGAATATGAAGACATACAAACTGAAACTCAACGGCAACCAGTATGAGGTAGCCGTCAAGGACATCAATGGCCAGAACGTTGAGGTCGAGGTCAATGGCAACGCCTACACCGTCGAGCTCGCAGAGGCGCCAAAGGCTGAGAAGCCAAAGCCAGTCATTGCACGTCCTGCTGCCGCAGCTCCTTCTGCTCCAGCTTCGGCTCCTTCTCCACGTCCTGCTGCTGGTGCTGCTGGTGCTACCAAGTCTCCACTTCCTGGCACCGTACTCAGCGTCAACGTCACCGTGGGTCAGGCAGTCAAGGCTGCAGATTGCGCTATCGTGCTTGAGGCAATGAAGATGGAGAACAACATCAACTGCGGCAAGGACGGCGTCGTAAAGGCTGTCTACGTCGGCAAGGGTGATAATGTGCTCGAAGGCGCAGATCTGCTCCTCATCGAATAATTCCATCTGAGCTTGAAATAACCAGTATAATTTACTCCTTTTAAATATATAAGGTATAATGAAAAAATTATTCTTTGCCGCTTTGGCCGCTGTTGCTGCTTTGACCAGCTGCGCTCAGAAGGCTGCCCCAACTACCGCAGAGGATGCTGCATATCTTGACAGCATGATGGTAGTTATTCGTCACATGGACAATGCAGAGGAGCAGGATGCTCTCTATCTGAAGATCATGGACGAGGTTTATTCACGTCACCAAGACGACTCTCTCGGTCTCCAGTGCTTCACCAACCTTGCATACGAGTGGGATGGTGCTACTCTCAGCGCTGCCCTTGAGAAGGCAAGCGAGCTGATCAAGAACGACGTTCGCGTTCAGCGCATCGCCAATGCTAAGATTGCAGCTTCTGCTACTGCTCCTGGCACTCAGTATGTTGATGTTGAGGGTAGCAATGCTACTACCGGTGAGCCAGCTAAGCTCAGCGACATCATAGCACAGGGCAAGCCAGTCATCGTTGACTTCTGGGCTTCTTGGTGTGGTCCTTGCCGCCGTGAGATCAATGAGTACCTCTCAAAGTACGCTGAGCAGTACAAGGAGCAGGTCAACTTCGTAGGTATTGCCGTATGGGAAGACGGTGTAGAAGACACCCAGAAGGCAATGGGCGAGCTCCCAATCAGCTGGCCAGTCATCTTCGCTGGTGGTCGTGAGAACTCTCCAACAGAGAAGTATGGCATCATGGGTATCCCTCACATCATGCTCATCGGTGCTGATGGCACCATCATTGGCCGCGACCTCCGTGGTGAGGCTATCGCCGAGGCTATTGAGAAGGCTATTCAGTAATAATATAAGAGTATATAAAAGTTTATAAGGGGAGTGAAAAGGGAGTGAAAGGGACGTTTGTTCTCTTACGTGCGACCTTTACTATTGTTCTTTTCTATAGGAAGCAATACTATCGTCCCTTTCACTCCCCTTATCTACCCTTTCACTCCCTTTAACACCCTTATACAAAAAGAAGAGTAATGAGAATCAAGCGCATCTATACGTTCATGCTGCAGACCTTCATCCCGCTCTTCCTCATGACGTTCTTTATCTGCCTCTTCATCGTGTTGATGCAGTTTCTGTGGCGTTATGTGGGAGATCTGGTAGGTAAAGGCCTGGGAGTCGATGTATTGGCCGAACTCTTCTTCTATGCGGCGCTGACCTTCGTCCCTATGGCATTGCCATTGGGTATCCTGTTGGCTTCACTGATGACTTTCGGCAACCTTGGCGAGAGTCTTGAGCTGCTGGCCATGAAGGCTTCAGGAGTTTCCTTGCTCCGCATCATGCGTCCGCTCACCATCTTCATGGTATTCCTGGCCATCGGCACTTTCTTCTTCCAGGATCGTGTACTGCCGTATGCCAATACCAAGATGTACTCTATCCTCCTGGGCATCAAGCACAAATCGCCTGAGCTCGAGATTCCGGAAGGTGTATTCTACAAGGAGATCAACAACTATAATATCTACGTTGATCATAAGGATTTTGACACCGGTTTGTTGCACGGTGTGACCATCTACATCTTCGAGGGTTACAACATCGAGGATGCTATCGTTACTACTTCCGACAGCGCGCGCATTTCCATGGCCGAAACTGGCCGCCACCTCAAGCTCACCTTGTGGAATGGCGAACAGGTGGGTACTTTCAAGGAGAACAATCGCAATAGTCGCAACAGCAATCAACCCAAATACCGTCGTGAGTCATTCACAGAGAAAGAGATCTACATACTCTATGACAACGACTTCGAGCGCACAGACGAGGAAGCCATTGCCGACCGCCACGTCGGTAAGAACCTCGCACAGCTCACCCATTCCGTCGATTCGCTCAACCAGCGCATTGACTCCATCGACTATGGCTACGGACAGCGACTCAAGTCGAACGTCTACTTCAGCCAAGTATTTGATCGTGCACGCAATGACAGTGCGTACTTTGCCACAACAACCGGTGCTTTCGACCCTGCGACCGACATTCTGGCCAAGAAGTCTTCAGAGAACGTCAAGCTGCAGTTGACCGCACCTATCAACCTCGACAGTATTTATGCCAGCCTCGAGCCATCACAGATGGAAGAGGTGGTACGCAAGGCGCAATCCAAGTCACAGAATGTGGTTTCGACTTTCGCCATACAGCAGGAGATGCAGACCTTCGAGCGTAAGAACATCAACTATCACGCCATGGAGATCCATCGCAAGTTCTCGCTCTCTATCGCCTGTCTGCTCTTCTTCTTCATCGGAGCGCCACTGGGAGCCATCATCCGCAAGGGTGGTATGGGTGTACCTCTCATCACCGGTGTCCTCTTCTTCATTTTCTATTACATCATCGACAACACTGGTTATCAGGCTGCCAAAGAGGGCACCATGGAGCCATGGTCGGGCATCTGGCTATCGTCCTTTGTCTTAGCGCCGTTAGGCCTCTGGCTTACTTGGCGCGCCATCAACGACTCCCCTCTCTTCGACTGGGACACCTACAAGATCCGCTTCCAGCACTTCATGCGATGGCTGGTCACAACCTCTAAGCCGTTATTGAGGACGGTAAAGGCAAAGGTTCCTCGCAAGAAGAGTAATATTTAACTTGACCAAAGAATCATACAAATCAGAGTCAAGTAATAGCAATATTTATTAGAATAGACAGCAAATAATAATAAACAATATAAAACGAAACTACAATGGAACAGTTATCAGCACGCCTTATGGCCCTTTCGCCATCAGCAACTTTGGCAATGTCACAGAAGAGCCAGGAGCTCAAAGCTCAGGGCCTCGACATCATCAACCTCTCTGTAGGTGAGCCAGATTTCAACACACCTGACCACATCAAGGAGGCTGCCAAGCAGGCCGTGGATAATAACTTCTCTTTCTATACCGCCGTCCCTGGCTACCTCTCTCTCCGCGAGGCTATCTCAAAGAAGCTCAAGGAGGAGAATGGCGTTGACTTCGCTCCTACCCAGATTGTCGTAGGCAACGGTGCTAAGCAGGAGATCTGCAACGTCATCCTCGCAGTAGTCGACAAGGGCGATGAGGTCATCATCCCTACCCCAGCATGGGTAAGCTACTTCGAGATGGTCAAGCTTGCTGAGGGTGTCAACGTGCCTTTCCTCTGTGGTCAGGATCAGGATTTCAAGATCACCGCTGCACAGCTCGAGAGCCTCATCACCGAGAAGACCAAGGTCGTACTTCTCTGCTCTCCATCGAACCCTACCGGAGCCATCTACTCTAAGGAGGAACTCGCTGCCATTGCACAGGTATTGGCCAAGTATCCTCGCATCATCGTCATTGCCGACGAGATTTACGAGCACATCTCATACTGCGGCCAGCTCACCTCTATCGCTTCCTTCCCTGAGATGAAAGATCGCGTAGTCATCATCAACGGTGTGTCTAAAGCTTACGCAATGACCGGCTGGCGTATCGGTTTCTGTGCAGCTCCAGCATACATTGCTAAGGCTGTCACCAAGCTCCAGGGTCAGTACACCTCTGGCTGTTCGAGCATCGCACAGAAGGCTGCAGAGGCTGCATACAATGGTTCACAGGAGTGTGTGGAGGTGATGCGCCAGGCTTTCGAGCGCCGTCGTGACCTCATCTTCGACCTCGTGCAGCAGATCCCTGGTTTCCGTCTTGACAAGAAGCCACAGGGTGCTTTCTATGTCTTCCCTGACGTAACCGCTCTCTTCGGCAAGAAGACTGCTGACGGCAAGGTCATCACCAACGCTGACGAACTCGCTATGTACCTCCTTGAGACAGGTCACGTAGCTGGCGTTACCGGTGCAGCTTTCGGTGCACCTGACTGCATCCGCTTCTCTTACGCCACCTCTGAGGACAAGATCACAGAGGCTATGCACCGCGTGAAGGAAGCTGTTGAAGCATTGGTATAATTTTAATTTTTTCGCATGAAAAAATTTACAAAAATATTCTGCATCACCCTTTGGTCCTGTTTCGTGCTGGGCGTCTTGGCGTTGTGGTTCCTCTTCTATCAGATTGGCGTGGGCAATATCGGCTACATGCCTCAGCTGGAAGATCTGGAGAACCCAAAGAGCAAGTACGCAACCATCGTGTTCAGTGCCGACAGTGTGGAGTTAGGACAGTTCAGCCAAGCTAAGGAGAATCGTGTGTTCATCAACTACAACGAACTCTCTCCTAACCTGGTCAACGCCCTGATTGCCACTGAGGATGCTCGCTTCATGTCACACTCCGGTATTGATATGAAGGCGCTCTTCCGCGCCATCTTCAAGACCGTGCTGATGCATCAGAAGCAGGCAGGTGGTGGTTCGACCATCACTCAGCAGCTGGCCAAGCAGCTCTATACCGTCGATGCGGCTTCGGGCCTTTGGGAGCGTGCCATGCAGAAACCTATCGAATGGGCCATTGCCGTCAAGCTTGAGCGCCTTTATACTAAGGAGGAGATCATCAACATGTATCTCAACAAGTTTGACTTCTGCTACAATGCCGTCGGTATCCGCTCTGCTTCTCGCATCTACTTCGACAAACTCCCAAGCGAACTCGACGTACAGGAAGCCGCCATGCTTGTAGGTATGCTGCAGAACCCTTCGATGTTCAACCCTATCCGTCGACCAGAAAAAACCACTCAGCGCCGAAGCGTCGTACTCGGACAGATGGTCAAAGCTGATTACCTGACCAAAGCAGAAGCCGATTCGCTCAACCAGCTGCCACTCCTCCCTCAGACAGATAAGGATGGCAAATATAAGCTGGCCAACTCTGCTGACCATAAGTCGGGCCTTGCACCTTACCTGCGTGAGTACCTCCGCAAGATCATGCGCGCCAAGGAACCAGAGCGCAAGAACTATGCTTCTTGGCAGAATCAGCAGTATTCGGACGATTCATTGGCCTGGGCAACCAATCCGCTCTACGGTTGGTGCAACAAGAATAAGAAGCCAAACGGTGATAAATACAATCTGACCACCGATGGCCTGCGCATCTACACCTCTATTGACTCACGCATGCAACGCTATGCGGAAAATGCAGTCGTTGAGCAGTTGCGCGACGTGCTTCAACCAGAGTTCACCAAAGAGAAAGCCACTCAGAAGAACGCGCCATACAGCCGCAAGCTGAGCGATGAAGACGTCAACAATTCGCTCACCCGTGCCATGCGACAGAGTGACCGATACAATACGATGAAGGCAGGTGGCTATACCAAGGAAGAGATTGAGAAAGCCTTCCATACCCCTGTCGATATGAAGATCTTCAGTTGGGAAGGCGAGATAGATACGCTCATGACTCCATGGGATTCTCTGCGTTGGCAGAAGCAGTTCCTGCGTGCAGGCTTCCTCTGCATGGACACCTGTGGCTACGTCAAGGCTTACGTCGGAGGACCAGACTTCTCCTTCTTCCAGTACGATATGGTCACCACAGGTCGCCGCCAGGTTGGTTCCACCATCAAGCCATTCCTTTATACGTTGGCCATGGAGAATGGTCGCACGCCATGCGACGAGGAACTCAACTCGCAGCCAGTACTCTATGACGCCGTCGGTCGTCCATGGACACCTCGTGACGGTGGCAAGGAGCGTATTGGCGAGATGGTCACCTTGCGTTGGGGCCTTATGCGCTCAAACAACTGGATCTCAGCACGCGTCATGAGCCGCATGACACCAGAGGCCTTTGTCGACTTCTTGCATAGCGCCGGCATTCACGCGCACCTCGATCCTGTACTTGCCCTCTGTCTCGGCGTCTGCGACATCTCGGTCGAAGAAATGGTTACCGGCTACTCGGCTTTCCCTGGCCATGGCATGCGCTCTAACCCAATCTACGTCACTTCAATCTGCGATAATTCAGGTGTCGAGATTGCACACTTTGAGCCTCAGCGCCAGGAGGTCTTCTCTATGGAGGCTTACCTCAAGATGCTGCCAATCCTGCGCGATGTTGTCGATGGAGGTACAGGCGGACGTATCCGCTCACGTTATCACATCACCGCTCCTATGGGAGGCAAGACCGGTACGACCAACGACAACTCCGATGGTTGGTTCATGGCCTTCACGCCAAGCCTCGTAGCAGGTACCTGGGTCGGTGGCGAGGAGCGAAGCATCTGCTTCGACAAGATGACTTTCGGACAGGGAGCCTCTATGGCCCTCCCGATCTTTGCAAAGTTCATCGAAAAAGTCTATGCTGATCCCGCTCTCCCCTATAAGCAGAATGAACAATTCTACTATCCTTCTGGTTACGATCCTTGCGCTGTAAGCAACGCTGTCGATGCTCAGCCAAGTGCTCCAACCGTCGGAGAGCATGGTATTTTCGATTAATCAGGGTTTTGCCCTACTATTTTCATTATTAATTTTAAAATTTTAATTATTATGAAGAAGTATCTTGCAGAAATGGTTGGTACTTTCGTACTTACCCTTCTCGGCTGTGGCGCTGCTGTCAGCCTCGGTTGTACCAATGCAGATCCAGAAACCGTCATCGGCACCTCTGTTGCATTTGGCCTCGCAGTAGTTTCAATGGCTTACGCTATTGGCGGCATCTCAGGTTGCCATATCAACCCAGCAATCACCCTTGGTTGCCTTCTCACCAAGCGCATCTCTGGCAAGGACGCTGGCATGTACATGCTCTTCCAGGTAATTGGTGCAGTTATCGCAGCTTGTATCCTCGCACTCATGACCGCTAACGTTGACGGCCTTGAGGGAACTGGCGCTAATGCATGCCAGGATGGTGTTAGCATTGCAGGTGGTCTCATCGCTGAGATCGTTCTTACTATGATCTTTGTTCTCGTTGTTCTTGGCACCACCGACTCAAAGAAGGGTGCTGGCAACCTCGCAGGCCTTGCTATCGGTCTTTCTTTGATCCTTATCCACCTCGTAGGTATCCGTTATACCGGTACTTCTGTCAATCCAGCTCGTTCTATCGGTCCAGCACTCTTCCAGGGTGGTGCAGCTCTCGAGCAGCTTTGGATCTTCATCGTTGGTCCATTCGTAGGTGCAGCTCTCGCAGCTGGTATCTGGGGCGTAATCGGTGGTGAGGAGAAGTAATTTCTCGCGATAATCACAAATCACGGATATTAACACCACGTCCCTGGTGTTAAAATCCTGCAACACGGCATCCTCTACAGCGTACGCTGGGGAGGATGCCGTAATTACGAAAGTCAACAACAGAATCCTAGTGTTGACTTCTTACAGCAAAAAGTGTCCAAAGTTGAGTAACTTTGGAGATTCTTGCATCGCGGATTACGACATCTGGTTCCAAATATTGAATCCTGCATAGATTGACTAAATATTGAAAGCAAAAAATGACAAAACCGTAATTATGCGATGTATTTTTATCCCATGTCGATATTTTTTTTAACTTATATTTTGAAAACACATAAAAATTCCTTAACTTTGCACCTTCGAAAAGAAGAACAAATAGATATTGTGTTATTTAATCAACTTTTTATTTAATTATGAGAAAACTCTTATCTTTCATTGTTATGCTCGTTATGAGTGTGACAATGTTGATGGCACAGAACCGTACCGTTACTGGTACCGTTACTTCTGCCGAAGATGGAGAGCCAATCATCGGCGCATCAGTCGTAGTAGTAGGTACCAACCTCGGTACTGTGACTGACATCGATGGTAAGTTCTCCCTCAGTGTTCCTCAGAGTGCAAAGACACTCCGTTTCTCTTACGTTGGTATGGAGCCAAAGGAGGCTCCTGTCAAGGACAAGATGAACATCCAGCTCGGTTCTGACGAGCAGGTCCTTGAAGACGTAGTAGTTACTGCCATGGGTATCAAGCGTGATCGTAAGGCCCTCGGCTATGCTGCACAGGACTTGAAGTCTGAGCAGTTGAGCAAGGCAGGTACCAACTCATTGGCTAACGCTATCCAGGGCAAGCTCACTGGTGTAGACGTACGTTCTTCATCTGGTGCTCCTGGTGCTTCTGCACAGATCGTTATCCGTGGTGCTCGTTCATTCTCTGGCAACAACCAGCCTCTCTATGTAGTCGATGGTATGCCAATCAACACTACCGCAGACTTCGGTACCGGTTCTTCTGTAACTGGTGCTAACAAGGCTGACCGTAGCATCGATATCAACCCTGAGGACATTGAGACCATCAACGTATTGAAGGGTCAGGCTGCTTCTGCTCTTTATGGTATCCGTGCTTCTAACGGTGTTATCGTTATTACCACCAAGCGTGGCAGCAAGAACGTAAGCAAGCCACAGGTTACTATCTCTACCGATCTTTCTGCACAGACAATGGCTCGTAAGTTCGAGCGTCAGACCACCTATGCTCAGGGTAATGGTGTTTCTGCATATGCTCCTACTTCTTCTATGTCTTGGGGTCCTAAGATTGTTGATCTCCCTAATGACAAGACCTATGGTGGTAACGTTGACAACAAGTACACCCAGGCTGATGGACTCCATCAGGGTATGTACTACAACACCAAGCGCGCACAGGCAGGTTTGAGCGGTTGGACCACCCCAGAGATCTATGACAACGTAGGCGACTTCTTCGGTACTGGTTTCACCGAGAACACCAACGTTTCTCTCTCGCAGAACATAAACGGTCTTACCTACTCATTCAGCCTCAGCAACTCACATCAAACTGGTATCATCCCATCAACTGGCATGGACCGTTGGGGTGCTCGTGGTGTAGTTGACTGGAAGATCAACAAGCAGTGGAACACAGGTTTCTCTGCTAACTACACCACCAACGAGATCACCTCTGCTCCTGGTGCTAATAGCGGTATCGCTAACGTAGTATTCTCTGCTCCTGCTGAGTATGACCTCAAGGGTATTCCTTGCCACGTTCCTGGCGATCCAACTACTCAGATTTCATTCCGTTCTACCTCATTCAATAACCCATACTGGTGGAAGGATAATGATGAGTTCCTCCAGCACACTAACCGTATGTTCGGCAACATGTACTTGGAGTATACTCCAGATCTCGGCTGGGATGGCTTCACTTTGAAGTTCCGTGAGCAGGCCGGTATTGATATGTGGACATCTAACTATGCTGATAAGGCTGAGGTTGGTTCTGCTATCAATAAGAACGGTGAGATTGAGAACTACGGTGTTCAGGAGAACGTTTTCAACAACTTGTTCACCATCAACCTCGATGGCAAGTTCGGTGCTGACAAGCAGTTCGGTTTGAACGTCATCCTCGGTAATGAGATCAATGAGGACAACGCTCGTAGCTGGGACTACTATGGTTCTAACTTCAACTTCTATGGTTTCCCAACCATGGCTAATGCAACCAACTTCTCAAGCAGCGAGTCTACTTCTGAGGAGCGTACCGTAGGTTTCTTCGGTAGTGCATCTCTCGATTGGGCTAGCCAGTTGTATTTGACCCTCACCGCTCGTACCGACTACGTTTCAACCATGCCACGTGGTTCACGTAACTTCTTCTACCCATCTGTATCTCTCGGTTGGGAGTTCACCAAGCTTCCATTCCTCCAGGATCAGAAGGTTCTTACTTATGGTAAGCTCCGTGCTTCATTCGCACAGGTAGGTCAGGCTGGTCACTATTATAAGACTTATTACACCACTCCAGGCTACGGCGGCGGCTTCTACAGCTATACTCCTGTAACCTTCCCATTGCCTAGCGGTGTTTCTGCATACGTACCAAGCTCTACTCTCTACGATCCTAACTTGAAGCCACAGAACACCACCAACTGGGAGCTCGGTGCTGACCTCGCTCTCTTGAATGGTCGTTTCCGTCTGGAGTACACCTACTCACGTCAGGATGTTAAGGATCAGATTTTCTCAGTTCCTACCGACCGTACCACTGGTTACTCTTCTATGATGACCAATGCTGGTAAGATGGAGACTGATGCTCACGAGCTTGGCATCAACGCAGCTATCGTTCAGACCCGCGACTGGGATGTTAACCTCGGTGCAAACTTCACCAAGATGACCAATAAGGTTGTTGAGCTTGCTGAAGGTGTCGAGTCAATTATGCTCGGTGGTTTCGTTGAGCCACAGGTACGTGCACAGGCAGGTTGTACCTATCCTAACATCTATGGTTACGGCTTCGCTCGTAGCGAGGATGGTCAGCTCCTTCTCCTTGAGGGTCTCCCATACGGCACCTCTGAGATGCAGGACCTCGGTGGTGGTCAGCCAGATTGGACACTCGGCTGGACTTTCAACATCCGCTGGAAGAAGTTGAGTTTGAACACAACCTGGAGCTATCAGACCGGTGGTCACATGTATCACGGTACCAACATGGTAATGAACTACTTCGGCGTAACTAAGGAGTCTCTTCCATACCACGAGGGTACTATGATTGCTGAGGGTATCGATGTAGCTACTGGCCAGAAGAATACCGTTGAGGTAAGCAAGCAGGACTACTACATGTCTTACTATGACGTAACTGAGTCAGGTATCTATGACACCGACTACGTCAAGCTCCGTGACGTTACTTTGAACTATGACCTTCCAAAGATCGGTGGTGTAAACGTTTCAGTTTACGCTTTCGCTCGTAACCTCCTCCTCTGGTCTAAGCTTCCTAACTTCGACCCTGAGGCTTCACAGGGTAACGGCAACATGTCTGGTTACTTCGAGCGTTTCTCTGTACCAAGCACCTCAAGCTTCGGTGGTGGTCTTAAGGTTTCATTCTAATTCATAAAGAAAGAAGAAAGTTATGAAAAAATATATTTCAATGGCGATGACCCTTGCTATCGTCGGTTTCTCAGCTTGTACTGAGGACCAGATGGACAAGGTAAACGTAGACAACTCACACCCACAGGGTAGTGCAGTTTCTGCGAATCTTCAGTTGAGTGAAGCCATCATGTCAACCGGTTTCGGTTCAGTTTCTGGTGACTATGCTTTCTATGGTGCTTCTTTGACTGAGCAGG
This sequence comes from Bacteroidales bacterium, assembly GCA_045628985.1. Lineage (GTDB taxonomy): Bacteria > Bacteroidota > Bacteroidia > Bacteroidales > UBA3663 > Liminaster. The sequence continues at coordinate 17,727 of JAZQQH010000008.1, read as the reverse complement.
TAATGGGTTCTGGTAACAACCAGCTCATGAAGGCTGAGCTCCGTAACTCTGGTGAGTTGGCAGCTTCTTCTACCTTCAACAACACTTGGAACAATGGTTACTACAACCTCAAGAACCTCAAGGAAATGGAGGTTAAGATCAATGAGGGCCTTGCAAGCAGCGGCGAGCAGTGGGACCTCCTCGGTGCGGTTCAGTGCCTCCAGGTTATCAACTGGGGTATCTTGACTGACCTCCATGGTGATATTCCTTACGCTGAGGCTCTTCAGGAGGACATCAAGCAGCCAAACCTCAGCAAGCAGCAGGAGGTTTATGCTGGCATCCTCGCTACTATCGATGAGGCTATCAAGAACCTTCAGCGCACCGATGGCAACAAAGGTCTGAAGGCAGAGCAGGATCTTCTCTTCAAGGGTAATGCTAAGCAGTGGCTCGGCCTCGCTTACGCTCTTAAGGCTCGTTATAACCTCCACAAGTCTGCGATTGACGGTGGCGCTCTTGCTGCCGCTAAGGCAGCTGCACAGCAGGCTCTCGACCTTGGTTTCCAGGGTGCAGAGATTACCGAATTCAACGGTGTAACTTGCGATAATCCTTGGTCTGCTTTTGTTTGGAGCCGTGGGTACTCTGCTCCTTCAAAGACTGTTGCTGATCTCATGGCAGCAAACAACGATCCTCGTTATGATTATTACAATGGTGACGCTGCTGGTCAGCCAGGAGATGAAGAGGTAGCTAAGATCAGCTTCTATAATGATTATCCAGCATACTATGATCTGGGTTCTCAGCCTATCCACATGTTCAGCTTGCATGAGGTTTACTTCATCCTTGCTGAGTGCCAGGCTCGTGCTGGAGAGGACGCTACTGCAGCATTCCAGGCAGGCGTAGCTACTTGTATCGACGAGATCGGCAGCTGGTTCGGTGAGGACCTCGGTGGTGCAGACTTCGCTGCTGGCCTTGAGGCTTCACTTGAGAACGTAATGATTCAGAAGTACCTCGCAATGTGTATCGACGAGCAGGTTGAGACCTATACTGACCTCCGTCGTTGCAAGGCTATGGGTCAGGAGTTCGTTAAGATGACCAACCCTAAGAACACTCAAGCTGGCCTTAACCGCTGGCCAAACATGTTGCCTTATGGTAACGGTTCTGTAAGTTCTAACCCTAACATCGCAGCTGCTTTCGGTGACGGCATGTACGTTTACGAGAAGAAGTGCTGGATCTTCGGTGGCAACTAATTTACAGATTAAATAATTCTATTGGCCGCAAGCCGCAATTTCCTTTGGGTTATTGTAGCTTGCGGTCTTTCTATTGTCATATTTGTCAAGAAGTGTTTCCAAACAGATTGTCTATAGTTCAAAATAGTTCACAACCTAGTTAATAAATACTAAAATACGCTATTTTCGGCAACCAAATCAAGCAAAAATTTTGTAGTGTCAAAAAAGAGCGCTATCTTTGCAACGTGAGTAATTCCACAAAACTTCATAAAAATGAGAGAAAGGGCTGACGATCGTCGTGAGGATGAGCGTCAGTTTTTTTATTATTATGTTCGATTTAAGGACAAAAAATGAAATCTGTGCAGATAAGCGTCTTGAAATGCATTTTTTAGGGCATAGAATAACCAAGTTATGAAATAAATGCTTATATTTGCTCCCAAATATCACTTGGTAAGCACCTGTATAAAAACGCAGATAAGCCGAGTGCAAGAAGTAAGAAAAAAAAGTTTTCGCGATATGGGAAATAACCGACAGTTCCGTACGATCATTGCAGCGATATTTGCTGTTCTTTTATGGATGCCATTCAGCGGCCTTAACCAGCAGGTTCTGGCTGAGACTGACACATGGGATGGAACCCTTCGTCGCCCTATCATGGGTAGTGGCAGTAAGCAGGATCCTATGCTGATCACCTCGGCAGAAGAGTTTGCCTTCTTGATGCAGAACTATGACAACGCCAGTGGTGTATGCTTCCGCAAACACTACAAGTTGACTTGTGACATCAATCTCAACAACAAGATATGGTTGTATGGCTCAGCTTCTACGGCTAATCGCACTTTCATTGCTCAGTTTGATGGCGATGGACATAAGATCAGCAACGTCCGAATGATGATGGGATATTCTCCTCGTCAGCTGCACGTAGGCCTGTTCCCTCAGTTAGGCGGTGACGAAGATTTCGAATCGGCCATCGAGAACCTTCATGTGGAGCATGTCACCTTTGAGTTCTATGAGCCAAGCGGTGAGGTTACTCCAAGCTACAAGTATCGTGTCGGTGCTTTGGTGGGTCAGATGTATAACAATTCTCGCATCGAAAACTGTATCGTCACTGACATCAAGGCTGAAGATTCTTTCCTCCAGTCGAACATGCCATACAACGCTCAGTTCTGGATCGCTCCTCTCGTCGGCGACATGCAGGAGAAGTTCGGAGAAGGTGCTACCTATGGCATCAAGGTTCCTTCAGCAAAGATTGAACATTCTTATGGCTATATCAGCACCGACCTGTCAAATATCAGCGGAGCCAACGCAGAAAGCATCAAGTTCAGCAAGGAACAGGGTTCTGCTACCGAAGGCAAGTACAACCAGCTGACCTGGCGTAAGACGGGCGATCATACCTATTCTTTCGAAGCCAATTCCGTAAGCATCGTTCCTGCTGGCGATCAAAATAGCACCAAGTATCAGGCAAAGCTTGCCAAGAACGGCAACTACACCTATCGCTGGAAGTTCGATAACAAAGAGCTGGCTTCGAAGACCAGCGAAGTACAGGTGCCATATCTGATGCACAACGAGACACTCAGCGTCGAGGTTCTTGACGCCAAGGGCAATGTTGTAGCCGAGAATGGCATCATGGTAGAGGTTTGCGACATCAGCTATCGCACCACCTCAATGGTCAAGGTTGCTGGCGGCCGCTCATACAATTTCAATGCAGAGCTCGTCGGTCCTAGCAAGAATGAGCTGGCACAGTCATTGTCTTACACCTGGTATGACCTGTCTGATGAAGAAAAGGTTGTCGGTGAGGGTATCAACCTGGTAGGCGCTCAGAATGGTCACACTTATCTGGGTGTAGCTCGCAGCAAGAAGAATGCAGAGATGGCTTTCAGTACCCTCTGTTCGTTGGCCAATGTCATCTACGTCAACCTGCATGGCATCACTTCGGCCGAAGATATTGCCAAGTATACCTATGACGGCAAGACCGCCTACCCTGCCGGCGACGACAGCAACGATGGCGCGACTCCTGCCACTGCCGTAAAGACCATGGCTCGTGCCATTGAGCTGGCAAGACCGGTAGCTCAGGAGGCTAAGCTGGCAGATAACATCATCGTCATCATGGGCGATTATGATGAGAACGTATTCACCTCATACTTCGACCAGGAGATGACTCAGCCGAATGCGAAGGCTATCTCTGGCTATAAGTACCCTATGATCGTGAGCGGTGCTTATGGCAACCTGCGCAACGGCTCAATCGTGATGAGCGGTGAGAGTATCCTGCTTTCGGCCGACACCCGCTTTGAGAATATCACCTTCCACTGCGAAGAAGGCAAGCGTGGCTCTGCATTCATCTATGCACAGAACAATGACCTCACCTTCGGTTATGGCATTGTGATGGAGAATTACGCTATGATGGATCATGCATACGGTATCGCAGAGGGCGCTCACAGCCCTATGTTCTCTGTATTTGCAGGATTCCTCAACCCTGATTTCGAGGAATATGAATACAAAGAGAATCAGATCCGTCTGCTCTCAGGTTATTATGGCCGACTGATCGGTGGTAGCCGTTTCACCAAGAATTGCTATACTTCGGGCAATATCTCAGGTTCGCCTCGTCATCCTATGAAGCCACACCTCCTCGTGGATATCTGTAACACACGCAACGACTGGGCCAATCCTTACGATCTGGCACTCGTGGCAGGTGGTCAGGCCGACGGTTCATGCTGGGCAGTTTCGACCATCGATATCAAAGGTCGCTCACGAGTAGGTCGTGTCGTTGGTGGCAACGTCGGCTTTGGCCGTCCTGCTTATGTGAAGGGTAGCAAGGGTGAGCTCATCGCTCGTCCTTCTGACAGTTTCTTTGGTCAGACAACTATCAACATCGAGTCAGGTATCGTCTTCGACCTCTTTGGTGCTAACTTGGGTCGCAATGGCCGAGTCCTGAAGCCTAAAGGTGACTTTACAGAAACCTGCGCTTCTTATTTCTATGGTATTACCGACATCAACATCACTGGTGGCTACATCCGTACTACCATGTATGGTGCAGGTGCAGGTAGCGTAATGGGCTTTGCGCTCAACGACGAGAAGCATACGCTCGACGAGCTCATCCCTTATACCACACGTAATGGTAAGATCGCCTACGGTGATTACGAGCAAGCCAAGGGCAAGATGCCTCGCATCATCAATCCTCATGGAGAATTGATTTATCCTGAGTTCTCAGAGGTCAACATCAAGATTGGCGGCCGCGCTCACCTTTATGGCAGTGTCTATGGCGGCGGCACAGGCTTCAGCAATCAGCTGCAAACCCGTGAGGCTAACAGCCAGTGTGGTAGCATCTTCGGCAACATCAGCATCAAGATGGATGGTGGCATCGTAGAAGGCTACATCTTCGGCGGTGGCCGCGGCAGTACCAACTATTATGACAACTATGACCTCTCTGGCTATCCTATCGTCAATGATATTAAGAAGGACGCCTCATACTTCAGCCAGACAGCGCAGGTGCTTGGCAACACCGACATCAAGATCAGCGACGGTATCGTGAAGGGTAATATCTTCGGTGCCGGCGAAGGCTGCTACTACCGTGAGGCTGCCGGTCGCAATGGCACTGAGGACATTGCGGCTGTCTATGGTTCGACCAGCGTGACCATCGAGGGCAACGCTGAGGTTCAGGACTTCGTCTTCGGTGGCGGCAACTATAGTGACGTCCGCAAGGCTAAGGATGCTGAGAAATCGGGCAACACCTATGTCAACATCCTCGGCGGCAAGATCGGCAACTCTATCTTCGGTGGCGGTCACGGCAACAAGGACATGCTCCATGCTGAGCGCAATGTCATCTCCGATATCGAAGGCAACGCTCACGTCATGATCAATGGTGGTGAGTTCTTCTTCAACAAGCGTGGCAGCCGTTACGATGCTGGCCGATTCTTCGGCATCTATGGTTCTGGCCGTGATGCCAGCCATGTTCATGGCGACACCTACGTCGAAGCTCATCGCAGCCTCTTCAGCCAAGCCATGCTCGATAGTGCAGGTTGCCACTATTGGAATGTAGAGAAGCCTTGGGATCGTCGCTTCGCCCTCTGTGGCGGTGGTTTCGGCTCTGACACTGATGTCTTGGGTGACACTCACGTAAACATCAACGTTGACAATACTGAAGGCTTGAAGCTGCAGCAGACAACTTTCGCAAACATCACCGAGAGCCTCGACTCTATCACCAAGATGGAGACCATCCCATTCATCACCTTCTCTGATGTCTTCGGTGGCGGTCTCAACGGCCAGGTTTATGGTTCTACCAACGTCACTGTCGAAGGTATGGCGCAGATTCGCAACATCTACGGTGGCGGTATGCAAGGCGACTGTGGCCTCCGCGACAAGGCGCTCAACAATGGCTTCTTCTTCAACCACGACAACTCTGAGCGCGCCTATACCACTCGCTCTACCGTCAATATCAAGTCAGGCAATGTGATCCGCATCTATGGTGGTTCACTCATGAGCAACGTCAATGGCGAAACCGAGGTGAACATTGGTACGCCAAACGATTCGGTCAACAACCGCAAGATCTACATCGGCCGTATCACTGCTGGCAATGACGTAGCAGGTATGATCGCTGGCGGCAACAACGAGCGCTATGGCACACACCTCAATATCTATGGTGGCACCATCCTTTACGACGTCTTCGGTTCAGGCGATGGTGAGGACATCCAGCGTGAGTTCCTCTCTCGTGCAGAGATCGATAACTCAAACAACAAGTATATCAACCGCTCACGTCCACACGTGGCAAGCGCTGAGATCAACGTCATCGGCAGCAGCGCTAATGACCGCGTCAAGATTCTCGGTTCGCTCTTCTGTGGCGGCAACAATACCACCGTCGGCCTCTTTGAGCAAGACAAGGTCAACCGTCCTGAATGGGGTCTTCTCCGCGAGGTGCTCGTACCGAACTCTGGTCGCGTAGCACTCAACATCGGTAGCCACGTAAGCATCGGCAACCTCGTCATGGGTTGTAACGGTGAGAACTTCTTCACCGAAGGCAACATCCCTTATTCAACCAAGGATGGCAAGGAGTGGTATCATGGCTTCCTCGACGAGGAGGACTTCCAGCACTTCGCTCGCGCCATCGATATGTCGTGTGTTCCTACCCTCACGTTCAATGCGGATGGTAAGTTCCACAACAACTATCCTATCGACGACCGTATGGGTGACAAGCACGTCTTCGAAACTCCTGGCGAGATGGATGCTACCGACGTCATGATCAACGACTTCACCGGTGGTGGCTATCGTGGTTCAATGACCAGCGACTCTACCTATATCTATACACTGCCACTCGGCGTGACGGTTATGAATCAGGTAGTCGGCGGTTCGCGCAATGCACACTTCGCTTACACTGAGACCGAAGGCCCTGAAAAGGGCAAGGAGCGTACCTGGGTAGGCGGTATCGCACCTTACCACGATGACTTCATCAAGACCGACCGTCTGCAGCTCAACCTCTTCAACCGCTTTGTAACCCTTGAGCAGACAACCGACGCCAAGGGTAACAAGGCTCACAAGGGTGCGAAGATCTACACCGGCTGTCTCGACTACGGTGTCGTCATGGGTTATGCATCGCTCAACTTCCACTCTGATCTGCTCGGCGGCTATCAGCTGAAGGAAGGCGAAAGCTGGGTAGGTATCTCTCAGGAATGGAACTCTGAGACAGGCCTCATCTACGGTGCAGGCAAGGGTCAGAACACCGAGATTCTCGGCAACACCTATATTAATATTAGAGGCTCCGTCCTCAACGGCCAAATGTGTATTCCTAACTGTCTGAACGTCTTCGGCGGTGGCCTTGCCGGTCGCGTCATCGGTCGTACCAACGTTGGTGTCGACCTCCAGTGTCGTGGTTCGGATGCACGTCATGCTTCAGGCAACGCTGTCTGGGGTTGCGTCTACGGTGGTGGTCACCAGGGTGATATCTGCAGCAAGAGTACGCTGATGCCACAGTTCAGCGCTCTCGATGGCGTTTCTACTCACGTCCGTGTCTATAGTGGTCGTGTAGGCGACGTCTTCGGTGGTGCACGTATGGCCAATATCGAAGGTGGCACCTGGGTCGAGATCGAAGACCGTTCGAGCGATCACTTCCACGTCATCATCGACCGTGTATTCGGTGGTTCCGACCTCTCTGGCAAGATTGGCCTCAGCAAGCAGAAGTCAGTCATCCGTCAGTTCGACTTTGCCTCTAACACCTACGTCTTCATCAACGAAGGCGAGCATGAGGATGGCAGCTCATCAGGCTTCCCTCTCATCGGTGAGGTCTATGGCGGTGGCAACGGTGAGTATGGCGACGCTGGCAGCGGTGACGTCTACGCCAACGGTGAGGTCATCACCATGGGTGGCGAGATGAAGTCTCTGGCTGGTGTGAGCCGTCCAAGCGTCGACAGCACCTACCTCGAGATTCATGGCGGCACCATCCTGAGCGCCTTCGGTGGAGCTAACAGCAGCTGTGTCAACCACACTACCCATATCACCATCGACTATCCGAACAAGGACGATATGGCTAAGTTCGACCGTACCATCTCCGAGAGCTGCTACCTCCGTGGCAAGAACTTCCTCATCCGTCCTGCACTGCACGAAGGCTTTGAGGACGATGGCTCTCAGATCCTGTTCGCCAACAATATCTGCCGTCTCTATGGTGGCAACAACAAGACGCCATTGACGCTCCAGCCACAGTGGGACATCCAGCGTGCCAACATCGGTAGCATCTATGGTGGCTGTAACCAGGGCGATGTACTCTACTATAACGAACTGGGTGACCGCAACCTCCATCCTGCTGATGGTGGCTCTCCAGGCCTCTGGCTCGTCCTTGGCAATGAGGGCCTTAAGATCGATAACATCTACGGTGGTTCTCGTATGGGCGACATCAAGCCAAGCAAGATCAGTTATGATCCTGCTACCGGCCGTCGCGACACAACGCTGGTCACCTACGCTGACAACCAGTACTCATCGGTCATCATGATCACCGCCGGTACCTACGGCCGTGTATTCGGTGGCAATGACGTCTCTGGTAAGGCTTATAACGGTACTCGCATCATGATGCAGGGTGGCACCATCGCTTCAATCTATGGTGCAGGCAATGGCAACTACCTCTACAAGTGGGATCCATCGGTCAAGAGCGTCACCGAGACCTGGGACGAGAGCCTCAAGTCATACGTCTACCTCACTCCTACCGATCCTCGTCATCCTAATGCAGCAACCAATGAGTTCGACCGCATGTATGCACTCAATTCTGTTCGTCCACACGTCCAGAAGTCGCTCATCGAGATTGGTGGCGGACAGAACACTACAGCCTATGTCAGCCAGGCCATCTTCAGCGGTGGCAACTGTGCTACCGTCCTCAACGAGGAGAATGAGATTGGCGACATCGTCGTTGATTTGGGCGACAATGCAGTAGTCAACGAGCTCTACATGGGTGCAAATGGTGGTCAGTACACCGATCAGAAGTATGTCGATAAGATTCTTACGCTCAACGACATCAAGGATCTGTCGCAGAAGGATAGCGAAGACCACACCATGCTCGACGTCTACATGCGCGCCGTGGCTATGTATGGCCTGCCAAAGTACTTCCACTTCCGCAACAACTATGACAACTGCTACATCGGTTCGTTCTACCTCGGTGGCCGTCGTGGTTCGCTCTTCGCTCATGGCGATCTGGCCGTAACCTTCCCAAGCCAGCTGAAGTTCTTCGACAAGATCGTAGGTGGTCCTGCCAGCGCTGCATTCACGCTCAACGACCTGCTCGGCCAGGAGGTTCGCTACGATGGCGGTATCATCTGGGACAAGAAGGACGTAGAGCCAATGATCAGCCTCGACATCCAGAGCCAGTTCTATGAGGCTGTCATGGATATCACCGATCCTTCACTGGCTGGCAGCAACTTCCTCCGCTATGGTCAGTTCGGCCGTCAGGTAGTCGATGCTAACATCTACAGCGGTTGCTTCGAGTCAGGTAAGGTCGAGGGTACCGTAGACATTCAGGTCGATGGCATCCAGAACGAGGAGATCTTCTTCTAAAAATAGACCCACCCCCCTTACCCCCTCCCGTTAAATAGGGAGGGGGAGTAGATAGTAATGCTGCTATAATCTGACAAAGGGTCGGATTATATAGCACAAGTTTTAAACAAATACTAAAACAGAATAACTCAAAAAAACATGGCAAAGCAAATTACCGATCAGAACTATGCCGAGATCATTGCCGGCGACCAACTCGTAGTTATTGACTTCTGGGCAACCTGGTGTGGCCCTTGTCAGCGCCTCACTCCTATCATCGAGCAGCTCGCTGAGGAGTATGAAGGCAAGGCTGTCATTGGCAAGTACAATGTTGACGAAGGTGAGGACCTCGTGGCTCAGTTCGGCATCCGCAATATCCCTGTGGTTCTTTTCCTCAAGGGTGGCGAGGTTGTTCACAAGACCGTAGGCGCTGCCAGCAAGGCTGCATTGCAGGAGGCAATCGAGAAGTTCCTCTAAGAAACAAGGAGTGAGCATGAAGATTGAAATCTGCTTCTCTCCTAGCCTGCTGGACCTCTACCAGCATCAGGATTCTGTAGTGGTGGTGACGGACGTTTTCCGTGCCACCACTACCATTTGTACGGCCTTTGCCAACGGTGCACAGAGTATCATCCCTGTCGCCACCGAGCAGGAGGCGCTCTCCTATAAGGCGCTCGGCTATCTGGTTGGCGCTGAGCAGTCGACCGAGAAATGCTCGTTTGCCGACTTCGGCAACAGTCCTGCCGAGTATTCTGTCGAGAATGTCAATGGAAAGTCGCTGGTCATCATGACCACCAACGGTACCAAGGCCATTAAGGGTGCATCACAGTGCTATTGCCTGCTCATCGGCGCTTTCGTCAACCTGCAGGCGCTGGCCAACCGCATCCTCGCCATGGGTAAGGACGTACTCATCGTCTGCTCAGGTGCCGACGGCCGTATCTGTCTAGAGGACTCGCTCTTTGCCGGTGCACTCACCAGCACCTTGCTTGCCGAAGAAGGCGTCGAAGCTGCCAGCGATGGCGCTCGTCTGGCCGTAGCTCTCTGGCATCAGGCCAACCGCAACTTCTCAGCCTTCCTGATGCAGAGCGAGCATGCACTCCGTCTGATGCGTCACGGCTTCCGCAATGACCTCAACTACTGTCTCCGCAAGAGTATCCTCGGCGTGGTACCGGAGCTGCAGGGAGATAAGCTGGTGGTAGTAAAGTAATAGTGAAATATGGTAAAACTAGGACAATATAACGAACTTCCCGTCTGCAAACTCGTCGACTTCGGTCTTTACCTCGATGGTGGTGATGGCCTTGAGATCCTCATGCCCAAGCGCTATATGCCAGCAGAGGTCAAGGAAGGCGATGTGCTGAAGGTATTCGTCTATCAGGATGCCGAGGCGCGCCTCCTGGCCACCAACGAGCATCCATACGCTACCGTCGGGCAGTTTGCACACCTCAAGATCAACAGCGTCAATCAGGTAGGCGCCTTTGCCGACTGGGGAACATCGAAAGAGCTCCTCATTCCTCACCGTGAACAGGCGCAGAAGATGGAGGAAGGCCGCCGATACCTTATTTATATTTATATTGATGAGATCAGCGGACGCATCGCTGGCACCAGCAAGTTGGATAAGTACCTCGACAACGTCCCTCCTACCTACGAGAATAACGAGGAAGTGGAGGCCATCGTCTGGAAACCTACGCCGCTCGGTTACAAGGTGATCATCAACCACTCGCACACAGGACTCGTCTACAAGAACCAGATCTTCCGCGAGATCCACATCGGTGAGCGTCTGCGCGCTTGGGTCAAGGGAGTACGCGAGGATGAGAAGATCGACCTCTCTCTCCAACCCATGGGTTACCGTCAGATGATCGATCCTGCCGAAGCCACCATCCTCAAGGCGCTGCACCTCCACGGCGGCTTCATGCCGCTCACCGACCGCTCAACACCCGAGTTGATCGCCTTCGAGCTTCAGATGTCGAAGAAGACCTTCAAAAAGGCCATCGGTGCACTCTACAAACAGCAGCGTATCCTGATCAAGGACAACGGTATCGAGCTGACGAATAGCGAGAAGTAATAATGAAAGTATCACCACCCTCTCTATAATCACTATAGCGTAGGTGGTGATACTTATTATTTGCTATAACCTCTTATATTTCAGTCAACAAAAAAGCCATGTAGAATGGTAACGTCAAAAGGGCTTTATCACGACCGACGTTATAGTCTCCCAATTTCAAGGCGTGATATACATGATACTTTTCTGGATGGTTCAGTAGTGTTTGCATGGATTTGGCATTACCCGTCCTGGCCTTACATTCCAATGGGGTGCATTCTCCCTTATAGCGCATGACGAAATCTATCTCTATGCTGTCGGGCTTATGGTAATAATAGAGTTTACGCCCCATTTTGCCAAGGATATCGGCCATCACATTCTCATATATTGCACCTTTGAAACTGCCAAGATTACCTTGCAGGATGTCCGACTGAGTACCTTCATCGAGCATGCTGATAAAAAGCCCCGTATCAGCCATATAGATTTTGAAGCAATCCTGTAGTGCATTGCCACTTAACGGCAGTTCTGTGATTGTCAGGTTATGGCAACGGCGAACTATACCTGCATCCTCTATCCATTGTAAGCTGCCGACGTACTGGCTGCTTCGACCACCTTTACGGACAACAGAGTACGTGAACTTCTTGTTTTCTCGGCTCAGTTGCCTGGGTATTGATTCAAAACACTCACGGATGCGAGGCTTGTCTTCCGACCGGGCATACTTGACCATGTCAACCTTATATTCCTCAATAATACCTTTTTGTATGGCGATTGTTTGGTTGACATCATGGGTTGTGAGGAACGTCTGCACAACTTCGGGCATACCGCCTACAATAACATATTCCAGCAGCAACTGTCGCATTCGTAGGTGAATTGCCTCGGGTACTGGAGTCTCATCATGCAGACACTGTTTCAGAAAATCGAATACTGGTGTCTGTATCTGGTTTGCCCATAGCCATTCTTCGAAGTCCATAGGAAACATATCGACAATTGTCTCAAAGCCGACAGGCACAGAGGCATCTTCCTCCTCCTTCTGCTGAGTATCTGATTTATAGCCGTTGATGCCCAACAATGAGCCCGTACAGATTACATCATACCGACCATCAAGCTTGAAGTATTTGAGCGAAGTGCGGGCACGTGGGCAGTCCTGTATCTCATCGAAGATGATACAAGTGTCGTTAGGAATGAACAATGCACCAGGTATTGCTGCCGAGATTGCTACGGTCAGATAATCGACTTGCAATGAGCCATTGAATAGCGTACGCAATTCTTTCTGCTCATGGAAATCCATATAGATGACGCTTTTATATTGCGATGCAGCAAACGCTTTTACCGAACTTGTCTTGCCACACTGACGGCAACCTTTAATGACTAAAGGCTTGTGATTCGGAGTCTCTTTCCAGCGCTGTAAAATATCTTCAATCTTTCTACGATACATAAACGACTGATATTTATATAGTAACAATGTAGTCAAACACAAAATCGGGCGACTTTTCTTAGAACTACCACACTTTTTCGGGCGACTTTTCTTCTGATCATCACACTTTTTCGGGCGACTTTTGTGCTGCAAAGATAATGGTTTATATCCGAACCACCAAATTATTATTCGTTTTTTTGGCTCTTTGAGGCAACTTTAGCAATTGTGTTTCTATTGGGCAAACAGAAAAAAGAACTTCAACAAGGCAAAATCTATGTTGAAGTCCACTTTTTGTCAGGGCAGACGCGTTCTTAAGATGCGTCTGTCCAGGATAGCCTTTAATTCTTTAAGATATTGCCAGTAGGGATAAATACCTCGACAACGTCCCTCCTACCTACGAGAATAACGAGGAAGTGGAGGCCATCGTAGCTTCAGATGTCGAAGAAGACCTTCAAAAAAGCCATCGGTGCACTCTACAAACAGCAGCGTATCCTGATCAAGGACAACGGTATCGAGCTGCTGGAATCAGAGCGGTAACATAATATCTGTTACCCAAAAGAGTGACTAGGGCTGATGTTGTAAAGTTCTATTATTATAATAATAGCCTTTTAGGACGTGGGGGATAGTCTCTCATTTGGGTAACTGTTACTATGTTACTTTACCTACGCTCATTGTCCTGATTATGGTTTCGTTCATCGCGGCATCCTTCACCGCGTACCCGTTGGAGGATCCCTTGCTCGTGGCATCCTTCACCGGGTTCCCGTTGGAGGATCCCGTCAAGCAAGAACGGACAAACTGAGTGCAAGGCGTCCATTCCTTCATCACGGCATCCTCCCCACCGTACGCTGTAGGAGATGCCTTCGTCACGGCATCCTCCCCAGTGTACCGTGTAGGAGATGACACAAAGAAAAATCACCACCCTTACTACAATTGCTTGTGGCAAGGGTGGTGATATTGTTTTATGTTACTTTGCTGTGACTAACCACAGCAAGTCTTGTCAAAGATTAGAACTCTGGGATCAGGAGCCATGCTGCTGGACATGTACCTGGATCGTCATTAGCATAAGTGGTGCGGATGTTGTCACGAACCTGAACAGCCTGCTCGCGGGTGTCATAGCCACCAGCAACGACACGATACATACCAGTACCATTCTGTACGAGGAATGCATTGTAACCACGGCCAGCCATCTTATTCTTGAAGTTCTCAGCGTTGGTCTTATTGCCGAATGCACCAACTACGACATTGTAGTCCTTAAGAAGTGCAGCATCTGCGCCATTGACAACAGAAACCTTCTCCTTACGGTCGCCTGCCTGTGCAACAGGAGCGGTGCGCTTAGGAGTGCTGTAAGCGATAGGAGCAGCCTCTGAAACCTCCTGAACAGCAGCTGGTTCAGCTACGGTAGCAGCCTGATTGAGAGTCTTTGAACTTTTGCAGCTTGTTACTGACAGAGCTGCGACGATGGCGAGAGCCATCAAAAGAGTCTTCTTCATATTTGTTTAGTTTAATAATGTACTTATGAGTATGATTATTTGGGTGCAAAAATAATTAATAATTTGCAAATAACCAAATAAACAGCACAAAATCTTTGCTTTTTTGAATTAATTAAGGGATACTAAGGGATTTTACCATCCAAGATCCTTCAAAGTACGTGCTGCAGGTACGCCAGGCAATGGCTTGCGGTCCTTGAGCTGCTCAAGGAGTACCTCGATAGCCTTGTCGAGCTGCTGGTCTTCACCTGCCTGCTCACGGATAGGATCGTTGTCGAGGAGGATGTCAGGATCGACACCATGATTCTCAACAATCCACTGGCCTGTCTCGGCGCTGTAGTTGGTGAAGAATGGAACGCGAACGTCAGTACCATCCATGAATGGAAGCGAACCGCTGATACCTACGATACCACCCCAGGTGCGGGTACCGATGACAGTACCGAGCTTGGTAGCCTTGAAGCTCCATGGAAAGAGGTCACCGTCAGATGCTGAATACTTGTTGATCAAGAGCGCCTTAGGACCATGGATAGCAGCGTCAGGGATGGTACCTGTGGTGCTACGGCCACGATACATGGTGAGACGATATGGCTCACGGAGCAGACGCTCGATGATCATTGGAGATACGTTACCGCCGCCGTTAGCACGGTCATCGACGATGAGCGCCTCCTTGTCGAGCTGAGCGTAGAACATACGAGAGAACTCGTTCAGGCCCTCAGGACCCATATCAGGGATGTAGACATAACCGATGCGGCCATTTGATTTCTCCTCGACGTGCTTGAGGTTCTTGAGTACCCACTCGTTGTGGTAGAGCATGTACTCGTCAGCGATTGGCTTGATCACAATCTTGCGAGCGCCATTGGTTGAAGCGCTGCTATTGACGGTGAGCTCGGTGAGGACGTTAGCCTTGCCTACGAGGAGCGAGTAGATGTTAGAGGTCTCGGTGACCGAAACGCCATCGACAGCTACGATATAGTCGCCAGCCTTGACGTTGAGGCCTGTCTCGGTCAATGGAGAACGGAGCTCAGGACGGTATGGCTCGCCTGGGAGGATGCGGTCAATACGATAGTAACCGGTCTTCTCATCGCGGCTCAACTCTGCACCGAGGAGACCCATATCGATCTTCTCTGCACCTGGATACTCACCTGGATTGATATAAGCGTGGCCACAAGCGAGCTCACCGATCATACCACCGATGACATAGTTGAGGTCGAGGCGGTGCTTGACGTATGGCAGGAGAGCGCTGTACTTCTCCTTCATGGCCTTCCAGTCGATGCCATGCATGTTCTCAACATAGAAGCCGTCACGGAATGCACGCCAGGTCTCGTCGAAGATCTGAGCCCACTCCTGAGTATAGTCGATTTCTGCAACCATGTCGTTGAGGTTGACAGCCTTGTCGAGGCTGACCTTGCCGCCTTTTGGAAGGTCGGTCACATAGACAGAAGCGGCGCCGCCACGGCCACCCTTTGACCAGAGAGCCTTCTTGCCAGCTACGGTCATGCGAGCGTCACAGACGTCCTCGGTCTTATCCTTGGCGAAGTCATAGACCTGAGTACCCTTGCCACCATTGAAGTAGAGCTTGCCATCGTTGCAATAGACAGCGCTGGCGTAGCGACCTGAAGTCGAGATAGGGAGCTTCACGATACGGTTTTCGATACCCTCAGCATCGATCTTGACGTTGACGGTCTTGTCGTCCTTTGCCTCTGACTTGGCATCCTTGCCCTTGGCAGGAGCCTCGGCCTTAGCTGGAGCGCTCTCCTCACCCTTGATCATGAATGGCGATGGGGTCTCCTTGTCGAGGGTGACGAGATAGAATGCACCGAGGTTGTTGTATGAGTGGTTCCACTCAGTGCTGCTGTATACAGGGTTGAAGTCGCGGTCAGAAGTGAAGATAAGGTACTTGCCATCAGCGCTGAAGAGTGGTGAACCTGAGTTGTACCACTTCTCGGTGATAGGGTACTCCTGACGCGACTGGAGGTTCATCACGTAGACGATAGCCATCTGGTTCTTGGCAGGACGGGTATAGCTGATCCACTTGCTGTCTGGAGAAATGGCGATGCGACGGAAGCCACCCTCAGGGCAAGTAAGGAGGACGTCCTTGACACCTGTCTGAGGATCGACCTTCACGATGCGGTTCTTGCGATCGGTGTAGAGTAATGACTTGCTGTCTGGTGTCCACATCGCGCTGGTGATGTAGGTGTCATTGTCCTTGGTCAACTGACGTGCTGCACCCTCTGAAGGCTGGAGCCAGAGCTCGGTCTCACCGGTTACGTCGCTGATATAAGCGATATTCTTGCCGTCTGGAGAGTAGACAGCCTCACGGTCGTTAGCACCAGGAGTGCGGGTGATGTTGCGTGTTACACCCTTCTCTACAGGTACGTTGAATACCTCACCACGAGCGGTGACTGCGAGGTTCTTGCCATTGCCATCGACAGAGATTGCGGTGGTGTAGCCAGAGACGTTCTTGCGCTCCTTACGAGCGAAGTTACCCTCAGCGTTGAGCGTGATGTGGATCTGCTCGCTCTTGCGGGTCTTAGGGTCGAGCTTGTAGATATAGCCGGCGTGCTCATAGACGATGGTCTTGCCGTCGGTGCTTGGGAAGCGGACGTCATAGTCGCTGTAGTTGGTTACCTTCTCGGTCTTCTGTGTCTTGGTGTTATAGACGAAGATGTTCATGGTGAAGTCACGATCCGAGCAATAGAAGATCTCGTCGCCTACCCACATTGGGAAGATGTCCTGGCTCTCGTTGTTGGTGATGTTGGTCACCTTGCCAGCGGCCTGGTCATAGATCCAGACGTCATCGGCCATACCACCCTTGTAGTGCTTCCAGGTACGGAACTCACGGAACACACGGTTGTAAGCCAACAGCTTGCCGTCTGGAGAGTAAGAACAGAAACCGCCTTCTGGCAATGGGAGCACCTGGCTCATGCCGCCTTCTGGAGCGATTGACCAGAGCTTGCCGTCGAAACTCTCGCTGATACGGTTACGATAGATAATCTGCTTGCCGTCAGGGCTCCAGGTCATTACGACGTTGTTAGGGCCCATACGGTCGCCCATGTCGTCACGTGCATTGGTAGCGGTGTAGGTAAGTCGCTGTGGCTCACCACCGTTGATTGGCATGCTGTAGACCTCAGTATTGCCATCATACTGTGCAGTGAATGCGATGGTCTTGCCATCTGGAGAGATACGAGCAAACATCTCGAAGCCTGCGTGTGAAGTAAGGCGATGAGCCTCACCACCTGCCAGAGGAGCCTTGTAAAGGTCACCGGCATAAGTAAAGACAAGATCCTGGCCGTTGGTAGCAGGGAAACGAAGCAAGCGGGCCTCGTCTGCCAGAGCCGGGATTGTCAAGCAGCCGCCAAGGACTGCCAGAAAAGCGGAACGTAATGTCATAGTATAATGAATAATGTAAAATGTATAAGTAACTGATCAAAATTAATTAATAACATCCGAATCTCACTGCGTGGTGCTGAAAAACTATAAAAACAAATAAAAACTATAAAAACGTATTTATAATATTTATAGTATTTATCGTATTTCAGCACCGCGCTAGCGAGAAAAACTCAAATATTGTTTTTATAGTTTTTACTCGTTTTT
>JAZQQH010000007.1:0-1650 GCA_045628985.1 Bacteroidales bacterium | reverse complement strand
ATGAAAACAACAGGTAAAGTTACAGGTATCATTGCCAACTTGGTCACCGTTCAGGTGGACGGCCCTGTCGCTCAGAATGAAATCTGCTTCATCGACCTTGACGGTGTCAAGCTGATGGCAGAAGTCATTAAGGTGAACGGCAACAAGGCCTCCGTGCAGGTGTATGAAAGCACCCGCGGCCTGAAAATCGGCAACCCGGTGGAATTTCAGGGTTACATGCTTGAAGTGACCTTGGGACCTGGTTTGCTATCAAGCAATTTCGACGGCTTGCAGAACAATCTGGCCACCATGACGGATGTGTTCCTCAAGAGAGGCGAATACACCAAGCCGCTCGATGAAAATAAGAAATGGGATTTCACTCCGCTTGCCAAGGCTGGTCAGCAGGTCGTGGCCGCCGACTGGCTGGGCGAGGTGAAAGAAGGCTGGCTGCCTCACAAAATCATGGTGCCGTTCGCGTTTGAAGGGATCTACACCGTGAAATCGGTGGCTGCCGCCGGACAATACAAGATTACCGATACCATAGCCGTCCTCACCAATGCCGAGGGCGAAGAGGTAAAGGTTACGATGATGCAGAAATGGCCTGTCAAGGTGGCCGTGGGCGGTTACGTCGAAAAGCCGCGTCCGTTCAAGGTCATGGAGACCGGCGTGCGCTGCATCGACACCTTGAACCCGATTGCCGAAGGTGGCACGGGCTTCATTCCTGGTCCTTTCGGTTGTGGCAAGACCGTCTTGCAGCATGCTTTGGCTGAGCAGGCCGATGCCGATGTCATCATCATGGCGGCTTGCGGTGAGCGTGCTAACGAAGTGGTGGAAATCTTCACCGAGTTCCCTGAACTGAAAGACAAGCACACGGGCCGTAGCCTGATGGAGCGTACTATCATCATCTGCAACACCTCCAACATGCCTGTTGCAGCCCGTGAGGCTTCCGTTTACACGGCTATGACCTTGGGCGAATATTACCGCGCTATGGGCATGAAGGTGCTGCTGCTGGCTGACTCCACTTCGCGCTGGGCTCAGGCTTTGCGTGAAATGAGTAACCGTTTGGAAGAATTGCCGGGTCAGGATGGTTTCCCAGTTGACCTTTCGGCAATCATCTCTTCTTTCTACGCCCGCGCCGGTTATGTGAAGCTGAACAATGGCGCTACGGGTTCCATCACCTTCATCGGTACGGTTTCGCCTGCTGGCGGTAACCTGAAGGAGCCTGTCACCGAATCGACAAAGAAGGCTGCACGTTGCTTCTACGGCCTCTCGCAGAATCGCGCCGATAAGAAGCGTTACCCTGCCGTTGACCCTGTCGATTCCTATTCGAAATACCTTGAATATCCTGAAATCATTGAATATCTGGATAATAAGATTGAAAAAGGCTGGGTTGACAAGGTAACCAAGATGAAATATATCATCCGCAGAGGTAAGGACGCTTACGAACAAATCAACATTCTGGGTGATGATGGCGTGCCAATGTCGTATCACGAGCAGTATTGGAAGTCGGAATTGCTTGACTTCGTCATCTTGCAGCAGGATGCTTTCGATGAAATCGATGCTTCGACGCCTCTCGACCGTCAGAAATTCATGCTCGACCTGCTCCTCGAAGTCTGCGACCGCTCGTTCAAGTTCAATGATTTTGAAGAATGTACAACCTACTTCAAGGAG
>JAZQQH010000006.1:0-12473 GCA_045628985.1 Bacteroidales bacterium | reverse complement strand
GGCTATGAGCCGGTATTAAGCCCAGATTTGACCAAAATCAAAGATTTCAGTCCTGAAGAATACTTCTCAATAAAGATAGTGGCTTGAAAATAAAAAGAGGACGTACAAAAGTCTAATCATGGACTTTTGACACGCCCTCATCACCTGATCCCAGTCTATGGTTTTAGTTCTGAACGAAACCATCAACGGGTTCCGGGTTATGGCTACAGATCGAACACATTAATTATATTATACTCCTCCACGTCACGCACCGCCTCGCTGATTGCTTCGAACTCAGATTCTTTGCACTTGGTGGTCTTGCCATTGACGGTGTGGGTGCATTGGGTCTCGACGCTGATTTCGTCCTGCTCGCGAATGTTACCAAGAGGCTTGATGCTGCGGGTCCAGATATCGGTGAGGCGGCCATGCTCGACGACGTAGATGCGCTCCTCTTCGATACCGATGGCATTGCCGAAATAGTAGCGAACGGTCTGGATCTCAGGATAGACGTGGAGCTCGTTAGGATCGCCTTCGGTAATGAGAGTCATCTCGCCTGATGGAGACTGGAGAAAGACGGCAGCCTGGGTATCATTGGTCATGACGACGAAGGAAGACTCCTCGCCATCGAATGGGATCGGGATCTCGGCAAAAGGATGGCTTACGTATTGGCCACCGCGTGCCAGAGAAGCGTTACGCCACTGCTGCTGAGCCAGCGCGGAGGCGTCCTTGGCCTCACCATTGTAATACTCAGAGAACTGCTTAGAGATGTAGAGTGTCTCGCCCATGAAACGCACCTCATTCCATTCATCGGTATGACCAGTAAACTCCAACACGTCGCCCTCAAGCGGATAGAGGGTCTTGCCGGTGAATGGATCAGCAAAGATCTCATACTCAGTGCCAGGACCACGACGAAGGCGTACACCCTTGCCGGTGACACGGACGCCATAAGGCTTGACGAGATAGCGACAGAGATCGCCGTGGTAGTCGGCAAAATAGATAGAATCGCCTGCCAAACCAATGGCAGATGGCTGTGTCGGCATAGGCACCAGACAGAGCTGTTGGCCATCCTCACGCTTGAGCATCGTAATGAAATCGTTGCAATTAGAGCCACCGAAGCCGGCAAAGATATAGTCGTCGGTAATCAGGAACTCTCCGCGAGAGGTCTCAGAGCCCGACTCCCAGATGATCTTCTCGACCTCAGGATCATAACAATAGACGTAGTAGAAACAGGTATGCTCCACATCGCCTACCTGGCCATCAGGCGCCTCCATATTAAAATAGAAGAAGCCGCGGTAGTAGACGAAATGTGCGATGCGACTGAAACGCTGGAACTGGTCAGAGAGATTGACGCTTGAGTAGCAGCGATCCATATTATTGAACATGTGCAAGACATAATCCGCGCTGCCATCGTCGAACTCCTTGACAGTCACAGCATACTGGCCGCTGTCATGATGGCCGAAGAACATGATCTGATCGACATTGTATCCATCAGGCAACGCCAGTTCCATTTTCTTAAACTGATAACGTGCAGCAAACTCATTGGTGCAATGCTGGGGTTCAATATTGAACTCACACTTGTAGACAAAGTCCGGTTCGACGTCATAATAACCCTCATTGTACTGCTTAGGGTGGAAGATATGGTCTTTGACCAAAACCTGCGCAGACATCAAGGTCGGAATCAGAACTAGAAGAGAAAGAAGATAACGGAGTATTTTCATAACACAATAGTTTTAAACATTTAAGCCGATGCTAATATTGCGGCACAAAGGTATAGATTATTTCTGATTATTCGCCAATTCATGATCATTTTGTTGATAATAATGTGAACAATTCGACACTTTTATCAACAAATAGGTGTGGATAAGTAGTAAAAATCGGGGTTATCAACGCAGATTGTTGATAATTCCGAGATTTTTTACTATATTTGCGCACGTAAATAAATAAAGGTATTGCTGATGGTAGTTGATAATTTCCAGACGTTAGGTATCGCCGTAGGAGCGCTGCTATTAGGCGAATGGCTGCGACGCGAGATCAAGCTGTTCACCCGCTTCTGCATCCCTGCGCCTGTGGTAGGAGGCTTGCTGGTTTCGATATTTACGCTGATTTGCCACAACACGGGAGCCGTCGACTTTGAGTTCGACGATGCGCTCAAGAACTTCTTCATGGTCTTCTTCTTCACCTCGGTGGGTTTTCAGGCCAACCTGAAGGTCATCAAGAAAGGCGGCAAGCCGCTGGTACTGTTACTCATGCTGGTGATGGTGCTGATCGTTTTGCAGAACGCGCTGGCTTTAGGGTTAGGCAACCTCGTCGGCATAGATAATATGACGGCGATGACGGCAGGATCGATCCCGATGATCGGAGGTCATGGCACGGCGGGAGCCTTCGGTCCGTTGCTCGAAAGCATGGGTGTGGCTGGTGCGACGACAATCGCTACGGCGGCTGCGACATTCGGACTCGTAGGAGGTTCGCTGGTAGGTGGTCCGTTGGCCGAGCGCCTCATTCATAAATATAAACTGTCGGGATTCACACACACGTCGGTGATCAGAGACGTCAACATCGCCATGCCGGTCGATGATGAGAAGCCTCAGCCACGCGTCGTGATGCATACGCTCGGATCGTATAACAAGGCCATCTTCACGATGAGTATCGCCGTAGCGTTAGGTACGCTGGTGAGCAAGGCGCTCTCGGCCACAGGAATGACCTTCCCGATCTATATCGGTGCAATGATTGTAGCTGCGGTGATGCGCAACCTCGGCGAGAAATATGAGAAACTGAGTGTACCGATGCACGAGATCAATGACTTCGGTGGCATCTGTCTGAGTATCTTCCTTGGTATTGCCATGGTGACGCTCAAACTCTGGGAGCTCGCCGACCTGGCGCTTCCGCTCGTGGTCATGCTCACGGGTCAGCTGATCCTGATGCTGCTCTTCGCGCGCTTTGTAATCTTTAACGCCATGGGTCGCGACTACGATGCAGCCGTCCTCACCGCGGGAACTTGTGGCTTTGGCATGGGTGCAACGCCTAATGCGATGGCCAACATGCAGGCCGTCTGCAGCCGCTATCACTACTCGGTGCAAGCCTTCTTGCTTATCCCGATTGTGGGAAGTATGTTCGTCGATTTCCTCAACAGCTTGGTCGTAACAACATTGGTAAATATACTATGAATCCTATTGACATTGCTCTTAATATCGCTACCACCGCTCACGCTGGTCAGCTCGACCGTGACGGCTATCCAGTCATCCTCCACCCTCTCACCGTTGGCCTCATGGGTCATACTGACGAAGAAAAGATGGCAGGATTCCTGCACGACGTCGTAGAAGATACTGACGTTACGTGCGATGACCTCCTCGCTTGCGGCATCCCTACGGGTGTGGTCAATGCTGTACGTCTGCTCACTCACGAGAAAGGAACGGACTATTTTGACTACGTGCAGAAGATCATCGACTCGGGCAATCCTATCGCACTGCAAGTGAAACACAATGACTTGCAGCATAACTATGCACGAGGCAAGGCGTATCCGGAGCTGCAGACGAAGCATGGCAAGGCGCTGGAGATGGTCAAGGCGGCTATCGAGGCTTGCTCTAAGGTGGATCTCTATCAGGGGCCTGAGAATCCTGCACTGGAGGTCGGCATCTTTGCGTGTGGCTGTTTCTGGGGGACACAGCATCAGTATGAGAAGCAGCCGGGTGTGGTTCGCACGTTGGCTGGTTATACAGGTGGTCCTGAGGAGAACTTCACCTATGCGGATGTCCGTGATCATCGCACTCATCATGTGGAGGCCGTCATCGTGGAGTATGATCCGCAGGTCACCAATTACACAAAGCTCTGCCAGCTCTTCTTCGAGATTCATGATCCTGCGCAAACCGATGGTGTCGGACCTGATCTCGGTCCTCAGTATCGCAGCTGTCTCTTCTATCGAAATGCACAGCAGAAGGCCGAGGCCGAAGCGGTCATCAAGATCTTGCGCGACCATGGGGATGAGGTGAATACGCTGCTATTGCCAGAGGAGAAGTTCTATATCGGAGAGGAGTATCATCAGCGATATTATGAGAAGACGGGTGGTGAGCCTTATTGCCACATCAGGGTCAAGAAGTTCTGATATATTCTAACACGAATTATTACCCCCAGTTATCACATTCTTTGCAAGAAAGGTAGAATTGCGTGAAAGACAACGATTTGTAAATTCAGATTTGGGAAATTGCACAGAATTTACTATCTTTGCGCGCATTTTTTACGATGATTGAATGAAATTTACAGATTTAGATCTTGACGACGGCGTATTGGACGCCTTGGATTATATGCACTATGGAGATTGTACTCCAGTGCAGGAGAAAGCCATCCCTCCCGTATTGGCCGGTGAGGATGTGATTGCAGTAGCACAGACGGGTACTGGCAAGACGGCCGCCTACCTGCTGCCGATCCTCAGCAACTTGAACCGCTATCGCTATCCCGAAGACGCCATCAACTGCGTGATCATGGCTCCGACACGAGAACTGGCGCAGCAGATTGACCAGCAGATGCAGGGGTTCTCTTATTTCGTCGATGCATCGAGCGTGGCCATCTATGGAGGTGGCGAAGGTCGTGATTTCGACATTCAGAAGAAAGGTCTGGTGCATGGCGCCGACGTGGTCATCGCCACTCCTGGCCGACTGCTGAGTCACTTGAACCTCGGATACGTTGATCTCTCGAAGGTAGCATTCTTCGTGCTCGACGAGGCCGACCGTATGCTCGATATGGGATTCTATGACGACATCATGCAGATTGCCAAGTGTCTGCCACAGGACTGTCAGAAGATCCTCTATTCGGCCACCATGCCTCCTAAGACACAGAAGTTGGCCGAGGCGATCATGTACAAACCGGTGATGGTCAAGATTGCCATCTCGAAGCCTGCAGAGAAGATCCATCAGCAGGCGTGCATCTGCCACGAGCCTCAGAAGATACACATGCTCATCCGCTTCCTGAAGAAGTTCTTCGGAGGCAAAGAGGACGGATTTGTCAAGGACGAACTCTTGCAGAATCCTGACAAGCGCGTGGTCATCTTCGTGAGTCGCAAACTCAACGTCAAGGACGTCGTATTGCACCTCCGCAAGAAGGGATTCCAGGTAGCAGCCATGCACTCCGACCTCGAACAAAAAGAACGCGAGGAGGTGATGAACGCCTTCAAGGCCGGTCGCACCAACGTGCTCGTAGCCACCGACATCGTGAGCCGCGGCATCGACATCAACGGCATTGAGCTGGTCATCAACTTCGACCTGCCACATGACCCTGAAGACTATGTGCACCGCATCGGACGTACCGCTCGCGCTGATCGTGATGGCGAGTCTTTGACCTTCGTCAACTGCAACGACAGGATCCAAATGCGCAAGTTCCGCGACCTTGAGAAGTTCATCGAGAAGCAGATGGATCGCATCCCTGTCCCAGAAGAACTTGGCGGATGTGAGTATAAGGAAAAT
This sequence comes from Bacteroidales bacterium, assembly GCA_045628985.1. Taxonomy (GTDB): domain Bacteria; phylum Bacteroidota; class Bacteroidia; order Bacteroidales; family UBA3663; genus Liminaster. The sequence continues at coordinate 7,041 of JAZQQH010000006.1, read as the reverse complement.
ACAAAAAACAATGATAAACCTCAGCAGAAAAACCCAGCAAAACCTCGTCGCAACCATCGTTCAGATGGTGGCGCTCGTCGTCATGCTGGTCGCAGGAACGCTAAGGGCAGCTCCAGCACGACGCCAGCCTCTGACGGTTCGCCAGCCTGATGGACAGACGATAACCATCGTCCAGCAAGGCGATGAGCGTCACCACTGGGTCACCGACACCGAGGGCCGCTTGCTGGAAAAGGACGCTGAGGGTTACTATCGTCTTGCCACAGAGGCCCAACTGGCAGAATGGCAGGAGCGCGTCAACCGAAGGATCGCCGAGACACGCGCTGCACATGCCACCAGAGCCAAGGCCATCGCAGCTGGTGAAAACCACCTCAGCAACACCCCTACCTTTGGCAAGCTGCATACGCTGACCATCCTCGTGGAGTTTCAGGACAAGAAGTTCGTCGACTCAGAAAACGTCCGTCAGTATTATCAGGACTTCATGATGAAACCCGGGTTCAACGATCTGGGGAGCAATGGTTCGGTTCGTGATTATTTCGTCGATAATTCCATGGGCAAGCTCGATCCGCAGTTTGACGTGGTCGGCCCTGTGACCGTGAGTCAGAACGAGGCTTACTATGGTACGAACGACCGCCACGACAACGACCAACTTCCGCACGAAATGGTCATTGAAGCCTGCAAGCTGGTCGATGACGAAGTGGATTTCAGCCTGTATGACAACGATGGCGATGGCAAGATTGACGTGGTCAACATCATCTATGCGGGAGAAGGAGAGAATAATACAGGAATTCCTGAGTTAATCTGGCCTCACTCCTACTCCATCACCACAATATCGCCATCCAAAGAATATTTCGAAGGCAAGCTCCTTGACCAATATGTCTGCACTTGCGAGATTTACAAAGGGATGAAGGATGGCATCGGTACCTTCTGCCATGAGTTCTGCCATTCGCTGGGACTTCCTGATGACTATGTTCCAGTATCAAATCAAGCGATCAATGGAGACTTTGACATGCTCGACTCTGGCTTGTACCTCGGTTATAGTGATCCGAAAAAACCGATGCGAGAAGGCCGATGTCCCTGCGCCTTGTCTTCTTATCAGCGCTATGAACTGGGATGGCTGACCCCAGATCCGCTGATTCCGAATAAATACAATGGCATCATCATCTCGCGCAAGGATACCATTCCGATCGATGAGCATCTGTCGAAGATCATCACGGTCTTTGATACGATTCCTGAGTTCTGCATGGACACACTTTCTTGCATGACTCTGACCAACCAGGCGCTCATCTACTCCATCAAGAGCAGTTCCGACGATCCAAGAGACGGTGAGTATTACATGTTTGAGAACCGTCAGAATGTCGGCTGGGACAAGTACCTTCCGGCTCACGGCATGCTGATCTGGCACATTGACTACGTGCCAGATAATTGGAGATATAATGTAGTCAATGCACTGACCAACCATCCTTGCATCCAGCTGATTAGAGCCAGAGATTACACCAACACGGGTACGGCCTTCCCTGGGAATCCTCGTGAAGTCAACCGGTTCGGTCCAGATACCTCACCAGCGTTTTTAGGTTGGAACACCCGCGGCAGCGGCAGTGGCAAGAGCAAGAGCCTCAACAACATAGCACTATCCGGTATCAAAGAGGGATTGATCAAGTCGGTCTCTCGGACCGAGCAAACCATCACGTTCAGTGTCACTGATGATGGTCCGGATCATCTCTATCCTGGTGGCTACACCGACATCGAAAGCATCGAGCAGGACGAACCGATCCTGATCAGCAACAAAAAAAGCAGTCAACCGCGCTACATCTGGCGAGACGGTCAACTGCTGATAGAAACCTCTGCAGGCCTCTTCGACCTGCAAGGTATCAGAAGGTGATATCTGGTATTTGATTATACCAAGTGACGGATCAACTCCTCCTTGTCACCGCAGAGCATGTCGATGACTGGGATCTCGATCATGGTGTATGCACCTGGCTGCTGCTTCATTGAAGCGCGAGCTACGTTGACAAGCACCTGAGCGGTAAGAGCAGGGTTGTTGATCTTCATGTTGAACTCGAAGAGCTGGTTGTGGGTCTTGCCACTGACACCCTTGCGAGTGAGGTTCACACCGTGGCCAACGTCATTGAGTGCATCGACGCTCTCTACCTGGAAGACGTGAGTCTCGTCGCTTGCGAAGTATGGATCAGCCTTGATAGCCTTGGTTACCTCAGCGAGATCTGCACCGTCCTCGAGCTCAACGTAAACCATACGGCGATGGATACCCTGACCTACAGGGATGGTCATTGACAAAGCGTCCTTAACGCCCTCCTTTGAGCGAACGCAGACGCTGTGACCCATAGAGCGGCCAGGACCGAAATTGGTGTAAGAGATGCCCTTAGGAGCAAGGCTCTCCATGAGTGAGCGGACGATAGAGTCGCTACCTGGATCCCAACCCGCAGAGATGATGCTGACAGCGTTGTTTGCCTTAGCTACCTCATCGAGGCTACGACGGAGGTCAACGATCTGGGTGTGGATATCGAAAGAGTCGACGGTGTTGATGCCGAGAGCGAGACACTGCTTAGCATACTCCTCAACCTTACGGGTTGGAGTAGCGAGGATAGCTACGTCAACGTCCTTGAGCTCGGTGATGTCCTTAACGACAGGATAGTTAGCCAACTCTGCTGGCTTGTTCTCAGCACCGTTGCGACGAACAACGCCTACACACTCGACGTCCTGAGATGCCTCGATAGCTTCGAGCGCATACTGACCAATGTTGCCATAACCTACGATGGCAGCGCGAATTTTTTTCATTGTCTATTTGTTTTTATCAATTATATGTCTAATTTCACGCGCAAAGATACACTAAAAATCGAAAAGTTGTATCATTTTGCACAGAAAATTTGATTTTTTTATCATAATTCCAGCAAAGAAATCAGGCAATTTGGCAAAAACAGAACCACTTTCTTTCTCAAGAAATGCAAATTATATACGAAGATAATCATCTGCTGGCCGTCAGCAAGACCTGCCACGAGATCGTGCAAGGCGATAAGACCGGCGACGAACCACTCCCTGAGACGCTCAAACGCTTCATCAAGGAGCGCGACCAGAAACCAGGCAACGTCTTCCTCGGCGTGACCCATCGCCTCGACCGCCCTACCACGGGTGTCGTCATCTTTGCCAAGACCAGCAAGGCTCTGGAGCGCATGAACAAGATGTTTGCGACGGGTGAGGTGCATAAGACTTATTACTGCATTGTGGAGAACTTATTTGAGGTAAAAGGGATAAGTGAAAAAGGAAAAATACAAGTTACTATTCCTTCTGAAGCTGACCTCAAGCACTGGCTCGTCCGCAACGAGAAGCAGAATCGCAGCTACGCCTACGACCAGCAGCCACTCGACAAGAACGGGCAACCGCTCAAGGACGCCAAGGAGGCTCGCCTTCACTACAAGGTCATCGCCACCACCGAGCGCTATGCACTCCTCGAAGTGAAGCTCTACACCGGCCGTCACCACCAGATCCGCTGCCAGCTCTCGCATATCGGCCTGGTTATCAAAGGAGATCTCAAATACGGAGCCAAGCGCTCTAATCCCGATGGCGGTATCTCGCTGCACTCCCGCAAAGCCGAGTTTATCCATCCGGTGAGCAAAGAGAATATAGTCATCGTGGCTCCTACTCCTGACGACACGCTCTGGAATGCGCTGATGGAAAATACTAACAAGTAATTTTCATTTTTCCCTTATCCTTTTTCATTTTTACTTTAACCAAAAAATGATAACTCTCTTTCTGACCAGCAGCCCCTGCATCGGCTATGACGGCGACCTCAATCCCGCCAACGGCCTGATCGACGAACTGCGCGCCCTCCTTCCCAAACCCCTCAAATGTCTCCTGATCTCCTCGGCTCCTGATGACCGTGAGATGACCGACCGCATGGCGTGGGGTATGCGCGAAGCCTTTGATCACGTAGGTATGTCTTTTGACCACTACGAAGTCCTCGACCGTCGCACCTATCGCTCAGCAGCGCGCATGATCCGTGACGCCAACTTCATCATCCTCTGCGGTGGCCACGTCCCTACCGAGAATAAGTTTTTCGTCGAGATAGGACTCCGCGCCAAGCTTGCCAAGTGGGATGGTGTGATCCTCACTATCAGCGCTGGCTCAATGAATTCTGCCGACATCGTCTATGCTTCTCCGGAGCTCGAAGGCGAGTCCATCGACCCTAAATATAAGGTGTTGCTCAAGGGCTTAGGCCTGACCGACATCAACATCCTCCCCCATTTCGAGATGCTCCGCGACTATCAGCTCGACGGCAAGCCATTAGTCAACGATATCGTCCGCACACACAGCTACACCCTCCCTGTCTATTGCCTCAACGACGGCGCGTATTTCCTCATCCGCAATGGCAAGACCGAGCTGCGAGGCGAGGCGTATGTCATGCAACTTGGCAAGCTGAGACAGATCTGCAAGGACGGAGAGAAGAAGCTGATGGGCAAGAATGGTGTACTGAAGGCGATAAAATAAATTACGATATTCACTGCGTGGTGCTGAAAAACTATAAAAACGAGTAAAAACTATAAAAACGTTTTTAGTGTTTTTATCTGTTTTTATAGTTTTTCAGCATCGCGCAGCGAAAACAATTACACGACAACTCATTTATATATATAAGAAACTATGAATTTTGTTTACATCTCCCCCAACTTTCCAGACGCCGCCTGGAAGTTCTGCGCCGCGCTGAAAAACAACGGCGTACGCGTTTTAGGTATTGGTGATCAGACCTACGACACCCTCACGCCTCAGCTCAAGGAGGCTCTCACAGAGTATTATAAGGTATCGAACCTCGAGAACTACAGCGAGGTCTATCGCGGCGTGGCTTACTTCGCATGGAAGTACGACCGCATCGACTGGATTGAGTCAAACAACGAGTACTGGCTTGAGCTCGACGCTCGCCTGCGTACCGACTTCAATGTCAACACCGGCCTCAAGACCGACGCCATCGGTGCCATCAAGGAGAAGTCAGAGATGAAGAAACACTACGCTGAAGGTGGCATCCGTACCGCTCGCCAGATCAAGGCTTCAGAAGGTTTCGAGAATGTCAAGCGCTTCGCGCAGGACGCTGGTTATCCACTCTTTGCCAAGCCAGATGTCGGCGTAGGTGCCAACGGTGCTCGCAAGATTGTCGACGAAGGCGATCTCTGGCGCTTCTATCAGGAGACTCCTCAGGCTCACTACTACGTCATCGAGGAATATGTCACTGGCAATATCTGTGACTACGACGCCATCATCGACTCGCACGGCAACCCTGTCTTCGAGAGCTGGAGCGTCTGTCCTCCATCGATCTCCGACATCGTCAACCTCAACCTCGACTCAACCTACTACGTGGAGAAGGACATGAACGAGAACCTCCGCTACTGGGGTCGTCAGTGCATCAAGGCCTTCAACGTCCGCTCACGCTTCGTGCACCTCGAGTTCTTCCGCCTCGACACCGCTCACCGTGGCCTCGGTAACGTCGGCGACTTCGTAGCGCTTGAGGTCAACATGCGTCCTGGTGGCGGCTTCACCCCTGATATGCTCAACTATGCACACAGCGTCGACGTCTATAAGATCTGGGCCGACATGGTTGCCTTCGACCGTCGCACCACTCCTGATCCACACGACGACTACTTCTGTGTCTTCGCCGGTCGCCGCGATGGCCAGACCTACAACCTCGACCACAAGCAGATGATGGAGAAGTACGCCTACGCTCTCAAGCAGTGGGATCGCGTGCCAGAAGCCTTGTCTGGAGCGATGGGCAACCAGAGCTACATCGCACGCTTCAAGACTGAGGATGAGAAGAATAAGTTCTTGTGGGATGCGTGTCAGCGCAAATAACTCCTAACTCCTCACTCCTAATTCCTCACTGTAATGAACGTTCAATATCATAAATGGTACAGTCGCTACCTCAATCGCGACATGGAGTACAAGACCTTCGGTGACCGAGGTCACGCGCTCATCGCCTTCCCCTCGCAGGACGGACGCTTCTTCGACTTTGCCGATCAGGGTATGATCCACGCGCTCACTCCCTGGATCGAAGCAGGCAAGATCCGCGTCATCTGCGTCGACGGCATTGACTGGGAGACCTGGTCGAACTTCGGAGGCGATGGTCGCTGGCGCATCGAGCAGCAGGAGCGCTACTTCAACTACCTCGTCGAGGAGCTCCTCCCCAACATCCGCTACTACGACGGCGAGACCTTCATGACCACCGGCTGCTCGCTCGGAGCCATGCACGCCGCCATCTTCTTCTTCCGTCGTCCGGATATCTTCGACACGCTCATCGCCATGTCGGGTCTCTATCACACTCACTACAGCTTCCCACACTACAACGATGACCTGACCTACGCCAACTCGCCGCAGGACTTCCTGGCGCAGATGGACGGCAATCACCCTTGGATGCAGCTCTATCGCCAGCGTCGCATCTGCATCTGCATCGGTCAGGGTCGATGGGAAGAAGATACCCTCTGGTCAACTCGTCAGCTCGATACCATCCTCGCACAGAAAGGCGTCCCTGCCTGGTTCGACTACTGGGGATACGACTGCGATCATGACTGGCCTTGGTGGCGCAAGCAGCTCCCACACTTCATGAGCGTCCTCGAACCGCTCGGATAAATAATGGTTCAATGATATCAACGTTGCGTACACAACGTTGATATTTTTCATGCAAGGAGTCAACACCAGAATTGTAGTGTTGACTCCCGCGGTCGCGGCATCCTCCAACGGGTACCCGGTGAAGGATGCCGTGATGCAAAAATCTCCAAAGTCACTCAACTTTGGACACTAATTCCCGAAAGAACGGACGTCGTGCATGCAAGGCGTCCGTTCCTGCTTCAAGGAATGGACATTTTGCATGCACGGCGTCCATTCCGTGGTCAAAAATCGTATTTCTGAGGACACGATCATCCTCAACGATCATCCCATTGATTACGACCAGCTCTACGCGCAGGTACTTTATGAGATTCGCGAGCAGAAGCTTCCTTACTGGTTCACCCCAGCCGAGACAAGACGTATCGAGGAGATGAACGTCAAGTT
>JAZQQH010000005.1:0-81049 GCA_045628985.1 Bacteroidales bacterium | reverse complement strand
GAAACATAAGGCCGTTATAGCACAAGGGCTCCACCTCTTACCATTCCGAACAGAGAAGTTAAACCTTGTAACGCCGATGGTACTGCCAACGCGGGAGAGTAGGAAGCGGCCACCTTACATGAGAGACTCGAACAGCTATAGTTCGGGTCTCTTTTTTATTGTATGCCGATCAAAGATAAAATAATGTTATAAAGATTGCAATCTTTTAATAAAATTTGCCGAAAATTTTTTTTATCGGGAAATACTGATTATCTTTGCACCATAATAAATACATTTCATCATGAAAGTAAATAAAGCAGAAGGTAAGCTTGGCGTATTGGTTGTAGGCTTGAGCGGTGCGGTAAGTACGACATTTATAATAGGTACGCTTGCGGCTCGTAAAGGCCTGGCTAAGCCTATTGGTTCATTGACGCAGTTATCCTATCTTAAGTATAAGAAGAATGGTATTGAACAGGAATCTTTGATCAAAGACATTGTTCCATTGGCAAACCTAGATGATATCGTGTTCGGTGGCTGGGATATCTTCCCAGACAGTGTCTATGATGGTGCTATGCATGCTCAGGTCTTGACCGAGAAGGATATTAATCTGGTCGCAGAGGAAGCAATGTCGATAAAACCAATGAAGGCTTGCTTTGACCCGAAGTTCATCACTCGCCTGAATGGTACTTGGATCAAGGATGGCGTGACTAAGTGGGATCTGACGGAGCAACTTCGTCAGGACATCCGCAATTTTAGGTCCGAAAATGGCTGTGACCGAGTCGTCGTTATCTGGGCCGCTTCAACCGAGACTTATATGCCGATGGGTGAGGTGCATAACGATCTGGCTTCTTTTGAAGCTGAGATGAAGAAGGAAGGAACGGAATATGTGGCACCTTCGATGTGCTATGCATATGCGGCTCTTGTAGAGGGAGTTCCATTTATCAATGGTGCTCCTGCATTGACCGTCGATTTCCCTGCCATGTGGCAGTTGGCCGATAAGATGGAAGTTCCGATTTGTGGCAAAGACTATAAGAGTGGTCAGACGATGATGAAGACAGTCCTTGCGCCAGCTTTCCACTCAAGAATGTTAGGCCTGGCTGGTTGGTTCTCGACCAATATTCTTGGCAATAGGGATGGCGAGGTTCTCGATGATCCTGATTCTTTCAAGACCAAGGAAGTGAGCAAGCTGAGTGTCATCGATTCGATCCTCGAACCGGAGAAATATCCTGATCTCTATGGCGATATCTATCATAAGGTCCGCATCAATTATTATCCTCCGCGCAATGATAATAAGGAGGCTTGGGATAATATTGATATCGTTGGCTGGATGGGTTATCCGATGCAGATCAAGGTCAATTTCCTCTGTCGAGATTCGATCCTTGCTGCACCATTGGCCCTTGATCTTGTCCTACTCTGCGACCTGGCCAAGCGCTGTGGTATGAAGGGTATTCAGAAGTGGCTTTCGTTCTATTTCAAGAGTCCGATGCATGAGCTGGATGAGGTCCCAGTGCATAGTCTTTTCGAACAGGAAACTATGCTGAGAAATATGCTCTGCAAGATCGTTGAAGAGCGTTAATTTGACAAGTCTATTATTAAATAACCTCAAATAATCACCCAAAAGGTCAAGTATTTACGTAAATATTTGGCAGTTTGGGCGATTATTATTATATTTGCGCCCAAATTCGTTATAATTTAAGATGAGAATCAGTAATATCATATTCGTTTTGCTTGCAAGCATGGCTTTCTTGAGCTCATGCGGAGAGTATAATCGTATCTTGAAGAGTTCGGATATCGATGAGAAATACGAATATGCCAAGGTATATTACGAGAATGGCAAGTATACACGTGCTGCTTCTTTGCTGACGGAATGTGCACAGATCTATCGTGGTACAGAGGAGGCCGAGAATGCAATGTGGTTGCTCGCAATGAGCTATTTCAAGCAAAAGGACTATCTGTCGGCAGGTGAGTACTTTGCACGCTATGCAAATAACTTCCCACGCGGAAAGCATGCTATGGAGGCCCGCTTCAATGTAGCATATGGCGACTATAAGGACTCTCCGGATGCACGCCTTGACCAGGAGGTGACACGCCGAGCCATCAAGGAAATTGACCAGTTTATTGAGGTCTATCCTAACAGCGCTCTTTCTGATAGTGCAGCTGTGATGCGACTGGAACTGGCCGACAAGCTCTGCTACAAGGAGTACCTAAGTGCGAAGCTTTATCTGAACCTCGGAACCTATCTGGGTAACAACTATGAGTCGGCAGTCATTACGGCTCGTAACGCTCAGAACGAGTATCCTTATAGCAAGTATCGCGAGGACTTGGCATATATTATTTTCCGCGCTCGATATGAAGCTGCGGTCAACTCTATTGAGGAAAAGGAGGAAGATCGACTTCGTGAGGCCTATGATGAGTATTACACATTCATCAATGACTATCCGGACGGAAAGTATAGCAAGGAAGTTGAACACATGTTCAGCCGAGTGCAGAAGAAACTTGAGAACTATCACGACTAAATAATTACCAAGATATATGGATTACAAGAAATCAACAGCGCCACAGAATACTGTAACGCGTGATATCGTTGCTCTTTGTGAGGACACAGGCAACATCTACGAGACCGTAGAGATCATCGCTCGTCGTGCAAACCAGATCGGTGGTGAGATGAAGCATGACCTGGATAAGAAGCTCCAGGAGTTCGCAACAACTACAGATAACCTCGATGAGGTATTTGAGAACCGCGAGCAGATTGAGATCAGCCGTTACTATGAGAAGTTGCCAAAGCCAACCCTCATCGCAACTCAGGAGTATCAGGAAGGAAACGTCTACTGGCGTTTGAATCAGAACAAGGACGAGCAGACCCCACAGGTTCGTTTCTAAGCAAAGATTCGACTACATGTTACAGCGTGTCCAAACCATTTATATGCTGGCCAGTGTGATTGCTATCCTAACGATGCATTTCTTCTGGCTGGCATCTTTTGCTACTCCAGCAGCCACTTACGAACTTAATTCGATGGGCCTGCTCTGTAAGACCCCTGGCTTTGAGATCGATCAGATGGCATGGGACCTTTTCATCGTTCTTATGTTGATGTTCATCCTTCCACTGGTGACCATCTTCCTTTATAAGAATCGCAAGCTTCAGCTTCGCCTGCTCCTCTACACAGCCATTCTCAATGCGCTTTATTATGTCCTGTTCTTCTACGACTTCAATAAGTATAGCGACTATATCGTCTCGCTTGCTCAGAATGCTGCAGGAACGGGAACATTCGCAGTCGATGCATCGACCAACATCGTGATGCTGGCCATGCCAGCATTGAGCATCTTCTGTCTGATCATGGCCATGAGAGGCGTTATCTATGACATAGCGTTGCTCAAGTCACTTGAACGACTTCGTTAACATCTTTACTATATGAAGACATTTGACCTCTCCTCCTATCGAGCTTTGTCTGATCAGGAGATTGCGCAGTTGCAGTCTCAGGGTTGTACAGCGGCCGATTGGGGGAGTGTCTGCGTTTCTGCAGGCTTTTGTGCGGACACGATCCGTTGTGTGAATTTCAGCGGCAAGGTATATATTGGCAGCAATGTCACCTTGCAGCAGGTAAGTAATATCTGTGGCCAGGGAGAAACCTCCTTTGCCAATGGCGATGAGATTGGTGTCCTGAAGGAGGATGGTGGCCTGGAGGTCATCATGTACGATGGGCTTACCTCGATGGAGGCGACGCTCGAAGTGCAGGAACCTTCGGTCAAGGAGATGCTTCATTCTCAGGCTAAGGCTTATGCCGATGCGCTGAAGATGGAGGGCGTCGTCATTGAGGACGGTGTAAAGGTTTCGGATGTCCGTCTTCTCAAGAACGTTCACTTGGGCCCTTGCACCACGGTAGAAGGTGCTACACGTCTTGTCGAAGTTTCGGTCAATAGCTTGCCTGAGGCGCCTTCATATATCGGTGATAATGTAATCATGGAGCATGTCATCGTGTGTAGCGATAGCCATATCGGTGATGCTGCACAGCTCGATTATTGTTTCGTTGGCCAGGGTTGTCACATCGGTCGTATGTTCAGCGCAACACAGAGCCTCTTCTTCGCTAATTGCCACTTTGAGAATGGCGAGGCCTGTGCACTCTTTGCGGGTCCTTACAGCGTCAGCCATCATAAGGCAACGTTGCTCATCGCTTGCCAGATCAGTTTCTTCAATGCAGGTTCTGGCAGTAACCAGAGCAATCATAGCTACAAGATGGGACCAAACAAGTATGGTCAGCTCCTGCGTGGCGCTAAGCTTGGCAGTAGCAGCTATGTCTATTGGCCAATGCAGGTGGGAGCCTTCAGCACTGTCATCGGTCATCATACCTCGCATGCTGATCTGCGCATGTTCCCATTCTCTCTGCTGGTAGAGGGCGTAGGTGGTCGTACCATCGTCGTTCCTGGCCATGCTTTGAAGTCGGTTGGTACCCGTCGTGATGTGGTTAAGTGGCCAAAGCGTGACCACAGAACTGCAGGAGAAGCTACTCGTCGCGACTTGCTTAACTTCACCATGCTCAATCCATATACCGTAGGTTACATCAATGAGGCTGTTGCTGTCCTGATGAAACTGATCGATGAGCAGACACCACATGAAGTGGCTGGCCAGCGTCAGGGTACACTTTACTACGAATATGCAGGTTGTCTGATTGGTGCAGAGCAAGTTCAGCATGGCCTGGATGCTTATCAGCAGGCCATTGAGATGTACTTGACAGAGCAACTTCAGAAGCGTACGTCGCAGCAGTTGCCATTGACCTCAGAAGTCGTTGCTACAGGTCGTTGGAGCGATTATGGTGGAATGATTGTCCCTCAGTCAGAGACACTGGCATTGCTTCAGGAAGGAATCACTTTGCCTCAGATGCAGGGATATCTTGCTGATTTTGAGTGGAACTGGACGGCTCAGCTGTTTGAGTCTTTCTATGGCAAGAAACCTTCTGACTGCACCTCGGCAGAGATCGAGGAGATCATTGCCAATGGCACTAAGGTGACTGCGGCTTGGAACGCTACTCTTGATGCTGATGGCGAGCGTGATCTCTGCGCGTGCAATATTGAAATGTAACGTCAACTAGTATTCGACGTAGATATTATAAAACACCTCATCCCTTCCACGGTACAATGGAAGGGATGAGGTGTTTATGGCATATCTTCCACGGTACCGTGGCAAGGATGCCGCGATGACGGCATCTCCTACACTGTACACTGGGGAGGATGCCGTGATGACGGGATCTCCTGCACCGTACAGTGGGGAGGATGCCGTGATGAATTCATCTCCTACACCGTACACTGGGGAGGATGCCGTGATCAAGGAATATCTTCCTCGGTTATTTCTGGAGCCTTCTTTTCGTGACCACCCCAGTTCACCTCGTAGAATCCTTCATCGATCAACGTGTTGTTGCAATCATAGAGGAAGGTATAGGTGTAGAAATAGCCACGCTGTGCATTGCCATCAAATTCGGAATAGTCGTCAGAGGTATATAATACGGCATAAGCCACGTCTCCAGATTCTGCGTAGGAGTTGATGCGGACGAGATAATAGCTCTCTTTGATCTTGTCATACGAGTTGGTGATATTGATCGTGCTATCATTCTTGTTGACGGTGAAAGACAGGTTCGTGCCAGGGATTCCATACCAGTCCTTCACGACGTAAGAACCATCGTCCATCGCTGTGACGTCGACCTCAAAACAGAGCTGAGTGGTGGTAGCGAAGGTGGTATTGCTTGGCGTATGCCACAATGGAGCAGGAGCGAAGATACTACCTGTCAAAGTGCAGCATACATAGAGCCAGTGAGCTACGATACCTGCAGTAATACCACCACAGATCTGAGCCACGATGTCCTTGGCTGTCAGGTCGCGGTAACCGATGGTATCGAGCATGGCGGTATGTGTGCTAAGAAAGCCTGACCAGCACATGCCCATGGCAGTGAAGACAGCAATGGCGTTGCCGTCGATAGATTCCTTGAACTGATCGACCAACGAAAGTGCTGCACCAACCGCACCAAGCGCGGTGATAGGGAAGGCTACAAAACGGGAATCCTGGAAACCAAAGAGCCACTCGAACACGAAATCGATCTTCGAAGCCAGATAAGGAAGAAGTCCGACACCCTCACGAGGACCACCTGTATAAAGGCCTGACTCCAAGTCCGCTCCGTTGGTAATCATGATGACGAATGTGGTGATAATCAGGACTCCAGGAATGATGGCCAAGCCGATGTTGACACCATCACGGCCACCATCGAGACAAGAATTGAGGATGCGAAGGAACATGGAAGGCTTAGCCTCTTTTGCCGGATTAGTATCTTTCTCGTCAGGATTCTCTTCGTCAGAAACGTTAGCGTTTTCTTTATCTTCCACCTTGAGCGAAGCATTTTCCTCCGCCCACTCCTCTTTATATTGAGGATAGGTCTGCAGGATAAAGTGCTGCATGAGACGAGTTGCCACAATGCCGCCACATGCCGCACCAATGATACCGACAAAAGGTTGCCAGTACCATCCTTTGGAAATCATGAAGACTACAACGATAAGTCCCATGCCGAAGGCTGTTCCGAAGTTACAGAACGAGATGAACTGATACTTACGGAAATAGCTGGCAAAGCGCTTGTCGCGTGCCAGCGACATGATGGCAGGATTATCGCTCAGAAACGTAAGGACTGCACCCAGTGATGCGACACCCGGAAGGTTATAGAGAGGTCGCATCAATGGGCGAAGACATTTCTCAAGCAGTTTGACAACGCCAAACTCGATAAAAATCTTGGAAATTGCACCTGTGAGTACACACACTGACATCAGATAGAACACCGTCTTCATCAGCAGGTCGTAGGAGGTGGCCATCATGGTGTTGATCATGTTGGTAGCACCCATCTTTGATCCCATATAACCAAAGATGACAATAACGATCAATAGACAGACAGCGCCGTCAGGTGTATGTAGGTGGAAGTGTGACTTCCCGGATTTTTTGTCAGACATAATTTTGTTTATCGCTTGTCAGGGACGCCGTAATCGGCCCACTGATCCTGTAGATAGTTTTGCTTGATGAAGCCTTTGCCACCGAAGTAGTTGGCCTTCAGTCGGCTAAGGATTACATGACAAGCTGCACGATGCTTAGCAAGGGCTTCCTCTTCGGCTGCAATGGCTTCGCCTTCGCGTGCCATCAGTTCACAGTCCTCCTCAAGCTTCTCTATCAAAGAGAGGTCAAAGCCCTGGGCCTGGAGTGCAGCTGAATTCTTCTTCAAACCTTCTGCTAAAGCGAGAGCGCGTTCTATTTGCTCACTGTAGATTCTATTCATAGCTCAATTGTTGTGATTAATACATCCACGACGATTTGCTGGGGTAGTAGTGCCAGGTCATCAGGAATGTGGGTTAATAAAAATATATAAATTAAGAAAATGGGTAATGTGATTGAAACCAATTTCGATCCATAGGATTATCAGGCAAGCTGCTCTTGCTCGTATTGCAGGAGAGCCTCCTCAAGACTAGCCATGTCAGAAGAATGGATAACGGTCTGAGAGATACCCATGTATTGGAATGCATACATAAAGTCGATCGATACATTCTTCTCAGTCAGGAACTTGAGTACTTTGCTCATCGATCCTGTCTTGTTCGGAACATTCATCGAATAGACCTTCGTGAGCTGCGTCTTAAGCCCCATTCCTTTCAAGACTTGATCTGCTTTGGTCGAGTTATCGACAATCAGTCTCAACGTTCCATTTTCAGGTGCATCTTCAATACTGTATGACAGAATATTGATGTTATTGTCAGCCAATGACTGGAAAACTTGCCAACTGCTGCCAATACGATTTTCTATCAGTACGCTGACTTGTTTGATAATCATGATATCGGTTTTTATAAATTTTGCTGCAAAGATACGTTATTTTCTAATAAGAAGCAAAAATATCCTTAATTTTTTGAATTGCATGGTTGAAGATTCGGTAAAAATCATTATCTTCGCCCCGTTAAATCACATTTTGGACCTTCATGAAAAAGATTTCCGATTATACGATCGAAGAATTCCAGCGTCGCAATGTCAACGATCAGCAGAGTCTGACCGAGGCTTTGGCATGGGCTTCATATAAATATTATATAGAGAATGACCCGCCTATGTCGGACTTCGAGTTCGATATGGAATTCAAGCAGCTGCAGGCCCTTGAGGCTGCCAGTGGCAAGGTCCTTGCTGATTCGCCTACTCAGCGTGTAGGATCGGACATCCAGGGTGGCTTTGAGAAGCATCAGCACGTCATCCCGATGCAGAGTATCGAGAATGTCTATAATGATGAGGAGTTGCAGGAATGGCTTCAGTCGACCAATAAGCAGCTTGCCGCCGCCTTCCCTGGCGAAGAGGTCTCCTATACTTATGAACCGAAGTATGACGGTCTCTCCATCTCGCTTGTCTACATCCATGGCAAGCTTGCTGACGCTGTGACGCGTGGCAATCAGATCGAAGGAGAATCGGTGATTGCTAACGTGCGAACCATCCGTAATGTGCCATTGCAGCTCGATGCTCGTGAGGTTCCTGATTACTTTGAGGTGCGAGGCGAGGTCCTCATGCCACAAGGAGCTTTTGAGCGTCTTAACGCAGAGAAGGAAGCTGCAGGAGAGCGTCCTTTCGCTAATAAGCGCAATGCAGCTTCTGGGTCGTTGAAACAGCTGGATCCAAAGGTTACAGCCAAGCGTGGCCTTGTGGTCAATGCTTATGCCGCCTATAGTACCGATGTGCTGTATCAGAGCCAGATACTCAGCAGTCAGGCTGAGACATTGCAGCTGTTAGGGCATCTTGGCTTTGACTATTATCATACTCCTGGCCAGCAGGCTTTCAGCAACCTTGAGGAACTGACCAAGGCGATCAATGCATTCAATGAGGTCCGTATTTCGCATCAGTTGCCTTATGACTGCGATGGCGTCGTCATCAAGGTCAATCAGCGCCATCATCAGGAGTTCTTAGGCCTTAACACCACCTTCCCGAACTGGTGCAAGGCCCGAAAGTTCCCGCAGGAAGCGCTGTCTACCGCTATTCGTGACGTTACTTTCCAAGTGGGAATGACCGGACATATTACTCCCGTAGCCGAGCTCGATCCTACGACGATCAGCGGCTCTGTCGTGTCTCGTGCTACGCTCAATAACGAGAGCTACATCCGTCAGCTCGAACTGAGCATCGGAGCTTATGTCTTCATACAGAAGGCCGGTGAGGTAATCCCTCAGGTGACGGGTCTTGATACTGATCGAATGAAGGCTGAGTCTCCTGCTTTGAAGGAGATCCTTTTCCCTGAGGCTTGTCCTTGCTGTGGTACGAAGCTCGAGAAGAAAGGCGAGTTCTGGATCTGTCCGAACCACCATTGCCGCGAGCAGGCCATCCAGCGTTTAGAGTACTGGTGTGGCAAGGATTGCGCCAATATCAAAGGCTTAGGTCCTAACGTGTTAGCCGATCTTTATGATAAGCTGGATATCGCCACGGTCGATGATCTCTATCGTGTCTTCGTCCGTGAAGCGAAGGCCTTCGAACCAGATATCTTTAATCCTGATTATAACGCCTACCTGCAGCAGGCCTTAGGCGAAGGCTATGCCGAGAAGAGTATCGCGCTGATGCTCGATGGCGTGGCTCAGAGTATTCAGACGCTGACGCTGGATCGTATGATCGGAGGCCTTGGTATTGATGGTGTCGGCAAGATCACTGGCAAGCTCCTGGCAGAGCATTTCGGCAGTTGGGAGAAGTTCCAGCAGGCTACGCTCGAAGACTTAGTCCTGATCGATGGCATCGGAGAGATTATGGCACGTAACATCCTCGACGCCGATCTATCTGACTATAGCTGCATCGGAGCTGACTATGGCTTCCAGCAGGAGTATCAGCAGGCTGAGAAGCTCGGAAATGCGCTTGAGGGCCTTACCATTATCTTCACAGGTACGAGCTACCGTTTCAAGCGCGATGAGATCAAGGTGTTCTTCACCGGTCATGGTGCCAAGTATGTCGGTAGTGTCTCAAGCAAGGTCAACTACGTAGTGATTGGCGATGCACCAGGTCAGAATAAGCTCGATAAGGCGCGTCAGCTCGGTGTCGAGATCATTGCAGAGAGAGATTTTTATGCTAAGTTCCAACTGTAATCTTTGTCAGATATGAAGTTCCAGCCCCATGTCGTCCGAGGAGCAATGCTGTCGCTCATGTTTGTTCCGTCGCTACTTCCTGCTCAAGGCCGAAGTGAAGCAGACGTCCACCAGATTGCTCAAAGACATTTCGCAAATGTGCTTTCCGCCCCGACGCGAGGAGGAGTACAGATTGAATATATCCCCTCGTCTGCTTTTGTCCAGAACCATCCTGGCGAGGAGGCGTTCTATCTCTGCAATCTTCCTGCAGCAGGTTATGTGCTTGTCTCGACCAATACGAATCTGCCAGAAGTCATCGGCTACTCAGCTTCGCCTTATCAGTCAGATAAGGAGTTGCCTGCTGGCCTTATCAGCCTAATGCAGAGCTATGTAGACCTGAAGGATGGCTTCAATGCAACGGCTCCTCTGTCGGCTCAGACCTCTGTAGCGCCTCTCCTGTCGACGAAGTGGAATCAGGATGCACCTTTCAATGGCATGTGTCCTCTTGACGGCTATACGCGTTCTATGGTCGGTTGTGTGGCAACGGCTGCTGCACAGGTGATGAAGTACTATCGTTGGCCTGAGAAGAGAGGAACCGGCAAGATCAGCTATGTGACTCCTTCCCGCAAGATCCCTGTGTCGGTCGATCTTTCTGACTATAGCTTCGCATGGGATCTTATGCTCGATGAGTATCAGCCGAACCAGTATTCTAATGCAGAAGGCAATGCTGTGGCCAAGCTCATGTATGCCGTTGGTGCGGCTTGCCAGATGGATTATACGTATGCCGAGAGCGGAACTACGCTCATCGATGCTGCACAGGGTATGTCGCAGCATTTCGGCTATGATAAGGATATGTATCTGCTGTACGGAGATGTCCTTCCTGCTGATGTCTGGAATGAGATTCTGGTCAACGAGATCAATCAGTCTCGTCCGGTCATGTTCAGTGGTGCAGCCTCAAATGGCGAAGGACATGCTTTCGTCCTTGATGGCTATGATACCAAAGGGGGCAATGTCTACTATCATGTCAACTGGGGATGGAGTGGCAGTTCTGATGGCTACTTTCTGGTGAGCAATCTGAATCCTGATGCAACTGGAATCGGAGGAGGCTCAGGTGCCTATAACACGACTCAGCTGATTGTGCTCAACTGCAAGCCTGATGACGGTAAGACTAATCCTCGCTATGCACAGGTCGAAGCGCTCACTGTCAGCAAGAATACCTTTAGTACAGGAGAGGAAATCCTGTTCGATCTTGACCTGAAAAATATCTTTAGCATTTTTACAAGCGATTTCTCAGGCGCTTTGTTGTTCAGGATTGTCGATGCAAGCGGACTGACGGTCCATGAACAACCCTTGGAGGATGTCAATATTCCTGTTGACGAAGGTCTGGCTGGCACGCTCTCAAACTTCTCTGTCAAGTCTCTGCCAGATGGCATATATTATATTAAGTTGTATCTCAAGAGTAACGATGGGCAGACGATTGAGTGTATCCCCTATCAGCCTTGGCCAAAGTTCATCGTCGGCAATGTCGAGGATGGAATTGACAGCATCGGTCAGGATACCCTGTCTCCAGCCGTTCATAACCTGATGGGTACACAAATAAAAGCCGCCGGCATTCAGTCATTGCCAGCGGGATTCTATGTGATCGACAACCAGAAGGTCATCATCCGATAAAGATAAATGTCGTTCTTTATAATAAGCTATTGAGCAGGCGAGCATCCGCATCGGCCTGCTCTTTCTGTTTCATCTGCTGTATCTGCCTGATCATCTCCACACATTGATCCTGCAACGTCTGTAGGTTCTGCAGATGAGCCTGGAGCGAAGTAGGAGAAGCCTCCTCGTCTTTCTTTTCTTCGATCAGCATCTGTCCCTGTCCGGTAATCAGCCAGTTAGCATTGAGCATCGGATAGGCCAGCAGAAGGCGCTCCAGGGTGCTGGTGGTCAGTCCCTGTTTCTTGCTGAACGCGTTAGAGAGCAATCCCTGGCAAAGGCCAGAGGTGCGGTTGACCTGATAGACTGACAGGTTCATGTGCGAGATGAACTCCTGCAGGCGTACCATGATAGGTGGCATTTCTGTGTTGTCAGTCTTTGTCTTCATTATGGTTGGTTTTAGTCTTGAATCTCTTCACCCAGTGTCTGAGCGATAATAGCCTGTGACTGATGCAGCAGACGGTCTACGCCAGCCTCATTGCCTTCCTCACGTGTCACGGCCTCCAGCGGCTTGTGAATGGTGATTTTCATGCGATGCGGATGGATGACGCTTGTTCCCTTCGGAAGTACCTGGAAAGGTCCGTCGAGCGTCAGTGGCACTACAGGGACCTTGAGCATGGCTGCCAGCGTATAGGCTCCGCGCTTGAAGGTGTGCAGATGGCCGTCGGGTGTTCGTGTTCCCTCAGGGAAGACGATGAGCGATGTGCCATCCTTGAGCGTATTGAGCGCCTGACGGAAGGTGTGCATCATGCCGGTCGTGCCATGAGAGTCGACGAAGATCTGTCCTGCACGCTCACAGGCAGGACCTACGAAGATGATATTGCGAAGTCCTTTGCGGAGCATCCATCTGAAGTCATGTCCCAGATAGCCGAAAAGCAGGAAAATATCGAACGCTCCTTGATGGTTGGCAACAAATACGTATGATGTCTTTGAATCGATGTTCTCTCGGCCTTCAACTGTTACAGGACAGAGAGCCACCCAGCAGATGATCTTTGCCCAGATAACTCCTGGCCAATATCCCCAGAACTTTCCGTCGCCTAACCAGCATCCAATTATGGTTACTATCGAAGCCAGCACCGATACGATGAAAAGGCAGGGACAGAAAATCAACCACGTGTAGGCGAACAATAGCGGTTTTAGCATATAATTTGATTAGAAAAATCGTTGTTTTCGTGTTTATTTCGGTGCAAAGATATATTTTTTTCAAATTATTCGAACTTTTTTCAGCGTTTTTTGTCCATTGTATTGATTTTTTTTGTTACTTTGCCCCAAAATATAACCGAAATACAAATTAAAAACACAATTATATTATGAGAACTCTTAAGCAGTACGGAGGTTCAATCCTCATCTTGTTGGCTGTAGTTTTGCTTGCAGCTTCTTTCTATACCGAAATGCTTCAGGATGCTGATACCAATCACGCAGTCCTTGGTGCAGCTGCATTGATGGTTGTTGGTGGCGTACTTCTCCTCATCTTCGGAGGTAAGTCTGCTGACAAGATTGGCGGTAAGTAATACTCCTCCCTTACAGCATAAACATAGTCGCGCAGAGTCGTGAGTCTCTGCGCGATTTTGTAATCACAAACTGACATATCTCCACCTATTGAGCGCTACAGTGCAGAAATCTAATCCTTATCTCGTGATTATTGCCAAAAAATCATTATATTTGCGCTGTTTTATATTAATAAGGTATATATTTCATGTTATTGAATAAGAGGTTCTACCTCCTGCTTTTATTGTCGCTGGTTCTTGCCATGCCAATGTATGGCCAGCGTTTTACGAAGAAGGAACAGGCGTTGCGCGAAGCAAGGGCCAAAAACTATTTCTACGGACATTCGTTCACTCTTTCTGCCGGCTATAATCATAGCTGGCTCACCAAAGACGGTTTCGACAATACTGATAAGAAGTATGGTCAGACCGGAGCTTATCAGAACACACATGATGCTTTCGACTTCATGTTCTCCTGGGATATCTGCAAGAAGAAGTACTATGGCTATCAGTTCAGTGTCGCATATCTTCAGAATGGTGGCCAGAAGGTCTATTATTACGACAATGGCTTAGGCTATGGTCCACAGTTGCGTGAGGATCTTACCGAAGATATCCGTACACAGGCCCTCGAAGGTCAGGCCGTCTTCCGTGGTTTCCTTCCTTTGAGCTATAAGAGCCGTCTGTCGCTCAATGTCGGTTATTACATCGATCGTATGATCGGTCCTAACGAACATTGCCGCGATTGGGATATGGGTGCACTCGTCGGCGTCGGTTATGACTGGAAGTCTCTTTCGGTCAATGTCATCTACAAGCCAGGTGTCTATCCGAACCTGATTTCCGACAGCTCTACGCGTCAGGGTGCCTTGATGTTCAACGTAGGTATCCGATTCTGGAAGTAATTCCCGTCGTCTGCCCCTAAAGATTGCACTTGTTCGTAATCCTTCATTCCTTTTAATATCCATTTAATTATTTCAGAGACCGATGAGGGTCTCCTATATCAGAAAATGAATTTCGAATTTTCACCACTTACCGCCGTATCTCCTATTGACGGCCGTTATCATGGCAAGACCGAAGCCTTGAGCAACTATTTCTCTGAGTTTGCACTCATTAAATATCGTGTTCGTGTAGAGGTTGAGTATTTCATCGCTCTCTGCGAGCTCCCATTGCCACAGTTGGCTACCATCGACAAGTCTGTATTTGCCGAGCTTCGTGCCATCTATCAGAACTTCTCGCCTGTTGAGGCTCAGCGCATCAAGGACATCGAGAAGGTCACCAACCACGATGTCAAGGCCGTAGAGTATCTTCTCAAGGAGGAGTTCGATCGTCTCGGTCTCGAGCAGTATAAGGAGTTCATCCACTTCGGCCTTACCAGCCAGGACATCAACAACACCTCAGTGCCAATGTCTATCAAGGAGGCTGTGCACGAGGTATATCTCCCAGCACTTCAGGAGATGATCGACCAGCTCGCAGCCTTTGCTGAGGAGTGGAAGGACATCCCAATGCTGGCACGTACCCATGGCCAGCCAGCTTCTCCAACCCGTCTGGGCAAGGAGGTCATGGTCTTCGTCTATCGTCTTCGTCAGCAGGTCGAGCTCCTCAAGGCTGTCCCTGTCAGTGGCAAGTTCGGTGGCGCTACCGGCAACTTTAACGCTCATCACATCGCTTATCCAGAGCATAACTGGCGTGAGTTCGGCAACAAGTTCCTCGCAGAGAAGCTCGGTATCCAGCGTGAGGAGTGGACCACCCAGATCTCTAACTACGATAACCTGGCTGCTATGTTTGATGCTATGCGTCGCATCAACACCATCATCCTCGACCTCGACAAGGACTTCTGGCAGTACATTTCAATGGAGTACTTCAAGCAGAAGATCAAGGCCGGTGAGGTGGGTTCAAGCGCTATGCCACACAAGGTCAATCCTATTGACTACGAGAACTCTGAGGGTAACCTCGGTATCGCTAACGCTATTCTCGACCATCTGGCTATGAAGCTGCCAGTAAGCCGTCTGCAGCGCGACCTTACCGACTCAACCGTACTCCGTAACGTCGGTGTTCCTATGGGTCACATGCTCATCGCTATCGCCAGCACAATGAAGGGCCTTGGCAAGCTCCTCCTCAACGAGGCTGCTATCCGTCGTGACCTCGACAATGCTTGGGCCGTTGTTGCAGAGGGTATCCAGACCATCCTCCGTCGTGAGGGTTATCCAAAGCCATACGAGACCCTGAAGGCACTTACTCGTGTCAATACAGGAATGAACGAAGAGACTATCTCGGCATTCATCGATACATTGAATGTCAGCGACGCCGTGAAGGCCGAGCTTCATCAGCTTTCTCCAGCAACCTATACAGGTATGTAAGAATAGCCTTACATACAATTTTACATTATACATTTTTAATTTTACATTTATTTCCTAGCCGCGAGGCTACATTACGAAACACATTTATTATTATGGAAGAAAATCAGAATCCACAGGCCAATACCCCACAGGAGGGTGGCGATGGTGCATCACAGGCTCCTAAGCGTCGTCCACGCATCAGCGAGAGCCGTTTCGGCAATACGCCAAGTTACGATCCACAGAACCGCCGTCCTTACCAGCGCGGTGGCTCAAATGACTATTCAGGATATAGTAGAGGAGGATATAGCCGTGGTGGCTACCAGGAGCGCAGCGAGGGTGGCTATCAGCCTCGTCAGGAAGGTGGCTACGAGCGTCCACAGGGCAGCTATCAGTCACGTCAGGAAGGTGGCTACAACAGCTATCAGCGTCCATCACGTCCAAATAATGGTTATCGTCGTCCTTACAACAACGATGGCGAGCAGGGCGGTTATCAGCGTCCATCAGCTCCACGTAGCAACAACTATTCTCGTCCTTCTTATAACAACGGTGGCGATTCATACGAGCGTCCACAGCAGTCACAGCAAGGCGGTTACAGCCGTCCACAGCAGAGTGGTTACAGTCGTCCACAGCAGGGTGGCTACGGTCGTCAGCAGGGCGGTTACGGCCGTCCACAGCAGAGTGGTTTTGGTCGTCCACAGCAGGGTGGCTACGGTCGTCCACAGCAGGGCGGTTATGGCCGTCCACAGCAGGGTGGCTATGGTCGTGGTCCACAGGGCCGTCCGATGAACAATCGTCGTCCTCAGAACAACGGTTACAATCCACATCGTCCAGTAGAGTATACTGAGGCAATCGTCGATCCAAATGAGGAACTTCGTTTGAACAAGTACCTCGCTAACGCCGGTGTCTGCTCACGCCGTGAGGCCGATGAGTACATCACCAACGGTAGCGTCAAGGTCAATGGCGAGGTAGTCACTGAGCTCGGTACCAAGGTAACCCGTAAGGACAGCGTCCTCTTCAACGATCAGCCAGTAAGCCTCGAGCGTAAGGTATATGTATTGCTCAATAAGCCAAAGGATACCGTTACCACTAGCGATGATCCACAGGGCCGTCAGACCGTTATGGATCTCGTTCGCAATGCTAGCCAGGAGCGCATCTACCCAGTAGGTCGTCTTGACCGCAACACCACCGGTGTTCTCCTCTTGACCAACGATGGTGACCTCGCTTCTAAGCTGACTCATCCTAAGTATGTCAAGAAGAAGATCTATCACGTATGGCTCGACAAGGACGTTGAGGAGACCGATCTCGCTAAGATCGCAGCAGGCGTTGAGCTCGAGGATGGTCCTATCCATGCCGATGCTATCGCTTATGCTAACGAGGAGGATAAGAACCAGGTAGGTATCGAGATCCACTCAGGCAAGAACCGTATCGTCCGTCGTATCTTTGAGCACCTCGGCTACCGTGTCGTTAAGCTCGACCGTGTATACTTCGCAGGCCTCACCAAGAAGAACCTGCCACGCGGCCGCTGGCGTCACCTCACTCAGCAGGAGGTTAACATCCTCAAGATGGGTGCGTTTGAGTAATATAAGGTATTAGTATATATGTTCAACAGAGAAATTATCAAAGCTGTCCTCGCCAGCGAGCAGCTTGACCGCGAAGTTACCGTATGCGGATGGGTTCGTTCTATGCGTGGTAACAAGGTCCTGAAATTCATCGCTCTCAACGATGGCTCTAACGTATCTGGCATCCAGATCGTAGCCGACGTAGAGAAGTTCGAAGAAACTACTATCAAGCGTATCACCACAGGTGCATGTCTCAAGGTTACTGGCCAGCTCGTAGCCAGCCAGGGTGGCAATCAGAAGTGCGAGATCCAGGCTTCTGCCATCGAGGTTCTCGGTGATGCTGATGCCAACGAGTATCCACTCCAGAAGAAGGGTCACTCGATGGAGTTCCTCCGTGAGAAGGCTCACCTCCGTCCTCGTACCAACCTCTTCGGTGCCATCCTCCGCATCCGTCACAACATGGCCATCGCCATCCACCAGTACTTCCACGAGCATGGCTTCTACTACTTCCATACTCCACTCATCACCGCTTCTGACTGTGAGGGTGCTGGCCAGATGTTCCAGGTTACTACCAAGAACCTCTACGACCTCAAGAAGGACGAGAATGGCTCAATTATCTACGACGACGATTTCTTCGGCAAGATGACCTCCCTGACCGTTTCTGGTCAGCTCGAGGGTGAGCTCGGTGCTACTGCACTCGGCCAGATCTATACCTTTGGTCCAACCTTCCGCGCAGAGAATTCTAACACTCCACGCCACCTGGCTGAGTTCTGGATGGTAGAGCCAGAGGTCTGCTTCTACGATATGGACGACCTGATGGCCCTCGAGGAGGATTTTATCAAGCATTGCGTACGCTGGGCACTTGACAACTGTCGTGAGGAACTCGAATTCCTCAACAAACTCATCGACCCAACCCTCATCGAGCGTCTCGAGGGCGTACTCAAGGACAGCTTTGTACACCTCCCATACACCAAGGGTATCGAGATCCTGCAGCAGGCAATCAAGGATGGCAAGAAGTTCGAGTTCCCTTGCAACTGGGGCGACGACCTCGCTTCTGAGCACGAGCGCTTCCTCGTTGAGGAGTACTTCAAGAAGCCAGTCATCATGACCAACTATCCTAAGAAGATCAAGTCATTCTACATGAAGATCGATGCAGAGAAGCCTATCTATGATGGTCAGGAGATGGAGGAGACCGTACAGGGTACCGACGTCCTCTTCCCACAGATCGGTGAGATCATCGGTGGTTCTGTCCGTGAGGAGTCATACGACAAGCTCCTCAACGAGATTGAGACCCGTGGCATCCCTATGAAGGATATGTGGTGGTACCTCGATACCCGTAAGTTCGGTTCATGTCCACACGCAGGCTTCGGCCTCGGCTTCGAGCGCCTGATCCTCTTCGTCACCGGTATGCAGAACATCCGCGACGTGATCCCATTCCCACGTACTCCTAAGACTGCAGAGTTCTAAGGCAGGATCATATAGCAAATAGCAAATATCACCACCTTCGCCACAGTTATTGTAGAGAGGTCGGTGATATTTGTTATTTGCAAAACGTCTAATTACCTTGCAAAACGTCCAAAATCACTCCTCATAATTATTTTTTCACGCCTTTCGCGTTGCTCGAAACTAGAAAATAAGTATATTTGTCCCAGTGAAAGACAATACAATCCCTTATGCGAAAGTTATTTTTACTTATTCTGCTCTTCTGCGCCAGCCTCTGTGCCAAGGCCGTTGAGCCGCTGCATCTGCCACCACTCACGCTCAGTGTGAGCGATGCCACCACCTTCAGCGCCATGGCTGCCATGGATAGTATCCTGGCATCCTCTACACAGGTCTACAATCGCGACAAAGAAGCCTACAGCAGCGACAAAGAGGCCTACAGGGCCAAGTATGGTAACTACACTCCTAAGCGCGAGATGGAGCTCACCTCCATCCCTCTCGTCACCTTCGGCCTGCTGGCCAAGGGACAGAAGAAGAACTTCCGTGCAGCACGTAACAACTTCATCCCAAGTTATAAGAACGGCATGGACGACTACATACAGTTCGCTCCTGCCTGGGCAACCTACGCGCTCAATTTGGCTGGCTACAAAGGCCGATCATCGTTTAAGCGCCTCTTCTTCAGCTCTGGCTTCGCCTTTGCCTTCATGGGCATCTTTGTCAATGGTATCAAGTATACGGCCTCAGAGATGCGTCCTGATGGTTCTACGGCCAACTCGTTCCCATCGGGCCACACTGCCACCGCCTTCACCTGTGCCACCATCATGCACAAGGAGTATGGCCTCACACGTTCGCCATGGTTCTCGGTCGGTGCCTATTCCATCTCGACGCTCACCGGCATCATGCGCACCCTCAACAACCGCCACTGGATCTCCGACGTCCTCGTTGGTGCCGGCATCGGTGTCATCTCTACCGACCTCGGCTACATGATGGCCGACTTCATGTTCAAGGACAAAGGTATCAACCGCACCATCGCCCAAGGCAACAACGACCTGCGCAAGAACCCATCGTTCTTCAAGCTCTCGTTAGGTTCATCGATCATCAGCGACATCAAGCTGCCTGAGAGGGCCGACGTCACCCGCTACGTCTGGCTCCATGCGGCTCCTAACTCGCCTGAGATCGAGTCAGAGCTCTTCCCGGTGGCCACCAAGCATAGCGACCCGTTTGCCGACGCTCCTGCCCAGATTCACAACCATCGCACCATCAAGGTGGGTACGGCCACTTCGGTAGGTGCTGAGGCTTCCTATTTCATCAACGAGTATATCGGCGTCGGTGGCCGCGTGCGCATCGCCACAGCGCCTGTCTATACCGAGGGTCTGCAGGCCAATATGGAGATCAACGGCACTGTGTATAAGGGTACGGGTTCGGCCTCTGACGTGATGTCGGTCACCGACTGGGCCGCAGGTCTCTACGGCAGTCTCCCTATCACCCAGCACTTCGCCCTCGGCACCAAGGCGCTCTATGGCCGACGCTACCTGGGCGACATCAGCCTCACCGGTGCCTGCGACGTCGTGTATCCGCTCAACGGTGAAGACATGAACCTGACCTTCTACGGCGATGGCATCGACCTCTCTGCCAGAGCGTCCGACATGCTCTCGACGGGTCTCAGCGCTACCTACACCATGGGCAATGGCGTAGCCCTCTCGGTCTTCTGGGATTATGACTTCAACCACACCGACTATAACTGCTCCTACTGGCCAGAGAAAGACGATGTGATGGAGTGGCTCGAGGGTGGCCGTGAGTTCTCCTTCCGTCAGCGTAACCACACTAACACCATCGGTGCTTCGATGACGGTGATGTTCTAATCCCTAATATCCCTAAAAAAAATGAAATATTTCCTCCTTTCCCTCCTCTCCCTCATCGCCCTGGCCAGCTGTGACTTCAGCGCCGATAAGATTGAATATGAAGACGTCAAGGGTATGTACCGCGGCGATGGTGAGGCATTTGTCACCGTCAACCAAAAAGAAGGACTGACGCTGCCCGATGGCCGTCATCTGAACTATGGCGATACGCTGGTCGACGTCATGAAGATGCCCGAACCTGTGCAGATGGGTGTCATTGTGAATAATGAAGGCCGCCTGATGTTTGGTACATCGGTACCGACAATCAACGTCCTCGGCCGTGAACTGACAATCACCAGCTTGAGCGTCGACAAACTTCCTGTGATCAACAAAGGCAATCATATCATCTCATGGGGTCCCAGTCAGATCGAGACCCCCTCGAGGCCCCTGCTTGTTGAGACCGTATACATCCCCCTTGACCACATCAACATCGACTTCGTCGAGAACGATGTCTTCCTTATGATCGAGGCACGCGGCTACGTGGCTGTCTCCATCGTCAACTACACCATCCAGATGGATCTGATGATCGAGGAGGCTCCATTCTTGCTGACCGAAGGCTGCGCCCTCTGGCTCAAATATAAAGGCGTGATGTACTCAAAAGAAACCTTCAACACCGATCCATTGTGACTGACTATGAAGAATTCTATGCAACAGCCCACACCTCATGACTACATGCAGATGGCCATCGAGGAAGCTCGCTCCGGCATCCGCCAGGGGCATGGTGGCCCTTTCGGCTCGGTCATCGTCAAAGACGGCAGGGTCGTGGCCAAAGGTCATAACATGGTGCTGGCCAACAACGATCCTACGGCACATGGCGAGATGATGGCCATCCGTCATGCAGGATCGGCCCTGGGTACGTTCGACCTCTCCGGCTGCACGCTCTACACCACGGGCGAGCCATGCCACATGTGCCTCTGCGCCATCCTCTGGGCCAACATCGACAAGGTCTATTACGGATGCACGATAGCCGACAATGGCCGTATCGGGTTCCGCGATGATAAGTTCAACACGATCTTCGGCGGTCGCGACAAGCTGACCGACCTGCTCGAGGAACTCGATCGCGAGGCTTGCCTCAGGCTTTTCGACGAATACAACGAGATGAATCACTCCACTTATTGAATCGCAGTGATTCACGAAGGATTCGCATACTCGTAATCACGGCGTCTGATCCTTCACGAAGGATTCGTATACCCGAAATCACGGCGTCTGATCTTTTATGCAGGATCGGACGCCGTGATTTCGTGTATACCTATCTTTTTCTATAGATTCGTACGACAGTATGTCATAGAGCGTATTTTATTCTCTGGATCGGTTGCCGTGAATCCGTTTCTCCCTATATTTACGCGCTGTACACTAGAAGGTTATCGTTAAATAAGGTTTCTGTCCTGACTAATTAAGTCCAAAGACTCGTAATAAACATTGGTGTTTCGCCTTCTCCCTCTATGAATCCCATAGAGCGGTAGAAGGCGATTTTATCGTTATAGGCATTTAGTACAATGCGAAGGTAATCTTTATAGTGTTCTTTCGTCATTTCAAGCAAGGTCTTTCCGATGTGCTGGCCCTGGTATTCTGGATTCACAAGCAGATAATGGACGTAGGCGGTCATAATGCCATCGTCCATGACACAGATCATGCCAACAAGAAGGTCTCCATCCCAGGCAGAATAGACGGTCTCATAGTTCTGCATGGCTACCACCAGTCTTTCTGGATAATGGCCGGAAGACCAGTTTACAGAGAGAAACAGCTGCTCAAGATCTTCTTTCTTAAAATCGTGGATGTCTTTGTAGGTGATCATATCTTATGCTTATTATACTCTATAGCGATGCTTTTGACCAATGCTGCCAGCGCAAATAGTATGGCAAGGTCGATGAGAACACAGAGGGGGATCCAGCTCTGCACGAGCAGGATGTCTTGATTACTGCGGTGTGAGCGTGAAGACGAACTGGTAGTCCTTGTATGGGAGCATGTACTCCTCACGTGGCCATGCACCCCAGCTGTTGACGCAGCCGAGACCCATCTGCATGAAGTCGATGCAGAGGTTGGTGAGTGGCTGTGGAGCGATGTCTGGTGAGTGGAGGTTATGCTTGTTAGGACCTTCGTCGAGGCTCTCTACGGTGTAGTGGAGCGCGCTGGCGCTGAGGCTACCGTTGCCTGGAGTGACGCGGAGGGTGTGATTCTTGACGCCGAGGCCTGCGGTGAGCGTGAGGTCGAACCAGCGGAGGTCAGTATGCGTACCATTCTCCTGTGGACGGATGTATGAGTAGAACTGATCGGTGACGGTGCTCTCATAGATGCCGATGAACTGAGAATCCTTGCGGTCAGCGTAGTTCTCGATAGGACCACGGCCATAATAGCGCACTTGCTCGAAGTCGGCTGGCATGGCCATCTGCATACCGAAGCGGAACATAGGAGGAATGGCCTCACGACCTTCGAGCTTGTCGAGCTCTGGGTTGTGATGCAACGTCTGATGCACGGTGATGCGACCCCTTTGGTCGATATAATACTGCAGGACGAGCTCGCCAAGACGCTGCTGCTTGTTCCGGTTCATGACGTCATAGTAGGCGGTGACGACGCGTGTGCCATCATCGGCCTTGACATCTTCGGTCTTGGTGTTGGCAAGGATCGGGTCTTTCCAAACGGCGAAGCGATGCTGCATACCTGCACCGTAGTCATTGTCGGTAGGTGCGCGCCAGAAACTTGGCTTGAGCTGTGCACCGTCACAGAGGTAGTTGATGCCACCGACGGTGTACTTGCAGAGGAAGCCTGTGGTCTTGTCGAATTGGATGTCTACGCTTGGCAATGGCTCGATACCCTTGCAGCAACCACCCTGCTGACAAGCACCACCCTGGCAGCCTTCTTCGCTCAGGAGCATAGCACCAGCTGCCAGCTGGAACTGCTGACGTGCGACGGTAGCACCAGCTTCGAGCATCTGACCGCTCTTCTTGAGCTGGTAAGCGACGTTGAGGAAATACTCTGCTCCATCAGGAGCGAGGGTAGGAGCGATGGTGACCTTCTGCGACTGCTGAGCCTTGGCCGTGAGGTCGTTGATGACGCCTGTCTCGACGATGACACCGTTGCGGAGGAGCTCCCACTTCATCGATACATAATCAAGCGAGCGGAAGAAGTTCTCGTTCTGGATGGTGAGGTCGATCTTCTCGTCGTTTGGCTCGATAGAGGTCCAGATGTTCTGGTAGTAGTACTGCACCTCGTAAGCGTGAGGATTCCACGAGCGATCAGGAGCGATGAGTCCGTTGTCGCAGAAGTTGCCGTCCGATGCGTCGTAGTCGTTGTAGTCGCCACCATAACCCCAGATAGGGTTCTGCGAAGCGGCTGAGGCCTTGCGGTTCATGCCAGGCAATGGCCAGCGGATAGACTGATCGACGAAGTCCCAGATGAAGCCTCCCTGGAACTTGTCA
This sequence comes from Bacteroidales bacterium, assembly GCA_045628985.1. Lineage (GTDB taxonomy): Bacteria > Bacteroidota > Bacteroidia > Bacteroidales > UBA3663 > Liminaster. Next base: position 57,150 of record JAZQQH010000005.1, on the reverse strand, counting down.
TACTTGCGGATTAGCTCCCAGTACTCGCGGAAGCCACCTTCTGAGTTACCCATGGCGTGAGCGTATTCGCACTGGATGAGCGGTTTGTCGAAGTCGACATTCTTGAGATACCAGTAGTCGCCATGCGCCTGCTTGCTGTAGTTCTCTGAGTCGCGATAGTCGCAGTACATCGGACAGAAGATGTCGGTCTTCTCATTGAGCATGGCCTGCTCATACTGCACAAGGCGAGAAGGATCCTCGGCCTTGATCCAGTCGTAGCATGCGGCGAAGTTAGGACCGAAGCCAGCCTCATTGCCCATGCTCCAGATGATGATGCTTGGGTGGTTGAAGTTGCGCTGCACGTTACGCTGGTCACGCTCCAGATGCGCCTTGGCGTAAGATGGGTTCTTGGCCAAAGTCTCGTCGCCATAACCCATGCCGTGGCTCTCGATGTTGGCCTCGGCAACGACGTAGAGGCCGTACTCGTCGCAGAGATCGTACCAGTAAGCATCGTTAGGATAGTGGCTGGTGCGAACCGCATTGATGTTCATGCGCTTCATCTCGAGGATGTCCTGGCGCATACGCTCGCGGCTTACTACATAGCCGCCATCCGGGTCGAGCTCATGACGGTCAGCACCCTTGATGAGGATGGGCTGGCCATTGACGCAGAGCTGATTGACACCAGCGGCATTGCGCTTGATCTCAACTTGACGGAAGCCTACCTTTTCTGTGATGGTTTCAACGGCTTTATTGTTCTGGTCAAGAACGAAAATGACGAGCTTATAAAGGTTCGGGGTTTCTGCACTCCAAGTCTTTACATCCTCTACCTCAATTGTGAATTCGTCATGATTAGCTACATCAAGAGCATAGATGCACATGCCATTGTCATCAATCAGGTTGGCAGTGAACTTTGTCCCCTTAGGTTTGTTCAATTGCACAAGGAGTTCTCCATCCTTGTAATTGTTCTTGAGGGAAGGTGTGACGCGAAGGTCATCTAGGTGATACTTCTTGTCACGAGCATAGAGCCAGCAGTCGCGACTGAGGCCGTTGTTGCGGAAGAAATCCTGATCCTCGAGGTACGTGCCATCGCACCATCGCATCATCTGGATGGCGATGAGGTTCTGCTGTCCAGGCTTGAGATAGTTGGTGAGGTCGAACTCAGCTTCGAGCTTCGAGTCCTCACTATAGCCGACGAATTTGCCGTTGACCCAGAGGTACATACAGCTCGGTGCACTACCGAAGTGTGCGATGATCTGCTGGCCTTTCCAGTCGGCTGGAACGTTGACTTCATGACGATAATAACCTACCCAGTTCTCCTCCAATGGGACGAAAGGAGGATTGTTCTTGGCGCGACGGTTCCAGCAGTAGCCGATGTTGACGTAGAGCGGATCTCCGTAGGTCTTGATGATCTTGCCGTCAGCGTCGCGCTGCGGATTGAGCTGCCAGTTGCCAGGTACAGGCATGGTCCCCCAGTCGCTGGCGTCGTAGTCAGGACGGTAGAAGCCATCGAGCATCTGCTTGGTGTCAGGCTGCCAGAAGAAGTCCCATACGCCATTGAGCGTGACGCGTGGAGCCTGCTCGCCCATCTTGTGGGTGCGCATCGGCAAGCGGTTGATCTGATTGACTTCTGGCTGCTGCCAGGCCTTGGCTGCTGAGGCTGGCACGCCTTTGACGGCAGGAACCTCTGCCAGGCTGTTTGGCATGGTCAAGTTGCCTTGTGCCATGAGAGACAGGGTACTCATGGCCGATAGTGCAAGTAGGGTAGGATAGTGTAGATTCATGAAGTTATACGATCAATGATGATGTTTGTGGTTGCAGTTCTGCATTCTGCGGCCTAACAGCATGTGCAGACCCAGGCAGATGATGGCTACAGGAGCCATAGACATACGAGCCATGTGCAGGTCGACGGTCTCTGGTGCGATATAGTGAATCTGCCAGATGACGCCGATGATGATTCCCATGATAGAGAGGAAGCGATCATTTGCAAACATGAGACGAAGGACACATGGGATGATGATAATCATCGGCCACCAGTGCTTCAGGAAGTCGAGGTCGTCGATCCAATCCATGACGAACGACAGCCAGATGATACCGGCTACGAGGAGGAGGACACCCCAGAAGAATTTGCCAAAAGAATCCATAATGAGATAAATTAAAAAACATATCGTCTTCTTATATATAATTAATGTATATGTAGGAAGACGATATGTGTTTGTTGCTTTATCGGTTTTTATTTGACAGAAGAACAAAAGAACATAAATTTTGGATTGTATGAAAATATGTTCTTTTGTTCTTCTGTCTAAAAAATCAATTAGTCAGCGAGCTTAGCCTTGATGAACTCGCGGTTCATGCGAGCGATGTTGCTGATCTTCTCAGACTTAGGGCACTCAACCTCACAAGCGCGAGTGTTGGTACAGTTACCGAAGCCGAGCTCATCCATCTTAGCAACCATTGCCTTAACGCGGCGAGCTGCCTCTACGCGACCCTGTGGAAGGAGAGCGAACTGGCTGACCTTAGATGAAACGAAGAGCATAGCCGAACCGTTCTTACAAGCTGCAACACACGCGCCACAGCCGATGCAAGAAGCTGCATCCATAGCCTCGTCAGCGTCAACCTTAGAGATCAGGATAGCGTTAGCGTCCTGAGCTGCACCAGTGTTGACTGAGGTGAAGCCACCAGCCTGCTGGATCTTATCGAATGCAGAGCGGTCAACCATCAAGTCGCGAATTACAGGGAAACCTGCAGAGCGCCATGGCTCTACGGTGATGGTCTCCTCGTTCTTGAAGCGACGCATGTGGAGCTGACAGGTAGTGATAGCCTGGTCAACACCGTGTGGGTGTCCGTTGATATAGAGTGAGCACATACCGCAGATACCCTCGCGGCAGTCATGATCGAATACGATTGGCTCCTCACGCTTGTTGATGAGCTGCTCGTTGAGTGTATCAAGCATCTCGAAGAAGGACATCTCGGTAGAAACGTGCTCTACACGATAGGTCTTGAATTCGCCCTTCTCCTTTGGGCCACGCTGACGCCAAACCTTAACGTTTACGTTCAGAAATTGTTCTTTTCCCATTTCTTTATGTTGTTTTGTTGTTGAGTTGTTTTGTTGTTTTGTTTTTGTTTAGATTATAGCCAATCGAACAAAAGAACAAAAGAACAAAAACAACAGAAGGAACGAATATTAATTCTTATAGTTACGAGTCTGTACCTTGATGTACTGGTAGTTGAGGTTCTCCTTCCAGAGCTCTGGCTCCTTGCCTTCGCCCATGTACTTCCAGCAACCTACATACATGTACTGATCATCATGACGGAGAGCCTCGCCTTCTGGAGTCTGGTGCTCCTCACGGAAGTGACCACCACAAGACTCCTCACGGAGGAGAGCGTCACGAGCCATGAGCTCACCGATCTCGATGAAGTCAAGGAGGCGGATAGCCTTCTCGAGCTCTACGTTGAGAGTGTCGCACTTACCAGGAACGAATACCTCCTTCCAGAAGGTCTCACGGATAGCCTTGAGCTGCTCGAGAGCCTGCTCGAGACCAGCCTTGGTACGACCCATACCTACGTTGTTCCACATGATGTGACCAAGCTCCTTATGGATTGAGTCAACAGAACGTGAACCCTGAACGGCCATGATCTTCTCCATCTTGTCCTTAACAGCCTTCTCAGCCTCTGCGAACTCTGGGAGATCGGTAGAGAAGCGTGGAACCTGGATCTGGTCAGCCAAGTAGTTCTGGATGGTGAATGGCAATACGAAGTAACCATCAGCAAGGCCCTGCATCAATGCAGATGCACCGAGGCGGTTAGCACCGTGGTCAGAGAAGTTACACTCACCGATAGCGAAGAGACCCTTTACAGAAGTCTGCAACTCGTAGTCAACCCAGATACCACCCATGGTGTAGTGGATAGCAGGGTAGATCATCATTGGAGTCTCGTATGGATTATCGTCGGTGATCTTCTGATACATCTGGAAGAGGTTGCCATAACGGTCAGCAACAGCCTTCTTGCCGAGGCGGTTGATAGCGTCAGAGAAGTCAAGGAATACTGCGAGGCCGGTAGCGTTAACGCCAAAGCCCTTATCGCAACGCTCCTTAGCAGCACGAGAAGCTACGTCACGTGGTACGAGGTTACCGAATGCTGGGTAACGACGCTCCAAGTAGTAGTCGCGATCCTCCTCTGGGATCTGGTGGCCCTTGAGGGTACCAGCCTGGAGCTTCTTAGCATCCTCAAGCTTCTTAGGAACCCAGATACGGCCATCGTTACGGAGAGACTCAGACATAAGGGTGAGCTTAGACTGGATGTCGCCGTGAACAGGGATACAGGTTGGGTGGATCTGAGCGTAGCAAGGATTTGCAAACATAGCACCCTTGTGGTAGCACTGGATAGCGGCCGAACCGTTGCAACCCATAGCGTTGGTAGAAAGGAAGTAAGCGTTGCCGTAACCACCAGTACCGATAACTACTGCATGAGCTGAGTGACGCTCGATCTCGCCAGTAACGAGGTTGCGGACGATGATACCACGAGCGCGATCAACACCATTCTCATCCTTAACGAGAACGACGTCCATCATCTCATGACGGGTGTACATGGTGACGGTACCCTTAGATACCTGGCGCATCAATGAAGAGTAAGCGCCGAGGAGGAGCTGCTGACCGGTCTGACCCTTAGCATAGAAGGTACGAGATACCTGAGCGCCACCGAATGAACGGTTAGCCAAGGTTCCGCCGTACTCACGAGCGAAAGGAACACCCTGTGCAACACACTGGTCGATGATGTTGTTCGATACCTCTGCAAGACGGTATACGTTAGCCTCACGAGCACGGTAGTCACCACCCTTGATGGTATCGTAGAACAGACGGTAGATAGAGTCACCATCGTTCTGATAGTTCTTAGCTGCATTGATACCACCCTGTGCAGCGATAGAGTGTGCACGACGAGCAGAGTCCTGGATGCAGAAGCACTTTACCTTGAAGCCGAGCTCACCGAGGGTAGCAGCTGCAGAAGCACCTGCAAGGCCTGAACCTACGATGATTACGTCGAGCTTACGCTTATTTGCTGGATTCACCAATTTCTGGTGAGCCTTATAGTTAGTCCACTTCTCAGCGAGTTCGCCCTCAGGGATCTTACTGAGCTCAGGAGCAAGAATATTTTCAGCCATAATATCTTTCGAAATTACAAATTACTGATTACAAATTACTAAAAATTAGCAGCCGGTAAAACCACCGTTGTTGATGATAGCTGCGATAACTACACAAGCGAAACCGCAAACGATGACGGTTGCCCAGATGTAGCTGATCATGTTCCAGCGGCAATCCCAGATCTTACCGTTCCAGCCGAGGGTCTGCATTGAAGACCATACGCCGTGGGTAAGGTGATACCAGAGAGCTGCGAACCATACAGCGTAGATGCATACGGTTACAGGGCAAGCGAATACGAGGTTGATCCAGTTGAAGCCCTGAGTAGGAGCTGCAGCGAGACCCTCAACACCTGCGAGCTCAGCAAACATCATGTTGTACCAGAAGTCCTTCAAGTGGAGGAGCATACCGAGGAAGATGATGATGCCAAGAACGAGCATGTTCTTAGAAGCCCAGTGAATAGGTTGCTTGCCGCTGATAGCATAACGCTCTGCACCACGAGCCTTGCGGTTCTGTGCGGTGAGGATGAATGCCATAACGAAGTGAATGACTACGAGCAATGCCAAACCTGCAGTAGCGATGAGTGCATACCAGTTGGTGCCCAAGAACTCACATACCGCGTCGTAGTAATGATTGCCATCAGTAGTACCTACCATGACGTCATAAACATAGACGAGGTTCATCAGCATGTGGAAGGTGAGGAAGAGGACCAGCGCAGCGCCAGAGACACTCATTACCACCTTACGACCGATTGAGGAAGATGTTAACCACATAATAGTTGATTGTTGAAAAATTAAAATATTGAATAAAATTGTTAGATTCAAAGTCCGGATATCGGTTCACACGTCCAGTGTTTTCCGATCTACACATCATGCGATTGTTGAGCGTACGCGTCAAAAATCGGTGCAAATTTAATTATTTGTAGGTAATTTTCCAATTAATTCGTGCATTAATTGTGTGCAATTACACAAAAATAGTTATCTTTGCACTATCAAAGTGTCAAAAAAAGATATAATATTTATATAAGGTATGAAGATTGGAGAAGTCGTTTTGCCAGATCAGGCCGTGATGCTGGCACCTATGGAGGACGTCACTGACGTGGGTTTCCGCCTACAGTGTCGTCACTTTGGCGCCGACATGGTCTATAGCGAATTCGTGAGCGCCGACGCGCTGATCCGCAACATTGACAAGACGATGCAGAAGCTCAAGGTCCTCGAGGAGGAGCGTCCTGTCGTCATCCAGATCTATGGTCGGGATGTCCCGTCGATGGTCGAAGCTGCCAAGATCGTGGAGCAGGCCAAGCCGGATATTCTCGACATCAATTTCGGCTGTCCTGTGAAGCGTGTGGCTTGCAAAGGAGCGGGTGCTGGTATGCTGCAGAACATCCCACTCATGCTCGAGATCACCAAGGCGGTGGTCGATGCTGTGAAGCTGCCAGTGACGGTCAAGACACGCCTCGGCTGGGATTGCGAACACAAGATCATTACCACCCTGGCAGAACAGCTGCAGGATTGTGGTATTCAGGCACTTGCCATCCATGGTCGCACCCGCTCGCAGATGTATAATGGAGAGGCTGACTGGTCGCTGATTCGTGAGGTAAAACAGAATCCTCGCATCCACATTCCGATCATTGGCAATGGTGATGTCACAAGCGCAGAAATTGCTAAGCAGCGCTTCGAAGAGACGGGTGTCGATGGCATCCTCGTGGGCCGTGCCACCTTCGGTCGTCCCTGGATCTTCCGAGAGATCAAGCATCTTCTCACCACAGGCGAAACGTTACCTCCGATTCCGCTCGATGAGTGTATCTTAGCGCTCAAGCATCAGGTGGAGGAGAGCGTGGCGCGTATCGACGAATATCGTGGCATCCTGCACATCCGTCGTCACTTGGCTGCTACACCTATCTTCAAGGGCATCCCTAACTTCCGCGACACCCGCATCGCCATGCTCCGCGCCGAGACCGTCGAGGAGCTCTACCAGATCATGGACCGGGCGGTAGAAATGATTCAAGAATCAAATATCAGGTGACAAATAGCAAATAACAAATAGCATATTATCAGCGAATTGCCGTTTCTATTCAACGAAACGGCATTTTTTTTTTAAACTTTTTATTCCTGTCCGCGTCTTAAACACGTCATTCCTCTTTTTAGGGATAAAAAGGAGGCGTGAACTGTTGTGAAAATACAAAGCATATAATAATAAAAAATGAGTTGCTCGATTAGTAATTTGGGTCGCAAGTGTGTTATGGCCCTCTTTTTTCTTTGTTTTGGCGTGACCATGCTCCTGGCTCAGCCAGGCCGTGGCGGCTGGTCAGTCATCGCCAATGGTACCGTAGTGGATAGCAAGACCGAAGAACCTCTGGTAGGCGTGGCCGTGAAGGTCGTTTCTTCAGATGGCGGTACGGGTACCTTTGGTATTTCCGATACAGATGGTAAGTTCTCCTTCGAGGTGAAGCGCCCGGGTAAGTATACCCTTGAGTTCTCCTATGTAGGTTATAAGGAGTTTCACAAGGAAGTCAACATCATGCCAGGTCGTGGCAAGCTCGGAACCTTCAAGTTGAAGGAAGACCCTAAGATGCTTGCCGAGGTCGAGACCATCGGACACAGTCAGCGTATCAAGCAGAAGGGCGATACCTTGGCTTACAACGCTGATGCATATAAGGTGCAGGATGGCGCTTCAGCCGAGGAACTCGTAGGCAAGATGCCAGGTATCGAGGTCACAGGCGAAGGCGTCAAGGCTCAGGGTGAGACCGTACAGAAGATCCTCGTCGATGGTAAGGAGTTCTTCGATAATGACGTCAAGATGGCGCTCCGTTCACTTCCTGCCGAGGTGCTCGAGTCGGTCAATATCTTCGATAAGAAGTCCGATCAGGCTGAGTTCACAGGTGTCGATGACGGTGAGACCGTCAAGGCTATGGACCTCATTACCAAGTCTTATCGTCGCAATGGTGTGTTCGGTAAGGTCTTCGGTGGCGTTGGTAATAACTTCGACTGGAACAATGGCTACTGGAACACAGGCTTTAACCTCAACGTCTTCAACGGTGATCGCCGTATCACTCTCCAGGGTATGAGCAACAACGTCAACGAGCGTAACTTCTCGAACGACGATATGGCTTCGATGGGTGGTATGATGGGAGGTCGTCAGTGGGGTGCTACTGGTGTGGCTCGTACCAACGGCCTCGGTATCAACTTCAGCGATGCATATAAGGGAGGTAAGGTCAACGTGGAGATGTCTTACTTCTTCAATCAGGGTCGTACAGTTTCTGCTGACTCATCTTATACTGATAACTTCGAGCGTACATTGGATAATGGCACTAAGATCGATCCTTCTGCACGCTACTCAGCTTCGAGCTCGCTCAATCACTCTATGAGTCATCGTATCGGTGGTCGTATCACCTTCAAGCCAACAGCTAATGACGAGATCATGATCCGTCCATCGCTCAACTTCCAGAGCTCAGATGGAAACAACTCTTCAGAGAGCCGCTCTTGGAACCACGCTTTGGATCTGGTTAATATCGACGGTGTGCCACAGAAGCTGTGGGACGATGTCCTCTCTCGCAGTAGCAACGTCGGCGAGTCAGAGAGCGATTCATGGAACGTCCGTGCTAACATGCTCTGGCGTCACCGCTTGGAGAAGCCAGGCCGTACCTTCAGTGCCAGCGTCAATGTAGGTGCATCGGGTAGCGATTCAAAGAGCAAGACTGTCAAGGATATCTTCACCGGAGGTATTTCTCGTCTGGACAACCAGATGAACAACAACGAGAATAACAATAACAATATTGGTGGTAACCTCCAGTGGACCGAGCCTTTGGCCAAGGGCCTGAACCTCTCTCTCCGCTACGATGTCAGCTTCAACCGCTCTGAGCGTGAGACCAATATTGATATGTATAAGGACAAGGACTTCAAGCAGTTCCTTGAGCATGATAAGTACAACTCAAACACCTACACGCAGAAGAATCTCCGCAACAGCGGTGAGCTCGGTTTGAGCTACAACTATCAGAAGTTGCGCATCAATGCTACCGCTCGCCTCCAGCATTCTAACCTCAAGGGTGAGCAGGATTACTTCCTCCTGGGTGCCAACGATGCCAACAACCGTTCGTTCAGCACTTCGAAGAACTACGTAAGCATCCTGCCAAACGTTCGTATTGAATACACAACCAAGGGTGGTACACAGTTCCGTATCAACTATCGTTCGAACAGCAACAACCCAAGCATCAACAACCTTCAGGAGAGTGTCAATACGACCAATCCTTTGAACTATAGCACTGGTAACAAGAACTTGGATCAGAGCACGTCGCACAACGTGAACTTCAACATGATCTATACCAACACTGAGACCGCACAGAACTTCATGATCTTCGGTGGTTTCAATGCTACTCAGGATCAGATCAGTAACCAGCAGCTTGTCAACCGTACCACCACTCCAATGGAGTTTGCTAAGCTCAATGCAGAGGCTCGCGAGCTGCTTGGTATCAACAGCGATAACAAGGCTGTGATGGACAACCTCTCGCTGGCAGCTGGTGGTAGCTTCACCCGTCCTATCAACCGTGATGGCTATAAGTCAGTCTTCCTGAACTTCGGCTATGGTTTCCCATTCGACCTCATCATGAGTAACGTCAACATCTCTGTCGGTGGTAACTATGGCATCAATCCTTCTAACCAGCTTTACTTCCTTGGCAATACTGATCAGCATGGCAACTACCTGATCACCAGCGTTGAGTCAAAGACCCGTTCTTACAGCCTCAATCCACGCTTGCACATCAGTAGTAACATCTCTCCTGACTTGAACTTCAACATCATGTATGCGCCAACCTTCCAGTGGATTGATGATACTCAGGCCAACACTCAGAACCGTGACTACATCAACCACAACCTCAACGCCAGCCTCAACTGGACGTTCTGGAATGGCTTCACTACCGATCAGGCTGTCAACTACTCTCGCTTCGGTGGTCCTGCACAGCCAGAGGCTATCGAGCAGGTAATCTGGAACGCTTCGCTCGGTAAGAAATTCCTCAAGGGCAACAAGGCCGAGATCAAGCTTCAGGCTTTCGATATCCTTGGTTCGAACAAGGGCTTCTCACGTAGCGTAGGCGATAACAGCATCTCGCAGACCTATCGCAACTTCATGCCACGCTACTTCCTCTGCACCTTCACCTACAAGATCACAGCTTATCGTGCAAGTGGCAAGCGTGCTACCTCTACCGAGGAAGGTCCTGGCTTCCCAGGTGGCGGCTTCCCAGGTGGTGGCCCTGGCCGTGGTGGCTGGGGTGGCGGACCTGGCCGATTCTAACGCTACATTTAATAAGATATAAAAAATGCGGAAACATTTTGCAGTTTCCGCATTTTTTTGTATCTTTGCGCCCGTAAAAAAGAACTATTTTTGATGAATCTGTCCGCTTTTCCTTGGTGGTTTCAGTCATTGGCCATCATATTCATAATTGCCTGGCTCATTCAGGTGATACTCCATCTCTCTATCTGGCAGCGCCTCTGGCACCGTATACGTTCGCAGAAGAAGGAGCAGGCGGTGATGGCTGCCAACGCTTATTTCTCCGATCAGCCATCGCAGCCGGGTGTCAGCATCCTCGTCTATGCACATAATCAGGGAGAACTCCTCCTGCGCAACCTCCCTACGCTCCTTGAGCAGGATTATCCTAACTTTGAGGTCACCGTTATGGACGATGCTTCGCTCGATGACTCCATCGACATCCTCTCCATGATGTGTTCGCGCTACGAGCACCTCAACTACTCGCGTATCACCGAGCAGGTGCGAGGCATGAGCCACCGCAAGCTGGCCGTCCTCCTCGCTACCAAAGGCTCGCACCACGATATCATCGTCATGACCCAGGCGCAATGCTTGCCAGCCAGCAACAAGTGGCTGCAACAGCTGGTACGTCACTTCGCAAATCCTGCCACCGAGGTAGTCATCGCCCCTGTGGCTTACGAGCGTCGCTCCAGCTTCCTCTCACGCTTCTGTCAGTTCGATCTGTTCCAGCGACTTATCTCACTCTTCGGTATCTCGCTGGCCATCCGTCCTTATGCAGGATGGGGACAGAACATGGCTTTCCGCAAGAGTACGTTCTATGCTAATCGCAGCCAGGGATTCCAGCGACATCTGCACATCCAGCCAGGCGAGGATGACCTCTTCGTAGCCGACGTGGCTCGTGGCAATAATGTGGTCATGGAGTGTCAGCCAGAGAGCTTGGTGACCGATCATTCGTCGCCACTCTTCGTCAACTGGAGCATTGACCGACTTAACCGTGGCTTCACCTCACGACTCTATTCTCCGATACCTGCTGTCGTGAAGACAGTCGATGCACTGACACGCTATTTCTGCGTCCTCCCAGGTCTCACAATGGCCGCATACGCGCTCTATGTAGCACTTGTCAGTGGAGGCTCTGCAGCGTCAGCGTGGACACTCTTTGGCGTTGTTTTAGCACTCCTTCTGATTCGCATAGGAGTCATGATTTTCACCTATGCAGGAACGGCCAAGTCGCTTCATCTTCGTCCTTTCATCTTCTGGCCTATCTTGTGCGATTTGTACATGCCTCTGGTCGATGTCTGGTTCCGCTGCAAGGCGCTATTGCGAAAGAAGAACTTCGGTGTCGGTTATATCGGATTGAAATAAAAAATCTTTTGGGTCAACACTAGAAAAGCAGTGTTGACTTCCGCGGTCTTTTGGGTCAACACTAGAAAAGCAGTGTTGACTTCCACGGTCTTTTGAGTCAACACTAGAAAAGTAGTGTTGACTCCCATAATGTTGTCGGTCAACACTAGAAAAGTAGTGTTGACTCCCACGGCCTTTTTGGTCAACACTACAATAGTAGAGTTGACTCATCAAGAATCTTGTTATTTTATTTCGTGTCAATGCCACGAAATAAAATAATAAATAATATATCCACCCTCGCTACAATTCGCTGTAACGAGGGTGGATATAATTTAATATTTATGATTTATTATTTGCTGGGTCTTTTGACACAGCACCTTAGTCCTCAGGAAGCTTGAAAGCGTCGTTGTAATCGGTCTCCTTGTTAGGGATAGCCCAGATCCAACGGTTGTCATCAGAAGCAGGGATGGTGATGGCGAAAGTTGAGTGCCAGCTGCCAGCACTTGCGAGACCTGCCTTTACGTCAAGAGGCTTGCGGACGATATCCTTCTTCCAACGCTTGAAGTCGCTCCAGTCATGACCCTCACCCCAAAGATCGAAGCGACGGTAGAGCTGTACCTCCTCAAGGAGTTCAGCACCAGTCTTCTCAGACTTGGTCATCTCTGGATCGTATACTGAGTTAGCAGCGAAGAGAAGATCCTGAGCAGCAGCGTCGTCGTTGAGGTGGCACTTAGCCTCAGCCTCGATGTAGTACATCTCAGCTGCACGGAAGAGGTGGAAGCTACCACCACCTGGCATGAACTCTGCACGGAGCTTGAACTGCATGTAACCGAAGATGTAGCTGGTGCCATAAACGAAACCAGAGTTTTGGCCGCGCTTGAACATGGTACCCTTAGAGGTACGGCCAGCGGTGTTCATCTCAGCAAACTCTTCATCCGACTGTGGGATGAGGAAGAGGTCGCGGCGAACATCAGAAGCAGGAATCTGATCTGCGAGCTCCTTGCTGATACAAACAGGATAGCTACGGCAAGCACTTGCAGAAGAGTTAGATCCGATGTAAGCGAAGTAGCTATAGTAGTAGAGGGTCTGATCCTCAGCCTCGTACACACCCCAGATCCACTCGCTGGTTGGAGAGTTGAAACCTGCCTTGTATGAGTCTGGACCCATGATCTTGTAGTTCTGACGAGCCAAAGAAGCGTAGTTAGCAGCGGTGCTCCAGTCCTCGCGGTACATAGCGGTACGAGCGTAAACTGCGTATGCAGCGTCGAGGCCAGGGAGGTAGAAGTCCTCTGGCTCCTCACCACTTGCCTTGAAGAGGCTGATAGCCTCGTCGAGGTCCTTGTAGATCTGTGCATAGCACTCTGCCATGGTTGAGCATGGCTTAGCAAGATCAGCTGATGGATCGGTCTCCTCGATACGGAGGATGACACCCTGTGCAGAACCGTTGTTGCTGTCGCACCAGCGGGTGCTGTACATCTGGAGGAGCTGCATGTAGCTGTATGCACGGTAGGTAAGAGCCTGAGCCTTGAGGAACTGCTTGTCAGCCTCAGGGCCTGCAGCGTCGTCAACACGGTTGATTACGGTGTTGGCATTACCGATCAGCTTATAGTAATAGTACCAAGGGTAGTAAGCGTAAGAAGAGGTGACGCTGGTCTTGTAGGTAGCGAGGTTGTTCCAGAGAGAAGCCCAACCGGTCTGGTTAGCCTTCTGGCAGTCGTTACCATTGAAGTTGTTGTACCAGTTCTTCATTGTACCCTCACCATTCATACCCTGTGAGCTAAGGTACTGGGTGGTCATCATTTTGGCAATACCGTTGACAGCAAGAGCTACGTTCTCAGTAGTGCTGAAAGCGGTGTTGGTGGCAATTGCATCGTTTGGAGTGGTCTCCAAATAGTCTGAGCTGCATGATGCGAGACCCAGCGAAGCAATCATCATATATAAATATTTCTTCATATTCTTATATATTATAATAGGTGATGATTAGAACTTAACATTGAGACCTACGGTGAATACTCGTGGAGTTACGAGGTAGTTAGCCTGACCACCGCTGAAGCCCTGCTGTGGGTTCATACCCTGACGCTTGGTGACAGTGAAGAGGTTCTCACATGCAACGGTGACGCCTACAGAGTTGAGGTCACACTTCTTTGCCCAAGCCTTTGGCAGCTGGTATGCAAGGTTGATGTTCTTGAGAACGAGGTAGCTTGCATCGGTGAGCCACTTAGAGCTGGTGGTGTAGTTGTTTGAGCTCAAGTCGTAGTTGACAACTGGGAGCTGGTTAGAGACAGCGTGGTTAGCAGTCTTGTCAGCAGTGGTCCATGCAGAGAGTGCATCAACGTGCATGTTGCTTGGAGATGAGCCAGCAGAAAGCAATGAGCGATATACACCATCCATTACCTTGCCGCCGATCTGGTAGGTGAAGAGAGCGTTGAGGCTGATACCCTTCCAGGTGATGCTACCATTGAAGCTACCATAGACGGTAGGGATAGCTGAGCCGTGGAACTCCTTCTTAGCGTTGGTGGTGGTGTAAGCGTATGGAGTACCGTCGATAACGACTACGTTGTCGAGACCTGAACCAGTGATGGCAGTACCCTTATTCTTGTCGCCGAAGGTCTGACCGTCCATCTCGAAGTAGTACTTCTCGTCGTCGAACTTATAGAGAGCGTTACCGTTGAAGCTATCGGTACCCTCGTAGGTGTATACGAAGAATGCATAACGGTCCTTACCCTCAACGATCTTCTTGGTACCGTCGATGATACCGTCCTTGTTCTGCTCAGGGAGCTTAACGATCTTGTTCTTGAGGAAGGTAGCGTTAGCGCCTACGTTGATCTTCCAGTCACGGGTCTTGTAGAGGTCGATGTCAGCAGAAAGCTCCCAACCACGGTTAGAGATGGTACCGAGGTTCTGGGTAACGACTGACTCTGCCGAACCGCTGCTGGTAGCACCTACAGAGATAGGCATGTAAACGTCGAAGAGAAGGTCCTTGTTGCGCTTATCGAAGTACTCGATAGAGAAGTTCATGCGGTCGAAGAGATGACCCTCGAGAGCAACACCCCATGACTGACCGGTCTCCCACTTGAGGCCTGAGTTAGCGAACTGAGTGAGGTAGAGTGCACCAACGTTAGCATTCTGTGCAACGTTGTAGAGAGCCTGGTAGCCATAGTAGCCTGCGCCAGCATCGTTACCAACCTCACCGTAGTCTGCACGGAGCTTGAGGAAGTTGACCCAAGTAAGATCCTGCATGAACTCTTCGCTGCTGATTACCCAGTTGCCACCGATTGACCAGAAGTTACCCCAACGAGAATCCTTAGCGAAACGTGATGAACCATCACGACGGAAAGAAGCCTCTACGTTGTAGCGGTTGTCATAACCATAGCGTACACGGCCGAGGTAAGACTCGGTGTTGTACTGATAGTCATAACCATCGAGGTCGGTGATAGAGGTGAAGTTGGTGAAGTTACCCCAACCTGGAACGATCTCGTTGGTCTTGTAACCATAGAGATAGTTGTAGCCTGTTGAGAAGTTCTCATGACCGAGGAGAGCATCTACAGAGTGCTTGCCATACTCATGGGTCCAAGCCAACTGCTGCTGGAAAGAGTAAGTCTTGTAACGATAGATGACAGACTTAGCACGGCCCATAGAACCCTTACCGTCACCGATCACTGCACTGTTGTAAGTGTAGTTGTGGCTGTTGCGGGTATTGAGGTTACCGTTGATGTTGATTACGAAACCGTAAGGAAGGATGAACGAAGCATTCGCAGTAGCGTTGAAGGTATTGCGAGTGGTCTTGTCATAGTTGAGCTCATTCTCCATGTAGACGTGACGGTCAGCATACTGGTTACGGGTTGGGAACTCGTTGCCATCAGCGTCGGTATAGAAACCTGGGTCATACTGCTTCTTGCCGTTCTCGTCAAGAGCGAACTCGCCAGTAGCAGGATTGTGGAGGTGAACAGGATAGATTGGAGCAATCTGACGAGCGTACATGAATACGTTGGTGTAGCTGCCGTCAGAGCTACCGTTGGTGTTGAGGTAGTTCTGGTGGGTACCGCTGAGGTTAAGACCTGCCTTGAACCACTTCTTAGGATAGATGTTGAGAGCTACACGGCCAGAGATACGGTCGAAGCCAGAGTCCTCAAGGTAACCATTCTCATCGAGGTAACCTACAGAGAAGAGGTAGTCAGACTTGTCATTTGCACCATTGGCATTGAGGTTGTACTCCTGACGGAGACCTGGCTTGATACCATAGTCCTCCCAGTCGAGGTCGCCACGATAGCCACGGAGGATCTCAGCGTCCTTGACCATCTTACCGTTAGAATCGAAGAGCTGGTCGTCAGCCTTGTTATAGATGTTGAGGTAAGCGATCTCGTTGATTACGTTAGCTGCAGCGTATGCAGAAGCGGTAGCCTCGTCCTCACCATTGGTATACATACGGTGGTTCTTGAGGTTCTGGTACTGGAGCTCCATCCACTGACGATCGTTGGTGAGCTTATACTCCTTGATACCACGGCTATAGGTACCTACCTTAGTATCGAGAGATACGTTGAGGCGGCCGTTCTTACCCTTCTTGGTGGTGATCAAGATGACACCGTTAGATGCACGGTTACCATAAAGAGCTGCAGAAGCAGCGTCCTTAAGGACAGACATGCTCTCGATATCAGCAGGGTTGATGTCCGAGATGTTGCCACCGAATGGCATACCATCGAGGATGTAAAGTGGAGAAGATGAACCGTTGACGGTACCGATACCACGGATACGGATGCTAGGATCCTCACCTGGTGAACCATAGGTGCTGTTGACCTGTACACCAGAGACGGTACCTTCGAGTGCAGAAGCTGCACTTGAGGTAGGACGCATCTCGAGGCTCTCAGCCTTCACAGACTGGATAGCACCGGTGAGGGAGGTCTTACGCTGAGTACCGTAAGCAACAACTACTACATCATCCAGAATCTCGCTTTCAGACTCGAGAACGATCTCGATCTTGTTCTTGGCAGCGACCTCCTTGGTCTTCATACCAACGAATGAGACTCTGAGTGTTTTTGCATTTTCTGGCACGCGGAGAGAATAGTTGCCATCAATGTCGGTAACAACGCCAAGAGTGGTTCCTGGGACGATGACCGATGCACCGATGATTGGTTCTCCGTCTTCTGCCGAGATGACGCGACCAGTGAGTGTCTGGTTCTGTGCCATCAGCATTGTCACGCTCAGCACGAGCATAACAATGAGAGATAAGAGTTTTCTCATAAATGATTAAAATATTAATTAAAAAGACACTAATAAAACTATTATCGATAGAAAATAGAAGTCTAATAATTACATGTTTTATTATAGATCAGTCTGTGTGCGATAGCGTGCTAAAAACAGATCTTAGCACTACAAATGCAGTACGGAAGAGCTCTCCTATAATTAATAAAAACGTGCAAATGTAAACTATTTTTTTGAAAACACCAACGATTTTAACAAAAAAACACAATGGAGACCTATAAAAAATCCCCATTGTATAGCAAATTGTACGATTTGTAATAATTTTAGTGTAAATATTCTTCGACTTTTAGCGTCTCAGAATATGTCTTTGTACCTAGGCTGTGCCGAGTTTCTTGAGCAGTGCATCGCGATAGCTTCCACCTACTGGCAATTTCTGATCGGCCACGGTGATGGATAGCTGTTCGATCTCCTGGATTTCATCGATCGAGACGATATAGCTCTTATGCACGCGGATGAACTTGTCGGCAGGAAGCTGTTCCTCGAGGTTCTTGAGGCTGTAGAGAGCGGTGATACGTTTGGTGCGGGTATAGAACGATACGTATTCGTGCTGTCCCTCGACGTAGAGCAGATCTTCGAAGTTAATCTTGTAGAGGCGATAATCGGCCCTGACAAGCATGTAGGTCCTTTGTCCGCTGGCCTCTTGAGGAGTCTCGACGATGGCGGGATTCTGGTTGTCCGTAGCAGCGCTTTCCTGGCTCTTGATCTTAGCAATGGCCTTCTCGATAGCGGCAGAGAAGCGAGGGAAGGCGATAGGCTTGAGCAGATAGTCGACGGCTGATACTTCGTAGCTTTCAAGAGCGTATTCGGAGTAGGCGGTGGTGAAGATGATGGCAGGGACGTTGCTTAAGGTGCGAGCCAGCTCTATGCCATTGAGGTCGGGCATGTGAATGTCGAGCAACAGGATGTCCACCTGATGTTCATTGACGAAAGAGAAGGCCTCTGCAGCGTTCTGTGCAGTGCCAAGGAGGTTAAGGTCAGGAAGTTTGGCGACGTAGCCTTGCAGGAGCTTGCGCGCAAGGAACTCGTCATCGACGATCAATACATTATACATAATAGTTAGGAGTTAGGAGTTAAGAGATATGAAGGACGGTTTTATAGCGGTGCTCATCCTCGATGATCTTGAATGAACACTTGTCTTCGCCAAAGAGCATCTTGAGACGCTGGCGGACGTTGTCGAGGCCTATGCCAGTACGCTCTTGGTCGGTACGCTCTGTGGTAGGATGAGGTGGCAACATGGCTTCATCAGCAGGGATGGAGTTCTCGGCCGTGAAGAGAAGCCCGGTAGCATCCTGACGGAGCGTGATGTGGACGTAGGCCTTCGGATCATCGACCAGACGGCTATGTTTGAAGCAGTTCTCGATCATTGGTTGCAGGACCATCGGAGGAACCATATAGTTCGGATCCTGCTGTGTGCATTCGAAGGTGAGGTCGGGTTCGCGTTCCATGCGAATACGCTGGAAGTCAATGTAGTTCTGGATGTATTTGACCTCCTTCTGCAGTAGCACATTGTCTGCACGGCAATCGTCGATGACATAGCGGAGCATCTCAGAGAGCTTGAGAACTGAATCAGGAGCCTGCTCGTCCTGCGTGACGGTGAGCGCGTAGATGCAGTTGAGCGCGTTGAAGAGGAAGTGCGGATTGATCTGCGCGCGCAGGTACTTCAACTGATTCTGCACCTGCTGCTCCTGAAACTGCTGTTCGGCCAGCTTACGCTCATTGATCATGAATACGATCGAGACGATCATTGAGGTGGCCAGGAGCAGGATGGAATACTTGGTGTTGATGAAGAACTGCTCGTTGCGACGCTCGGCCAGATTCTCTACGATGCGGGTAGGAGTGAAGTCGCTCCACTGGGAGGCAAGCGAGACGATATAGACATCGAACTTGCTGGATAGCACCACCAGAATGAAGATGGTGAGGCCGGAGAGCAGGATCACCAGGATGCGGCGCTTCGGGAGCAGGCGTGGCAGGAGGCAATACTCCATCACATTCCAGAGGATCATCATCGGAAGGATGGTGCAGAAGGCCGAGACGGCCGAGATCAACAGTCCCAGATGACGGTTGCCGACGATGGTGAACGTCAGGAAGAGTGAGACCCAGGCGAGGAGACGGGAGTGCTGCTGCACCCAGGAGATAAAGTTGAATTTCTGCATAGCTGGTAGTTTTGGATGGCGCAAAGATAAGGACTTTTTGCAATCCCGCCTTTGCTATCCGCGTTAAATTATGCAAAAAACGGAAAAAACAAAAAAATTGGTTGAGCGATGAGCCGACTTGGTTGAATCCTATTTCTCTCCTTTATATATATATAATATCTTTGCGCACGTTTTTCAGCAACACGACAGTCGCTTTTTAGCAACATAAAGAGTGAACTTTAGCATTTGAAAATACAAAATAAAAAAAAGAATAGGAAAATGAAAACAATGAAACGTCTGTTTATCGGAATGTTTTCGCTGATCGGATTGGCCACTGCTCAGGCTCAGACACCTGATAGTGTGGAGGTCAATCTGGATAAGGTGCTCGAGATTGCACTCAGCGACAATGCAGACATTCAGGTGGCCAACAAGACCATCGAACTGAAGAAGTATGCCAAGAAGGAGACCATCACGGGCCTGTTCCCTACCATCTCTGTTTCGGCTGCCGGCACCAAGAACATCGTACTTGCCACCATGGCTATGGCTATGGGCGATCAGGTTATCAAGGTTAAGATGGGCCGTCCTTTCAATTATTCGCTCACAGCTACTGCTGCTGTACCTCTCGTGGCTCCACAGCTCTGGAAGTCGATCGAGGTAAGTGAGGAGCAGGTACAGCTCGCTATCGAGCAGGCTCGTGGCAGCAAGGTCAACACCATCGCACAGGTCAAGAACGCTTACTACAGCCTCATGTTGGCTCGTGACAGCTATCAGGCTTTGCTCGCTGGCTATCGCACCGCTGAGCGTAATGCAGAGGAAACCAAGAAGAAGTTCGAGCTCGGTTCGGTCAGCGAGTATGACAAGCTCACAGCCGACGTACAGCTCGAGTCGATCAAGCCAAACCTCCTGCAGGCTCAGAACGGCATCAAGCTCGCTGAGATGCAGCTTAAGGTGCTGATGGGTATCGACGTCAACGAACCGATGAAGTTCACCGGTGAGCTCAAGGATTACGAGGAGAGCCTCTTTGCAGACCTCATAAGTCTCAAGAATGATACCAACCTCGAGGACAACACCAACGTACGTCAGCTCGAGATCCAGGAGCGTATGCTTCGTCTGAGCGAGAAGATCAACCGCCTCGGCTACTTGCCAACCCTGGCACTCGCCTTCCAGAGCGGTTACTCTGCGATGCCAAATGAGTTTAACCCATTCAAGGCTCCATACTACGGAAGTGCCAGCATCAACCTGAGCTTCTCATGGACCCTCTTCGATGGCTTGGCCAAGTATATGAAGAGCAAGCAGAATAAGTTCCAGCTCGAGAATCTCGACATTCAGAAGGAGAACCTCCTGCGCCAGCTCGAGCTCTCTGTAACTTCTTCGCTCAACAACATCGAGACAGCTGCTGAGCAGGTAGTCAGCACCAAGGAGAACGTCTATAGCGCTGAGCGTGCTTACAACATCTCTGAGAAGCGCTACGAGATCGGTTCGGGTACCATGCTCGAGCTCAACTCAAGCGAGTCAAACCTCCTCAATGCACGTCTGCAGTACGTGCAGTCAATCTACAACTTCCTGAGCAACCGCGCTACTTTGGAGCAGACGCTGGGTAAGGTGGTGACAGGAGAGTAATTCTTAGTATCTCAAAAATTATATACATATATGAAAAAGTCAATCATTCTCCCTGCTGCAGTCCTTGCCATCCTGAGCATGGCCAGCTGTAAGCAAAAGAACACAGATAGTGTGATTGCCACCATGGCTCAGGACACTATCAACATTACCGTAGAGCAGGTAGTGGCACTTGACGTTGACCAGGTGGTCAGCTTCGCAGCTACCGTGCAGGCTGAGGTTTCTAACTCCATTGCTCCTCAGGCTCCTGTACGTATCCGTAAGATCAATGTAGAGGTAGGCGACCGTGTGGCTAAGGGCCAGACACTCGTCGTTCTCGATAATAACAACCTTGAGCAGCTTAAACTCCAGCTCGAGAACCGTGAGGTAGAGTTCAGCCGTATCGACGAGCTCTTCAAGATCGGTGGTGTCAGCAAGAGCCAGTGGGAGCAGCAGAAGGTACAGCTGGAGGTTATGCGCCAGTCGTTCCAGAACATCGAGGAGAACACCCGTCTCGTCAGCCCTATCAGTGGTGTTGTTACCGCTCGTAACTATGACAACGGTGATCTCTATCAGGGTCAGCCAGTGCTTGTCGTTGAGCAGATCACTCCAGTGAAGATGCTTATCGACGTCAACGAGACCTACTACAGCCAGATCAAGGTCGGCATGCCTGTCGACAATATCACCCTTGAGGCTTATCCTGGAGAGGTGTTCTCAGGCAAGGTCAGCATCGTCTACCCAACCGTCAATACGGCTACCCGTACCTTCCAGGTTGAGATCTCTATTCCGAACAAGAATCAGCGCGTACGTCCAGGTATGTATGCACGTGCTAGCATCAACCTCGGTCAGGCTCATCACGCTACCGTCTCTGATAATGCTGTTCAGAAGATGATCGGTTCTGGCGAGCGCTACGTCTATGTGCTCAATGCTGATGGCAAGACCGTCAGCCACCGTACCATCGAGCTCGGCCGTCGTCTTGAGGGCGAAAACGCCTCTCGTTATGAAATTGTCAGTGGCCTTGCAGAAGGTGAGATCGTAGCTGTCTCTGGTCAGTCAAAGCTGGCTGATGGCCGCTCGGTGAATGTGATTCATAAGAGCGTTGAGAGATAAAGGGTACATAAGGGTAAGGAAAGGGAGTGATAGAGGAGTGAAAGGGACATTACCCTTTTACTCGGAAGCAGTACATTTGTCCCTTTCACTCCCCTTTCACTCCTCTTTTCTACCTTTAATAACATTTTAATAAGCATAATATGAGTCTATACGAAGGATCGGTCAGACGACCCATTATGACCACACTGGTCTTCGTCGCCATTGCCATTTTCGGTCTCTTCTCGCTGTCGAAGCTCCCTATCGACTTGATGCCAGATATCGAGACCAATACGATCATGGTCATGGAGACCTACCCAGGTGCCAGTGCGGAAGATATTGAGAACAACGTTACTCGTCCGCTCGAGAATACCCTCAACTCCGTCAACTACCTCAAGCATATCACCTCTAAGTCGCAGGAGAACTATGCCATGATCACGCTCCAGTTCGAGTTTGGTTATGACATCGACGACCTGACCAACGACGTGCGTGATAAGCTCAACATGATCAGCCAGTCTTTGCCTGATGGTGCAGGTACTCCTATCATCTTCAAGTTCTCTGCTGATATGATCCCTATCCTGGTGCTTTCTGCCCAGGCTACCGATAGTCAGACAGCGCTCTACAAGATCCTCGACGACAACGTGGCCAACCCTATTGCCCGTGTCCCTGGTGTTGGTACCGTGTCTATCTCTGGTGCTCCTCAGCGTGAGATCTACGTCTATTGCGACCCTCTCAAGCTCGAGGCCTATAACCTCACCATTGAGACCATCTCAAGCGTCATCCAGCAGGAGAATCTCAACGTACCTGGCGGTTCGTTCGACGTTGGTAACAACGCCTTCACCCTCCGTACCCCTGGTGAGTTCAAGGATCCTAAGGAGATGGAGGAGATAGTCGTACGTGCTACTGGCAACCAGATCATCCGTCTCAAGGATGTGGCTCGCGTAGTCGATACCGTACAGGAGCGTGCACAGAAGACCTTCACCTACTTCTCTACTCCTAACGACCCTAAGGGTTATACCGGTGAGCAGGGTGCGATGATCATCGTGCAGAAGCAGTCAGGCGCCAACTCAGTGCAGATTGCAGAGAAGGTGCTCGATATGCTCCCACAGCTGCAGCGCGATCTGCCTTCAGATGTCAAGATGGGTATCATCGTCAACACCTGTGATAACATCTACGCTACCATCAACTCTCTGGCCGAGACCATCGCCTACGCTATGCTCTTCGTAGCACTCGTCTGCTTCCTCTTCCTCGGCCGTTGGCGTGCTTGTGTGGTAATTTTGATCACCATTCCATTGTCACTCGTAGCCTCATTCGTCTATCTGTTCGCTACCGGATCATCATTGAACATGATCTCGCTTTCATGTCTTTCTATCGCTATCGGTAACGTCGTCGACGATGCCATCGTAGTCTTGGAGAACGTGACCAACCACATCGAGCGAGGCTCTGATCCTAAGCAGGCTGCTATCCACGGCACCAATGAGGTGGCTATCTCAGTTATCGCATCAACCCTCACCATGATCGGTGTGTTCTTCCCATTGACCATGGTCTCTGGTATGGCAGGTGTCCTCTTCAAGGAACTCGGCTGGATGATGTGTATCATCATGACCGTGTCTACCACCTCAGCGCTTTCGTTCACCCCTATGCTCTGTTCGCAGATGCTCCGTCTGAAGAAGCGTGAAGGCTGGTTCTCTCGCTGGTACAATCACTACATCGTACGTGGCGTGCTCGATAAGCTCGATGACTGGTATAAGGACCGTATCAACTGGGCCGTACGTCACCGTGGCACCATGATTACAGCCATTGTATTCTTCTTCCTCGTCTCCATGACTCCATTGGCATTCAAGGCCATCGGTACCGGCTTCTTCCCATCACAGGACTCTGGCCGTATCTCCGTATCGCTTGAGTTGCCAGTAGGTACTCGTCAGGCTGAGGCCGATCGTCTCGCTCATGAGCTGGCCAACACCTGGATGACCCGTTGGGGTACACCAGACAAGCGCGTACTCAAGGCTTGTAACTACACTACAGGTCAGGCAGATACCGACAATACCTTTGCTTCGATGAGCGCCAACGGTACTCACATCATTTCGTTCAACATTGCCATGTATAAGGTGGCTGAGCGTATCCAGAAGGTGAGCATGTATGAGGTAGGTGCACAGATGCGTAAGGACCTCGCTCAGTACCCTGAGTTCAGCCGTATCAAGGTGACCGAAGGTGGTCAGCAGGGTATGGGTGGCCAGAGTAACGCCGACTTCGAGATCTATGGTTATGACCTCGATCAGACCAATGACCTCGCGCTTGAGTTCCGTCGTCGCATCCAGGAGAAGGCTGGTGAGGCTATCAGCCAGATCAACATCTCACGCTCTGACTTCCAGCCAGAAATTCAGGTCGACTTCGACCGTGAGAAGCTTGCTAAGTATGGCTTGAGTCTTGCTACCGCAGGTACTTTCATCCGCAACCGCTTCAACGGTGCAACCGCTTCTTACTATCGTGAGGACGGTGAGGAGTATGCCATCCGAGTACGTTATGAGCCTGGTGTCCGTGAGTCAGTCGAGACCCTTGAGAACGTTCTCCTTTATGGTCAGAACGGTGCTAAGGTCCGTATCAAGGACGTCGGTCAGGTCGTGGAGCGTAACACCATGCCTGTCATCGAGCGTAAGGACCGCCAGCGTGTCAATACCGTATCTTGCGTCGTCAATACCGATGAGTCAAACCTCGGTAAGGTCGTAGATCTCGGTAAGGAAGTCATTGAGGATATGCGTGCTGCCAACCTCCTCTCGGGCGATGTCACCATCCAGGTAGCAGGTTCTTATGAGGATCAGCAGGAGTCGTTCAAGGATATGGGTACTCTCGGTATCCTCATCCTCTTGATCGTTTTCATCGTCATGGCTGCACAGTTCGAGTCATGGTCTGATCCATTCATCATCATGCTCATCTCTATTCCATTTACCTTCACAGGTATCGTCCTGGCTCTCTGGATGACTGGTGTTGACCTCAACATCATGTCTATGCTCGGTGCCATCATGCTCATCGGTATCGTAGTAAAGAACGGTATCGTACTCATCGACTACATCCACCTCCTCCGTGAGCGTGGTCTCTCAGTCGTACAGGCCGTTGTCAAGGCAGGTCGTTCACGTCTTCGTCCGGTATTGATGACCACCCTCACCACCATCCTTGGTATGTTGCCAATGGCTATCGGTACCGGTCAGGGTTCAGAGATGTGGCAGCCAATGGGTATCGCCATCATCGGTGGTCTTCTCGTCTCTACCGTCATGACCCTCGTGGTCGTTCCTTCGGTCTATTGCTCATTCCAGGGTATGAAGATCCGTCAGGAGCGTCGTGCATGGGCCGAGAAGCTCGGTCTCGATGCGGAGTGGAAAAAGAAGAAGCATATCTTCAAGCGCAGGAAGTGAGTTCTTTTAGGGATACAAGGGAAATAAGGGAATCAAGGGATTCAAGGGACATTAGTTCTCTTATCCCAACCCTTTCCCTTGTCAATTTACCGATAGCTGATACTATCGTCCCTTGTATCCCTTGATTCCCTTGTATCCCTAAAATCCCCAATATCCCTTGTATCCCCAATATCCCTAAATAAAAATGAAAGCAATCTTTATAGCATACGACCAGGCTCACCACGATGCAGTCGTCGAGATTCTTGGCAGCTGCATGCAGCGCGGCTTCTCTTGCTTCGAGCAGGTACAGGGCCGTGGCAGCAAGACCGGTGAGCCACACTACGGCAGCCACGCTTGGCCAGGTATGAACTCAGCGATCATCGCCATGTGCGAGGATGACCGTATCCCATTGCTCTTCGACCGTCTGCGTAAGCTCGACGAGGAGCGCCCTATGCTCGGCCTCCGTGCATTTGTCATGCCAGTGGAGCAGGCTCTGTAAGCAGAGTCTGGTGTCTCAGATATATAATAATAAGTATCATCACCCATGCTACAGACGAAACTAGAGAGGGTGGTGATACTTGCAGTTTATTCTGTCCTGCTATGACTAATTATACAAAAACTCTATTCGTCGCTCTGTTCTCTCTCTGTAGCCTGCTGTTGGTCTCACAGCTACAGGCTCAGGCAATTAAGATCAATCTCAACCAGAAAGTCATCTATACAGACTCGCTGAACTTGCCGCGTCAGACCAGTATCAATACCATGCTGACCATGATGTCTGAACTGTTGCAGCGACCAGATGCGACGATCTACTCAAACTATGACATTCAGGTGAATGGCATGAGTGTGAGTGAAGCCAGCGAGGTGGCACTCTATCAGCTCGACCTGCAGGATGTAGAGAGTGTAATAATCACCGAATCTCCAACCTCAAGTTACCTGAAGAATGGTCAGGGAGGAAGTATCAACCTAGTACTCCGGCAGAAGGACAATAACGATGACGGGTATTGGGGTA
Organism: Bacteroidales bacterium; assembly: GCA_045628985.1. Lineage (GTDB taxonomy): Bacteria > Bacteroidota > Bacteroidia > Bacteroidales > UBA3663 > Liminaster. Next base: position 30,968 of record JAZQQH010000005.1, on the reverse strand, counting down.
GCGCTGGCTTCGATATGTCCTATCCTGCTGACTTTTCTCCACAGCTGCATCTGGGGTACAGGTCGCAGAAGTTCTACTTCTCGGCGTTGGCCTTGAGCGACCTCTCTCATATCACCAGTACCAGCGAGAACCTGACCTTCGTGGACGACAAGACTGAGAATAGTACCTTGAGCGACTGCACACAGGTATCGATGATCATCGGTAAGCGATGGCGTAACCTCTATGTGTATACTCTCGCCCGACAAGCATTGAAGAAGAGCGCCACCAACTCGAAATGGCATGACAATATACGTGAAGACTATAATTACGAGATGGTACCCAATATGGCGGCTATCGGCGTGAGGTATCTGTTCTAATATTTTTATCGGATGCCCCAGGTGGTATCAGTGACCTGGAACTCCGTGCGGCGATTAATCTGATCGGCCACCTGCTGCTGATCGGGTTCAAGGCTATTGACGAACTCCTCATCGAGCAACTGCCCGGTGGGGAGAAATTCGTATTGTTCGTGCAGCTTCTCATCGACCAGCTTCGGACGCGCCTTGCCATAGCCGACCGGAGTGAGGCGTCCGGCCTGGATACCCTGGCTGATAAGGTAGTCGACCACCGACTGAGCGCGGCGCTGTGAGAGATCGGCGTTGTATTCCTGCGAACCGACACGGTCGGTATGAGCGGAGAGCTCGATGGCAGTGTAGGGATTCTCATTGAGCAACTGCACCAGATCATCGAGCGAAGGATAGGACTCTTCGCGCAGGCGAGCTTTATTATAATCGTAGAAGATGTTGTCGATGAGGACGGGCTCGGCGATGCTGGGGAGGTAGAAGTCCACCTCATAGTCGGCGTCTTCCTCTTCGTCATCGCTGGTGAACTGCGCCTTGCGGTTGAGGTAATCTTTTTTGCCGGCCATCATGACATATTCGGTGGAACGATCGATGCTGACCTCGTACGATCCGTCAGGCTTGGTGAGTGACTTATAGTTCATGCCATTGCGGCCTACGACGCGTACGATGGCCTCTGGGACAGGTTCTTCGTCGGTATCATAGACAAAGCCGGTGATGCGGACCTTGATGCTGGGGAGTCGGAAAGTGTAGAGATTGTCGTACCCCTTGCCTTGCTGTCGGTTGCTGCTGAACCAGCCTTCCTGCTGCTCCTTGGTGGTGCGACTGAAGGTCATGCCGAAGTCGTCGCCCGTGCTGTTCATAGGCGCTCCGAGGTGCTCAACGTGCCAGGTGCCCCATTCGTCTTCACGCGCAGAATAGAGGTCGAGGCCACCCACAGTCTCACGGCCATCGGTACTGAAGTAGAGGATGCCATCGGGTGAGAAGGTTGGGAACATCTCACGTCCGGGAGTGTTGATACTCTCGCCGAGATTGACGGCGATACCAACGTCTGTAGCTCCTGTGAGTGGTGCACGCCAGAGATCCATGCCACCGAGGCCTCCTGGCATATCGCTCACGAAATAGATCCATTTGCCATCGGGAGAGACGGCAGGATGTGCAAAGGTGCTGAGTGAGTCGGTCAGGATATTGAGCAATGAACCTTTGCTCCATGAGGCGTCGCTACGCTGCGAGTAGAAAATATGAGGCGAGGAGGTCTGACCTTCGCCCCCACCAGCCGCGGTGTAGTACATGGTGTTGCCATCGGGGGAGAAACATGGAGTACCCTCATCGGCCGCGGTGTTGATGCCACCTTCTACGAGCGCAGGTTTCTTCCATTTGCCAAGTTCGTCACGCGTGGTGCACCAGAGGTCGCAGAACTTGGTGCCAGTGATAGGGGAGAGCTCGTCGCCTGTTGATTTGTCCGATGAAGAAGTCCAGTAGAGAATGTCGTCTTGATCGCCCCAGATGGCAGGACTGAAGTCCGCGCGACGAGTATTAGCCAACGTGAATCGCTTGACCTCGTAGCGGCTCTCATCGGCCTCTGCACGGCGTCTTAAGTCTTCCAGGTGGGGGAGAACCTCCGCGGAGTCATAGTCATAACGTAGTGCATTCTGGAGTGCAGGAATGGCCTGGCCGGGGATCATCAGTTTCTCGTAGCAGAGTCCCAGATAATAGGCCGTCTTTCCCTTGTCGGCACGCTCTGTCTTCGCATCGGTCTGACGATAGACTTTCTTCAGCGTCTGCGAGGCGTCATAGTATTCTCCACGCTCATATTGGGCAATGCCAACGCTCAACCTGGCTGTGGAGCAGGCTGTGAGAAGGAGACCCGATAGGAGGAAGAGAATATTGTGACGCATATACGTGAGGGTGGCGTTGTTAACTGTTAACTTTTCACTGTTAACTTAACTAGGATACTGCATCGTCACGCAATGCAGCGACCCATGCTGACGGATGAGTACGCGGCAGTCGATGTCGACGATCTCACGCCCAGGGAACGCCTGCTGGAGGACCTCCTTGGCCTGTGCATCGAGCGTTGGTTGATTGTAGGTAGGGTAGAGAACGGCTCCATTGATAATGAGGAAATTGGCATAGGTGGCCGGCAGGCGCTGATCTCCTTCCTCCTCTACCGCATCTTCGAAGTCGCTCTCCAGGATGGTCTCTGGCATCGGCAAAGCGAGGAGGCGATAAGGCTGGCCGTCGGCGGTGGTGAAGGTCTTGAGCTGATCCTCCATCGCCTTGAGTTCGTCATAGTGAATGTCTGTCTCATCATCGCACTTGACATAGACGATGGTGTTGTCCGGACAAAGGCGTGCCAGTGTGTCGATGTGCGAATCGGTGTCATCTCCAACGAGGAAACCGTGATCGAGCCAGAGTACACGCTTCGCATCGAATAGCGTGGCAAACTGCTCGTTGAACCACTCCTTGGTAGCGCCTTCGTTGCGATTCTTGGAGAGGAGACACTCGGTGGTGGTGAGGATGGTACCTGCACCGTCGCTCTCTACCGATCCGCCTTCGAGGATGATCTTTCGGTTGTTCTCGTACTTGGCATCCCAGGCGCAGAGCAGGTCGTTGTCTTCGAAGACGCCTTCTTCGAAGATGCGGCTATTGATCTGATTGTCAAGGTTCGATGCGAACTTCATGCCCCAGCCGTTGAAGCAGAAATCGTGCATCGTGAGCTGTTCGCCACCTTCGTCTTCTGCATTGCTTTGGCCAGTTCGGGTGGTGATGAAGCCATGGTCACGGGCCCAAGTGTCGTTGGTCGGACACTCCTGTAGCACAATCTGCTGCATGCTGACACCAGCAGCGCGGAGCTGTGACTGCACTTCTTCAGGTTCGGGTGAGACGATGAGGAGTGGTTGGCGAAGCGATACCTCGCGTGCTATCTCGATGAAACACTTCTGGGCAGACTCAAGATAAGGAGCCCAATCTGTCTCGGCATGTGGCCAGGTGAGTTGTACGAACCGTTGTGGTTCCCATTCGGCAGGAAGCATATTATTTAATGAGGAATTAGGAGTGAGGAGTATTTTATTTGCGGAACAGCTTCTTCAGTCTTGCTTTGAGCTGCTGTCTGCGGCTGAGTTTCTGTCCGGGGAGTGAAGCGCCCGCAGGAAGGAGCGAACGAAGCGTCTCTCGCAGCTCGGCGTAGTGTGCTAAGGCGAAGTCACCTTGCATGGTCTGCAAGCGCTTGAGGCTGTCTTTGTCGCGCGTCTGTAACATTATGAGTGTACTCACAGGACAAGGACAGATCTCCACGCGTGTAGCCTCAGGTGGTAAGACAACTTCTTCATTGCCCAACTGTAAGGTGATGAAGTATGCCAACGAGGTATCTTCGCTCACAAGCAAGGCCTGACTATCTGTAAACCAAGGCTCAGTGGCCTGAGCGGCATAGACGTCTATCGGCATCGTCCAGAAAAGGACTTGACAATCATGCTGCTTGAGTTGTTCCAGCTTGACCACATCGAAGTCTCCCCAAGGCTGCATCCTGTTGATGTCAGCATCGAGCTCCTTCATGTGGCGATGGAGACCCTCCATGCTACTGCAGAGGTTGCCCCATTGTGCCAGCAGACGAGAAGTCGTCTCGATGTCGAGCACCTCGCCATCCTGAGTGTCCTGCATGTCTTCTGGTTGCAGGCAGGAGGCCATCTGTGTCAGTGCACCTCGCAGACGCTCTGTGTCGAGGTCACTTCCTTCCCATTCATCGGCCAATGGCGTGTCCGGGTCGGCAGCATCCTGCGATTGTACTACCTCGTCATAGAGACGGTCAATAAGTTCTTTGAGATTGCTCATTTTGTGGGTTTTCTTATGGCGCAAAGATACATAATCTTTGACAAAAATCCATCATCGCTCAGTAAAAAAGCAAAAAAATGGCAGTTTTATGGCCTAAAACTTTCCAATATCAGGCAAAAATACTATATTTGCACGCTCATAATGTTATTGACCCTATGCAAAAAATCAAAGTATATCTCCGATTTGCTATGCGACACTGGTTCACTTCGCTGTGTCTCGCATTCCTGCTGTATATGTTCTTCGGCGGGGAGTTCTCGGTCGTGAATATCTTGAAGCTGAAGCGTCAGGAAGCCGACTTGCGTAGGGAGATCAGCCAGTATGAGGACTCGATCAATAACTTCCAACGTCGCATCGATCAGGTCAATGTCGATTCGGAGCATCTCGAGAAACACGCTCGTGAGCGACTGCACATGCATCGCCGCAATGAGGATCTTTATCTTTTTGACGACTAATGAAATATCTCACTTATCTCGCCTATATCCTTGTCATCCTCGGCGCCATCCTCTATCTGCCGATGCGCGACGTGGCTCCCTACGTCTTTGCAGCCGGCTGTCTGCTGCAATTAGGTAGTCACTTTGCAGAGCGCTATCATGGCACGAATCTGCGTCAGAAACGCCTCAATTTCATCCGTCATCTGGTGGGTGTCATCTACTTAGCGTCGGGATACTTCATGGTGTTCAAGACCGAGATGTCGTGGCTCGTGCTGCTGACCATCGCCGTGGTGCTCGATCTTTATACACTCTATGTAAAGGAGTAGCAAGTAATTCGCAAAGAGTAGCAGCAAACCGTAATTTGTAATTAGTAATTTGTAATTGTTTTCCCTTGAAAACTGGTTTAGTTCTTGAAGGCGGAGGACTCCGCGGCATCTTTACCTCTGGTATCATCGACGAGATGATGGCCCAGGGTCTGGTAGGCTTCGATGGCATCATCGGCGTCTCGGCTGGCGCATGCTTCGGTGTCAATATGAAGTCCAACCAGCCAGGAAGAGCTTTGCGCTATAACCTCCAGATGATCGGCAATCCGGAGTATATGAGTGTCCGATCGTTCATCAAGACAGGCAACTATATCAACGCGGAGTTCTGCTATCACGTCGTTCCTACACAGATCGATGTCTTCGACGGAGAGGCCTTTGCCAAGAACCCAATGGAGTTCCACCTTGTCTGCACCGACTGTGCTACCGGAGAGCCTGTGTATCACCAGATTGACCACGTCGACTATGAGGTGCTCGAATGGATCCGCGCCTCGGCTTCCCTTCCGATGGTGTGCCAACCTGTGCCACTCGATGGCAAGCTCTTGCTCGATGGAGGATTGTCCGACTCTATCCCGCTCAAGTACTTCCAGAGCCTCGGCTATGACCGTAATATCGTCATCCTCACCCGTCCGCTCGACTATCGCAAGACACCCCTGAGCCACAGCTGGTTCGTCAAGACCGTATTGCGCAAGTATCCCGCCATCTACGAGTGTATGAAGCGCAGACATGAGATGTATAACGTGCAGATGGAATATACGATCAGCGAGGCAAAGAAAGGCAACACGCTCATCATCGCGCCTCAGGAACCTCTTCAGATCGGTCGAGTAGAGATGAAGGCCGAGAAGCTGCATCTGATGCATCGGCTGGGCCGTGAGGCTTGTCAGCGACAGATTGATGAGATTCGGGACTTCCTGACACATTGATAAATATTATTGCTCCCAGCCTTCATAACGGCTGTGAATGCAAGTTTGATTTGGCAGATTGGATAATAATCTGCCATTTTATTTTACTTTAGGTATGATTTCGGGGAAAACCTAATCGTTTTTCTAAAAAATATGCCTACCTTTGCCCCGATAATCCACTATATACATATAATTAAGAAAAGAAAGATGAAAGTAGCAATTGTCGGTGCCAGTGGCGCCGTTGGCCAGGAGTTCCTTCGTGTACTCGATGAGCGCAACTTCCCTATTGATGAACTGCTGCTGTTCGGCTCGAGCCGTTCTGCAGGCCGTACCTACACCTTCCGCGGCAAGGAGATCGTTGTCAAGGAACTTACTCACAATCCAGAGGACTTCAAGGGCGTAGACATCGCCTTCACCTCAGCTGGTGGTGGTACCTCTAAGGAGTTTGCTGCTGACATCACTAAGTACGGTGCAGTCATGATCGACAACTCTTCGGCTTTCCGTATGGATGCTGACGTACCTCTGGTCGTACCTGAGTGCAACGCTGCCGATGCTCTTGACCGTCCACGTGGCATCATCGCCAACCCTAACTGTACTACCATCATGATGGTTGTCGTCCTCCAGTGCTTGGAGCGTCTCAGCCACATCAAGCGCATCCACATCGCTTCTTACCAGGCAGCTTCAGGTGCCGGTGCAGTAGCTATGCAGGAGCTTGAGACCCAGTACCGTCAGGTATTGAACAATGAGCCTGTAACCGTCGATAAGTTCGCTTATCAGCTCGCTTATAATGTGATTCCTCAGATCGATGTATTCTGTGACAATGGTTACACCAAGGAGGAGATGAAGATGTTCAACGAGACCAAGAAGATCATGCACACCGATGCAGCTTGCTCGGCAATGTGTGTTCGCGTTCCTTCACTCCGCAGCCACTCTGAGGCTGTATGGGTAGAGACCGAGGAGCCTGTAAGCGTAGAGGCTTTCCAGGAGGCTATCAAGAACGGTGAGGGCGTACAGCTCATGGACGATCCTGCTACCAAGACCTATCCAATGCCACTCTTCCTCGCAGGCAAGGATGACGTTTACGTAGGTCGTGTCCGCAAGGATCTCGCTAACGAGAATGGCCTTACCTTCTGGCTCGTAGGTGACCAGATCAAGAAGGGTGCAGCGCTCAACGCTGTACAGATCGCTGAGTGGCTCATCGCTAATAATGGCTTGAAGAAGTAATTCTTCCAAAGGAATTACAACATACTCATAAAAAAGATTGGCATCCCTTCCACGGTACAGTGGAAGGGATGCCATCGTTATTTCATATCTTCCACGGTACCGTGGAAAGGATGCCGAGAGTAAGCCATCCTCCAACGGGTACGCGGAGAAGGATGCCGCGAGTAAGTCATCCTCCAACGGGTACGCGGAGAAGGATGCCACGCTCACGGCATCTCCCCCAGTGTACGGTGTAGGAGATGCCGTGAGTGCAGATTGCACTTTTTAGTCTTCCTTGAGCAAGGCTTCACCTATTGAATCATTCGCAAACTCGTCGATATTGATATCGTTGATGTCGAAATCATTGTATATCGTGCTGAGGCTGAGCGAATCAGGCGTGAAGTTCTTGTTGCGACGTCCGAAGGTGCATACGCGGATGAACATCTTGCCGATGAGTCGGCAGATGATACGCTTGTAAGAGAACTGAGGTTCGTCGATATTGCCTGAGATTGGTACGCTGATCTGGAAGTGTCCGTTGCGGTCAGTCAGCAGGTTGATGGCAGTGCGGAAAGGTACAGGCATCTCTGGCTTGACGTCCTTGTGCTTCTTGCTGATCATCGGCTGTTCGGCCATGATGAGCGCGTTGCCGGTGATGTTGCCGTCCTGAGTGGTGATCTGGACATCGGCTGAGAGCGAGCCATTGTCGAGCGAATTGCCGAACATCTGCAGGGTGTATGGCGTGAAGTCGGTGAGCTCCACGTCGGCAGCATGGAGGTCTAAGCGGAGGTTGCGCTGATCATTGAGCTTGCCGTGATATTCGAGGGTGATCGACCCAGAATTTCCCAGTAACGCCTTGCCTTTGATGTGGTTACGCTGATTGAGCGTGAAGTTAGGCGCGTTGAGGTTGATGCCACCGACCTGATAAGTAAATGGTGTGACGTTGGTGGCCTCGTCGCGATAGAAGAGGCTTCCGTCGAGCATCTGACACTGGTCGATACGCAACTTGAAGTCGGGCAATGTATCCTCAGGAATGTCTGTGTCAGAGGGGCGCTTGTCCTCCGAATCCTCCTTGACGAGTGTGGCCAGGAGCTCGGCCATCTTGTGTTCGGCCAGATTGCGCATACGGTCGAAGTTGTCGAGGCTGTCCTTGTCGTAGGTGATGTAGAGCGATGGCTGGTGAGCCACCATCTGGCTGAGCGAGATGCGGTTTTCGATGAGGTTCATCTCTCGCACGTTCATCAGTACGCTGTCGCAGCTGAGTACCACATCGCCGCGGTCATCCTCCATATATATATCACGCGCGTTGGCTTGTCCGGTGAGGCGGAAGTCGAGGATGTGAGCGAGGCTTCCCTCCATCTTGAGGTCGGCGTTGAGATGGCCGGTGAGCTTCTCCGACCACAGCGCCTGCTGCACGTATGGAAGGATTCCTTCGAGGCTGAAGTCGTTGAGCAACAGTTCGATGGTGTAATGTCTTGTGCGGTCATTATAACTCATCTGAGTGGTGAGCTTGCCACCATCGACAAACTCTAGGTCAAGACCCATATTGGTCACCAGATCTCGCAAGTCGATACCCGGTATGTGCAGGTTCACGTCGTTGATACGGATGTTACTTCGCACCAGCAAGTCCTGATAGTGGATGCTACTCTTCGAGAGTTCGATGTCGCGGATGACCAGCGGAAGGCCTTGCTCGGTTTCTTCGGCCTCCTCCTCAGAGAAGCGCTGCAGGATGTCTGTGAAGTTGAATACGGTATCACGCTGTTCGATGTTGATATCCAGCTGGTTGAGATGCAAAGATTCGAGGTCGATGACTCCGGTGAAGAGATGCAGCATCGAGAGGTTGGTCTCAGCGCGATGTAGCTGGATGAATGGCGAGACACCGTCTTCTTCGAACACGGTGAGTCCCTCCATGTTGATGGCACCCGTGAAGATGTTGGCCGTGAGATCGTTGATGCGGATCTTTCGGCCAAGGATCTCTTCTCCATTGTCACATACGTAGTTACGTACGATATTTGGTGCTACCCACGAAGTCAAGGTTCCCAGGATGAGAATGACGCCGATGATGATAATGAATGGCAAGGTTTTCTTCATGCACGTATTAATTTTTCGATAGAATCTTCTCCGCCAGGATCAGATCCTCCGGATAGGTGACTTTGATGTTTGTCGTCTCTCCTTCGACCACATAGATCGGTTCCTCAGGCAAGTAGCGATGTACCACGCCGCAGTCATCGGTCGTGATGAACTCTGGATCTGCGAGGCCTTTCTCATAGGCCTCTGCGATGGTTTCCAGGCGGAAACACTGAGGCGTCTGAACATTACGCAACATAGCTCGTGGCGTGATGTGACAGATGTGTCCCTCTGCATTGACCTCCACGATGGTGTCTGTGCAAGGAATGGCCACATCCACAGCCTTGTAGGTCTGGAGCGCGGCAATGCAATCGGAGATTATACGCTGAGAGACGAGTGGCCTTACAGCGTCGTGAATGAGCAGATTTAAATCACTCCTAACTCCTTTTCCCTCGGCTAAAGCCTCGTCTTCTCGCCAAGGCTTATCAAGCCTTTCTGTGGCTGCGAGGACCTCACTCCTCACTGATTTATAGATCCCTATCGCCGCCAAGCTGCTGTCGTACCTCTCCTTACCACCAGGTACGATATGCTTCACCTTCGGATAAGGAGCTGCAATCTCCTGAATACGGTCGATGTAGTCGGTGTGAGCCACGATGACGATCTCGTCGACTTGTGGATGGCTATGGAAGGCGCGGATGCTATGTTCGAGGATGCTTCGGCCACTCACCATGATAAACTGTTTCGGTTCGGGACCTCCCATGCGTCGGCCACTGCCACCTGCCAAAAGTACTGCTACGTTCATGCTTGTTTCTGCTATTATTTGCGTGCAAAGTTAATTATTTTTTTGCTGAGATTGATATGTTTTTCTTCGGAAAATGATACTTTTACAATAAAATAACGTACGCGCGTGATGATTTTTGCCTCCACATAGCATAAAAGTGCAGAAAAATGACTATCTTTGCCACCCATTATGGACATAGGAAGGCTATGTCCGAACCTCTACAAGTAAGGAAAAAATGAGAACTATAGCAATCTTAGGAAGTACGGGTAGCATCGGCAAACAGACACTCGAAGTCTGTGCCGAGCATCCTGACCTCTTCTCAGTATACGCCATCACGGCACATCGCTCGGCCGATCTGCTGATCGAGCAGGCTCGTCAGTTCAAGCCTGAGGTCGTAGTCATCGTCGACGAGAATTATTACGACAAGGTCAAGGACGCCTTGGCCGACCTCCCTATCAAGGTCTGGACAGGATCGGAGAGCCTCTGCCAGGTCGTCACCGCTGGCCCTATCGACGTCGTTGTCACCGCCATGGTCGGTTTCGCCGGCCTCAAGCCAACCATCGCAGCCATCAAGGCGCAGAAGGCGCTGGCATTGGCCAATAAGGAGACGCTCGTCGTGGCTGGTCAGTTGATCAATGGTCTCTGCAAGGAGTATCAGGTGCCTATCCTGCCAGTCGACTCTGAGCACTCGGCCATCTTCCAGTGTCTGCAGGGTGAGGCCATCGCTCGTGGCTGTTTCCCTTGGATCGAGAACACGGGCCGTCCGGACATGCCAAGTTACCTCGACAATCCGATCGACAAGCTCATCATCACCGCCAGTGGAGGACCTTTCCGCACCTTCACCATGGATCAGATGATCGATGTCACCGCCGATCAGGCGCTCAAGCATCCTAACTGGGACATGGGAGCCAAGATCACCGTCGACTCTGCATCGATGATGAACAAAGGCTTTGAGGTCATCGAGGCAAAGTGGCTCTTCGGCATGACCGCGGAGCAGATTGAGGTGGCTGTGCATCCTCAGTCGATCATCCACTCGATGGTACAGTTCAGCGACGGTGCGATCAAGGCGCAGCTCGGCCAACCGGACATGAAGGTGCCTATCGCCTATGCGCTCAGCTATCCTGATCGTATGCCAAGCCAGATCAACGGCAAGCTCCGCATCGAGGATTACGCGCATCTCACCTTCGAGCGTCCTGACCTGGAGCGATTCCCTAACCTCCGCCTCGCCTTCGAGGCCATGGCCAAGGGTGGTGACCGTACCTGTGTGCTCAATGCCGCCAACGAAGTCACCAACGAGGCTTTCCGCAAGGGACAGTGCAAGTTCCTGCAGATGGCAGAGATCAACGAGAAGACCCTTGCCGCCATGCCATTCGTGGCTGAGCCATCGCTCGAGGATTACTTCGAGATTGATGCAGAGGCAAGAGTTCGCGCAGCAGAGCTGCTGAGCTAAATGTAAAATGTATAGTGTAAAATGTATAATTGATAGCCTGCTACGCGCAGTATCACATACAATTATACATTATGCATTATCAATTATAAATTAAAAATAGTGGAAGTATTTTTGTTTAAGACCCTCCAGCTGATCCTCGCTCTGAGCATCCTCGTGTTTGTCCATGAGCTCGGTCACTTCATGTGGGCACGTATATTTAAGGTCGGTGTTGAGAAGTTCTATATGTTCTTCGATACCCCACAGTTCGCACTCCTTCGTTGGAACAAGGAAGGTCTCTTCCTCTGCAATCTCAAGGTCACCTCGAAGGCCAATCCGAGCGAGACGGAGTATGGTATCGGTTGGATCCCTCTCGGTGGCTATTGCGCCATCTCGGGTATGGTCGATGAGACCCATTCGGCTGACGATATCAAGGACATGGAAGGCGACAACCTCTTCGTCAAGAAAGGCAAGTTCGCACAGTTCATGATCATGGTGGGTGGCGTAGTCAATAACCTCATCACCGCCGTCCTCATCTACATCTGCATGTGCTGGCACTGGGGTAAGGATGTCATTGAGCTCCAGAATCTCCCATACGGTGTTCATTATAGCGAATATGCAGTGCAGATTGGCTTCCAGCCAGAAGATCAGATTGTGGCTGTCGATGGCAAGGAGGTTACGTTCAGCAATCTGCACAGTGCATTGCTGTTGGCCAATGATGTGACTGTATTGCGCAATGGTCAGGAAGTTAAGATCGCGATGCCAGATACCCTGGGACAGGTGTTCCTGCGTGAGCCTGAGCAGCTCGATGTCTTTGTGGAGGCAAGTTATCCGATGGTGATCGGTATGTTGCCAGAAGAAGGTGTGGCCAGTGCAGCACGAGAGGCAGGTCTCCAGATCGGTGACTCCATTGTCGGTGTCATTGAGCAGGTAGAGGTTTTGGGCGACGAGGAGTATTACACCTATGCAGATACGCTCTTGACCCCATATAGCCATCAGGTGATTGCACAGTTGAAGAAGTATGCTGGCCATAGCATCAACCTGCTTTTCGTACGTGGTGGCGAGATGCTTTCAGCACCTGTCGAGGTGTCAGAAGAGTCGAAGATCGGCATCATGATGAAGAATATGATCGGTCCGGAGTGTCTGACTCACATCGAGTACTCGTTCCTCGAAGCTATTCCTGCCGGCATTCAGCGTGGCTGGACGATGCTATACAACTACGTCCGTCAGTTCAAACTCGTCTTCACCAAGGAAGGCGCTCAGTCACTCGGCGGTTTCGGCACCATGGGTTCGATCTTCCCTGAGACCTGGCAGTGGATGGCCTTCTGGTCAATGACCGCCTTCTTCTCAGTCGCATTGGCCTTCATGAATATCCTGCCAATCCCAGGCCTTGACGGTGGCCATATCTTCATCCTCCTGATCGAAGCCATCATCCGTCGCCCTATCAGCGATAAGGCCAAGGAGCGTGCACAGTACGTCGGCATGGCTATCATCATCGCGCTGATGGTCTATGTCAATGCTAATGATATCTGGAAGTTTATCATAAAGCCATTTATTGGATAATAAATAGACCCTCCCCCTGCCCCTCCACAAGGGAGGGGAGTGGTCAGTACCTTTTGTCGCATCTCCCCCTGCGGCCACTGAGGTAATTACTCCCCTCCCTTGAGGAGGGGTTGGGGGAGGGTCTATGATTAACATTATATTAAAGCCCCGCAAGGAAGAGTCCCTCCTCCGCTTTCACCCCTGGGTGTTCTCCGGAGCCATCGACCAGATGATCGATGACGAGACCAACGAAGAGTGCCAGCCAGAGGAAGGCGACTGGGTACGTGTCGTGAGCCATAAGAAGCAGTTCCTGGCGCTCGGTCAGTATCAGATTGGTTCTATCGCCGTACGTATCTTCTCATTCGATGAGGAGGAGTTCGACGATGACTTCTTCCTGCGTCGTCTCCAGTCGGCCTACGAGCTCCGTTGCTCGCTCGGCCTGATACGCGAAGACAATAACGCCTACCGTCTCGTGCATGGCGAAGGTGACGGCCTCCCGGGCCTGATCATCGACGTCTATGCACACACCGCCGTCATGCAGGCGCATACCCAGGGTATCCACTACATCCGCGAGGCTTTGGCCGAAGACCTGATCCGCGTGGCTGGCGCTGAGATCCGCAACGTTTATTATAAGTCTGAGACCACTCTCTCTTATAAGACCGAGGCGCGTCAGGAAGCAGCAGCCGAAGGGGAGAGCGTCAATGGCTACCTCATCATCGACGGCAAGCCTGTGTCTTCTGCGGCCGAAGGTAAAGCACTTGAGGCAAGCATCAGCGATGTGGCGTTGGAGAACGGACTCAAATTCCACGTCGACTGGCTCAAGGGCCAGAAGACCGGTTTCTTCGTCGATCAGCGTGAGAACCGCGCGCTCGTGCAGAAGTACTCTGCAGGTCGCAAGGTGCTCAATATGTTCTGCTACACCGGCGGCTTCTCATTCTACGCCATGCGCAGCAACGCTACGTTGGTTCATTCGGTCGATGTCTCAAAGCAGGCCATCTCATTCACCAATGCCAACGTCGACCTCAACTTCCCTGGCGATCCACGTCACCAGGCCTTTGCGGCTGATGCATTCGACTTCCTCGACGATCCTGCACGCTTCGGCGCCGAGCTCCCAGACGGTGAGTTCTACGACCTGATCATCCTCGATCCTCCTGCCTTCGCCAAGCATAAGAAAGTGCTTCGCAACGCGCTCCGTGGCTACCAGAAGCTCAATGCCAAGGCCTTGGAAAAGATCAAGCCTGGAGGAATTCTCTTCACCTTCAGCTGTTCGCAGGTAGTCACCAAGGACGATTTCCGCTGCGCCGTCTTCTCAGCCGCTGCACAGACAGGTCGTCGTGTCCGCATCCTGCACCAGCTCCACCAGCCAGCTGATCATCCTATTAATATCTACCATCCGGAAGGTGAGTACCTCAAAGGCCTAGTCCTTTATGTAGAGTAAGGTAATTCCCATTTTTCCCTTCTCCCTTTTCCTTTTTCCCTTTCTATGAACATCATCGTCGCCGCCGCCGAGAACAACGCCATCGGCTACCAGGGTCAGATGCCATGGCATCTCTCTGCAGACCTCAAATACTTCAAGTCCACCACCATGGGCCACGCTGTCATCATGGGTCGCAAGACCTATGAATCTATCGGTCGTCCCCTGCCAGGTCGTCGCAACATCATCGTTACACGCGATGTCAGCTATGCCATCGACCCCGCCTTGCTCGAGAATCTCAAGCCAGGTACGAGCGTCGAGATCCATACCTCGCTCGACGCCGCTCTTGCTGCCGCTCCTGCTGACGCTTTCGTCATCGGTGGCGCGCAGATCTACAACCTCTTCTGGCCACATGCTGAGAAGCTCTACATCACGCGCGTACATACTATAATTAATGAGTATGACGCAGCCATCCCTGCCGTACCAGAGGGATACAAGCTCCTCTCGGCAGAAGACGCTCCTGCCGATGAGAAGAATGACTATAGCATGACGTTCGAAGTCTGGGAGAGACCTACAGCAGAATAGCAGTTACCGTTTTTCTGCCATCTGGATAAAAAACTTATGTATGCTCGGATCCTTGTCCAGCTCCGGATGGAATGATGTGACCAGCATATTCCCCTGACGCGCCGCGATGGCATGACCGTCGAGCGTGGAGAGCACCTCTACGTCTTCACCGACACGCTCAATGTACGGCGCGCGTATGAAGGTCATCGGCACTCGACCTAATCCCTTGAACTCATGCTGTGTGTGGAAACTTCCGAGCTGTCGTCCGTATGCATTGCGCTTTGCTGTGATGTCCATGACTCCGAGGTGTTTGTCATCGAGCAGGATCATACCCGCGCAGGTGCCGAAGACAGGCAGGCCGTTGAGGATATCCTGACGAATCACATCGATCAGCTTTTCGTCGCGCATGATACGCATCATGGCGGTACTCTCACCCCCTGGGATGATGAGGCCGTCTTTCTTTTTTTGCCAGTCGTCCAGATTGCGTATCAGGAACGACTCGACGCCTAAGGAGAGGAGCATTTGCTGATGTTCGGCAAATGCTCCTTGTAGTGCTAATATAGCTATTACCATATTTATTTCTTTTCGGGAGTAAAAAGCCTTTTACTTTCCTCTCTCCGCCATGAGCAACTCGATCTCGCTCTCATTGATACCCACCATCGCCTCACCGAGGTCCTCGCTGAGTTCGGCCAGTACCTTCGGATTGTTGTAGTTGGTCACAGCCTTGACAATGGCCTGAGCGCGCTTCTCCGGATTGCCGCTCTTGAAGATGCCGCTACCTACGAATACACCCTCTGCACCCAGCTGCATCATCAGCGCTGCATCAGCAGGAGTAGCCACGCCTCCGGCTGCGAAGTTGACCACTGGCAGCTTGCCATTCTCATGCACGAAGAGTACCAGATCGTATGGCACGCGCAACTGCTTGGCAGCCTCATACAACTCGTCTTCGCTCATCGAAGTGAGTCGGCGGATCTCGCTCTGCATCATACGCATGTGGCGTACCGCCTGGATGATGTCGCCCGTACCAGGCTCACCCTTGGTGCGGATCATCGTAGCACCCTCATTGATGCGACGCAGCGCCTCACCGAGGTCCTTAGCACCGCAGACGAATGGTACCTTGAAGTCGCGCTTATTGATGTGGTAGATGTCATCGGCAGGGGAGAGGACCTCGCTCTCGTCGATATAGTCAATCTCGATGGCCTCGAGGATCTGAGCCTCGGCGATATGACCGATGCGACACTTGGCCATGACAGGGATGGTGACAGCCTCCTGGATGCCGCGTATCATCTTAGGGTCACTCATACGGCTCACGCCACCCGCAGCGCGGATATCAGCAGGGATACGCTCCAGTGCCATGACAGCACAAGCGCCGGCAGCCTCGGCAATGCGAGCCTGCTCAGGGGTAGTTACGTCCATGATCACACCGCCCTTGAGCATCTGTGCCAGGTTGCGGTTCAATTGAGTTCTATCTTCCATAGTTTCTTTGTTTTAGTTTCACGCCGCAAAGGTATGTTAATATTCGCAAATCGCGAAAAATCCCTTCCTAAATGGCAAAACTATACTTACAAAGAAGTAAATGTGAACAAATCGGAATACTTATTTGGATAAATCACCGAACCTCCTTATCTTTGCACCCATCGATAAGACCCATCGATAAATCTTTCATCGATCAATCTCAAGTCGCTATGAATACCATCCTCTGCATCAACGGCTCTGACAGCATGGGCCATTCCGGCATCCAGGCCGACATTCGCACCATCAAAGACCTTGGTGGCTACGCCGTCACCGCCGTCACTTCGGTCACCGTGCAGAACCACACCAGCATCCGTGCTGTCCACGAACTCCCCTCCGAATTGGTTAGCGGCCAGATCCGCGCCATCTACGAGGAGGTCCGTCCCAACGCCGTCAAGGTCGGTATGATTTGCGACCCCGACACCATCCGCATCGTCCGTGACGAGATCGTCGGTTGTCCGCACATCGTCTGTTCACCCGTCATCCTCGCGGCCAATGGCGGTTGCCTGATGAGCAACGACGCCATCCACGCCTTCTGCCACGACCTGCTCCCCATCTGCTCGCTGCTCATGCTCAAGTGCATCGACGCTGAGATTATCCTTGGCCGACGTATTACCACTGATGAGGACATGCTCCACGCCGCGCAGGAGTTGCAGGAGCGAGGTGCGCAATGGGTGCTCCTCCGTGGCGGTACCTATCTGGAGGGACACATCAACGCGCTGTTGGTAGGTCCTTCCGTCGATCCGCAAGGTGGCTATCAGCAGTTCTTCTCATCGGTCAACATCGAAGGCTGGCAGCGTCACGGTGTCGGCGGAACACTTTCTACAGCCATTGCCACGCGTCTTTCTTTAGGCGATGATATCCCATCGGCCGTGAGTCGTGCACATGACTATCTTCGCAATCAGGTGGTTTTCTCATCGACAGAGTCTTCAGTCAGTCTCCGTCCTAACGATCTCTACAACCGCTTCCTCTCGCTCCTCGCCGCTCATTACCGTGAGGCGCATGACGTGTCCTACTACGCCGAGCAACTCAACATCTCCACACGCTATCTTTCTCAGATTACCAACACCGTCAGCGGCCAATCGCCTAAGTTGGTGATTGATAACTATCTGCTCAAAAAAACTGAGCAACTCTTAATGTCCACCTCTCTCACCATTCAGGAAATCTCGCATACACTTGGTTTCTCTTCACAGGTTGTGTTTGCTAAATTCTATAAAATTAGGCGCGGGTGTTCTCCGTCTGACTATCGTAAAAAATAGAAGGAGCCGGGAACCCCCAGCTCCTTCTGTGTTATAATACGGTAATTTTGGCGAATTTTAGCAAGAGTGTCTTTTCTCCCATGACGTCAAAGTTGACGGTGATGCGGGCGTTGTCAGGAGTACCTTCCATGCGGATGACGGAACCTTCACCAAAGCGGTCATGAGCAATGCGAGAACCGACGGATAGGGTCTTGCCACCGTAGGAGAGAGAAGAGGACCCTCCCCCGGCCCCTCCGCAAGGGAGGGGAGTGGATGGCTTCTTTGCGCCTTCGGTGTGGACGGTGGCTGAGTGGGTGATCTTGCGGACTTTGCCGGTGAAATCTAAGACGGAAGACTTCGGTTTCTCGATAGGGTCGGCGGGGTGGTGCCAGGTTCCACGTGGGGTAGGGGTGGAGCTGCTGTGGCTGCGGTCAGAATTGCCGAAGCTTCGATCTGCGGCTTCGAAGCTCCTTTCCTCTCCACTACGCCACCCAAAGAATCCGCCGGAGTAACCACTCCCCTCCCTTGTGGAGGGGTAGGGGGAGGGTCCGCCGCTGCCACCTGTCTGGTGGATATACTTCTTATCTATATCCTTCAGGAATCGCGAAGGCCTACAAGGCTCGCTCTTGCCATTGCGGAAGCGTGAGGTAGCATAGGAGAGGAAACAGTTTTCCTCAGCACGAGTAATCGCTACGTAGAAGAGACGTCGCTCTTCCTCAACTCCACCAGGTTCGTTCATCGACATGTCTGAAGGGAGGAGGTTCTCCTCAACGCCTACAATAAAGACATTCTTGAACTCCAGACCCTTGGCCGAGTGGATGGTCATGAGCGTGACGTAATCCGAGTTCTTGACGTCATCGTCGGCGTCATGTCCTTGTGGCTCGATGTCGCCGCTGAGAGAGACGTCAGCGAGGAAGTCGGTGAGACGGACCTCACGACCTTCCTCTGCTGCTTCGAGCGTGAAGGTCTGGATGGCGGTGAGGAGCTCCTGCACGTTCTCACGACGGCTTTGCGCCTCGACGGTCATGTCCTGTGCGAGGTCAGTTTTTATTCCTGATTCTGCAATCACGCGGTCAGTGAGTTCGTAGGCGTTGAGCTGCTGGTTGAGTTCCTGGAAGTGCTGAATGAGCGACACGAATCCCATGAGTTTGGCGGCGGTCCCCTTGTTGACCGGCACCTCGTTGGCGATAGGGTCAGCGCAGACTTCGAAGAAACTCTTACCCGTAGTGGCGATGACCTGAGCTACCTTGCTGATAGTAGTGTCGCCGATGCCACGTGCCGGGTAGTTGACCACACGCTTGAAGGCCTCCTCGTCGGCCGGATTGGTGATGAGGCGGAGGTAGCTGATGATATCCTTAATCTCTTTGCGCTGGTAGAATGAGAGGCCGCCGTAGATGCGGTACTGAATGTCTTTCTTACGGAGCGCCTCCTCGAGCGTACGGCTCTGAGCGTTGGTGCGATAGAGGATGGCACACTCACGATAGGGATAACCCTGTTCGTTGTGCAACGCCTGCACACGGCTGGCTACCTGATAAGACTCTTCGAGATCGGAGTACGTGCCAGTCAGTTCAATCAGTGAACCACGGTCATTCTGGCTGAAGATGGTCTTCTTAATTTGTTCCTTATTCTTGGCGATGAGTGAGTTGGCTGCATCAACGATATTCTGAGTGGAGCGATAGTTCTGCTCGAGTTTGAAGAGACGTGTACCTGGAATCTGGTTCTGCAGGTCGAGGATATTGCGGATGTTGGCGCCACGGAAAGAGTAGATGCTCTGCGCGTCGTCGCCAACGACACAGAGATGCTTGTGGTTGCGTGCCAGTTGCTCGACAATGAGGTGCTGCGCGCGGTTGGTGTCTTGATACTCATCGACCAGAACGTAGCGGAAATACTGCTGGTAGAACTCGAGGACCTCGGGGAAGTCGCGGAAGAGGATGTTGGTGTATACCAGCAGGTCGTCGAAGTCCATGGCTCCTGCCTGATAGCAGCGGTTCCAGTAGCGCTGATAGATCTCGTGCAGCATAGGGCGCTTCGAACGTGTGTCGTATTCGCGGAGCTCACGGTTGGCCGAGTACATGTTAGGCGTGATGAGGTTGTTCTTGGCGTTGCTGATCTGCGCCTGTACGCTGTTCGGCTTGTACTGCTTGTCGTCAAGTCCCATCTCCTTGATGATGGTCTTGACTAAGGAACGCGCGTCCGACTGGTCGTAGATGGTGAAGTCCGACTTGAAGCCGAGACGGCCAGCTTCGCGGCGCAGGATGCGACAGAACAGGGAGTGGAAGGTACCCATCCAAAGACGTCGCGCCGCTTGTGCACCGACGATCTGCTGGATACGATTCTGCATCTCCAGGGCTGCTTTTTTGGTGAACGTCAGAGCGATGATCTCGTCCGGACGGTAGCCGTTGAGTAGCAGGTGTGCGATTTTGATGGTCAATACGCGTGTCTTGCCCGAACCAGCACCGGCTATGACAAGTTGAGGGCCGTCGCAGTATTCTACGGCGGCCCGCTGGCTTTCATTGAGGGAGGATAAGATATTTTTCACTTTTCCTTTTTACTTTTTCCTTTAGAATCGGTATCCGAAGGTCAGATCCCAGTTGAGTTGATGGGTGTTGAAGTCCAGGATATCAGAATCTGAGTAGTCGCATGGATAAGCCGAATAGTACTCACTGATGTGATGGCTTACACAAGCGAGGTCAATTGACCAACTCTTGCCACGCCAACCCAGACCGCCAGTGATGTAATGCTGGTCATCGAGGGTGGTGTAGTTTGGCTTGGTAGCGGTGCGATAGAGGAACGAGATATCCCAAGGCTTGACGTCTGTGAAGAGTCCCGTCTTCTCGTATGGTGATGACTTGTAAGCGTAACCTACACGAGCGCTGAGCTGAGGAGTGATACGATACTCAAGGCCAGCCTTGATGGTGTGCTGCAGCTTGAGGTGTTGCTCCTGGGTGTTGTTCATGTCATCATAATACAACTTGTCTGAGTAAGTACCGTCGTGTGCACGACGGAAACGCATGCTCTTGAAGTCGCGCAAATCGTACTCCAGGCTGGCAATGGCGCGACCACCGAAGACGTATGCTGTAGAGAACTGATACTCCCAAGGCGTGCTGTAGCTATAGGTGGTCTTGTCGTTCCACTCGCTCCAGTTTGCGAGGTCAGGGTTCTGCGCCAGCGCTTGCTCGTACATGATATTATAAGCCTCCATAGAAGCGTCATTGAACTCCTTCATGTCCATGTATACAGGAGTGTGGACGGCTGCACCCAATCGCCAAGCCTCAGTAGGCTTCCAGAGTAAACCGAAGTTGACTCCAATGCCAGAACCCTTGGTCTCGACGCGGTTGTCGTAGGTGATATAGTCGCCATGCGATGTGGCATGAGGATCGTAGCGCTGACTATCTTCTGAGAAGCAGTGTTCGATCATAGAGTTGAAGTCAGAGATGCGGATGGTAAGTCCAGCATACAGGACATCACCAAAATTGAATGCACCAGAGATATTATAGTAGTCGTGGCGAGTACGCTCGCGCATGTTCGACTGCTGATATGTATGGTCGAAGATCGGATTGTCAACGTGGTTAGGATCTCCTTCTGCAATGTCAAGGGCGTAGCTTTCATAACCCATGAGGGAGAGGACAGGGACGTTATAGTCGTTCCAGGCCGACTGGGTTCCTAAGTACTCAGCTTTCATGTCATAGTCATCGAGGTAGCTATTGGCCTGCTCATAGAGATATTCGCCGAAAGAGCCAGTAGGGGTATCGAGTATCATATTCATCTTGCGGAAAGACTGAAGCCTACGCTCGATGCTGAAGCCGATGTTGAAGTTGACCAAAGCTCCGTCATTGTCTGGCATATAAGAGAAGACAGCTCCGAAGTTCGATACTGAGAAGTTGTTATCCTTGCCAGTGGCCTTCTCAGTGCCAAGAGTCTCGGTGCTTGAGAAACCCAGGTGAGGAGTGATGGTGATGGAGTTAGTGCCACGGAAGATAGCGAGGCCAGCAGGATTGTCGCTCATACAGCTGATATCTCCACCCAGAGCGCCGAAGGCTCCAGCCATAGAGCGGTAACGTGCAGTGCCACTGATGTCGGTGCTGCCGAAGCGTACACCGTCAATCATATTCTGGCCAAAGGTATATGCTGTGCTGGCAGCCAAGAAAGCTGCCAGTACGAGATAGTTCTTATTGTTCATGTCGGAAAGAATTAGTTGTTAACTGTTAACTATTAACTGTTAACTTTTTATCATCTGCGACCATGGCTGCTGCCGCTGCTATGGCTACTGCCACTGCTGTGACTGCTACCGCCACTGTAGCTGCTACCACCACCGCTATAGCTGCTGCCACCACTGTAGCTTGAGCCACTGCTGTAGCTACGTGTGTTGCTGTTGCTTGAGCTGCTGTAAGAGCTACGGCTGTTTGAATAGCTGCTGTTGCCGCCATTGTCATAAGAGCGAGAGTAGGTGCTACGGTCACTAGAGCTGCTTGGAGTGTAGGTGTTGGCCGCACGGCGAGAAGCGCTATTGTCGTAAGTGAAGCCACGGTTGCTGCTCATCACGGTGCCACGACGGGTGCGAGTGTTACCTTCGCTGGCGCGAGTGTTTGACGATGAACCACTAATGCCACGTGAAGCAGTACCAGTGCTAGCGCTACTATGGTTGTAGCCGCCAGAAGCTGAATTCTGAGAACGGTCATAGCGTGTAGCAGTATGAGTACGACTGCTGTATGAACCGCTTTTAGCCGAAGCGTTGATGTCACCTCCGCGAGAGATTCCCATAGTAGTAGCAGAGCGGTTATACTCAGAGGTCGATGAGCGCATGTTGCTGTTAGCCAGACGTCCGTTGACAGTATTACGGCCACGGAGGGTAGGACCAGCGGTGTAGGTGCCATTGCTATTAGTGAAGCCTACGCGAGCTCCGTTGGCTGCACGATAGCTGCGGTTGGTGCTGGCCGAAGCCATGCGAGAAACGCTGCCACCATCGCCCTTCCAACCACCACGGTGTGCAAAGTGTCCACCGAAGTTGTTGCGGCTTGATCCACGATGTGAACCACCTGTAGCATAGTTGTAGACAGGACCATCGTAGTAATAGTCGCAGTAGTGGTAATAGTGAGGGTTAGGACAATAGAATGGAGAATACCAGCCGCCATACCAGCCAGAGTAGTAGCCATAACTCCAACCGCCATACCAGTTACCCCAGTGGAAACCGAAGCTTGGAGTCACATACCACCATGGGTCATAGTAGCAGTAATCCCAGTAGAATGGATCGTAGTAAGCTACGTCATACCAAGGACTGTATCGGTAATAGCCGAAGAATGGGTTGTGGAAACGACGGATCAGGTCGGTGAAACGATACTGCTCGACGAGAACCACGGTGTCACGGACAATCTTGTATCCGTTGGCATCAACGCCCTTCAGCATCTCAGTAGTACCTGGCACCAGAACGGTGTCACCCTTCTCATTAATAATATTATAATAGAATGGTGCATCTTCAGCCGTTTCTATAACGTCAGAAAGAGTAGCAGAAGACTCCTTGCCACGGCGGTTATAGTCGTCAAGGTTCCAGTCGTTATTAGCATTGGTCGACCATTCGTCAGTGGCAGTTGCTGCATAAATAGCCTCATGCTTTGCTTTCTTGTCGGCCTTCTTGCTGAAGTAGATATCATCATCCTGAGCCTGTAAGTTAATGGCTGCAGGGATAGTTGTTGCGAGCATAAATGCTGCAATGAAAAAACGCTTCATCATAGGTCTAATTATTTAAAAAGATTGGTTTGGTTTTCAACTTTTAGATAGTTTTATTTCAACAAGGTTTAAAAAATGTTGAAATTTGGTGCAAAGATAAAGATAATTTAGTATCTTTGCACCAAAATTACGCGATTTAACACTTTTTGATAGCGAAATTTCAACCAAAGTATGTTTTTATCCTCCGAAATGCCAAAAAATGAATTATATTGAAGTCACCCTAAAACCCCATCCATGCTCCGAGGAACTTTGTGATGTGCTGGCAGCCCTGCTGGCCCCTCTCGGTTTTGACTCTTTTTCGAACGAGACGGATTGTCTCAAGGCCTATATCACTCAGAACCAGTGGGAGCCATCGTCGCTCGATGCATTGATCCTGGATCTGCCTATCGACGGCGTGAGCGTACGCTGGGAAGCCGGTGTGGTGGAGATGGAAGACTGGAACCAGACTTGGGAGCAGAGCCAGCAGTTCGAGCCGATCATCGTGCAGCATCCTGCCGATCCGGAGACCGTCTGCTGTGTGCATAGTCCTGCTGCTGCGGCCGATCAGGTTCCTGCTTGCCGCTATGAGGTGATCATCGATCCTAAGATGTCGTTCGGCAGTGGTACACATGAGACAACGTCGCAGCTATTGGAAGAGATTCTTCGCATCTCTTCAAGCAACTCCTTGGGCAAGGTGCTGGATATGGGAACGGGTACCGGAGTCTTGGGTATCCTGGCCGCCGAGGTAGGAGCAGAGCATGTCCGAGCTATTGAGATCGACGACTGGGTGGCTGACAATGCCAAGGACAACGTCTTGCTCAACGGCCTGGCCAGCAAGGTCACCGTGGAGTGTGGCGACGCGTCCCTGCTTGCCGAAGGTCCTACCTATAGCCTCGTCCTGGCCAATATCAACCGCAATGTGTTGCTGGCCGATATGGCTCGTTATGTGAGCGTTATGCTGCCAGGAGCCTCGCTGCTGATGAGCGGCTTCTACGAGGAAGACGTTCCTGCGATCCGTGAGTGTGCAGAGTCGCTCGACTTGCATTACGAGTATCATCGCAGCCGCAATAACTGGGTGGTCATCAGATTTACACATTAATTATATATTAACCCCTAAATTCAAATGAAAAAACTATTCTTGTGTCTTCTTGCACTCGTATTGGCCCTCCCTATGGCCGAGGCAAAGAAGAAGACTGAGGCGCCAAAGCCGGCTCCTCAGCGTCCTAAGGAGCAGTTCACCGAGACTAAGGACGGTCTATTCGGCGTGAGCCGCAAGGGTAAGGACTGGTATTTCACCGTAGCCGACAGCGTGCTGGGTCAGCCTATCCTTGCAGTAACCCGTTTCACCAACGCGCCTGTCAGCGCTGGCCAGTACGGCGGTGAGATGCTCAATAACCAGACCGTCTACTGGGAGCAGGGTCCGGATTCTACGCTCGTACTCCGAGCTCTCATCCTCGGTGCAGCAGCTCCTGAGGATAATGATATCTACAAGGCTGTGCAGGTCAGCTCGGCCAATCCTATTCTCGGCGCTTTCAAGGCTGAGCGTGTAGGCAAGGCTTATCGCGTCAACGTCACCAAGCTCTTCTCTGACGACACCCAGGCTTTCTCGCTCTCGGCTCGTAGCAAGAAGCAGTACAACCTCGGTGGCTTGCAGCGTGAGAGCAGCTTCGTGGAGAGTATCCGCACCTATCCGATCAATACGGAGGTGACAGTGACCAAGACCTACAGCTATCAGGCTCCAAGTGGTGGCTCTGGTGCTCCTGTAGTAACCCGTGGTGGCAGCTCTTCGCTCCCTGCAGGTTTGCAGACAGGACTGGTGACCATCCAGCTCAATACCTCGTTCCGTCTGTTGCCAAAGATCCCTATGCAGCGTCGTCTCACCGATCCTCGCGTAGGTTATTTTGCCGATCGTTTCTCTTGGTTCTCAGATGATCAGCAGCAGGTCAAGACTCGTGAGTTCATCTGCCGCTATCGCCTTGAGGCTCGTCCTGAGGACATCGAGAAGCAGAAGCGTGGTGAGCTCGTGGAACCTATCAAACCGATCATCTATTACATCGATCCTGCTACTCCTAAGCAGTGGGTTCCTTATCTCATCCAGGGTGTCAACGACTGGCAGGTTGCCTTCGAGCAGGCTGGCTGGAAGAATGCAATCCGTGGTGAGGAGTGGCCAAACGATTCGACTATGAGCCTTGAGGATGCACGTTTCTCTGTGATCCGCTATCTGGCAAGCCCTATTGCCAATGCATACGGTCCTAACGTACATGATCCACGTACGGGTGAGATCCTGGAGAGCCACGTCGGCTGGTATCACAACGTGATGATGCTTGTGCATGACTGGTATATGATCCAGGCTGGTGCTATCGACGCTCGTACTCACAAGATGAAGTTCGATGACGAGCTCATGGGTCAGCTCATCCGCTTCGTATCGAGCCATGAGGTAGGTCATACCCTCGGTCTCCGTCACAACATGGGTGCATCGAGCGCTACTCCTGTCGAGAAGCTCCGCGATAAGGCTTGG
Organism: Bacteroidales bacterium; assembly: GCA_045628985.1. Classification (GTDB taxonomy): domain Bacteria; phylum Bacteroidota; class Bacteroidia; order Bacteroidales; family UBA3663; genus Liminaster. The sequence continues at coordinate 5,190 of JAZQQH010000005.1, read as the reverse complement.
GTCGAGAAGCACGGTCACACCTCTTCTATTATGGACTATGCACGTTTCAACTACGTGGCTCAGCCAGAGGATAACGTGGCTCCAGAAGGTATCTACGCTCGTATCAACGACTATGACAAGTGGGCCATCGAGTTCGGCTATAAGCCAAACTACGACGCGATGGGAGATGAGGAGAAGGATCACCTTATGTGGAACCCTATCATCATCGACAGCCTGGCCAACAATCCACGTCTCTGGTTCGGTGGCGAAGGCCGTGACCACGATCCTCGCGCTCAGACAGAGGACCTCGGTGATAATTCTATGCTTGCCAGCACCTACGGCGTGAAGAACCTCAAGTACATCATCAAGCGCCTGCCAGAGTGGAGCAAGGAGGAGGCTGACATGAACGATAACCTCAAGCAGGTCTATGAGTCATTGCTCGGTCAGTATCAGCGTTATCTCCGTCATGTAGCTACCAACATCGGTGGCCTGCCACGTACCTACAAGAGCCTGGAGCAGGAAGGCGATGTCTATGGCATCACGCCTAAGGCTACTCAGAAGGAAGCTCTCAAGTGGCTCGATGAGAATCTCTTCCAGAAGCCAGAATGGCTCGTCGCTGAGCCTTGGATGTATCGCATCTCTCAGCGTCCGGATACTTATCTCTTCAAACAGGTCGATTATGTTTTGAAGTCTACTCCAGTACTCGAGCTCCAGACACTCTCTGACCTCCAGCTCTATGCTGATCGCTCAGCTGCAAACTACAAGCCAACGGAGTATCTCGATGATCTCTATAAGGTTGTCTTCCGCGAGCTCGACAGCAATGCCACCTGCTCAACCTTCCGCCGCTATCTGCAGCGTACCTACGTCAACACAGCTATCGCTCACCTCACCGCTAAGGGTAGCGAGGCCGCTGATGCCCGTGCACTCCTCATGGCACAGATCATGAAGATCCAGAAGAAGGCCAAGGCTAGCGCTGCAGCCGATGCAGTGACTAAGGCTCACTGGATGGATCTGGCAAACATCATTGAGCAGGAGTTGCTCAAGAAATAATAAACAAATACGTACTCTGAATAAGAGGCTGGGTCTTTTGACTCAGCCTCTTATTCATCGAGTTGCTCGCTCAGTCGCTTGAAGAAGTTGACGTGCAGCACGCGCGAGATGCGCATCAACAGTTCGCAGTCGATGCTTGAGCGCTTCATGATGTCGTGTACGTTGGGACGTGAGCAGTTGATACTACGGGCAAAGTCACTTACCGAGATACCTTGAATGACGAGCTCAGCCTTGATCTGCTGGCCGATGGTTGGGGTTGAAAATACTGTCTTCATATACGCTTTTTTTAGTTTTGACTTCGCAAAGGTACCGCATATATTTTTCAAGGACAAAGAATTAACACCCCCTTTTCATCAAATGCTTTGTCCGGGCGCGAACTGACTTATACAGCACTGAAGTCAACAGCGTCCGAATACAATCCGCGGAAAATAGGAGCTTGTGACAAAGGATATTCTGGCATCACTATGAAATTATGAGTAAGTCCTTGTTCCTCATTTATCTGATTGCGTTCAACATAGTCAGTGAAATATTTCTTATAAGCCTCTTTTGACAATCCTGTCACTTGGTGGTAGTAACCCTTGGCATCAATCAAGGCAAGAGCATGAGGACTGGTATGGAACATGTCGATTCGTCCCAGGCTAACAATGCATCTCTTGCTTGTTCTATTCTCCAGATGACTATTGTTCTTCAGCCTGTTCAGCTGCATGTGAACTTGACCGATCCGAAGCGGTACAATATACTCTTGGCCATTCATACAGAAGACGGTCGTCTGCTTCTTTCCCACTTTCGTTTTGGCATAGAGTATTTCATCAGGGTAAAACCAAAATTCCTGGTCTTCATTGCCAAGGATGACTTTTTGTGGCTGTGGCGATTCGTGAAGCTCCTCGCGCAATTTGCGCAGAGCTGCGGCAGGAATGTCTTTGATCAGAATATGATTGTAAGACAAGTCACTATAGGCAAGAATCAAAGTCTTGTCTTGCGGACATACATACAGCACACTATCTGCATTCACGACATACCATCTGCCTACTCGCAAGTAATGAAGATTCTTTTTCTCATCGTTCAATGTAGTGAGATACTCTGCCACTTCCCCAATACTTAGCAAAACCTCATGCACACCTTTCTCTACATCGTAGATGAAGGTGCGAGAGATGCTTGCGTCTTGTATATTGGCAGACATCGCATAGGCGATAGGGGTTTTAATCTTTCTGAGCTCGTAGAACTCGTCGTTATCAACATTATCCCCTATGATCTCAGCAGCATCTTTTGCGAGTTTGCTTTTTTCGTACATAGTAGTTTTTTATTCTATAAAACAAGCCTTGCCATACCCTCGTACTCATCTATGGTTTTGTGCATGAACGAAACCATAACCAGGTTCACGTCTATGGTTTTGCGCATGAACGAAGCCATAACCAGGTTCGCGTCTATGGTTCTGTGCTTGAACGAAGTCATAACCAGGTTCACGTCTATGGTTTTGCGCATGAACGAAGCCTTAATCAGGTACACATCTATGGCTTTGCGTTTGCACAGGTCCCTTCGGCCATATTCGAATGCCTTTCTTTCATTCCTCTTAACCGTTTTCACTTTCCAGAGTGGGTCTTCATACCCTAGTATAGTTATTAGTCCCCTAAAGGGGGACAATAACAAATACTAAGGGTTTCAGAACCCACTCGGAAGGATCTATTGTGATAACTCTCGTCTTATTTTCTTACCTCAATTTCGTCAAAACAGAGTGAGAGGTCTTCCGCGTCGCAGTATTCCTGAATCTTCTCCAATGTGTCGTAATCATCAGAGAGGTTGTACTGCTTGCGAATGTGTGCGAGAGCTTCCTCCTTGGTGAGGAAATAAGCATCGCCATCATCTGTAAAGACACAATAACGCTCAGGGAAGTATTTGCCTTCGCTGTCGTTCGTCTGGTGAATTTCACTTTCAAAAAGCTCTATCAACATGTAGATATTTGGCTCAGGTTCGCCAAGTTCCTCCAACACCCAGTCAATGACATCCACGTGGTCCCAAGGATAAGCTTGAGTGAAGAACAGTACGCTCACACCATCACGCTCTTCAACTCGTGCACCGATTTCCCATTCTGCACGATAAACAAAGTCATACTCGTCCTCATCAATTTTCAATCCGAGATTCTCGATAGACTTTTTCATCCAGCCTTCGCCATGGTTAATAGCGTCAGCAACACGCACGAGGACGTCTTTCTTGCCCTCGATAGCATATTTTGTAAAACAGTAATTTGCCATAAACCCTTATAATAAAGTTAATATTTCGGCTGCAAAGGTAGCCAATAATTAGGTTGTTTTCAAGGTCTTGTATGTCAGTTTTCCTGACTTTGAGTTTGATTTTCAATCTCACGTCTCACTTCTTCCCGTACTTCGGACACTCATCCTGCCGATGCTCATTACGCACCGGAAGGTCGGCCTTTGCAGTGAAAAAAGACCGTCCGTTCCAATGCTTTCGCATGTATTTGTTATGTAGGTTGCTGCGAGACATTATTTTTAATTGATTTGGTTTATTATATCTTTTATCTTTTCGACATAGTTTTTCTCTCGTTCAGTAATAATGCTGTGGATCGATAGTTTGTCAATTTCTGACAATGCAGTAGCAATACTATTTATTAATCCACTAACTTCCGTAGAATCTTTCTTTCGATATTGCCCTTTTTGACTATCTGTTTTATAAAAATTACTATTGTCCTCAAGGAATACCTTTTGTTCTATTAATGAGTTGCAAATAGATTGAGGTGTTGAAATATCAAGTGGAGGGAATGGTTTCTTGATTTGTTTATTAATTTTTGAAATATCAATCTCTTGCAATTTCTCTTTGATCTTTTCTAAATATTCATCATATACACTATCGATGTCCAGATTCAGAAGACCAATCTGATGATTTGAGTTCGTACTGATAGGATGAAGGTCATCTGTTTTCTTTTCTGCCTTACCAGGTGAAGTGAACAATCCGACGATCTTACGGTCTTTACCATAATAATACAGGTAGGTACTCATCTGGTACAGGTCATCACGACTTACATATCCCGAGGTGTAAGATTTGCCATCAACACGTCCGGTCTTACCAATCTCTGTATACCGCTTGTATTTGGCATCAATAATCATTACAATTCGTCCGTTTTTCTCAATGATGATATCCGGACGGATAGAGCGATACCCGTCTTCCATCAGGAAATCTCCGTCTCCCATATTAGGTGAGTAAACCCGATAATCTTCGGGCAATCTCTTTTGAAGCACTTTCAGCAGGTACAATTCCCATATCTCGGCCATATCTAAGAAATAGGCGACATTGTGAGTGTCTCCTTCGTTGCTGAACGAAACGCGTTGCCGATTGATAATAGCCTTACTAAACTCCATTACAGGCTTATACACCATATTGAGTTTCGTAAATCGTATGTTGGCGATGTCTTCAACCGAAACAACATCCTTGCAGACGCCGAAGGAATCTAACTTCCTGTCATACGAAGCCATGCCTTCCAGAATTCCACTGTACTCATTATTGCTGTTCCACCGCATGAGCTCCATAGTATATCGGATCGTTCTGTTGATGACATTGTCCATCGTGAGCTTGCGGTAGGTGCAATAGAGCTTACTTGCGTTGGTGAGGTTGGCTTTGATATGTTTAGCAATATTCAAATGCCCTTTGAATGACCGGATGTTCTTGGTTTCAGTTTTGTATTCTTTAGGAATCTGTCCACTTGTCATGGCTTTGTCAAGTAGGGCTTTCCACAAGACAACAATGAGCCAGTCGTTATACCCAGATTTGCTTTTGAATGACGCACTACCTTTGGGAATGTACAAGTTGGCCACATAGCTCAATAGGTAATTCATCACTTCATTGTCTCTGCCGAAGCGAGGAGTAATCTCCAAAGTGCCTTTAGCAGAAGAATACGAGCCTATAAAATGAGAAGAGCAATATATGGCAGAATGTTTTTCGTTCTGTTTATTAAAGAAAATTTTATCAAGCCATACAGGTGCATCAATTGTTTCGTTCACATGGTAAGGGGAGGGTGTGTCAAAAGGTATAAAGCCCCAGACACACCCACATTTACTAATTTAAATTAAAAGTCCGGACTTTCACAAGCTCGGACTTTTTTATATCCGCAAAAATGCGTATCTTTGCGGCAATTAAAATCATGTCTACAAA
>JAZQQH010000004.1:0-40031 GCA_045628985.1 Bacteroidales bacterium | reverse complement strand
GGCTACAAGACTTTCTATCAGAACAACGAGGAGTGGCTCCGTCCTTACGCCGCTTATAGCGTATTGCGCGACCAGTATAAGGAGCCTGATTTCAACCGCTGGCCAACCTACAAGACCTACAATGAGGAGGTGGCTAAGGCTATCTTCGCCCCAGGTTCTAAGTCGCTCAAGGTGGCTCAGTTCTACCTCTACATCCAGTATATCCTCCACACCCAGTTGCTCGCAGCATCAAGCTATGCACGTGCTAACAACGTGATTCTCAAGGGCGACATCCCTATCGGCATCAGCCGCGCTTCGGTGGAGTCGTGGGTCGAGCCATTCTACTTCAACATGAACGGCAGCGCCGGCGCACCACCTGATCCATTCTCGGCCAATGGCCAGAACTGGGGCTTCCCTACCTACAACTGGGACAAGATGCAGCAGGATGGCCTCCGCTGGTGGCTCAAGCGCTTCCGTAAGATGCAGGAGTACTTCTCGGCTTACCGCATTGACCACATCCTCGGCTTCTTCCGTATCTGGGAGATCCCTACCCATTCTGTACACGGCTTGCTCGGTCAGTTCTCACCTTCATTGCCAATGACTCCAAGCGAGATCGACAGCTACGGTATTGGTTTCCAGAAGGATTTCATGACCAAGCCATTCATTAACGATGAACTCATCGAGCAGCGTATCGGTGCGCTCCGTCACTACCACGAGGAGGATCCGACCTGCTGGGACGGCATGGATCCTGTCGATTATGTGCACCACGTCTTCATGAACCACCTGCACGACGACATCTGGGAGATGAAACCAGAATTCTCTACCCAGCGCGCCGTCGAACTCTTCTTCAGCGGCAAGAAGAAGCAGCGCAATCTCGACCTCAAGGAGACTCTTTATTCATTGATTTCCAACGTCCTCTTTGTCGAGGATCACAAGTGTCCAGGCACCTATCACCCACGCATCTCGGCACAGCTCGACTATACTTACACCCGTCTGCAGGGCTGGGAGAAGGACGCTTTCAACCGCCTCTACAACGAGTATTTCTACCGCCGTCACAACCAGTTCTGGTACGATCAGGCGATGACCAAGCTGCCTAAGCTCATCGACGCTACCCAGATGATCGTGTGCGGTGAGGACCTCGGCATGGTACCTGATTGCGTACCTTGGGTGATGAATCAGCTCCAGATCCTCTCGCTCGAAATCCAGCGTATGCCAAAGGCCCCTCAGGACAACTTCGGCCACGTCTATCGTTATCCTGAGCGCAGCGTCTGCACCACTGGCACCCACGACACCGAGACCCTCCGTCAGTGGTGGGAGCTCGACCCTCAGCTCACCGCACAGTACTGGCGCGAAGAGCTCGGCGAGACCTCAGAGTGCCCAACCGAGGCCTCTCCAGCCATCTGCGAACGTATTGTCACTGAGCACCTTCAGTCACCTTCGCTCCTCTGCATCCTCCCTCTCCAGGATTGGCTCGCCATCGACGGCACCCTCCGTCTCGCTGACGCCAATGCAGAGCGTATCAACATCCCAGCCAACCCTCGTCACTACTGGCGCTACCGCATGCACCTCACACTCGAGGAGCTGCTCAAAGCCAATACATTCAACGAGAAGGTAGCTTCATTAATCGAAAAGTCAAACCGTTAATATGGCAAAGCAACTTCCCGACCTCAAGCTCTCCCAGCTGATCAACCTCAGCTTCGGCTTCTTCGGCGTGCAGATCGCCTATGCGCTGCAATCCGCCAATATCTCGCGCATCTTCGCCACCCTCGGCGCAGATCCTCACCAGCTGTCGTTCTTCTGGATCCTGCCACCACTCATGGGCATGATCGTACAGCCGATCATCGGTATGCTGTCCGACAAGACCTGGTGCCGTTTTGGCCGCCGTATACCTTATTTATTTATAGGCGCCATCATCGCCGTGCTGGTCATGGCCATGTTACCTAACGCTGGCAGCCTGGGCCTCACCACGCAGGTAGTCATGTGGGGCCTCACAGGTTCGATGATCTTTGGCCTGTTCTCGCTCATGTTCCTCGACACCTCCATCAACATCGCCATGCAACCCTTCAAGATGATGGTAGGCGATATGGTCAATGAGAAGCAGAAGACACAGGCCTACTCTATCCAGTCGTTCCTCTGCAACCTCGGTTCGGTAGTGGGCTATCTCTTCCCATACATCTTCACCTTCCTGGGCGTGCAGAACGTTGCACCAGAGGGAGTTATCCCTAACTCGGTCATCTACTCCTTCTACGTCGGCGCAGCCATCCTCATCGCCTGCGTCATCTTCACCACGGTCAATGTCAAGGAGTACTCACCTGAGCAGCTCGCAGCTATGCCGGAGATTAAAGAGAGTGAAACAGCAGAGTCAGGCGCAGCAAATACTCCTAACTCCTCACTCCTAACTCCTAACTCCAAGAAGCCATCTATCGGCTACACCTTCCTGAGCATTGGCCTTGTGCAATTCTTCTGCTGGGCAGGCTTCATGTACATGTGGTCATACTCCGCCGGCGCCATTGCCGAGATGTGCTGGAACACCACCGACACCCACTCGGCCGGCTATCAGGAGGCAGGCAACTGGAATGGTGTCTGCTACGCCCTCCAGGCCATCGGCAGCGTCATCTGGGCAGCATGTATTCCATTCATCTCTAAGGCGTTGCATTCCAATAAGATGTGCTACACCCTCAGCCTCGTACTGGGTGGCCTCGGCTTCATCGCTATGCTCTGGATTCACGACCAATACCTCCTCTGGGTAGCATACCTCCTCGTAGGTTGTGGTTGGGCCGCCATGCTGGCCTTCCCATTCATCTTCTTTACCAATGCACTGCAGGGCAATCCTAAGATGGGAACCTACCTCGGCCTCTTCAACTGCACCATCTGTCTGCCACAGATCGTAGCAGCCGTCCTTGGCGGTTCGCTCCTCGGCCTCGTTGGCACCCAGGTAGGTATGCTCGCCGTAGCCGGTGCATTGCTCATCGCAGGCGGCCTGGCCGTCTGGACCATCAAAGCAAAATGATGAAAAAGCTGTTGTCATACACATCTTCGGTTATCTTGCTGACCTCTATACCCTCAAGATATCGAGATTTCCATGACGTTAGTTCATGTTTAGCCATATATTCTGCATTTTGTACAAAATTATGCTCGTACTCGCGCTTATAGAATCATTCGGAATAGTATCTCTAAAAGAAGGCGGGTATTACCGCACTCATCATTGGACAAATGTGCGTATTTGTCTTTATCCTCCTATATATAGACAAGCTATTTTTGTATCAAAAGGATACACCAAGAGATGAAACAAAGATTGCTGAAACAACCAAAATCCCATAAAGTATGAAGTCTTAACATAGAAGAAATGCCATATTCTGGTCTTGAACTTTGAAGGATTGCATGGGTTCGCGTACAAAGACGTGACGAATAATTATGGATGAAGAGAAATACAATATTAGAGGTCGATTTGATAGCTCCAATAATCAAATCGACCTCTAATATGTTAAATACTAAATCTTTTATCACTTTATCTCCAGGAATCACACTTTTCTACTATTATGAATGCATTCTAAAGATAATCAGCGAGTTATAAATACTGTATTTAGACCAAAACTTTGGTCTTTTGATACTTGTTATTTGTTAACAGCTAATCCCGCGGATTAGTTGTTAACTGCAGTGTTGATTGAGAGCTCGTACTGTGGAACGAACCAGCAGTAGGTAGAGCGGTCAGAAGGAGTAGCGATGACGAAGGTCTCCTTAGAGCCGTTCTTAGAGTGAACGAAGTCCTCTGCACGACGCCAGATGTCAATGCCACGCATGCCCTCGCCGAGGAACTCAATACGACGCTCGTTGTATACAGCCTCCTTAAGAGCTGCACCGCTGAGTGAAGTTACGTCAAGTACGTCATCCTCTGGCTTGATAGAACGCTCACGAACCTGCTGGAGGCAAGCGATAGCATTAGCCTCGTCGCCCTTAGCTACGTAGCACTCTGCGAGGTTGAGGAGAGTCTCAGCATAACGGAAGATGTGGAGCCAGTCCTTGAAGGTGGTTGCATCTGGGTACTTCTGATAGAAGAGACCTGCGCCTGGGGTGAAGAGACACCACCAGCGGCTGTCCTTGTCGGTGAGGTTGTAACCTGGCTTGCTGTAGATACCGTTGCGGGTGTCGAGAGTATCGATGGTAGCTACAGAGTAGTTGAGGTAACCTGCTGGGTGATACTGTGATGAGCCACGGTCGGTGTCAGCGAAAGGCATAGAGTAGATGGTCTCCTTGGTAGCGTATGGAGTACCGAACATATCCTTTACCTTGTCAGAGAGCTCATAGCCCTTGACCTGCTTACCCTCGTTGATAGCGTTGTCCCACTGGTTCATACCCATGAAGACACGCATACGGAGCATGTGAGCTGCAGCCTGAGTAGGACGGGTGCAGTCAGCCTCGCCGTCACCTGCAGGGAGTGCAGAGATGTTCTGAGTATCGCTCAGGATCTGATCGTAGATCTCCTTGATGGTGCTGGCAGGAGTGATGTTGGCACTGGCATCAGTGATAGCCTCGGTGTGCATGACTACAGCCTTAGCATTTGGATCGTAGTTATATGGCTGAGCATATACGGTGCAGAGGTAGTACCAGCTCAATGAACGAGCGAACTTACAGTTCTGGATGTACTGCTCCTTCAGGTTGTTGTCGATAGGAAGATTCTCACGCTCCTCGAGGTTCTTGATCATGGTGTTGGCAGCGTTGATAGCTACGTAAGCATACTGGTACATATACTTGGTAGGGATCTGACCTGCGTCCATCACGTGCTCGAAGGCTGGCATGAGGGTGTAACCGTTGTTACCACCATTGATGAAGTCATCGGTACGGTTGTCACCGGCGCTGATAGCATAGCCACCCAGGAAGTACTGTGACTTCATACGAGAGTAGACACCGTTCATGGTAGCCTCGATACGCTCAGCGTTGCTATAGATAGCAGCATCGGTCAGGAGAAGATCTGGCTCCTGGTCAAGGAAGCTGTCGCCACAAGAGGTCTGGACGAGAGCAGCTGCTGCAGCTAAGATTGCATATATCTTTTTCATAATGAATTCTGTTGTTTATGAGTTTTAGAACGATACGTTGACACCGAAGGTCCATGTACGGGTCAGAGGAGTGGTATTCTTGTCGATACCAGAACCTGTGTTAGCCTTGTAAGCCAATGAGCTTACCTCTGGGTCCATACCGGTGTAGCTGGTGATACAGAAGAGGTTGGTAGCCTGAGCATATACGCGGATGCCGCTGATGCCGAGGGTCTTCTGGATACCCTTAGTGTCGAAGGTGTAACCGACGAGGACGTTCTTGAAGCGGAGGTAGTCACCGCTCTCTACCCAATCAGAGATAGCGTTAGCCGAACCGTTAGAGGTGTTATCGCTGTACTCTGGCTTAGCGTAGATAGCCTTGTCGCCTGGCTTGCGCCATGCATTGTCGTAGTAGTCCTTAGAGTTGTTCCAGAAACGCTGGTCAGAAGCAGTAGCCTTGGTACCGTTGTAAATCTTGTTACCACCAGAGAACTGGAAGAAGAGGGTAGCATCCCAGTGACCATACTTGAAGGTGTTGGTCCAACCACCATAGTAGGTAGGCTTGGTGCCACCAGCGATCTCAGGAGTCCAGAGGCTTGAGCTGACCTGCTCGTCAGTAACCTGACCATTTACGTAGCGATAGTACTTAGCACCTCCCTTGTAAACCAATGCAGCCTGGGTGCCATCGTTGAGGTCAACGATACGACGACCGGTCTCACGATCGATACCAGAGGTTGGGTAGACATAGAGCTGAGCCATAGACTTGCCCTCGGTGGTGATGTTGTAACCAGCTACGTCCTCGAGGATATCCTCTGCGAGCTCGAGCACCTTGTTCTGAACGAATGAGATGTTGAAGTTAGAGTTCCAAGAGAACTTGCCACGCTGCATGACGGTGCCGCTGAGGCCGATCTCAAGACCCTTGTTCATAGCCTTACCGAGGTTGGTAGAGATAGCCGAACCGTTGCTGGCATCATAGATACCTGCTGAGTAAGAGATTGGGGTTGCGAGGATGAGGTCCTTAGACTTAGAGTAGAAGTAGTCGACATCTACGCTGAGACGGCCACCAAAGAGAGCTGCGCTGAAGCCTGCATCGTAGGTGCCGGTCTGCTCCCAGCCGAGCTTAGCATCGTTGTAGTTGTTTGGACGATAAGAAGCGCCACCATTATAATATGCTGAGCCGTAGAGTGAGCGTGAAGCATAGTTGCCTACGCTGGCGTTACCTACAACACCGTAGCTTGCCTTGAGCTTGAGGTCGCTGAGCCATGACTTAGCAGGCTTCATGAACTTCTCGTCAGAGATACGCCAAGCACCGCTGAGGCCCCAGAAGTTACCCCACTGAGTACCGAGCTTAGAAAGACCATCACGACGCCAGTTAGCGGTGAAGTAGTAGCGGTTAGCATAGTCGTATGCGAAACGGGTAATGTAAGAGAACATAGAGCTCTCGCCACGTGAACCACCACCGGTGTAGGTGAGGTAAGAAGCCTCAGGGAACAGCATGTTAGGGTCAGCGAGGGTGGTTGCACCACGTGACATATTGCGGTTCTGGGTGTCAGTAGCCTCGACACCAGCGAGTACGTCGAAGTGATTCTTCTTGATTGAGAAGTTGTAGTCAGCGGTGTTGGTCCAGGTCCAGATCTTCTGGAAGTTCTGGTAGTTAGAAGAGCTACCACCGCTTGAGAAACCATCACCACCGTTTGGTGAACGGAAAGCGGTACCGAACATGAAGGTCCAGTCGATACCGAACTGGCTCTTGAGGGTAAGACCCTTGAATGGGTTGTACTCGAGGTAACCGTTAGCGATGATACGGTTGTTCTGAGTCTCGGTGAACTGCTCGTCGAGATAGGTAGCAGGGTTGTAGTAGCTGACGTTGAAGTTGTTAGCACCAGAACCTACATAGTGACCTGCGCGAACGTATGGAGTGCCATCCTCATTGTAGATAGGTACGTTAGGAGGGAGGATCAATGCCATACGAGAGAAACCGTTGATAGAGTAGATACCACCACCACGGGCAGCATCGACGTGGCTTACCAATGAGTTGGTGTATGAGGTGTTCATACCGAGCTTGAACCACTTGTTAGCCTTGATGGTAGCATTGCCCTTGAATGAGAAACGCTCGTAGTCGTCATGAACAGCGATACCCTGCTGCTTCTGATAGCCGAGGCCTACGTAGTACTGAGCCTTGTCGTTACCACCAGAAACGTTGAGGTTGTGGTTGTGAGCGTTACCTGTCTGGAAGAGGAGGTCGGTCCAGTTGGTATCGATGATCTTACCCTGGCTGTCCTTCATGAGGTTGTACATGTGGGTGCCATCAGCGGTCTCATAACCAGAGTTGATACGACCGAGGGTCTTGATCTCAACATACTGCTCAGCGTTCATGGTCTTGGTGAACTCGGTAGGAACGTTGAGGTTGAAAGCGTAGTCGTAAGTGAGCTTAGCCTTACCACCGGTCTGACCATTCTTGGTAGTAATGAGTACGACACCAGCAGCTGCACGTGAACCGTACATAGCGGTAGCAGCAGCATCCTTGAGGATATCGATAGACTTGATGTCGGCAGGGTTGATATCTGCGATAGGGTTGAAGTCGGTAGCACTTGAGATGTTGTTGGTGTTGATTGGCATACCGTCTACAACATAGAGAGGAGTAGTAGAAGAGGTGATTGATGCCACACCACGGATGTTGATGACAGGAGCCTCACCGACGTTAGAACCACCGGTAGAGATCATGACACCAGCTGCACGACCCTGAAGCATACCGTCGACAGAGTTGCCTGGGACGTCCTTGAGAGCCTCACCCTTGACAGATGCGATAGATGAGGTCAAGCTCTTTGACTTGACGGTACCGTAAGCAACGACTACAACCTCATCGAGGTCTTCGAGCTCTGACTCGAGCATGATAGTCATTGTCTTGTTAGAGATCTTGACATTACGTGTAGTAAAGCCAATGTAAGACACTGTGAGTTCCTTCTTGTCTGCAGGAACATTTTTGATTTCGAAGCGACCGTCGATGTCGGTAGCACTACCGATAGTCGTTCCAGTAACGAGGACAGATGCACCGATTACAGGCTCTCCGTCCGAACTTGAAAGGACGACGCCGGTGACCGTACGGTCCTGCGCCATCAGCATCGTAATGCTAACCATCAGCATGACGATGAGAGATACAAGCTTTTTCATACCTTTTTTAAATAACACATATATAATTTTATCAATTTAGTAGTTCTTGGGGTGCAAAGTTACGGGGATTTCAGTTATCTTCCAAGAGTAAATCTTTTATTCGGAAAATATTTCTTTTTTTGCACCTGTGAAAACTTGCGAAAAGAACAATATTCTAAAACACGACTACTTTTTCTTTCGCAACGGAATCATTTAATAAATCATCGTGCGAGGCCGTATCGTCGGCCACACACCACCTTTATATAAAATAAAGTTATGGGTCTTTGCTGACACTACTCGTCAAAATCAAAAGGGGAAACACATAACCTTAGAATAACGCAGTGCAAAGATAGATAAAAAAAGCGGAGTGAATTCTTAATTATTGATAAAATCTGCGCAAAGCGTGCATAAATTATTAAAATATGTCTAAATTTGTATAGTGGAGTGCTCAAAAATGGATAGTAAAAAACTATTTTTCATTGCATTTTCCTAAATAGGGAGATAATAATTTCTTATTTCTCTTAATTATGAGTAACTTTGCGCTCGTTAATGAACTTAATCTTTAAAATTTTCCCACACAAATGAAGAAACTTCTTTTCGGCGCAGCACTTTGCGCCACAGCCTTAGTGGCTGCTTCATGCCAGAAGACCGAGGAAAAGGGCTCTGGCCTTAATTACGCCATCATGGATACGACAGTCAATCCTGGTGACGACTTCGCACAGTATGCTGCTGGTAACTGGACTCAGGTTTCTCCAAAGCCAGCTGATCAGCCAAACTGGACCGCTTTCACCTACATCGAGCAGAAGAACAGCAAGCTCATCGGTGACCTCATCCAGGGTATCGCAGCTCAGCAGAACGAGCCAGGTTCGCTCAAGCAGAAGGTTGCTGACGTCTACAACATGGTGATGGACAGCGTTCGTCTCAACAACGAAGGCCTCGAGCCAGTCAAGCCATACCTCGAGAAGATCAATGCACTTGAGAGCAACGCGGCTCTTCTCAGCTATGCAGCTCAGCAGCATGACAACATCCTCTTCAGCCTCGGCGTTGGCGCTGACTCTAAGGATGCTCGTGTCAACATCGTCAGCGTTGGCCAGGGTGGTCTTACCCTCGGTGACCGTAACTACTACCTCAGCGATGAGGCTGGTACCAAGAAGGTTCGTGACGCTTACGTACAGCACATTATTAATTCTTATATGCTCCTCGGCCTCGATGAGGCTGCTGCTAAGGCTAAGATGGAGACCATCATGAAGGTGGAGACCGAGATGGCTAAGAACAGCAAGGATCGCCTCTCTATGCGCGACCCTGAGGCTAACTACCACAAGATGACCGTGGCTGACCTCAACAAGCTCACCCCTGGCTTCGACTGGGATCAGTACCTCAAGGAGTATGGCTATGACCAGACCTCTGAGCTCAACGTCCGTCAGGTAGAGCCAGTTCAGTATGCTTGCCAGCAGCTCGTTAAGGGTAACCTTGATGACCTCAAGACCCTCTATGAGTGGCAGACCCTCAACGGCGCTCTCGACTATATGAGCGACGCTTGTGTGACTGAGAACTTCAACTTCAACGCCAGCCGTAACGGTGCTGCTGCACAGGAGGCTCGTTGGAAGCGCGCTCTCGGCATCGAGAACCGTCTCCTCTCTTGGGTTGTCGGCCAGCTCTATGTTGAGAAGTACTTCCCAGCAGAGAACAAGGCTCGCATGGAAGAGCTTTGCCAGAACCTCATCGCTTCGTTCGCAGATCGTATCGATGCACAGGAGTGGATGAGCGAGGAGACCAAGAAGGTTGCTAAGGATAAGCTCAACAGCTTCTATGTAAAGGTTGGTTATCCTAACAAGTGGGATGACTATTCACCACTCGTTATCGATCCTGCTAAGAGCCTCTATGAGAACGCTCTCGCTGCACAGGAGTTCCGTTTCAACCTCATGAAGGAGAAGAACTACAACAAGCCAGTCAACAAGGACGACTGGTGGATGACTCCACAGACCGTCAACGCTTCATATAGCTCTTCACAGAACTCTATCAACTTCCCAGCAGCTATCCTCCAGCCACCATTCTTCAGCATGGACGCTGATGATGCAGTTAACTACGGTGGCATCGGTGTCGTTATCGGCCACGAGATGACTCACGGCTTCGACGACAGCGGCCGTCAGTTCGACAAGGATGGTAACCTCCATCAGTGGTGGAGCGATGAGGACGTTGAGGCATTTAAGGTTCCTGCTGAGCAGCTCGCAGCCTTCTATGACAAGACCGAGCCACTCCCAGGCCTCCACACCAACGGTCACCTTACCCTCGGCGAGAACCTCTCTGACCACGGTGGTTTGATGATCGCATTCAACGCTCTGAAGAAGATCCTCGCAGAGAAGGCTCTTCCTGTCGAGAATGGCTTCACTCCTGAGCAGCGCTTCTTCCTCAGCTACGGTACTATCTGGGAGAGCGACCTCAGCGAGGAGTACATCCGCGCTCGTACTCTCAGCAACCCTCACTCAACCTCTTACATCCGTGTCAATGCCGCTCTTCCACACATCGACGAGTGGTATGAGGCCTTCGGTATCAAGGAGACTGATAAGCTCTACGTGGCTCCTGAGGAGCGCGTTCGCATCTGGTAAATTTTTGACTTACTTATAATATTAGCACCAGCTGATCTACAAACCTGTAGCGCAGCTGGTGCTAGTTGTTAACTGTTAACTGTTCACTGTTAACTGAGTATCTTCTCCATCCATATCATATCATAGTACCTTCCGAACTTATAGCCACACTTGTGGAAGTGAGCCACCTTGGTGTAGCCATGCTTCTCATGGAAGGTCTCACTGGCATTGTCGAGATACTCGTCCGGCGTCTCGATCCAGGCGATGCAAGCGTTCATGTTCTTGACTCCGATGGCTGGCATGAGGCGCTCCAGCTCTTCGTACAAAGCTGATCCGATACCCTTGCCTCGTACATCCTCCTTGACGTAGATACTTGTCTCGACACAGTGATCGTAGGCGCTACGCTCCTTGAAAGGACTGACATAAGCGTAGCCGACTATCTCTCCGTCGATCTCTGCTACGATGTATGGGAATTTCTGCAAAGTATGGATGATTCGCCCTCTGAACTCTTCGGCTTCCGGTGCCACCAGTTCGAAGGAGATGGCAGTGTGGTCAACATAGGGGGCGTAGATCTTGGCCAGAGCTTCTGCATCTTCAGGAACGCAACTTCTAATCTTCATGTCTCATATTTTTTGTTCAAAACGCTGCAAAAGTACGATGTTTTTTGGAAATATGCAAGTAATTCTCATCGAAAATTTGAAAATCGCATAACTTTGCACCATATTATCGAAATAATTATTATCTTTGCACCACTTTTCGGAAATGATAATCAAATAAATATATTAGAAACGATGAAGAAGAATCTTGAAACCATCTGCATCCACGGCGGATGGAAGCCTGTCAAGGGCGAGCCACAGCAGTTGCCAATCTATCAGAGTACCACATTCAAGTACGACACCAGCGACCAGATGGCACGCCTCTTCGACCTGAAGGACGACGGCTATTTCTATACTCGCTTGGCCAATCCTACCAATGACGCTGTTGCCAAGAAGATCAACGCTCTTGAAGGCGGTGTCGGTTGTGTGCTGACCTCTTCTGGCCAGGCTGCCAACTTCTATGCAGTCTTCAATATCTGCCAGGCAGGCGATCATTTCATCACCACCAACGCTATCTATGGCGGTACCTTCAACCTCTTCGGTACTACCATGAAGAAGCTCGGCATCGAGTGCACCTTCGTAGATCAGGAGTGGACCGACGAGCAGATCGAGGCTTGCTTCAAGGAGAACACCAAGTGCTTCTTCGGCGAGACCATCTCTAACCCTGGCGGCAACGTCCTCGACATCGAGCGCTTTGCCAAGATCGCTCACAAGCATGGCGTGCCACTGATCATCGACAATACCTTTGCTACTCCTATCAACTGCCGTCCTTTCGAGTGGGGTTGCGACATCGTCACTCACTCTACCACCAAGTACATGGATGGCCATGCTACTCAGGTAGGTGGCGCTGTGTGCGATAGCGGTAACTTCGACTGGGAGAAGTACGCTGAGAAGTTCCCTGGCCTCTGCACTCCAGATGAGAGCTATCATGGCCTCACCTACACCAAGGCCTTCGGTAAGGGAGCTTATACCACCAAGCTCGTCAGCCAGCTGATGCGCGACCTCGGTAGCATCCCATCGCCACAGAACTCATTCCTTCTCAACCTCGGCCTTGAGACCCTCGCGCTCCGCATGAAGCAGCATTGCGCCAATGCACAGGCCATCGCAGAGTGGCTTGAGAAGAATCCTAAGGTAGGTTGGGTCAACTATGCAGGCCTGCCATCTAACAAGTACCACGCTTTGGCTCAGAAGTACATGCCAAACGGTACCTGTGGTGTAATCGCCTTCGGTTTGAAGGGTACACGAGAGGATGCTATCCGTTTCATGGACAACCTCGACTTCATCAGCATCGTCACTCACGTAGCTGACGCTCGCACCTGCGTGCTCCACCCTGCCAGCCACACTCATCGTCAGATGAGCGAGGAGCAGTTGCTTGAAGCCGGCGTCGCTCCAGATCTCGTACGTCTCAGCGTCGGTATCGAGAATGTGGAAGACATCATTGCTGACCTCGAGCAGGCAATGGCTAAGATGTAAGAAAACTTCCGGAAAAGTACTAAATCATAATTATAATCACGTCTGTGGTTTCGTTTTCGCGCGAAGCCATAGACGTGTTTCTGTTTGTGGTTTCGTTCTTGCACGAAGCCATAGACGAGTACCAGGTTATGGTTTCGTTCTTGCGCGAAGCCATAGACGAGTACCAGGTTATGGTTTCGTCCTTGCGCGAAGCCATAGACGTGAACCAGGTTATGGTTTCAATCATAAATAAAGCCATAACCTGGTACGAGGTTACGGCTTTATGTTGTTTTGATGATTGTCGGAACTATTTCTTGTTCTTCCTGTTGATCAGATACAATCGGATGGTGAGAACTAAGCCGACGAGCGAGAGGAACAGCAGGAAGTAAGAGATCTTGATAATGTGAGCTGCCCAGAATGAAGAGGCCTCAATCTCGATGTGAATCGTTCGTGAGACTACCTGGTTGGCTGCACCTACGGCGTGAATCTCCAGTTCGTAGAAACCTGGTGGAAGATGAGAGAACTTAATCTGTCGGGTATTATCGATCAGTGCCCAGTCATTCTCGATACCTTCCATGCGATAGAAGAAGAGATATTCCTTCTGATGATAGATATCGGTGGTGGCCAGCTGAATGTCGATGGAATGAGACTCATCACTTCCGCGCTTGATGAGGTCGTCGGTCAATCCCTTGGCATCAGCAACGATCTTGAAGTCTTTGAGCGTCGATCGCAAATCTGACTCACGGAGCACGACAGCGCCGTCATCGCCACCGAAGAGAAGCTCACCGCGATGCGAGATGGTGCTGGAATTCTGCAGGAACTCATTCATCGGCAATCCGTCGCTGGTCACCATGCTGCGGATGTAGCAGTGGTTGACACAGTCGAAGGCGAAAATGCCATTCTTCTCGGTCGAGATATAGAGGATAGAGTCATGGGCAATGCTCATGCCGCGAAGCTCAAGCGATGGAAGTCCTTGCTCCAAACCGAATGACTCGATACTGTCGTTGTTGAGGTCGTAGCAGAGGAGACCTGCGCCTGCGGTAGCCACCCAGATTTCGTGTCCGTTGCGTGAACGTGCATCACTGATATAGTTGGTGCCAATCCATTGCTCTTCGTCGCGGAGGTAGTCTTTGCTCTCGTTGGTGAGCATGTTGACGAGCTTAAAACCGTCAGTGGTCGAGGCAATGATGGTCTCGTCGTTGAGCTGTGCGATGCTATTGATCAGGGTGATCGGGTAGTGCTGCTTCTCGAAGGTGCCGTCAGGAAGCTGATGCAGGCGAGTGAGGTCGAAGTTGAGGCCTCCGACCCAGATGTCGCCATGCGAGTCTTCGAAGATGTCGTATACACAGTCGTTGACTTTCTGGTCGACGAGCGAAGCGAAGTGCTCCTTCTTGCCGGTGCGAGGATCGAAATGATACGTGCCGGTGTTGAAGCCGCCTGCCCAGACGGTGCCATCGCTTGCCGCGCGGACTGTCAGGAAGCCAGCCGCATGCTCGAGGTACATCTTAGGATCGCTGCCATCGGGAGCAAAACTGCCGATAGATTGGCTGAAGGCTACCCAGAAACGACCATCAGGAGCGACATCGACGCCGAATGCATAGTTGTCTGAGACGGTTCTGATCTTATTGGCGTTGAGCGTCGTGAGCGTACTACCTGGCTGCAGGCAGGTGACACCACCCATGTAGGTAGCAATCCAGATTCGGTTCTGATCGACCAAGACAGCTCGTGTGCCAGCGGTGCGCAGGATGAAGGGAGCTTCATCGATGGCTGCCAGTCGGTGGAGCACCGTGTTAGGACCTATTTCATCGGTCGGGAAGACAAGGACGCCACCGCCATCGACACCGATGAGCATCTCCTTCTCGCTGTAAGGATTGATACTTGTGACGATGAACCCCTCGGTGTTACCTACCTGCTGCACGACTCTTGGGTGAGAAGGATCGAGTACATAGATGCCATTGCCATTGGTGCCAACCCAGAGCTTCTGATGCTGTTCGTCGTAGTAAAGGCTCTTGATATCGCTGTTGACCCACTGCTGCATGGTGCCATGGAGGTCGTTGATGTTGAGGACACCTACGCCTCGGGTGGCACCGAAGAGAACTTCTCCGTTGCGGAAAGCGTGGAAGGTATGGATATCCTCGTCAGGACAGAGTCGCTTGGTGATGGTCTTGGTTGGGATGTCGTAGCAGGTGATGCCATCGGTAGCACCGACTACCAGCAGGTCACCGACACAATACAATGCTTGAGCGCTGCCCCAGATCTGGTAATCCGGAAGGTACAGGACCTCTTCGAATGCATCGGCAATAGGATTGAAGCGATAGATGTCACTACGCTCAGTGAAGGCCCAGATATTGCCATCCTCATCGCCATAGATGCTGATGGTCAGGCCAGTGTGCATGGTGCGCATCTGAGTGTTGCTGAGGGTATAGTGGCGGTATGAGATGCCGTCGAAGCGGTCGATGCCGTTGCGTGTCGATGCCCAGATAAAACCGTTCTGGTCACGTAGCAGGCCAAAGGCTGTCTGGCTGGAAATGCCAGGAGGTGTCACCTGGATATAAGGACGGTCAAAGACCGAACCCGATTCGTCTTGCGTAGTATAACTGCTCAGCAGAAGGCTAAGGCCACAGAGAAACAGTATGTAGAGAGACAATGTACTTCTTTGCATATTCAACGTATTGTGTTATCTAAGAGGTGCATAAAATGCATCGCGGTAATAATCGATATGTGGCATACCCTCAGGGGGGAGTATGATGGAGAAAACGTCGAAGCGGACCGAGTGAGAGTCCTGATGTATCTTCATGTAATGGTCGGCGGACCCTATCAGACGGCGTATCTTTGTTGGTGTGATAGCCTCTTCAGGATCTCCCCACTGACCGCTGACTCGTGTCTTGACCTCAACAAATACGACCTCCTGCGATGCTGGATCGAAAGCAATGATGTCGGTCTCAAAGGAGTGGTCGCGCCACCGTGTCTCAAGGATGCGCATCCCAATGGAGCGAAGATGTTCGGCAGCGAGTGCTTCTCCTTTCAGTCCTAACTCATAGGAATTGCTCATGGTGTGTCGTCTTCGATGTTTTACTAAAAAAAAGGAAAACCGGCATCTGGACGTGATGAAACTCCAGTAAATATAGCTTTGGAGCTGCGGTCCGCCTCCGTAATCTGCTCCGTTCCATCCCGGTGGTACCAGTGTTCGTGGCGTCGTTATGGTGGGCAGCGCGCCTTCGGCATACGCTTGACTCCGGTAAAATGTAATCGTTGAGTTTCCCGCTCTACATAAATCCGGTTTTCCAGAGGCAAAGATAGAGGATTTTATATAAAAAAACAAATTTAGGACCGAAAACTTTGCATTTTCGGTCCTAAATTGCTTATGATATTGATTGCACAACGCTGTTGCGCGTCAAATGATGACTCTTTAGAGTCCCTTTCCGTGGCAATTCTTGTACTTGAGGCCACTACCGCAAGGACAAGGATCGTTACGACCTACATGAGGAGCAGAAGCCATTGGCTTGCGCTGAACCTGGTTCTCACCATTCATGCCGGCGTGGATGGCCTGCATCTTGCTGAAGTCCTGACGACGCTCAGGTGCAGCCTCCTTGAATTCCTGTGGAGCCTTTGGTGCAGCAGCCTGCTGAGCCGCTTCGGCCTGCTGTTGTGCAGCAGCTTGAGCCGCAGCGATCTGCTCCGGTGTTGGCTCTGGGATGAAGAGCTGTGCACGCATCAGAGCGCTCACGGTCTTGCCATTCATCTTGTTCACCATGCGCTCGAAGATGTGGTATGACTCTAATTTATAAATAAGGAGTGGATCCTTCTGCTCGTAGTGAGCGTTCTGAGTATTCTGCTTGAGGTCATCGAGGTCGCGCAGGTTGACACGCCATGCGTCGTCGAGGATGTTGAGCATGACAGACTTCATGTAGTTCTTCATGATACTCTTGCCATTGCTCTCAGCAGCCTCCTGAAGGCTGCAAGGAATCTGGTAGACGCGCTTACCGTCGGTGATAGGGATGATGATGTTGCGGATGGTGCCACCCTCGGTCTGTACACGCTCCCAGATTTCCTGAAGGCGTGGTGCTACGATCTCGCAGAGCTTCTCGTTGTGACGGTTGAAGCTCTCCATGCCAGCATTGTAAAGCTTGTCGGTCATATCCTCGACCTTGAGCTTCTTGACATCCTCCTCAGCGAATGGAGGCTCGATACCGAAGTTGCGGAAGGTCTCAAGCTGGAAGCCCTCAAAGTCGCCGGTGTCGACGAGCTGCTGTGCCAGGTTGCTGGCTACACCATAGGCCATATTCATGAAGTCTACGCCGATACGCTCACCCATGAGAGCGTGGCGACGCTGGGTGTAGACAACCTCACGCTGCTTGTTGAGTACGTCATCGTACTCGAGGAGGCGCTTACGGATACCGAAGTTGTTCTCCTCGACCTTCTTCTGCGCGGTTTCGATACTCTTGTTGAGCCAAGGATGCTCGATGACATCGTCTTCGGCCATACCGAACATCTTGCTGTCCATGACCTTAGAGATACGGTCAGAACCGAAGATACGCATGAGGTTATCCTCGAGCGAAACGAAGAAGACAGATGAACCGACGTCACCCTGACGACCAGAACGACCACGGAGCTGACGGTCGACACGACGGCTCTCATGACGCTCGGTACCGATGATGGCGAGACCACCAGCAGCCTTAACTTCAGGAGAGAGCTTGATATCGGTACCACGACCTGCCATGTTGGTAGCGATGGTTACGATTGATGACTGACCTGCCTGTGCAACGATGTCGGCCTCACGCTGGTGCAGCTTAGCATTCAATACGTTATGCTTGATGCCACGGAGCTGGAGGGCCTTAGAGAGGGTCTCAGAAATCTCGACCGAAGTAGTACCGACGAGGACTGGACGACCTGCCTTGACATACTCCTCGACCTGTGCGATGACAGCCTTATACTTAGCGCGCTTGGTCTTGTAGACGCGGTCGTTGAGATCCTTACGAGCGATAGGACGGTTGGTAGGGATTGAGACAACGTCGAGCTTGTAGATATCCCAGAACTCACCAGCTTCGGTCTCGGCAGTACCGGTCATGCCCGAGAGCTTGTGGTACATACGGAAGTAGTTCTGCAGGGTGATGGTAGCGAAGGTCTGAGTGGTAGCCTCGATCTTGACGTGCTCCTTAGCCTCGACAGCCTGGTGCAAGCCATCGCTCCAACGACGACCCTCCATGATACGACCGGTCTGCTCATCGACGATCTTGACCTTGCCGTCCTCTGAGATGACGTAGTCAACGTCCTTGTCGAACATGGTGTAAGCCTTGAGCAGCTGATTGACAGCGTGAACGCGCTCAGCCTTGGTGGTATATTCGGTCATGAGCTTGTCCTTCTTCTCAAGGCGCTCCTCGTTGGTGAGGCCTTCCATCTTCTCGATCTCTGCAATCTCAGAACCTACGTCAGGAAGTACGAAGAACTTAGGATCCTCTGAAGCACCGGTGAGCGCCTCGATACCCTTGTCAGTCAGATCGACCTGCTTGTTCTTCTCCTCGATAGCGAAGAAAAGTGGCTCGAGAGCTACTGGCATCTCCTTCTGGTTGTCCTGAAGGAAATAAGCCTCGGCACGGAGCATCTCCTGCTTGACGCCTGGCTCAGAGAGGAACTTGATGAGTGCAGAGTTCTTTGGCCATGCACGGTAAGAGCGATAGAGCTGAGTAGCACCCTCGTCCTTGATCTTCTTGTCAGGATCGTTGACCTTCTTCTTAGCCTCGTTGAGGTACTGGTTGGCCAGGACCTTCTGCTGACGGACGACGTTCTCGACACGGTCACGGAACTCCTGATAGAGCTCCTCGTCGCTATACTCGCTGGTGCGTGGCACAGGACCACTAATAATAAGAGGAGTACGTGCATCATCGATCAGGACGGAGTCGACCTCATCGACGATAGCGTAGTTATGCTCACGCTGAACGAGGTCCTCTGGATGAGTGGCCATGTTGTCGCGGAGGTAGTCGAAGCCGAACTCGTTGTTGGTACCGAAGGTGATATCGCAGTTGTAAGCGCGGCGACGATCCTCGGTGTTTGGCTGGTAGCGGTCGATACAGTCAACGGTAAGGCCGTGGAACATGTAGAGAGGACCCATCCAGTCACAGTCACGCTTAGCGAGGTAATCGTTGACGGTAACGACGTGAACACCATTGTGTGTCAAGGCGTTGAGGAAGACAGGCAGGGTAGCCACGAGGGTCTTACCTTCACCGGTAGCCATTTCAGCGATCTTGCCCTGGTGGAGTACGGTACCACCGAAGAGCTGTACGTCGTAGTGCACCATGTCCCACTTGATCTCGTTGCCACCAGCGTTCCAGGTGGTCTTATAGAGCGCCTTGTCACCCTCGATGGTTACGAAGTCGCGGGTAGCGGCCAGGTCACGGTCCATCTGGGTGGCGGTAACCTCTACGAGGTCGTTGTTGGCAAAGCGGTAACCGGTATTCTTGACGATAGCGAATACCTCTGGAAGGTATGCAGTGAGCTTGTCCTCAAGGGTGTCGAGGATCTTCTTCTTCAGGTCATCGACCTCGGCCCAGACCTTCTCACGCTTTTCAACTTCAAGGTCCTCGATGGTGGCCTTCAGTTCTTCAATCTTCTTGCGGTCGGCCTGTACTGAGTCCTGCAGGTCCTGCATGATGGCCTGAGTACGGGCACGCAGCTCATCGTTGGTGAGCTTCTCTACGGCAGGATAAGCCGCCTTGACCTTCTCTACCCATGGCTGGATGAGCTTCATGTCTCGGCTGGACTTGTCTCCGAAGAGCTTCTTTAAAATGTCGTTAAATCCCATATATGTTTGTTTTTTTGTTTTTTCTTAATTTTATTATCTGATCGGAAGCGTGCGACAGGCACTTGGTGCCCTGATCCTGATTGCCTTGGCTACTGTCGGAGCGATGGCGGTAGCGTCGACCGGAGTGGTGATACGCTCTGGCTTGAAGAACGCCGGTGCAAATAGGATGGCCGGTCCGGGATAAATGTCATGACGTACCTGCGACTGTGGCTGGCTGCGGTCGCTGAGACGAAGCTTCCACCCTGGCTGGAGGATGACGACGAGATCACCTCCTGTACGCTTGTCATAGCCATTGCGGATACGTGTGATACGTTGGCTATAGTCTTGATGCAGCAGTTGCTGCTGTGTATATACTTCCTCAATGCCACTGAAGAGTGAGACCAGTTCAGCAGACTTGTGAGCTACGTCATCGAGCTGCAGGCCGCGTTGCTCTATGGTCTTGTGATTGAGGTAGATCTGTCCGTCATTGAATCCGTCGACCCACTGTCCCTGACCATACAGAGAAATAAGGTGTGAGTTGAGGAGTGCGGTGCATCGGTTAGCATTGAACTCGCCAGTGGAGATACCTGGAACATCGCTGACATTTTTATCCGTAGCACCCGTACCCATAAGATAGATAAAGGTGTTCTGGAGACCGACGGCCTTGTCGATATATTGCAGCAGATGCTCTAAGGTGCGATCAAGTTGCAGGTAGATGTCCTGTAACTCGGTAGGGTAAGTCTCCAGTTTCTCATGCTGGTATGTGCCAGCATAGAAAGTGAGTTGGAGCATGTCGGTTGAGCCGGCAAGACCCATGTGCGAGTTGAGGATATACTGTTGAGCCATCTTTGAGATGGCGTCGTTGACGATTGGAGAAGTCTTGACCCACGAGTAGTTGACCTTGCCTCTCTCGGTGAACTTATGACTGAAAGCCTGAGACGCCTGGAGGTAAGGAGCGATGGCGTCAGCACCATTACTGTTGGTTGGCGCGTTCCAGACATATTTATTGAGGTTGCTGCAGAAAAGCACCTCATTTGGCATCAGGTTCTGTCGGACAGCGCTGACCGGGAACTCATGATAATATGAAGTGGAGGCCCAGTGACCGGTCTTTTCGTCGAACCAGACAGCGCTGTTGGCGGCATGTCCTGCACCGATGAGCGCCTGCTCCGGATCAGGAGCGATGCTGTAGACTTTGCTGCGGAGCTGTGAGGCCAGCTTGAGCTCATCGCCGAGCGTACTACTCAAGAGTGCACGTGGAGACCAGTTGCCTGCGGTCTCAGTGCCGGTATAATCACGGTCTTGGAAAACCGAATGACGTTGCAGCGTCTGAAGGTCGAAAACCAGCTGCGCAGGGATGCCATGATGGTAAGGATAGCTGCCAGTGGCCAGTGTGGCCATGGCTGCGGTGGCATCGGGATTGTCCAGATCAAAGGTGACGTTGTCATAGACGACACCTTCCTGCATCAGTCGACGGAAACCTCCCTGGCTCAGTTTGCTCTTCAAAGCATAGAGATAGTCGCTGCGGAGCTGGTCGATGGTGATGCCAACGATGAGACGGGGTGCCACGAAACTATTGCCTGGCTGTGCAGCAGTGGCTGGCAATGTACAGAGCATTGTCAGCAGCACCAAAGAAGTGGTGAGAGCAGTTATGTCGTGACGATGATTCATTTTTTACTTGCGGTGGTGCAAATGCTATAGCAGCGAAGTAAGATCGTGGCCAGCAGAAGAAGGAATGGTGCAGGACAATATTGACCTAACATCCAGTCGAGTATGACATACAGGATGACCGCTGCAAAGGTGATGCCAAAATAGATCTGGCAGACACGGTGGAGCGACTTGAACCAGAGGAACACTGCCATAATGACATGCGTTGGCAAGAGCCAGAAGCAGTTGAGGTTATGATCGACGGCTGGATGCTCAGAGATGAAGTTGAGGAACCAGACGATGCAACCGGTGATTCCTAAGAACAGGAAGAACACGGTGTCGAATGTGTTGGCACTCACTCTAAGCGCTTTGCTGGCAGGCTTTCCAAGGCTCTGCGCTTTCTTGTCGAGATGCTGACGCAAGCTGATAATCATGGCAAGCACCAGAACAATAGCAAAGACGATGGCTGGCTTCAGAGGGTCTGGCGCAGCAATGGCAGCTTCGATCTCAGGACGCATGGTAAGGAGTGTATCCTTTTCTGTGACCAGCGGCTGATACCAGATCTGATCTCCTAACGGTGCAGGAATCTCTGCGTGGTCGACAGCTCCCGCCAGATAGTCAGGCAGGAACATCTGCTCTTCATAAAGAGTAGGAATGTCTGAGCGGCCTGCGACAGCAAGAGCAATACCGAAGTCAAGCCAGTTGTCTGTGCCAGAGCGCTCCTGTACCATCTGCCTGAGAGTGACGGCTTTGGTCCATGTAGAGTCGTATTTGATGCTATGGTCTGTGACGGCCTGTAGCAGTCGGTAGGGACGGGTGGAACAGTTGTCGAAGAAATAGCTATATCGGTAAGTGCGATTCTCCGGACGGTAGTTGATCATCAGTCGCTCAATCATGTTCTGCACTTGCGCAGAATCCAGTCGGAGCCATTGTTGCGTCATGCCCAACCCACGGCGTCTATAGTCGTCGGTGAAAGCGCTTGTATAGACAGCGCCGAGTTGATAATCTGTTTCTCCTTTGACAAAACGATAGACGAAGTGTGGCGTATTGAAGGAGAAGACACCATAGTGGAAGGTGACGTCCAAGTCGTCGTTCTTGAGATCCTTTACTCGGATGCCAGCATGTCCAAAGCGCTCGTAAGCGTCTGGTCCTGAGCTGCAAGTGAGCAGTCCAATCCGCACAGAATCACTGAACGTAATCTGCGCACGCGCGGGCGTAAAAATAAGTAGCGCGAGAAGCGCTATCAGCAGGGAAAGTGTCCCTGGATTCTTATGCATCATAGACCACACAATGACACATCCACGTGCGGGATGCGCATGGATGTATCAAACAGGGTTTTGTTAATACTTGAATCAGATGGCTTAGGCCTTAGCCTTCTCCATTGACTGCTTACGGAACTCCTTGAGGAGACCAATGATTTCAAGAGCTTCCTTACGAGCGCGGAGGCCTGCTGCCTTATTGCCCTTTACTGCCTGTGCTGTAGCATCAGCGTTGAAAGCTGCTGAAACTTCGCTGATTTTCTGAACCAGTTCTTCCATAATTGTTTTTATTATTGGTTTATGAATTTCAATGCCATTGGTACCCGTGGAGTACTTTCGACGTTGCAAATGTAAATAGAATTCTTCGGATATACACTATATTTTATAAAAAAAGTTACTATTTTATTGTTTTTTTTAACGAATTAGGATTTTTTTATACTTTTTAATGAAAAAAGTAAAGAGTTTTTGCGAAAAAAGAACTACCTTTGCAGCGAAAATGTGGCATTGAAAATATACAAATGCTTAATTGCCAAAGATATTGTAGATGAAAAAGACCCTTCCTTCACAGATCCATTACGCATTGATAGCGGCAGGAGAGGGTTCTCGGTTGAGAGAAGAAGGTGTCTCGGCTCCAAAACCATTGGTCAGAATCCAAGGACAGCCGATGATTGGAAGACTGATCCGGATCTTTGTGCAGAATGGCGCTCGGAGTATTTCGGTAATTTGCAACGAGCAAATGTCAGAAGTACAGGATTATCTTGAAGCGCTGAAGCAGAGCGATGCACTTCATGCCACAAGTGAGGATGGCGAGGAGTATATCTGTCCGTTGAATATAGTTGTGCAGACTACTCCGAGTTCAATGCATAGCTTGGCTGCACTGCAAGAGGTGATACCGTCAGGAAAGTTCTGCTTGACGACGGTGGATACGATATTCCGTGAGGCAGAGTTCGCAGAGTTTATCCGCTCTTTTGCCGAAATGGAAGAGAGTGAGGGTGATGGACTCTTTGCCGTGACTCCTTTTGTCGATGATGAAAAGCCTCTATGGGTGGCGACACGCTCCGAGATTGTCGGTTTCTTTGATCGGGAAGAGCAGATGCCTATGGATGCGGAGCACATGGTGAGTGGCGGTATCTATTGCATGAATACTCAGACGGCTTTTCCAGTGTTGCTGTCGTGTCTGGAACAGGGACAGAGTCGTATGCGCAACTTCCAGCGAGCTCTGATTGCGGCGGGCTTGAGACTCAAGGCGTATGTGTTCCCCAAAATTATGGACATTGACCATGCCACCGATATTGCCAAGGCAGAATCGTGGCTTTCAGCAAACGACAAGACGGATGTTCGTCCGAAATTCCTTTTTATCGCGCGCGCTGAAGGCTATTCTCCGAACAACGTGGCCAAAGATGCAGCTATCCTTCATGCTGTGACTGACCGACTTGAGCAGCAAGGCTATACGGTCGATATCTGTTCGGAAAGCGAGTGGGAACAGATGGACGTGAAGAAGGTGTGTGCAGCGTACCAGCAGATCATTCACATGGCACGAAGGATGCGCAGCTTGATGCGCCTTGAACGTGTGACGATTCCCGTGCTGAATGCACCAAGATCAGTACGAACCGTGGCCAAGAGCAGGGAGTTGACTCTGTCTTTGCTGGAACAGGCCGGAGTTCCCGTGCCGCGCTGGTGGGCCTACGAACCAGAAGAAGACGAGATGTTCCTTTGCGAACCTTCGTTGCAGCGCTTGCTTCCCGGATGGGTCAAGGCCATGCGTGAGGATGGAGCCCGGCCGGATGACGTCACCTTTGTGCAGACGCCCTTGGAGGCTGATACCTGCATCCTGAGGCTTGCCTCGGAGAATGTTCCTGACATCGTGGTGACACAACATGAGGAAGGCGAACTCGTCAAGTGCTATGTTGTCCTGTCGGGTGACGATTCGCAGCCAAGGTTGTTACGATGGTTCCGAC
This sequence comes from Bacteroidales bacterium, assembly GCA_045628985.1. Classification (GTDB taxonomy): domain Bacteria; phylum Bacteroidota; class Bacteroidia; order Bacteroidales; family UBA3663; genus Liminaster. The sequence continues at coordinate 15,600 of JAZQQH010000004.1, read as the reverse complement.
CTCAAGCCTCAGGCTATACAAAGTTCGGAGTGGCAGAGAGTCTTAATACAACACTTGAACAGCTGGTAATAGATGAGTCCACTTTGTCCGTCCTGGCCACAAAAATTGGTGCTGCATTTGGCCTACAGATCTTCGGATTTGACGTCATCGTCCGTCCAGACAACGAACTGTTTGTAATAGATGTCAATGACTGGCCAAGCTTCAGTATCTGTCAGCAGGAGGCAGCTGAGGCCATTGTATCAGAAATAACAATAAAAAAGTGACAGCAGAAGAAAAGGCGCAATATGAGGCTTCGCTCAAGCATCCCGATGTGGAGGAGACGATAGATCTTTGGTTCTATCGACCCTTGGGTTTTCGGTTGGCATTACTTGGCAAGCGCTTCCATTGGACTCCTAATCAGATCACCATTGCCAGCATCTTCCTCGGTGTGGGATGTGGTTTGCTCTGCTATCCTGAGGCTTGGTGGATTAATGCATTGGGCATTTTGCTGCTGATCTTAGCAGACATCTGCGATAGTGCCGATGGCCAGCTGGCGCGATTGACGCGACAGTACAGCCCGTTGGGACGTATTCTGGATGGTGCAGCAGGGGATGTGTGGTTTATTACCATCTATCTGGCAATCTTTTTCCGATTGTATCCCGAATGGGGAATGTGGGGATTCCTGTTAGGAGCTCTTGCCGGTTTGAGCCATCGTCAGCAGGCTGCGATGGCCGACTATTACCGACAGATTCATCTGCTGATGGTCAAGGTGTCATCGGGCTCTGTTCAGACGCTGACGGAGTTTACGACCTTGGCACAAGAGCAACAGAAGATGCAGTCATTGTCGCTGAGTAAGCAACCCATAGAGACGATCTTCCAGTGGTTCTATGTCGGTTATATCCGCTTTCAGGAGAGTCAGACACCCCGCTGGCAGGAGTTCAGGAAGAGATTCGGAGATGACGAGCAGCTGACCCCGGCTCTGGCCGAGCAGTTCCGTCAGCAGTCACGTCCCTTGATGCCAATCGCCAATGCACTGACATTCAACTGTCGCGCCATCACGCTCTTTGCTTCCTTGATGTTAGGATTGCCGTGGCTTTATTGGGTTGTAGAGATCACGGTGTTCAATGTCCTCTATTACTACATGAACCGTAAACATGAGAAGATCAGTCGTCAGTTCATGCTTTAAGGCGCTGCTTTTTGTCGTCTGCTTTGCCTTGCTGGCATGGATGGTCGTGGCAGCAGGTCCTGCTCAATTGTGGCAGACACTGATGTCCATGCCGCTGACGATTCTGGGTTGTGTGGCTGTTTGGGGAGTGGGATATGTGCTGAACGCGCTGTCATTCCAACAGATACTTCTGGTTGCTGCAGACAAGTCCTCTCATCAGTTGCTTCGCTGGTGGAAGGTGCTGAGGCTGACCATTGCAGGCTATGCCATCAACTATATCACTCCGTTCGGACTTCTGGGAGGCGAGCCTTACCGAGTGCTGGCGTTGCGTCCTGTGATTGGTGCCGAGAAGGCTACGCAGAGCGTCATACTCTATTCGATGATGCACATCGCCTCGCATTTCTGTCTTTGGCTATTGTCCATCGCCTGGGCGGTGGTGACAGTGCCAGGACTTTCGTCAGATCATGGCTTCGGACTCACAGCCACGCTGATAGGAGTGACTATGCTTCTGGTGCTCTTCTGGTATCTGTATCGTCATGGTATCATGTTGCGATTTATGAAGCGATGGGTCGATTGGCCCTTGCTCAATCCGAATCTCTTGCCCGCTGGCACCTTTGCCAAAGCGTTGGGATTCGAACTCCTGAGCCGACTCTTCAACGTGATTGAGTACTGGCTCATCATGCAGGCATTAGGCTTCACGGCTTTCGGTTATGGTGACGCCTTGCTTGTAGTGGCTTTCAGTTCGCTGTTGGCCAATCTGCTCTTCTTCTCTCCTCTGCAGATGGGAACTCGAGAGGGAGGAATCCTACTGGCATTGCAGTATCTGGTGCCGTCGGTTGCGTTGAGCCTTCCGAGTGGAACCTCTTTACTGGCAGTGGCCGTGGCGCTGAGTTTCGTCACACGTCTTCGCGAATTCATCTGGATAGCCATGGGCCTGTCCTTGATGCGACTGAGCGGGACTTCCGACAAAGAAAAGTAAAAAAAATAAAATATAATGAAAGGATTAATTCTTGATTACGGTGCTACCATTGACAGCAATGGAAAACACTGGTCAGAGGTACTATGGGAAGGCTATTGCCAGGTCTCATTGCCTATCACGAAAGACCAGTTCCGTGAAGCGTATATTTACACGGAGCGATATGTGTCTTTCAATCCTGTCGTGCAGCCGACGTATAACTTCTTTGAGCTGATGCAGACGCGTGTCGGTATTCAGATTGACTACTTGATACAGCAGGAGCAGCTCAATGAGGATATTCTCCAGACGACACTTCGCCTGATCAGCGACGGTGAGGTGCCTATCGTTGACAATATGCACGATCTGGCGCAGCACTTCGTTGACATTATTGCAGGTTATTGTTACGATTATGCTCGGCGTTGCACGCTCGATGCGATTCCTTATATCGAGAAACTCTCAGAGAAGTATGATCTGGCCTTGGTCAGCAACTTCTATGGCAACCTGTCTGCTGTGTTGCAGGACTTCGGCCTGGGACGTTGCTTCCGCATCGTCATCGACTCCGCGGAGGTTGGCATCCGAAAGCCAGATCCTCAGATCTTCCAGTTGGCCATCGACCGTCTGAAACTTAAGCCAGAGGAGATCACCGTCATTGGCGATAGTTACCGCAAGGATATCCTTCCTGCGCTCGAGTTGGGTTGCAAGGCTATCTGGTTCAAGGGAACCTCGTGGAATAAGGCCGATGATGAGATTGCTTATGAGCCAATAGCATCGAGCATTATGCAGCTTTTCGACATGCTGCAGTAATAGAATATGACATTACGAGAACTTAAAATAGGAAAGAGCGCCATTGTCACCTCTGTCGGGGGCGATGGCGCTTTGCGTCAGCATTTCCTCGATATGGGCATCATTCCTGGCACGAAAGTGACTCTGATGAAGTATGCTCCGATGGGCGATCCGATGCAGCTGATGCTGCACGGCTACCTGTTGACGCTCCGTTTGGACGATGCTTCGAAGATCGGAATCTCGCTCGATGTGCCAGATCCTCTGCCACAGCCTCAGATCCATGATCAGTTAGAGCACCCTGGTTTGGGTGAGGGTGGCCGCTATCATGAGGAGGAACAGAAACAGCTGAAACAGAATAAGAATAATGGCCGTGGACTTTGGTGCCAGCACGAGAAGGATAAGTTCCAAGGTGCGGAACAGGAGACTTCGGACAATGCGAATCAGCGACTGACCTTCGCTTTGGTCGGTAATCAGAACTGTGGCAAGACGACACTCTTCAATCAGTTGACGGGAAGCAACCAGCACGTCGGTAACTTCCCGGGCGTCACCGTTGACCGTAAGTCCGGACCGATCAAAGGTTATCCGAATACTGAGCTGACTGACCTGCCAGGTATCTACAGCCTCTCGCCATACTCCGCGGAGGAAATCGTGTCACGCCAGTTCATCCTCGAAGAGAAACCGTCAGCCATCATCAATATCCTCGATGCTACCAACATCGAGCGTAACCTCTACCTGACCATGCAGCTGATGGAGCTGGGCGTTCCTGTGGTTTTGGCTTTGAATATGATGGACGAGGTGACCAGCAATTCCGGTTCCATCCTGATCAATGCTATGGAGCAGGCGCTGGGCGTGCCAGTCGTCCCTATCTCTGCAGCCAAGAACGAGGGTGTGCAGGAGCTGATACAGCACGCCATCCACATTGCCAAGTATCAGGAGGTTCCTCAGCGTCAGGATTTCTGCGATGCGCATGAGCATGGTGGAGCTATGCACCGTAGCCTTCATGCCGTGATGCACTTGATTGAGGACCACGCTCAGACAGCACAGTTGCCTATCCGTTTCGCTGCCAGCAAGGTCATAGAGGGAGACTCAATGGTCATTGAAGCACTCAAGTTGGCAGAGAATGAACGAAAGTTGGTCGGACACATCCTCCGTCAGCTGGAGGAGGAGCGAGGCCTTGATCCGGCAGCAGCAGTGGCAGACATGCGTTATGGCTTTATCAAGCAGCTTTGTCGTAAGTGTGTCATCAAGCCACGTCGTAGTCGTGAGCAGCGTCGCTCCGAGATTTATGACAAGGTGCTGACTGGTCGATTTACCGCTTTGCCTGCGTTCCTGCTCATCATGGGCCTTATCTTCTGGCTCACGTTCAATGTGATTGGCGATGCGCTTCAGGGATGGTTCGAAGGAGCCATCGATTATGGCACTTCGGCACTTGACACAGCGTTGACTTCTTTGCAGGTCAATGAAGTAGTGCACTCGTTGGTCATCGATGGAATCTGCGCCGGTATTGGTTCGGTGCTGAGTTTCTTGCCCATCATCATCCTGCTCTTCTTCTTCCTTTCAATGCTCGAAGACTCAGGCTATATGGCCCGTATCGCCTTTGTGATGGATAAGCTCCTGCGCCGTATAGGTCTCTCGGGCCGTAGTATCGTCCCGATGCTGATAGGTTTCGGATGTTCCGTCCCTGCGGTGATGTCCACGCGCACCTTGCCTTCAGAGCGAGACCGTCGTCTGACCATCCTGCTGACCCCATTCATGTCTTGCACGGCCAAGTTGCCTGTCTATGCCTTCTTCTGCGCGGCCTTCTTCCCACATCATGGCGGCATGATCATGTTCTCATTATATATAATAGGTATAATGACGGGCGTTCTGCTGGCCTTGCTGTTCAAGAATTCTCTGTTCAAGGGCGAGGCTGTTCCTTTCGTCATGGAGCTTCCTTGCTATCGAATGCCGGGAGCGCGTAATGTGCTGATGCTCCTTTGGGACAAGGCGTGGGACTTCCTCCAGCGCGCCTTCTCGGTCATCTTCATTGCTTCCATCGTCATCTGGTTCCTACAGCGTTTCGATTTCCGATTCTCGTTGGTCGATGATGCTGCTGAGTCAATCCTTGCCAGCATCGCAGGACTCATTGCTCCGGTTTTCCGTCCGTTGGGATTCGGTGAGTGGCAATGGGTCACCGCCTTGGTGAGTGGCTTTATGGCCAAGGAGAGTGTGGTCAGCACGTTGGGAGTTCTCTTCCCTGATGCACAGTCTCTCTTTGCATTGCTCAACCCTGTCTCATGCTACGTGCTGCTGGTCTTCTGTCTGCTCTATACGCCTTGTGTGGCCGCCATTGCTGCCATCCGTCGAGAGCTGGGTAGCCGATGGGCACGTCGCATCGTGATCTTCCAGTGTGTCATCGCCTGGGTGTGTGCATTCCTGGTCAAGCTCTTGCTCGACCTGTTTGTCTGACTGACTACTTAAATGAAAACAACTAAACATATTACAACATGAAACATTACCTTTTTCTATTGGCTGCGTGTCTGTTCCTGACCGTAGCACAAGCACAGAACCCTAATCTCAAGTGGGGTAAGCCATCGCAGACCGAGTGGTCTCTGCAGGCATGGGGCGAGGCTCCAGACGCTGAAGCTGTGGTTCTGAACCGTACGATGAATGTGACCTATAAGATTGCTCGCCAGTTCTCAAGCTATAGCAATGCTGACACTGAGCTCTCTGTCTCAAGCGTCGAGTTCCTTGGCAACAGTGAGAACAGCAATGTGCGCGCCACCTACGATAATAAGCTTCGCATTAAGATCCTCAAGGATTCTGGCACTGGCTATGCTAATATCGATATCATCTATCTCAAGGATGAGACTGACTCAAAGATTTTTGACGAGATGGAGAGCCTCAAGGTCGTTGTCTTCAGCCAGAATGAGAAGGGCAAGGTCTCTCGTCGCTACCTCAAGAATGATACCTTCAAGACCGAGCGCCTCGATAATCATTACGTTGTCCTGCACGTCCAGGTACCTGACGTCAAGAAGGGCGATATCGTCGAGTATCAGTATACGATTGCCAGCACCCGTGTAGCCTTCCTTTATGACTGCTCTTTCCAGGAGGACATCCCTGTCCTCTATGCCAAGTGCGATATGGACATCCCAGCCTTTATATCTTTCGATATGAAGGTGCCTGTACATCCATTCATCAAGTCGAAGGTCGAGCGTAGCAGCATCAATGGCGAGCAGGCGTTGGGCGATATGCAGGCTCCAAAGAGCTACCCAAGCAACCACTATACGATCGAGGGTCATGACATCCTTCCTAAGGGTCTCGACCTTCAGCGCAATGGCAGCGAGACGGAGGCAGCCAAGGTCAATGCAGCTCCTGGTCAGATCATGAAGACGATGGCTCTGATCAAGTCTGCGGGCAACGCTTCTCCTGTGCCTCTGCCAAAGGGCATGAATCACATTATGATCAATCCTAAATAACTAATTGTAGTTTTGTACAATAAGTGATATGAATATTCCAACAATTATCGTTCTGGTTTTAGTGGCTGCAGGTGCCTGGTTTGCGCTCAAAAAGATGCGACAGCACAAAAATTGCAGCTGCGAAGGCTGCGATCGTCCTTGTTGTCATAGGAAATAAAAAAAAACAAAGATCGTCATCTCGACGACCTTTGTTCACATTACCTTAAATCTAATACCATGAAAAACACGTTGCAAAGATAATAGTATTTTATTAATCGCGCAACCGTTTGTGCAGATTTTGTACAAAAAAATAATGGCAAAACGTCCTGAATGGGGTGTTTTGCCATTTGTAGTTTTCAAAATATAACAATTATAAAATGCCGGATTTGTACAATAACCCTTATCCGATGGATTTGCACTTCTCCGCCAGCCATTGACGATCGTTGGCGTCCAAATCGTCTTTCAGTTCGTCATAAACCCACTGATTATAGCGGTCGATCCACTTGATTTCTTCGTCTGTGAGGAGCGATAACTGGAGGCAACTTGTGTCGAGGTAGCACAAGGTCAGCGTGTCAAAACAGAGGAAGTCTCCCTGCTCACTCTGGTCACAAGGGGTAGCCTCCGGAGCGTCAACAGCAGGGTCAAGTGTCCTTGCTAAGATGCAGTTTTCGTGTCTTACACCATATTTATTATTAAGGTAGATAGCCGGCTCGTTGCTGATGATCATTCCTGGCAGGATCGGCTGCGGATTATGCTCCATGCGGATGCTCATCGGACCCTCGTGGCAACCCAGATAATGACCCACTCCATGACCCGTGCCATGACGATAGGTCTTAGCGTCGCGCCACAGATCCATTCGCGCCAGAGCGTCCAGCTGATCACCTCTCGTGCCTACAGGGAAAGCCGCTGAGGCCAGTCGAATGTGCCCCTTCAGGACCAGCGTGAAGTCTCGCTTCATCTCCTCACTGACATGTCCGATACCGATGGTTCGTGTCATGTCGGTGGTTCCGTCGAGGAACTGGCAGCCAGCGTCGATCAGCAGCAGTCCATCGCCCGTGATAGGCGTGTCATGATCCTCGCCTAGCTCATAGTGTGGCATGGCCGCATGCTCATTCCAGCCGACGATGGCAGGGAAGGACTCATCGCGATAGAGTGGCTGAAGGCTGTGGAAGTAGGTGAGCTTCCTCACGCAATCCATCTCCGTGACGGTGCGAAGTTTCATTTCCTCTTCCAGCCAATGATAGAACTGAGTCAGCGCAACGCCGTCTTTGTGCATGGCCGACCTGAATCCCTCAATCTCCGTCTGGTTCTTGATCGACTTCATTAGTTGGATTGGATTATTCTCCACCAGCTGCACCATGAGGTGTCCCGGAACCTTCCCCTGCAGGTACTCATTGATGCCATGTGTGGCGATAAAACTTCCATCCTCGTATGGCAGAATGCTGATCTTCAATGGCTTCAGATACGCCTCCACCTCAGCAGAGACCTTCTCTTTGTCGACGAAGAGGTAGCCGCCGAAGTTGGTGATGAGCAGATAAGCCACAAAGACCGGTGTGCACTGTATATCCGATCCGCGGAGGTTCAACGCCCACACAATCTCGTCGAGCGCCGAGACGAAAAGTCCGTCCGTCCTTTCTGGCAGACAAGCCTTGCGGATACGGTTGAGCCTCTCAGCCGTGGATTCCCCGGCATACGACTCCGGATAAATCTCTATCGGATTCTGTGGCAACGATGGTCGATTGCTCCAGAGCGGCGAGATCAAATCCTTGTCAACAGACACAAAACCTCGTGCTGCACCGAAGAGCACCCGGCAATCCCCGGCAATCCTCGCATTTTCGTGCCCCTTCCGATACTCCGTCAACCACTCACTGACCGTCGGAACGCCAGGCACCTTCATCTTCATCAGCTCCACACTGGTGTCCTGCAGCTGAGCCGCGCCGCTGATAAAGAAGCGCGAGTCCGTCCAGAGCCGCGCCTCGTCCTGGGTGACGATGAGCGTAGCCACCTCGCCCTTGAACCCACACAGCCACCTGATTATCTGCCAGTGGCCAGGCAGGTATTCTGACTGGTGAGGGTCAGAATTCTCAATCATATACGCATCAATCCCCGTTTCCATCATGGCCTTACGGAGCTGTGCGAGTCTTTCTATCGTTTGATTCATTATTTAAAATATTAATCTCCACTTGACAAATACGCCGCAAAAGTAAAGAAAAATTTCGTCAAAACCAAGAAAACTGCTCTTTATCAACACTTTTTTACGCGATAATTTGGAAAATTCGCCAGAAATGAATACCTTTGCACCCGCTTATCAAAGTGGTAAGCAGCCGATGAACTCAAGGTCATTAGAAATGGAGATGTAAAAAAGGGGACCGGGCGATTCGGATTATTTAAAAAACCCGTACATTATGATTATTGTACCAGTTAAGGAAGGCGAGAACATTGAAAAGTGCCTGAAGAAGTTCAAGCGCAAGTTCGAGAAGACCGGCGTGATCAAGGAACTCCGTCGTCGTCAGCAGTTCGACGCACCATCACAGGTTAAGCGTGTCAAGATGGAGCGTGCTATCTATGTTCAGCACCTTCAGGAGGCTGCAGCTGAGTAATTAGTTGCTGACTCAGGTGGAAACACCAGTTTAAGAAATGGGGATTAGAAGCCACAGGCATCTGATCCCTTTCTTTTTTGTTTCCATCGGAGCGTTTTCCTTCTTTATAAATTATAAATGTGGCAAGCATATCTGCTATTTTTGGCAAAAATATGTAAATTGCGGATTCTAAATTGTTAAATAATGTTCAATTGTGCGGTAGAGGAAACAAGAAATGACCGAAAAATGACGCTAAGTCGAAAATAATCACTAAATTTGCAGCCAGAAATTAGTGTTTAGACATTAGAATTAATGAAAGAAGTATCTGTTAACCCCGATTTTTTATTTGAGGTAAGTTGGGAGGTATGTAATAAGGTAGGTGGCATCTATGCGGTTCTCTCTACTAAAGCTGCCACACTCAAAAAACAGTTTGGAGACAATCTCGTCTTTGTAGGTCCAGATCTCTGGGAGGAGCAGGAGTCACCATTCTTTGATCCTACTTCTGCTTCGTCTGATCTTCAGCAGTGGGCTCAGAAAGCTTCGGCTGAGGGTCTGAAGGTTCGCGTCGGTCGCTGGAAGGTGCCAGGCGAGCCACAGGTAGTCCTCGTTGATTTCCGTCCTTTCTATAGCAGCAAGAACGCTTTCTACGGCCAGATCTGGGAGTGGTATGGCGTCAATTCTATGGCTGCTTACGGCGATTATGATGAGGGTTGTACCTTTGCACACGCATCTGCTGTAGTTATTGAGAGCCTCTTCAAGCATGTCTGCCCATTGCGCAGCCACGCTGTCGCACACTTCAACGAGTGGACCACCGGTATGGGTGTCCTCTATCTGAAGCATCAGGTTCCTGCCATCGCTACCGTATTTACTACACACGCTACCTGCGTAGGTCGCAGCATCTGTGGCAACAACAAGCCACTCTACGATTACCTGAAGGGCTACTTCGGCGATCAGATGGCCGATGAGCTCAACATGACCAGCAAGCACTCTGTCGAGAAGCACGCTGCCCTTGAGGCTGACTGCTTCACCACCGTGAGCGATATCACCGCAGCAGAGTGTACTCAGCTCCTTGAGCGCGAACCAGTAGTTACTCCTAATGGCTTCGAGGGCGACTTCGTTCCAAAGGGCACCGCATTCAGTCGCGAGCGTCGTGTCAGTCGTCAGGCATTCTCTAAGATCGTAGAGAGCCTCACCGGCAAGGCTCCAGCTGACAACGCACTCTTCATCGGTACTGCCGGTCGTTGCGAGTTCAAGAACAAGGGTCTCGACGTCTTCCTCGACGCGATGAGCCGCCTCCGTGAGCAGAACCTCGACCGCGAGATCGTAGCCTTCATCATGGTCCCTGGCTGGGTAGCCGAGCCACGCGCTGACGTGCTGGCACGCTACAATGGCACAGCTTCTTGCGAGGGTGCTTTGAGCGACGCAGTATTCACACACGCTGTGCATAATTACTTTGAGGACGTCATCCTCAACCGCATCCACCAGCTCGGTTTCCGCAATGAGGCTGGCGATAAGGTCAAGGTGGTCTACATCCCTTGCTACCTCAATGGCGACGACGGCTTGCTCAACCGCAGCTACTACATGATGCTCGCAGGCCTCGACCTCAGCATCTATCCAAGCTACTACGAGCCATGGGGCTACACCCCAATGGAGTCATGCGCCTTCGGTGTGCCGACCATCACCACCAGTCTCTCAGGCTTCGGTATGTGGTGCCAGGGCTTGGGCAAGGATACCGATATCCTCGACGCCGTAGCAGTCGTTCCACGTGGCGACGCTAACTACGCAGAGGTAGTCACCGCCATCGCTAACCTGGTGAAGCGCTTCGCTGAGGTTCCTCAGGTCGAGGTCAAGGCCATCCGTCAGGAGGCTCGTCGCCTCTCTACCCGTGCTGGCTGGCACAACTTCATCAAGTATTATAACAAGGCATACGAGCAGGCATTGGTCAAGGCCATCGCCCGCACCGGTTATTAAGCATATTTTTATTTACACATTTTAAAATATATAGTTATGAAAGTTCAGGTTTGTAATACCAACGCCCCAGTATGGCGTGATATTACCGTAAAGTCAAACCTTCCTGCTGAGCTCGAAGGCTTGTACACTGTAGCTCGCAACCTCTGGTGGTCATGGGATACCAACGCCCGTGAGCTCTGGCGTCAGCTCGACATCGAGCTCTGGCGTGCTACCGGTCACAACCCAGTGGCTATGCTCGAGAATATGTCGCTCGACAAGCTCAACGCAGTTGTTGCTGATAAGAAGCTTATGAAGCAGGTCAACGACGTCGTTACCCGCTTCAACGCATACATGGCTGAGCCAATGGATACCAAGCGCGCTTCTGTCGCTTACTTCTGTATGGAGTACGGCTTGACCGCTTGCTTGAAGATCTACTCTGGTGGTCTCGGCATCCTCGCTGGTGACTACGTAAAGGAGGCTTCTGACTCTAACGTCAACTTCTGTGCAGTAGGTTTCCTTTATCGTTATGGTTACTTCACCCAGACCCTCTCTGCAGATGGCAGCCAGGAGGCTAACTACGAGGCTCAGAACTTCAACCAGCTCCCTATCGAGCCAGTGAAGGGCGAGGACGGCGCACAGCTCATTCTTGAGGTTCCATTCCACGACGGCATCATCGTATGCGCTAAGGTATGGCAGGTCAACGTAGGTCGCGTTAAGCTCTACCTCCTTGATACTGACTTCGATCGCAACTCTGAGTACGACCGTTCTATCACCCACCAGCTCTATGGCGGCGACTGGGAGAACCGTATCAAGCAGGAGTATCTCCTCGGTATCGGTGGTGTCATGCTCCTCGACAAGCTCGGCATCAAGAAGGACGTTTACCATGCTAACGAGGGCCACGCTGCATTGATGAATGCACAGCGTATGGCTGACCTCATCGCTCGCGAGGGCTTGAAGTTCGGCGAGGCTCTTGAGGTTGTCCGCTCAAGCTCACTCTATACCTGCCACACTCCAGTTCCTGCAGGTCACGACTACTTCGAGGAGGGTCTCTTCTACAAGTATATGAGCCACTTTGCTGGCAAGCTCGGCATCAGCTGGGATGACTTCATGAACATGGGTCGCGAGACTCCAGGCGAGGGCAAGTTCTCTATGTCTGTATTCGCGCTCAACACCTGCCAGGAGGCTAACGGCGTATCATGGCTCCACGGCGCTGTGTCACGCAACATGTTCCAGCCAGTATGGAAGGGCTACTCACCAGACGAGCTCCACGTTAGCTACGTCACCAACGGTGTTCACCACCCATCATGGGCAGCTTCAGAGTGGAAAGCCTTCTACACCAAGCTCTTCGGCGAGGGTTACTACGCTAACCAGACCTCAGAGGATATGTGGAAGAAGATCTACGAGGCTGACAACGAGGAGATCTGGAAGATCCGTAAGGGTCTTAAGGCTAAGCTCTTCAACTTCATCAAGGAGGAGGTTGCTGCTAACCTCCGCAAGAAGCAGGAGAACCCAGCTAAGATCATCCAGGCAGTCAACGCCCTCAACCCAGAGGCATTGACCATCGGTTTCGCTCGTCGTTTCGCTACCTACAAGCGTGCACACCTCCTCTTCACCGACCTCGACCGTCTTGCTAAGATCGTCAACAACCCAGAGCGTCCAGTACAGTTCATCTTCGCTGGTAAGGCTCACCCAGCTGACGGTGGTGGCCAGGGCCTCATCCGTCGCATCGTTGAGATCTCACGCATGCCACAGTTCATCGGCAAGGTAATCTTCGTCGAGAACTATGATATGGACGTTGCTAAGCGCCTCGTTTCAGGTGTCGATATCTGGATGAATACTCCAACCCGTCCACTCGAGGCATCAGGTACCTCAGGCGAGAAGGCTATCCAGAACGGTGTCCTCAACCTCTCAGTCCTCGACGGCTGGTGGTATGAGGGTTACAAGGAGGGCGCAGGTTGGGCTCTTACCGACAAGCGTACCTTCCAGAACCAGGCTCTCCAGGATCAGCTCGACGCAGAGACCATCTACAACATGCTCGAGACCGAGATCGTACCTCTCTACTTCAACAAGAACCGCAAGGGCTACTCTTCAGAGTGGGTTGAGGCTATCAAGGACTGTCTCGCTAAGATCACTCCTAACTTCACCATGAAGCGTCAGCTCGATGACTACTACGATCGCTTCTATCAGAAGGAGGGCGTTCGTGGCGCTCAGATGGCAGCTAACAATTTCGCAATGGCTAAGGAGATCGCTGCTTGGAAGGAGCACGTTGCAGAGAACTGGGATACCGTTGAGGTTAAGGAGGTTAATCTTCCTAACGCATCAATCAACGAGGGCTTCGCAGTTGGCGAGAGCTACAAGGCAACTGTTACCATCGATGGTAAGGCTATTGCAGCTGACCTCGGTCTCGACCTCGTACTCACCAAGGCTGGTGATGGCGCACAGCACATCTACAAGACTATGGAGATGGAGGTTGTTAAGCGTGAGGGTAGCCTCGTTACCTTCGCTGTCAACTACCCAGTTAAGTCAAGCGGTGCATACCAGTTCGGTTTCCGTCTCTTCCCAAAGAACGAGAAGCTCCCACACCGTATGGACTTCGCTTACACCCGTTGGTTCTAATCCAACTCGGTTCCGAATAAAATAAATCACAAATATCATCACCCGCACTGCAGCGTGCTCTTTACGAGTGCCATTGTCCGCAGCGTAGGTGATGATATTTGTTATTTGGCACAAAAAGACCCTTAAAAAACGTGCATTTTGCACATTTTGTGCGTTTTGCAAACTGCAAATTTAAGGAAATAGCTTATATTTGCGCAGTATTTTATTATCTTATGAAAAATATTCTTCTCTTTCTATCCTTATTCATAGCGGCCTGCTGGAGCTGCAAGGACGATCATCAGTCGGCTGACGTTGACCAATCGGCCAAGTATGATCACATTGTCGATGAGCTTTGCCATTCGTATATTGACACCTGTATGCTCAGAGATAAGCATTACGTCTTGGAATACTCGTTTAAGAAAGACGGAACTGTCCACCTTATTTATTACTCAGACAGGGATTATGATAACGAACTGGAGATTGACTCGATGTTAATACATTGGGAGCTGCCACATACTCCAGAGGCTACGTCTGATGGATATGAGCTTTACGACGTCGCGTTGGTCTACTATCCTGAAGAGAACCTTCCTGCCAATGTGATTGAGCGGTACAAGGACTCGATAGATTTCTCTCCAATCACCGATAGTCAGCCTATCATGGTGACTCCTGAGCAGGAAGTCGTCTTGCTGGTAGAAGAAGAGGATGGAGTGTCGGCTCAAACCCGAGGCTTCTTTGATAGTCTTCTGGACGCCGGAAAGAAGTTAGTAGATGGAGCAGTAGATACATTTTGGGGTACTGTACACGTTGTGAAGAAAACCGCAGATATTGTTACCAAACCAGTTACCATTGCTGGGCAGGCCATTAATAAGCTAGGAGACATGCTCTTTACTGACTTTGGTCCGATGGAGTATAAAGACTGGATGAAAAATATTGATGACTCTATGCCGATTTGTAAGCTCTCCATCCCAGGCACCCATGACACTTTCACTTTCAACACCGCTATTACATCGACAGTAGCAGGCACACAGCGATGTGGAATCGGCCAGCAATGGGATCTGGGCGTCCGCTGCTTTGATATTCGTCTGGAATATGACTATATGAATCTTTTTTCCAGCAAGCTCGTCCTTACCCATGGAGGCTTTGTCTTTCTCGATTATAATATAGTTGAAGCTTTTGATGTCATCAAAGAAAAGTTGGATGCTAACAAATCAGAAACGGCCATTCTCATTGTTAAATTCGATCAGGATAATGATCGTAAGAACGCAGCTATCGCGGAGCTCGATAAATTCCTGCATGAACGCATCAAAAAGGATCAGATCGTGAAATGGCGTAAAGACCTGACATTGGAGGAGGCTCGTGGCAAATTCATCGTCATTGCCCGATATCTGCCAGCAGACTCACTCGTAAGAGAGTATATACCTAAAGTCAGTAAATGGGATGAAAATTTGCCTGACCAGTATCTGCGTATGTTAGATCCGAAGACCAAAGATGAAAGCGCCGTAGACAGCACCCTTCTTTGGGTACAGGACAAATATAAACAGGATGGAGAGGATAAAGATGAATATGTGACGATTAAGAAAAGAATGATCTCTGATAACTTTTTAGCGCTGAACAATGAGTATGCCGATGGTAATGTATGGGCCTTCAATCATACATCGGGCTATGTAAGGGCCGTTACCAACGCCTCTAATATAGCGACCATTGTGGGAGGTATTGTCAATTCAGAATTCGTATCATCCTATACTGCTCCATACACCGAGAAGTTGATAAAGTCGTATGACGATTACACCACTGGTGTCATTATGATAGATTATGCAGGCGTCGGGCCTGCTCGGACTCTCCCTGAGACGGTTTTGAAGAAGAATTATTAACCATCCCGCATACCTTTTCAGAGTTATCAAGTGCCAATTGTTGATAAGTCGATGGAGTTATCAACAGTTGACCGCTAGTTTTCGAAAGATTTCATAGAGTAGAAAACACGCAAAACATAGAGGGGCTGTGTCTTGACACAGCCCCTTTTCTTGTTCGCCCAGCATGGGCATACTCTAACGGGTGCAAGTCCCTAAGCCGCCCTGATAACGGGAAGGCTACAGCCAAAGACAAGGGTGTCCGTGGCGACACGGAATCTGAAGGAAGTTGGCGGCAAACATCTGCTTT
>JAZQQH010000003.1:0-2036 GCA_045628985.1 Bacteroidales bacterium | reverse complement strand
GCCGCGGTGAATACGTTCCCGGGCCTTGTACACACCGCCCGTCACACCATGGGAGTTGGGAGCACCCGAAGTCAGTGTGGTAACCGCAAGGGACCAGCTGCCGAAGGTGAGACTGATGACTGGGGTGAAGTCGTAACAAGGTAGCCGTATCGGAAGGTGCGGCTGGATCACCTCCTTTCTAGGGAGACATGATCTGATGAAGATCGGATCATAGCCCGAGGTCGAAGCGCGAAGGGGAGCGAAGGCATGAAAGAGAGCCGGAGCGAAGAGCCTGCGCGCACGGATAAAGAACGGCGAAGAGCCGTGACGCCGGAGAGAGTCTGGCGGAATACGGAACTGACAGTTTCAAGCGAGTGAAACCGGTGCGAGAGTATCGGAAGGAACGAGCGAATCATTCTTCACTATATCGTTTTCAGGGATCGCGAACGCACCTTGACAACTGCACAGAGCAAGAGATACGAGGAAGAAATAAGTAAAGCGAAGCATCTTGCAACGAGTCTACAAGCGTTGTGAGAGAAGATTAAGCTAATAAGAGCACATGGTGGATGCCATGGCACTGATTGCCGAGGAAGGACGTAACAAGCTGCGAAAAGCCGCGGGGAGCTGCAAGTAAGCATTGATCCGCGGATATCCGAATGGGGAAACCCGGCCGGAGTAATGTCCGGTCACCGTAAGATGAATCAAATAGTCTTACAGGAGGGCACCCGGGGAACTGAAACATCTAAGTACCCGGAGGAGAAGAAAGAAAAATCGATTTCCGTAGTAGCGGCGAGCGAAGAGGAAAGAGGCCAAACCTTGGGTCTACGGATCTGAGGGGTTGAGGATCATCAAAGAGAAGCGGACGGCGAGCTGAACACCGAAGGAAAGCGGGACCAGAGAAGGTAACAGTCCAGTAAGCGAAGTCAGAGGCGGACAGATGACACCAGAGTACCGCGGGGCACGAGGAATCCTGTGGGAAGCCGGGGGGACCACCCCCCAAGCCTAAAAACGATCAGTGACCGATAGCGCATAGTACCGTGAGGGAAAGGTGAAAAGAACCCCGGGAGGGGAGTGAAAGAGAACCTGAAACCATGTGTTTACAAGCAGAGGGAGCGTGGTTTAAAGCGCGACTTCGTACTTTTTGTAGAACGGACCGGCGAGTTACGTTATGCAGCGAGGTTAAGGACTGAAGGTCTGGAGCCGAAGCGAGAGCGAGTCTGAACAGGGCGTCAAGTTGCATGACGTAGACCCGAAACCGGGTGACCTATCCATGAGCAGGTTGAAGTGGTGGTAGAACACTATGGAGGACCGAACCAGACGTCATCTGAAAATGGCGGGGATGACTTGTGGATAGCGGAGAAATTCCAATCGAACCCGGATATAGCTGGTTCTCCTCGAAATAGCTTTAGGGCGAGCCTTGAGTTAGGCTGACGGGGGTAGAGCACTGAATGAACGAGGGGGTCACAAAACTTACCAACTTCTATCAAACTGCGAATACCGTTAAGATGATGTTCAGGAGTCAGACGGCGAGTTATAAGATCCGTCGTCAAAAGGGAAACAGCCCAGATCGACAGCTAAGGTCCCCAAGTGTGTGTTAAGTGGAAAAGGATGTGCAGTTGCATAGACAACCAGGATGTTGGCTCAGAAGCAGCCACTCATTTAAAGAGTGCGTAATAGCTCACTGGTCGAGTGAATGTGCGCCGAAGATAAACGGGGCTAAAACACACCACCGAAGCTTCGGGTACACAGTAATGTGAGCGGTAGAGGAGCATAGTGCACTGGCAGAAGCAGTACCGGAAGGAACTGTGGACGGTGCAGTAGAGAGAATGCCGGTATGAGTAACGAGATGCAAGCGAGAAACTTGCACGTCGAAAGCCCAAGGTTTCCTGGGGAAGGTTCATCCGCCCAGGGTAAGTCGGGGCCTAAGCTGAGGACAAAAGTCGTAGGCGATGGAGAGCAGGTTGAGATTCCTGCACCACCGATGTAAGCGAAGCATTGACACAGAAGGATAGCATGAGCCGGTTGATGGTAGAGCCGGTCCAAGGGTTTAGGCCGGT
>JAZQQH010000002.1:0-1919 GCA_045628985.1 Bacteroidales bacterium | reverse complement strand
TCACCCTCCGGACGATATCCTGCCCTTCCAGCTTGCTGTCAGGATTGTCCTCCCTCTTCTTAAGTATGGTCTCCATCATCACGATTGCGCCATCCACAAGAATTCCGAAATCAATTGCGCCCAGCGACAGCAAGTTTGCAGGGATGCCCGTGAAGTGCATCAGGATGAATGCTATAAGCAGGGAAATCGGGATGGTTATGGCTACCAGGACGGCACTTTTGATGCTTCCGAGAAAAAGGAGAAGGACTCCTATTACCAGCAGCATGCCGAAAAGCAGAGTGTGGGAAACTGTATCCAGAGTTGCATTCACCAGATTGGTTCTGTCAAGCACCGGATAGATCTGCACGCCACCCGGCAGCACATCCGAATTCAGTTCATCTACGGCGGAATGTACGAGGTCGAGTACGTCGGACGGATTCTGATAACGGAGAATCTGTACTATGCCTTCCACTCCGTCCTGGTAATCTGTAGTATCGTCCAGGTAGCCCAGAATTCCTTTGCGCTCGAGATTCCCGTAGCGTAGGGTGCCCAGATCCCCCAGATAAACAGGAGTACCCTGCACGTTCCTGACCACGATGCTCTCCATATCCTTCAGATCGGTGATCAGCCCTTCCGCCCTGACCACGAAACTTTGATCGCCACGCACAAGTGTACTTCCACCTGCATTGGAGTTGTTCAGATTGATGGATTCCTCCACCTCGGAAAGAGAAATACCGTATTTCGAGAGTTTATTGGGATCTATCTCAAGCTGGTATTGAGTGGTGATTCCACCATAATTGCTGACGGATGCGACTCCGGAGATTTGGGTCAGGCGGGGGATTACCACCCATTTGTTCAAATCGGTAAGCTCGCGCAGCGAGTGACTGTCGCTCTTCAGGATGTACCTGAAGACCTCCCCGGTGGGAGACGTGAGAGGATTCAACTCAGGAGCGGCATCAAACGGAAGGTCCACCTCGTCTATGCATTCGCGGACACGTTGCCTAGCCCAGTAATCTTCTGTTCCGTCCTGAAACACCAGCATAATTGTGGAAATTCCGAAGGTATTGGTGCTGCGCATCATCTTGAGTGACGGCAGGCCGTTGAGCGAGCGTTCGAGAGGAATCGTAATCTGCTGTTCCATCTCTTCCGCAGCGAGTCCGGGAACCTGAGTCACAACCTGCACGGTGGTGTCGGCAATGTCCGGATATGCATCAATTGCAAGCTGCGTCCAGGCGTAAACGCCGAATGCGCATATGAGAAGGAACACGGTGGCGACCAGCCAGCAACGCTTCAGGATAAGGCTGAAGAACTTTTCCATAGCCTAATTGTTCAGGTAAAGGCCACCTTCTGATACAATTCTTTCTCCCGGGAGGAGGCCGTGGGCAATATGTACCCTGGTATTGTCATCATTGGATTCGCCCACAGTGACCGCACGGCGCACGAATATATTGTCTGCGTCCGGAGTAGCCATATAGACATAGCTTGTCTTTTCTCCCTGGAATACGGCAGTCGACGGGACTACGATTGCATCTTCAGGCTCGGAGATGAAATGTACGGAGACATACATCCCGTGCTTGAGTTTGAACTCTGCATTGTCACAGGCGACTATCACCTGTACAGACCGAGTCTGCTCGTCAACAAGGTTGCCTATGTTGAGCACCTCACCCCAGATGGGGGTCTCAGGGTCGGCCTCGGTGAATATACCGGCCTTGCCGCCCTTGGCCACAGATCCTATGAAACGCTCCTTCACCTGAGCGGTCACCCAGACTTTTCCGAGATCGGCTATGGTCAGCAGCGCCTCACCGTCAGCCTTGATAAACGCCCCGGGAGTGATGTTGCAGCGCACTACCTCCCCGCCGATGGGAGCCACGATGCGCATGGCCTGCCCGGGGTCCATGCTGGCAGGATCCATTCCGTATAAGTCGGAGGCCAAGCGGTCT
>JAZQQH010000001.1:0-1553 GCA_045628985.1 Bacteroidales bacterium | reverse complement strand
AAAGGACGGTCGTGTGGTATCGCTGATACACAAGTATCTCCGCAGCGGTGTGATGGTACACGGAGTATTGCAGCCGACGGAAGAGGGAACACCGCAAGGCGGCCCACTCAGTCCATTGCTGAGCAATATCATGTTGAATGAACTCGACAAGGAACTTGAAAGAAGAGGTCACCGCTTCGTCCGCTATGCGGATGACAGCATCATCTTTTGTAAGAGCAGACGAGCCGCGCAACGTGTCAGCGAATCCGTCACGGACTTCATCGAGACGAAACTCTATTTGAAGGTGAATCGCGAGAAGACCGAGGTGGGGAGTATTATTGGAATGAAATATCTTGGCTACTCGTTTCGTATTATGCGAGGGGAGTGTCGACTGACCGTCCATTCCAAGACGTACGACAAACTGCGGAAGAGACTGAAAGATGCTACCATGCGGAGCAATGGGATGGGGTATCAAAGCCGAAAGGAAAAGATGCACCAGATCATACGCGGATGGATAGAGTACTTTCAGCTGGCAGATATGCAGCGACGACTGAAAGAGATTGATGAATGGCTGCGCCGCCGTTATCGCATGTGCATATGGAAGGCCTGGAAGAAATGCAGCACAAAGGTGAAGAACCTCATCAAATGCGGCATAGCAGAATGGCAAGCCTATGAATGGGGTAACAGCAGCAAGAAGTACTGGCGAGTTGCAAAGAGTCCGATTTTACATCGAGCAATCAGCAGAGAGTCATTACAGAGGCAAGGCTGGCCATGTCTGATGGACTATCATCGTTTAATAGTCCGTGTACAATAATAAGGAACCGCCGTATGCCGAACGGCACGTACGGTGGTGTGAGAGGTCGGTAAACGTGAAAGTAGGAGATAAACGCCTACGATTAGCGTTTACCTCCTACTCGATTGTTCGCCCTGTATGGGCATATTCTGCACGGGTGTGAGACATTAAGCCTTATTCCGCACCATACTCATCCCACGCCTTAATAGCAATGTCATCGACACTCATCGAGGTGAATGCATTGATGAAGGCTGAGGCGAGGCGGTCGTTGGTGATGAGAGGGACGTTGAAGTCGATGGCGGCACGGCGGATCTTATAGCCGTTGGTGAGCTCACCAGAAGAGAGGTTCTTCGGGATGTTGACTACCATGTCGATCTTCTTCTCACGGATGAGGTCAAGAGCCTGAGGCTGACCCTCTTCGCTTGGCCAGAAGACGATCTGGCAAGGGATGAAGTTCTCCATGAGGTAGCGGTAGGTGCCGGCGGTGGCGTAGAGCTTGTAACCCTTTTCGACGAGCTGCTTGCAAGGGGTGAGGAGCGAGGCCTTCTGCTTGGCGTTGCCCGAAGAAATGAGGACGCTCTTCTCTGGGATGCGGAGGCCGACAGAGAGCATCGACTTGAGGATGGCACAGTTGGTATCATCGCCCAGACAGCCGACCTCACCGGTAGAAGACATATCGACACCGAGGACAGGATCGGCCTTCTGCAGACGGCTGAATGAGAACTGCGAAGCCTTGATACCTACATAGTCGAGGTCGAACTCATTCTTGGTAGGACGCTCG